>JAUWHO010000009.1 GCA_030605835.1 Candidatus Zixiibacteriota bacterium | reverse complement strand
TTGACCTCGATGGCGATGGCGACAATGACCTGGCCGTGGCTAATGGTGGCTCAGGCAATGTCTCAGTCCTTCTGAATAACGGAGACGAGACATTTCAGGCGCCGGTTAATTACGGGACCGGGGGTTGGCCTTCTTCAGTTTTCGCGGTAGATCTGGATGGCGAAGGCGACCATGACCTGGCCGCGGCTAATTGGGATTCCGACAATGTCTCAGTCCTTCTGAATAACGGCGACGGGACATTTCAGGAGGCGGTTAATTACGGGGCCGGGGATAGTCCTCATTCAGTTTTCGCGGTTGACCTCGATGACGATGGCGACAATGACCTGGCCGTGGCTAATCTTGTCTCCGACAATGTCTCCGTCCTTCTGAATAACGATGACGGGACATTTCAGGCGGCGGTTAATTACGGGGCCGGGCATTATCCTCGGTCAGTTTTCGCGGTTGACCTCGATGGCGATGGCGACAATGACCTGGCGGTGGCTAATTCTCGCTCCGACAATGTCTCCGTCCTTCTGAATAACGATGACGGGACATTTCAGGCGGCGGTTAATTACGAGGCCGGGAATGGTCCTAATTCAGTTTTCGCGGTTGACCTCGATGGCGATGGCGACAATGACCTGGCCGTGGCCAATAGTTATTCCGACAATGTCTCAGTCCTTCTGAATAACGGAGACGGGACATTTCAGGCGGCGGTTAATTACGGCGCCGGGGATTATCCTTATTCAGTTTTCGCGGTTGACCTCGATGGCGATGGCGACAACGACCTGGCCGTGGCTAATCTTAATTCCGACAATGTCTCCGTCCTTCTGAACAACGGTGACGGGACATTTCAGGCGGCGGTTAATTACGGGGCCGGGGATGGTCCTTATTCAGTTTTCGCGGTTGACCTCGATGGCGATGGCGACAATGACCTGGCCGTGGCTAATTCTCATTCCGACAATGTCTCAGTACTGATAAATCTTTCAATCACGACGGGTGTAGATAATTCTCCCCAAACGTATTTACCCGGAAGCTACTTCCTCGCTCGCAACTATCCTAATCCCTTCAACGCCAGCACGGTTATCAACTATCAGTTGCCTGTAGCCACTGAAGTGAAGTTGGAGATTTACAACCTCCTCGGCCAAAGGGTGGCGTGTCTGGTGGACGAAAAGCAGCAGGCGGGATACAGGTCTATCATCTGGGATGCTTCATCGGTCTCCTCCGGTTTATACTTCTACAAGCTGACTGCCGGCGATTTCACTGAGACCAGGAGGATGATGCTGGTGAAGTAGCACTCACAGGAGACTAAAGGCAGGGGCTCGCTTAGTCCGTTAAACTTCAAGGGAGGATCACCAGGATCCTCCCTACTCGTATCAGTTCTGCCTACTTACTAAACTACAAAACTGCGGAAGGGGGGATTTGAACCCCCACGCCTTACGGCACTGCCCCCTCAAGACAGCGTGTCTACCAGTTCCACCACTTCCGCAATAAGGTTGTTTTTAACTACTTAGTGGTATCTGCCGGCGGTGGGAAAACCGCCTCCGATTGCTCGGCAACGTCGGGTCTCAGGGGCAGTTCATCAAGTCCCCGGGGAGTGCTCTGCATCTCCTTTAAGATTGCAGATTCCTGGCCACCTGTGCCACCAACCGGGCTCACCAGAGAGAGGCTCACGCAACTTAACATAAAGGCGATCGCAAAATAGGCCGTGGCCTTGGAGAGGAAACTGGCCGCCCCCCGACCGCCGAAGACCGCTCCAGTGAGTCCGCCACCACCTCCAAAAGCACCGGCCAGACCCTCCCCCTTGGCGGACTGCAGCAGAACCACAATCACCAACGCTATACAGACCAGAACATGAACTATAATCAATAAAGCGTACAAGACTCCTCCACTCCTCTCTAACTTAGCACTTCAAATCAGAATCTACTACGTTTATATCCTAAGTCAAGCCTTTTTTGGAGACCTTCGCCGGAAGACTACTTTTGTTCAGGTCGTAGAATTCTCCACCTCCCGGGCAATTGCGGCGAAGGATTCGGCTTTCAGACTTGCGCCCCCCACCAGAAATCCGTCCAGCTCCGGTTGCTCAATCAAGCTCCTGACGTTCTCGGGTTTCACCGAGCCCCCGTAGAGAATCCTCGTCCGCGAGGATAAATCGGCATCGTAGAGTTCCTTTATGAGTTCCCGGATGAAAAGGTGTACCTCGTTGGCTTGCTCCGGGGTTGCAGTCTTTCCGGTGCCGATTGCCCACACCGGCTCGTAGGCGACTATCAGTTTCCGGAGCTGCTCACCCGACAATCCCTCAAAGGCTCCGCGAATATGGTCTTCCACCACAGCTTCGGTTTTCCCTGCCTCCCTCTGTTCCAATCTTTCCCCGACGCACACAATCGGCGTCAATCCCCCCGCAATTGCGCTCTTAACCTTTCTATTCACAGACTGATTGTCCTCGCCGAAATACTGGCGCCTCTCGGAATGTCCAATAATCACGTATTTGCATCCCACCGAAAGCAACATCTCCGCCGAGACCTCTCCAGTGTATGCGCCGGAGCTCTCCCAGAAGAGGTTTTGAGCACCGAGGCCGATGTTGGAATCGGTGAGCATCTTGGATGTG
Source organism: Candidatus Zixiibacteriota bacterium (assembly GCA_030605835.1). Classification (GTDB taxonomy): domain Bacteria; phylum Zixibacteria; class MSB-5A5; order DG-27; family DG-27; genus DG-27. The sequence continues at coordinate 19,929 of JAUWHO010000009.1, read as the reverse complement.
GAATAAAGAGAGGTGAACGGTGGGCAGACCACCAGTTCCACCTCATTAAAAGATCTCAAGCTCTCCTTCAGCTGTTTGACAAGCTCGACCGCTTCGGGGTCGGTCATGTTCATCTTCCAGTTGCCGGCGACTACTTTTCGGCGCATACCTACCTCGTTCACTTATCGGTTAAAGCCGCAAGGGCCGGCAGTGTTTTTCCCTCCAGAAACTCCAGGGAGGCTCCACCGCCAGTCGAGATGTGTGACATCTTGTCGGAAAGGCCAGCCCTGGCGATTGCCGAGACGGAATCACCGCCTCCGATTATGGTAGTGGCGCCGCGGGAGGTGGCATCGGCCAGTAACCTGGCAATCTCGTGAGTGCCCTGTGCGAATTTGTCCACCTCGAAGACCCCCATGGGGCCGTTCCAGACGATGGTCATTGCCGGGTCGATTTTCTCTTTGAATATCTTTACGGTTTCAGGACCGATGTCCAGACCCTTCCAGCCGGGGGGGATCTCCTTTACCGAAATGGTTCTACTTTCAGCCTCCTTGCTGACATCCTTAGCAATGACACAATCCACTGGGAGGAGAAACTGCAGCTTCTCTGACTCTACCCGCCGCAGAAGCGCCGCCGCCATCTCCAGACGGTCTTCCTCCAAGAGGGATTCGCCGATCTCAAATCCCTGAGCTTTGAGGAATGTGAACATCATTCCCCCGCCGATCAAAAGGGCATCAACTTTGGGGAGCAGGTTTTCGATGACATCTATCTTGCCGGAAATCTTCGCTCCGCCCAGGATGGCCACGAAGGGTCTTTTCGGAGATGTGACAGCGTTGCCGAGATAGTCGATTTCCTTTTGCATCAGGTAGCCGGCGACAGCGGGTTTCAGATATTTGGTGATCCCCTTGGTGGAGGCGTGCGCCCGGTGGGAGGTTCCGAAGGCGTCGTTAACGTAGAGGTCGCCTAAGGAAGCCAATTTCTTGGCGAATCCAGGCTCGTTTTTCTCCTCTTCCGGATGAAAGCGCAGGTTTTCCAAGAGTAAGACCTCCCCTGTCTTCAAACTTGAGACCTCGCTTTCGACCTCGGGACCGATACATTCGGCAATGAACTTCACCGGCTTGCCCAGAAGTCGTTCTAACCTTCTGGCGACTGGGGAGAGGCTCATCTCCGGAACCACCTTCCCTTTGGGGCGACCCAGATGGGACATCAGAATCGCCTTGCCGCTGGAATCGATGATCTTTTTAATCGAGGGAAGACTGGCACGTATGCGGGTGTCGTCAGCGACCTCGCCCTTCTCGAGTGGAACGTTGAAGTCCACTCGCATTAAGAGCCTCTTGCCCTTGAGTTCTACATCGTCTATTGTAAGCTTGTTCATATTCATTCCTACAAACGATGGTTATGATTGTGGAGAGACCTAAGCCGGCTTGAACACCTGTCGGATAATAGGTCTCCACTCTCCATTCTTAACCCACAAGTCTGCGGTATTCCTGCTCGGGAAGTATGACCAGACCACAGGTAGCGCAGCTATCTCTGCCCGTCGGGAAGGAACGACCTTGCCATGCTGCAGGTCCGTCTTCTTCAGTTCGAAGTACTCTCGAGCCACTCTCTTGCCGAGCGCCAACACTTTCCTGGGCCTCAGCAGGCTTATCTGCTCATCTAGATACTTGCCACAGTGTTCAATGGCGGTTTTGACATTGTCTTTGGCTCCGGTCCAGACAAAACACTTGATGAGGTCAGTGAAAACCCAAGTTATGTTCCTGTTGCTCAGGCAGTCGAGAAGTTCTCTCATCTGTTGCTGATGGAAGTTATCAAGCCGGTTACACACGTAATGGTCTGAGAGGTATCTTATGTTACTGTCCAATGACCTTTGAGGTTGGAAGTCCTCTTCTCTGCTGCCACCAATTGCCTCAGCAACAATTAAGAGGTCTATTGGTATTCTCACCCTGGACGATGAGAAACCTGGAAGAAGGTTACTGTACCACGTGTGTCCTTTCTTGTCCTCAATCTCAAAATCGCTGCGCTCATCACGGCACGTTTTGCATCTGCGTGCCTTGTTTATGCGTTCAAATAGCTCTCTACACTTACGATTTCTGAGGATGCCATGTCCTTTGGTCATCTGTCTTCCTCCCGCTCAGGTGGACATCGTCAATTGTCAGCTTGTTCATCTTCATCTTTGGACGAGGTTCCCACCTTTGACAACAATTTATCCCAGTTTTTGCTAGCGCCTTTTATGTACTGGTCGGGAGGGATAATCGGCTTTTCCAGTTTAGCCATAGTTTCCTCCGAGAGTCTCAGATTCTCAACTATCTCCCTGCCTGCCCTCCTTAGGAGCTTCTTATACCTACCGATGAAAGGTTTGAGTAGTAAACTTCTTTCTCGAAAAATCTCACCACCGCCTCTGTAAATCTCTGCAATGACTTCAGAATGCAGATTTCTGGCAATCCTTCTGAACAACAAGCTTAAGACTTGAAAATGGCTTTGCTCCGGGAATCCACAATTTGAGATCACCATCATTTTGGGATATTTCTCATATCTTTTCTGGTGTCGATACTCGCCATTTTCAACCTTTTCAAAATAAGGTGAAACGATGGGAATAAGCCGGTCCATGAAATGCTTCATAATCCCGGTTACATTATCTACGTAAAGGGGTGTTGCAAAAACAACAATATCCGAACCCGCAAACTTCGGCAACAATTCCTCCATATCGTCCTTGATTTCGCACTCACCGGGTGTTCTCGTCCAGCAATTGAAGGTGCCCAGACAGTGTTTTATATCCTTTTTCACGAGAAAGATATTCTCAACCTCAGCACCGGCCTCTCTTGCTCCCGTCAAGAACTCCTGCACCATAAAATGTGTATTCCCCCTCTCACCCCGAGGGCTTCCATTGAAAACAGTAATTTTCACGATAAACCTTCCTTTTTCTGATCCGAAATGTCGTGTGGCCGCTCACTCACGAACCAACGCCTTAGCAATTTCTATTTAACAATCACATATTCTGCGAACGAATGTGACTCCGGAACAGGTAACTTGTCCTCAACAAGCCCGCGCACATGGAGTTCAATAGCTTCGTGCATATTGTTTTCTACTTCCTCACGGGAAACACCAGTAGCCACACACCCTGGCAAATCCGGAGAATAGGCAGAATAGTTGTCCTTGGCCTTTTCGATGACAATGAGAAAACGGTACAATGTGTTTAATCCTTTCTAATTCTCCAGGTTGAGACAACCTGGACTACGTAGATGGGTTCTTTTCGACCTCTGAAACATGACCGCGGATGCAGAAAACAGCTATGCCCACGACCCGCTCGGGCGGGGGTTATACACCCGCCCGGCGTCTTAACGCATCATCATCGCCAGCATCTCCACCATGCGGACGGAGAAGCCCCACTCGTTGTCGTACCAGGAGAAGATTTTGACCATGCCATCGCCCAATACCAGGGTGGAGAGGGCATCGAAGATGGAGCTATGAGGATTGCCGACGACGTCGCAAGAGACGATGGGGTCTTCACAGTATTCTAAGATTCCCTTCATGGGACCTTCGGCGGCTTTCTTCATAGCGCCGTTAACATCCTCAACGGTGGCTTTTTTGTTGAGCTGAGCGACGAGGTCAACCAGGGAGCCGTCCGGGGTAGGAACTCTGACCGCCACGCCGTCCATCTTGCCAGATAGCTCCGGAATCACCAGCGAGATGGCCTTCGCCGCCCCGGTGGTGGTCGGAATCATCGACATCGCAGCCGCCCTCGCCCTCCTGAGATCTTTGTGAGGCAGGTCCAGAATCCGCTGGTCAGTGGTGTAAGCGTGGATAGTGGTCATGAAAGCATATTTGACCCCGAAACTGTCAACCAACACCTTGGCAACGGGACCAAGACAGTTGGTGGTGCAGGAACCGATGGAGATAATGTTGTGCTTCTTGGGATCGTAGCCCTTCTCGTTCACGCCGATGACGAAGGTGCCGTCGGGATCTTTGGCCGGTGCGGAAATTAGGACCTTCTTGGCGCCGGCGGTGATATGTTTGCCGGCGCTCTTCTTGTCCCGGAAAAGGCCGGTCGATTCCACCACGATATCGACCCCCATGTCTTTCCAGGGCAGATTTGCCGGATCTCTCTCCGCTAATATCTCCAACTTCTTGCCGTCAACGAGGAGGGAGTTACCCTCAACCTTTACCTCTCCGGGAAAGATTCCGTGAATGGAATCATACTTGAGTAAGTAACCCAATGTTCTGGCGTCGGTGATGTCGTTGGCGGCAACGAATTCCAAATCCGGGTTCTTGTAACCCGCCCGATAAACCAGACGCCCGATTCTGCCGAAACCGTTTATTCCGATCTTTACTGCCAATTTTACCTCCTGGAATAGTGGTTACTGGTGAGTAGTGAGTGGTGATCTGCTTATCGCAAAAGAGACATTTGCTCCGCTTCAGAACTCAATTCGAAAACGTGAATCTCGAACCTTGCTATTTCTATTCCCAGAGGTGGCCACCAGAGGTGGCCCGTCCTGTCTGCCTCAGGGAGGGCTTCCGTGCGAGGACTCAAGCTTCAAACCTGGATTTATCCGAAGAAGGCCTCCGCAATTCCGTACAACTCCTCGTCGACGGTTTTTATCCGCGCCGTGGCCTCTGAAAGGGGGACGGCGACAATCTTGTTCCCCTGGAGGCTGACCATCTTGCCGAAATCCCCGGCGTGCACCAGATCGACGGCTTTGATTCCAAAGCGGGTTCCCAATATTCTGTCGAAGGCCGTCGGGGAGCCCCCTCGCTGAACGTGGCCCAATATGACCACCCTGGTTTCGTAACCGGTTCTCTTTTCGATCGCCTTCGCCAAAACGTTTCCGATGCCACCTAAGTGAACGTGTCCGAACTCGTCCAAGGCTCTATCCTGGAGAATGAGTTTTCCCTCCTCTTGATGTTTCTCTGAGAATTTGGCTCCCTCGGCAACAACCACGATCGAGAAGTCGCGACCTCTGGCGTGCCTCTTCTTGATCAGCTCACAGGCGTTGTCGACATCGATAGGTTTCTCCGGAATCAAGATGAGATCAGCACCGCCGGCGATCCCGGCCTCCACCGCTATCCAGCCGGTGTGGCGACCCATCACCTCCACCACCATAACCCGGTTGTGGCTTTCGGCGGTAGAGTGAACCCGGTCTATGGCCTCCATGGCAGTATTTACGGCGGTGTCGAAGCCGAAGGTGTAATCGGTGCCGTAAAGGTCGTTGTCGATGGTCTTGGGGACGCCTATGAGGTTCAACCCCTCTTGATGAAGCCTGCTGGCAACCCCCAGAGTGTCCTCCCCCCCGGCTGCGATGAGAGCATGAAGATCCAATGCGGCGAAGTTCTCTTTGACCTTCTCTAACCCTCCCTGCTGTTTGAAGGGGTTGGTTCTGGAGGTCTTGAGTATGGTACCACCGCGTTGCAGAATTCCCGAGACCTTCTCCAAGTCTAGAGGGACGCTTATGGCCTCCAGCATCCCCTTCCAGCCCTCCAAAATCCCCAACACCTCATAATCGTGGAAGAGGATGGACCTCCTGACTATAGCCCGGATGACGGCGTTTAGACCCGGGCAATCACCACCCCCAGTGAGAATAGCTATCCTTTTCTTCATAAGCCTTTTTGGATTTCACCTCCCCAGCAGTTCCGCCAATTGCACAAGTTTTTTTGAGAACACCTTCTTTTTCGCAAAAACCTCTTTGTAATCCATCAGTTTAATCTCTCGGTTGACCAGGGCCACCATCTTCCCGGAGGTTCCCTCGACCAAAGCCTCCACCGCGCTGGTGCCGAATCTTGAACCTAAAAGGCGGTCGAAACAGGTGGGAGAACCGCCTCTCTGGAGATGACCGAGCACCGTGATTTTACTCTGAATCCCGGCCATCTTCTCCAGACGACGGCTTATCTCGAAGGAGGTCCCGGCTCCCTCGGCGACTATTATCAGGTTGTTGGTTTTGCCCCTCCGGTAGCCCTCCTTGATTCGGGCAGCGATCTTCTCCAAATCGTAGGAGACCTCGGGAATAATGGCGGCCTCAGCCCCAGTGGTTATGGCCGAGATCAGAGCTAGATATCCGGATCCTCGTCCCATCACTTCGATGATAAAAGTCCTCTCGTGAGAGGTGGCGGTTACTTTGATCTTGTCGACCACCTCCACGATGTTGTTTAGGGCAGTGTCAACCCCGAGGGCCATATCCGTCCCGTAGATGTCGTTGTCAATGCTTGCGGGGATGCCGATGGTGGATACACCGAGCTTGTCCAGGGCATAAGCTCCGCACAAGGAACCGTCCCCGCCAATGACAACCAGCGCATCCAACCGGTTTCTTTCGATGTTCTCCAAAGCTATTCTTTGGGCTTCGGTCTGCTTGAACTTCTGATAGCGAGCGGTCAGCAGAATGGTTCCACCTCGCTGGAGAATTCCGCCGACGCTGGTTATGTCCATTTTGAGGAAATCGTTGTCGATAAGCCCGGCGAACCCTCGTTTGAATCCGCAGATCTCCAACCCCTTATCGAGAGCCTCCCGAACCACCGCCCGGATGGCGGCATTCATGCCGGGGCAGTCCCCCCCAGAAGTTAGAATGCCTATCCTTTTCACCTTTTTGACCTCAGAAGCCACGACCAAACATCAGCACTAAGTCCCAGCTTCGAAAAGGATGGTCATTATAAAGAAAGCTCCCTGTAATGTCAAATTAAAACGGTGGAGCTGAGATACTGGATGGTCAATAGCTGATAGCAAACGGAGGGCAATTCTTTCTCGTCACGTGAGTCCTCATCTCGGGTTCACGGGAGCCGGATTTTTTGCTTGACGTCGTGAACTGCGAGCGTATATTAGAGAAAAATACACACGTGGGAAATCCTGAAAAGGGTTCCTGAAAGTCCGATACAATATTAGCAGATTTTACTCCCGCGTAGCTCAGTTGGTAGAGCAGGTGGCTGTTAACCACCCTGTCGCTGGTTCGAGTCCGGCCGCGGGAGCTTTTCTTGGCAATCGGCAGAACCTCCGAGGGTCTGAACAACTGGTGAGATTGGCGGATTGAGGGCTCCCTCGCGTCGAAGCTACGGCCTTTGCATACTGCACTCACAGCCAGCCGACGACCGCCTAATGGAACTGCACACAAGATCAAAAAACGGTTGCAAAATTCCCGAATCTCCTTAACTTAAGGGCGGAAAGAAGTACCCGGCTCAAAGGGGAGAAGGTGGGCAGGAGCATCGACAGATCACTGATTCGAAAACCGGCAGTCGCTGGGAGTTTCTATCCTTCAGACCCTGTGGAGCTCTCCAAGATGATTGCCACATTTCTCAGCACCGTCACTAAGGCTGGATACGGTGACAAAATTATAGCCCTGGTTGTGCCTCACGCCGGATATGTTTACTCCGGGCAGGTGGCCGCCCACGCCTACAAAGAACTTGAGGGGCTGGATTATGATACTGTCTTCGTCATCTCTCCCAGCCATAGTGCCTATTTTCGTGGAGCCTCGGTTTATGACGGTGGAGCTTACGAGACTCCTCTCGGGGAGATCACCACGGATGTAGTGTTAGCAGAAGAGTTAGCCTCGCTGTCGAAGGTGGTGGAAAACTCGGACGAGGGACATGCCTCGGGATCTGGTCGGGGAGAGCATGCCCTGGAGGTCCAGCTCCCCTTCTTGCAGATCGTGTTGGGTAATTTCAAGTTGGTACCGATCGTCATGGGGGAGCAGGATTTGACCACCTCAGAGGCCCTGGGCAAGAGCATTGCAGTGGTAGCCTCTGGCAAGAGGGCCCTAATCGTGGCCAGCTCAGACCTCTCCCACTTCCATCCCTCCGAGGCCGCACAGAGATTGGACCAGGTGGTTATTGACGATTTCAACGGCTTCGATCACAGGCACCTCGCCGGTGACCTCGCCAGAGGCAGAGCCGAAGCCTGCGGAGGTGGGCCCATGGTTGCCGCCATGACGGCTTCAAAGCAGCTGGGCGCCACTCGGTGTGAGACCATCAAATATGCTCACTCCGGTCATGTTTCCGGTGATTACTCCAGCGTCGTCGGATATATGGCCGGGGTGATTTATAGGTAGGTGAAGATGGAGGCAGAGAAAGAGTATAAGCTCAGCCAGAGTGAGAAGGAATTCCTCCTCAGATTGGCGTCAGATTCAATCAGGTGTCGCCTGGAGGAGTCGTCTCGGCCCGAACACAAAATCGCCTCCGAGACCGTGAAGCAGAAGCGGGGGGCATTCGTCACTCTGCACAAACATGGTCACTTGCGAGGTTGCATCGGTTACATCCAGGGGATTAAGCCTCTTTACGAGGCAGTTATCAACATGGCCGAAGCCGCCGCCTTCGACGACCCCCGCTTCCCTCCGGTGAGCCGCGAGGAGCTGCCGGAGTTGGATTTAGAGATATCGGTTCTTTCGCCTCTGAAGGAGGTCAAAGAGCTAGACGAAATCGAAATCGGTAAGCACGGCTTATACCTCACCCTGGGCGCTTTTTCGGGGCTGCTTCTACCTCAGGTGGCCACCGAGAATGGCTGGGATCGAGAGACCTTTCTGGAGCAGACCTGCCTGAAGGCGGGATTGCCTCCGGAGGCTTATAAAGACAAAGATGCAAAGCTGTATCTCTTCTCAGCAGAGGTCTTTAGTTGACATTTGATAAAAATCTTCACTTCCGAAATTCTCCCAAACCATGCTCTTGAGCTCGAAAACTAAGCCCGCCCTCGACCAGACTCAGAACGACTATTCCAGGCCCAGCCGGGGAGATCAGGCTGGAAACGGGAACCCCCAGTACCGATGGTCTCAATCGGCGGACTCAGGAAAGCTCAATCTCGGCGGAGGTCAATCTGGATAATAGAGAAGCTCAGACAACTTTTGTAAGGCTGAGAAGATACTCGCTGGTGCTGTTGGTCTCCCTTTTCATCTTCTGGGCTTTCTTACACTTCTATCTGAGAGGTGTCTCCTCGAAGCCAGAGGAGATATACACTGTGCTTCAGGATTCTCCCGGGACTTCTCTTGGCTCCAGCATAATAGAGGGTGAAATCAAAAGGAACGTTCCTCTTTTCCACGAGCTAATCAAACAGGGTCTCTCACCTCAAAAAGTGGCTCTACTCACCGAGAGTCTGGGGATAATCTTCGATCCCCGGAAAGCCAAGCCCGGGGAGAAATACAGAGTCCATTTGGTCGGAGAGGATTCGATCTCCCACTTCGAGTACCTCCCCGGGGGCTTGTATAAATATGTGGTATGGTCAACTCCAGATGGCTATATGCCCGCCCTGGAGGCCAAAAAATGTGGCTATTCCCTCAAGGCCTTGTCCGCGGAGGTGAGAACCTCACTCTGGGAGGCTATCTCCTCGGAGGGTGAAGGTGCCCAATTGATTCTCAAATTCGCAAACATCTTCGCCTGGGAGATCGACTTTCTGACCGACCCCCGTCCGGGAGACCGCTTCACAATCATCTACGAGGTCTATGGGATGGAGGACGAAGAACCGATCTACGGTGAGGTAATCGCCGCCCACTATGACCTCTCCGGCGAGGATCACTATGCTTTCCTGTATCAAGATCCGGAGGGACGGCGTGATTATTATAACCTGGAGGGGAACTCCCTGCGTCGAACCTTACTTCGTTCGCCACTCAATTATGGACGCATATCCTCCGGTTATTCCTTTGCTCGATTTCACCCCATCTATAAGATCTGGCGTCCCCACCTGGGAGTCGATTATGCTGCTCCGGTCGGCACCCCGGTGGTCTCCGCCGGGGATGGAGAGGTCAGCTACCTCGGTTGGAAACGTGGCTTTGGCAAATATGTGGAGGTGAAACACCCTGGTGGGATCATCACCTCTTACGGGCATCTGAGTCGATACGGGAAGGCAATCCGCACCGGGAAGAGGGTCAGGCAAAATCAGATAGTCGGCTATGTCGGCAGCACCGGTGATAGCACCGGTCCCCACCTCGATTACCGCATAAGAATCCACGGGCGCTACGTAAACCCCTTAAGGGTCAAATTTCCTCCGGCGAAACCGCTCAAGGAGATCTATCTTGAGGACTTCAAACTTCACGGCCGCGATCTGCTCTTCGCGCTGAAGCTACTGGAAACTCCAACCCCGGGAAAATCTCACCTGTTCACGACCTTAAACGGTTCAGCAGATTTCCCCCTCTCCCCTTAGTTATCCCACTTGCGCAGATAAACAGGGTCAGGCCTAAGGCCAAGACCGCGGCCCCGGTCATGAATGTGACCTTTAAGCCGAAAGCCAGAGCGATAGCGCCGATAATCGGTCCCGCCAGGACTTCGCCTCCGGAGGTGACCAAACTGAAAAACGAGATCGCGGTGGCCCTCTGTGCGGAGGGGATGTAACGATTAATGGTATCCAGAAGAAGCGGTCTCTCCCAGCCCTTGAAAACCTCCAGGAAGATGAATGCCAGGACAGCAATCATCGCCTCCCCGGAAAGCGCAAACCCCAGGATTGTGACAACCTTTATAGCCTCGATAGTCCCCAACAGACGCACCAGGCCTTTTGCGCTCAGCCTTCTGGACATTACCCTGCCGACCGAGAGGATCACCACCAGCGAGGCCAAGATCAACATCCAGCTGAAATAGCGGGGATCGAGTGAGAAGAGATCAAAAAGATGGATCTGATAGTACTGGTCGACGGTCTCGCCGGCGAATGCTATGAAGAGCGAAAAAATGACCATAAACAGTACTATCTTCGTTGCGGTGATAGAGTTAAGCCCTCCGGTGAGGGTCTCTCTCAATTTCAAGGGGGAGCGTTGAGACTCCTTGGTCGATTGACGATCATATTCCGGCATATACCTCAGAAGGTAGAAGCCACAGGCCAAATGAAATGCGGTGAAGGGCAAAAAGACCAGGCTCAGGAAATTATGTCCCCAGAAGCCACCGAAGAGGATCCCCAAGAGGAAACCGAGACGGTTGAACTTCTCCCCCCTGGCGAAGGTCTGGCTCTGCTTATCTCCCTCTCCGATCGCCTGCAGGTTGTCAACCATCCAGGCCTCCAAAGCCCCGGTCTTCAGAGTCTCACCAAATCCCTGGGTGGCCTCCGCGATGGCGAAGAGCCAGAAACTCGGGGAGAGTATGAAAATCAAGCCTGCGAGAGACTGAAAAAGATGGGAGGAGATTACAGATTTCTTTCTGCCGAAAATGTCGGCGAAAGCACCAGTGGGAACCTCAAAGAGCAGAATGCTCCCCTCGAAAATGGAGGCCAAAACTGCGATCTCAAACAGGTTCAAGCCCCGACTCCAGAAGAAGAGGACATAGGCCGGGAGAATCGCTCCAAGCGCAAGACCATACAGCCCCCGGGCGAGATAGTAAGACCCGGTTACTCGCTTAAGACGATCTTCCTCGGAGAATGACTTCACAAGATCAACCTGACAACCCAGATTTTGACTATTATAAACGAAAGTCGAAGGGGAGACAAATCAAAGTCCACCTCACCGGAAAGGTGGATGCTTTATGTAAATCTGTTTCGGCCACCCTTTCTGTTCTTGACAGACAAATCGACTCCACTTATATTCGCAGGTGAATTGGACTTCCACTCGTCTACCTGAGAGGAGAGATGATGTTTCAGAAGCTGTTTGTATTCATTTTGGTTGCGCTTCTGGTTTCTTTGAGCTGCGGCAAGGGCAAAGCCCCCAGGGAAGAGGCTGAAACCCCAGCAGTTACTGAAGCCGAACCCGAAGCCGCACCGTCAAAACCGGAGGTGACAGAAAGTCTCGTCAAGGCCGACGGTTTGCCCACCACCGCCGGTGGCTATACGGTTCAGCTGGGCGCTTTCCGGGACAAATACGTTGCCCAGGATATCGCCTCTCAGATGATCTCCCGGGGATATAAGGGCTACGTTCAAAAAGCCCAGATTTCCGGCATCGGTTTGGTGTACCGGGTGCGGGTCGGTGCCTATACCACCCAGGATAAAGCGCGGTCAGTGAAAAGAGAGATCCTGAACAGATATACTATGGGGGGCTGGATCGACCGCTACGTCCCCCCCAGCGAGATTACGGTGAAGGTGTCTTAGCCCTCTGGGGATTGAGATTTTTCTCTGATCTCGGCATCAATTCTTGAATTCCCTGAAGAACATGGGGGATTTGGTTGCGGGCGAATCTGTCGGCAGTATGAATTAGCGGCTTTGTGATCTCTCCAAGCTTGAGTTGCGCTTGGCATCAGCAACTCCTCGGTGGTCGCACTGCAATTCTGACAGTATCTTTTGAGTTCGTCTGGTCTGTTTTCCACGGAGTCAAACCCGAATCGATCCCGTCGCTTCTAAGACCGAATTCGTCAGCTAATCTCTTGGCGAGGTCGGCCTCATCAACGTAAACCCAGCCATAAGCTTGAGATACCTAATCTGTGCGTTCACCCACCAGAGAACCGGCCCTTTCCGTTGCCCTACCCCTCGATATTTGACCTTGACAAATGCCCAAAAGTGGTTATATATGCTAAGGAAAGGTTAGCTGGATTCATGTTGGAATATGTAGCGTATATCTGCTCAATTTTGTGCCTAAGGAGGTGGTCGGTCACAGTTTTCGAGTTTGTTGAAAGGTCAACCTTATAGAGGAGATTCTCAGATGTACAAAAGATGTGTTCTTTTTTTGGCTCTGGTGATGGTCGTGCTGGTCGCTTTCTCAAGCCAGACCCTCGCCTCCAAGATGACCAAAATCACGATTGAAGAGGGGATGCAGAGGGAAAAACTGGTAGAGCCCTTCGACCATCCTTACACTACTGGGCTGGGGATTCCCTTCCAGCCGGGAACAGTGCTGGATTCACCGGGTGAGCTGGTTGGCACCTCCCACTATGACTACCAGACCAACAGCTCCACCGGTAACCGGATAGCTGTGGACGACCTCGGCGGAGTTCACGTTGTCTGGATGAACGGGATCGACTTCTGGTCGGGCAACCGCTGGGTTTACTACAACTTCAGAGACGAATTCGGCGCTTGGTCCTGGCCGGGTGAAGGCACCCAGGTCAACACCACTCAGGGTGCCGGTTACACCCAGTTAGTTGTTCTGGCCGACGGTCGGGCGGTGCCCGTCTACCATAGCTCTGAAAACAGTCTTTTCACCTGTATCGCACTTGATGTTCTCCGTGGCTTTGGGTCCTTCACCGAAATTGACGTTCCCCAGGTCTCAGGCGAATTCGATTACTACTGGCCCTATGCAACCGCCGACCGCAGCGACCGCATTCACATCGTCTCCACCGAAATGACCGGTGTCGCTGGAGACCCTCATGCGTTCATCTACACCCGCTCCGCTGACGAGGGGAGCAGCTGGTCTGATCCCGAGATAGTGGACACCACCATGGATCTCTCTTGTGTTATGACCTCCTCCCGGGCATCCGACAAGGTCTGTATTGCATACACTCGCCCGAGGACACTCGTCGAACCCGATCAGTACAACAACGACATGGTCTACATCGAGTCCCTGGACGGCACCACCTGGGATTGGGCTGATATAGTCAACGTCACCAACTACCAGTACGAAGATACCCTCCGGGCTTACTGTGATTGCGACGCCGTTTACGATTACAACGACAATCTGCACCTACTGTGGAATGCCTCAGGCTATTTCGAGGAAATTGGTCAGATTTACATCGATGCCTGTATGCTGTTTCACTGGTCTGAGGCTACGGGCATCAATCTTGTTGCCAATGGTTGGTGGCCCTCCGCCCCGGGTGCCTGGAACCGCTCCATCTCCAAGATGTCGTTGGGAGTGAATGAGAATAATGTCCTCTTCGCTCTCTGGACACAGTTTACGGATGATGATAAGTCGGTCGGTGCCTGGTCTAACGGGGAGCTCTACACCAGCTACTCCATCGACGGTGGCGTCACCTGGAGCACGCCTGAGAACATCACCAACACTCCCACCCCGGACTGCTGGCCGATGGAGTGCGACAGCGACCACTGGTCCACACTGGGAGAAGAGGTTGACGAGTATCTCCACATCATCTACACCAACGACAAGGACGCTGGCGGGATTCCCCAGACCGAGGGAGTCGATACCGAGAACCCGATGATGTATCTTGCCCACGAAGTCGTCATAATTGGAGTGGAGGACGAGGAAGCTCCGCAGCCTAGGACCTTCAGCCTGATGCAGAACTATCCTAATCCCTTCAATGCCTCCACCACCATTGATTTCCTCACCAAGACTCCTGGGAAGGTGGAGCTGGCAGTTTACAACCTCGTGGGTGAGAAGGTTGAGATTCTGGTCAATGAGGTCATGCCCGCCGGTGAGCACACTGTCACCTGGGATGCCGGTAGCGCTGCCTCTGGAGTTTACTATTACAAGCTTTCCACTGCCGAGGGGACAGTTGCCAAGAGGGCACTTCTCTTGAAGTAGTCTCGGCGTGCAAGTTCAATTTTTGCACAACGCCCGGTCATTCTGGCCGGGCGTTTTCTCTGATGAAAAATGGCGAATTTGCTCTTGACAAAATCCTTCTATGGCTTACCTTAATGACTGGAGGGTGACTGTTCTGCATCCTCTCAAAGCTCTTATCGAAACAGAGCAGATGGAAGTCTAACCTTAATCTTTAGGAGGTCTTATGATCAAGCGGTTAACATTTATTGCCCTCGTCAGCCTCATTTCTCTGATGCTGGCAACCGCAGGGGTCTGGGCCACTCCTGCCAAGAAGCAACACACCTCCCCGGATATCGCCGGCTCACCGGCCCAGCAGGGTGAGGGCATACCATTGCCTCCCGGGATAATCCTTGTATCTCCCGGTCAACAGGTGGGAACTACTCAATACGACATGCAGACTAATGCTCCTACGGGTAATCGCATCGTCATGGACGCCTCCGGCAACATCCACGTCTGCTGGATGAACGGGGTCAATCAGGTGTCCGGCAATCGTTGGATTTACTACAACTTCCGGGATGCGGCCTCCGGCACCTGGGGCTGGACCACCACTGGGATTCAAGTCAACCCTCCCCCCCAAGGGGATGGCTACACTAATCTGGACGTCCTCAGCGGAGGTGAAGGCGTGATCACCTACCACAGCCTTAACGACACTCCAACCCCGGACTACGCAGTGATTTCCGTCGACCTTCTGCCGGGTTTCGGACAATTCACCGAATACGACGTCCCCGATATGCTTTCGGACCCAAGCATGGAAAGCATCTGGCCTTACGTCGCCGTTGACCGCCAGGATCGCATCCAGATCGTAGCCCACGAACACATCACTGCAGGCGGGGAGCCCAAGCGCTTGATGTACACGCGCTCAGACGATGGCGGTGATACCTGGACCGATCCAGTGGTCGTGGATACTCTCAACACTATTGCTGGTATAATTGTGGCCTCCTCGGTGGACGATAAGGTTGCCATAGTCTATGGTCATCATACCGTCAATCCCGACGTCCGCCACGACCTCTATTATGTTGAGTCGGAGGATGGCATCACCTGGGACTGGAACGATAAGGTCAACGTAACCAACTACTACACCAACCCCGGCCTTGACAGCATGGTAGCTTACCAGGACAACGATGCCGTTTATGACAACGACGGAAACCTGCACATTGTCTGGGTCGGCACTCACTATTCGGGTGGCTGGTTTTACCATTCCTATCTGATGCACTGGAGCGAGGCTACTGGTATCACCGAGATAGCCGAACATCCCCAGCATGATTTCACCAACTGCTTGCCTGGCGCTCACAACCTAGCTTTCGGCAAGCTGAGTATAGCCTGCGATTCCGACAACAACCTCTTTGTGATTGCCACCCGGTTTGACAACCAGGATTGTTCGGTCGGCGGCTTTGCCAACGGGGAGCTCTTCGGCAGCGCCTCCAACAACGGTGGCGCTACCTGGGGAGATGTAGTGAACTTGACCAACTCCCCGACCCCCGACTGCTGGCCCATGGAGTGCGACAGCGATCACTGGTCCAGCCTGGCAGAGACTGTAGATGACTCCCTCTACATCCTCTACATCAATGACAAGGACGCCGGCGGCGCTCCCCGGCCAGAAGGGGTCGCCACCGAAAACCCGGTGATGTATCTTTCCGTTGACAAGCAGGTTCTCTTAGACATGCTGGAGGTCGATGACGACAAGATAGTGGAGCCAACCACTTTCGCTCTCAAGCAGAACTATCCTAACCCCTTCAATGCTTCCACCACCATCGAGTATGTCACCTTGACTTCCGGTCAGGTAGAGCTTACAGTTTACAACCTCGTTGGCGAGAAGATCGATGTTTTAGTGGACAAGCTCGTGCCGGCCGGCGAGCACACCGTCACCTGGGACGCCACTGGGGTTGCCACCGGAGTTTACTATTACAAGCTCACCACCTCCGAGGGGACAGTTGCCAAAAGGATGCTTCTGCTGAAGTAATCTCAGATCAGAGCTTTCTTGACTCAACGCCCGGTCATTCTGGCCGGGCGTTTGCTTTTGAGCGTCCGTTCAGAAGGTTTGTCGGGCAAGAATTCCCGACCTATTAGCCAATTATCGTTGACAAGAAAGGGGCTGAAAGTTATCATGAATAAAGGAGATAGGTGAGGTTGTGGAATCGCTGATTGAAAAAGTCAGATTCACGGTCGAGAAACGAGAGCTTCTATCCTCCGGCGACAAGGTCTTGGTAGCACTCTCCGGAGGGGCGGACTCGGTCGCGCTTCTCCATCTGCTTGTGGAGTTGAGGCACGATTACAAGTTAGAACTGGGGGTGGCTCATCTGCATCATATGTTGAGATGCCCGGAATGCGATGAGGACATGGAGTTCACCCATGAGTTGGCCAGAAGTTATGGCTTGAAGTTTTTCTCTAAGAGCGTGGATGTTGCCTCCCTGGCTAAATCCGAGGGGCTCTCCGAGGAGGTCTGCGGACGGGTGGAGCGATACAGATTCTTCGAAGAGATCTGCAAACAGGAAGGCTTCACCAAGGTAGCCTTGGGGCACACCGCCGACGATCGCGCCGAGACCTTTCTTCTGAACCTGCTCCGAGGTTCGGCAACCTCTGGACTAGCTTCCATTCCGTACAGACGTGACTTTTTCGTTCGACCCCTATTGGACTCTTATCGAGAGGAGATTCTGAACTACTTAGAGGAGCATCGGTTCTCTTATCGTGTCGACTCCAGCAATTACGATGTCAGAATCCGAAGGAACAAGGTGCGTTGGGAACTTATGCCTTATCTGAGGGAGAACTACAACCCGAACCTAAAGAAGGTGTTGAACCGCACCGCCGAAGTGCTGGAGGCCGACGTCGCCGCCTTAGGAGAAATTGTCGAAGGAGAGATAAGAAAACTCGCAGGCCATCTTGGAGACAGCAAAATTGTTCTTGATTTGGCTTCATTTGTGGGCTATAATTTAAGCCTGAAGAGAGCGATTATCCGCACCTGTTTTTCGAAATTGAGCCCTCGAAGCTTCCCGCTGTCATATCAGTCGGTGATGAGGGTATTGTCGCTTGGTGGCTCGAGAACTGGTGCCAGAGTGGAACTGCCGAGCGGAGTTGTGGTTGAAAGGGGAAAGGACAAGCTGATATTCTCTCTTCCCCGCACAGACAACTCCATACACAAGCTGGATTTGCCGGGAGAGTGTGAGCTGGAGGGCCTGGGAATAGATGTCCGCGGGGAGGTGATTAACCTTAGAGATTTGCCGGGAGACCTCAAAGCTACTCCTCCCTGGACAGCCTTCTTCGATCTGGAGCGGTTTTCGCCGCCGTACAGGCTGCGAACCAGAAAGCCCGGTGATAGGTTTAAACCTCTGGGGATGGAGACCGAGAAGAAGTTGTCGGACTTCTTCATCGACAGCGCCGTCCCGAAGATTTTGCGCGAGGAGGTCTTACTGCTTCTAAGTGGGGAAAAGATCGCCTGGGTGGTGGGGTACAGGCCCCATCACGATTTTCGGGTCAGAGAAGATTCCGAAAAGATAATGAAGGTTGTGGTCTCTGGTGCGAGTTATTATCTCTGAAGAGAAGCTGAAAGAGAGAGTGCGAGAATTGGGGAGGGAGATCTCCGCCGACTTCCGGGGGAAAGACCCCATAATTGTCAGCATCTTGCGGGGGGGCTTCATCTTCACCGCGGATCTAGTCAGATTCTTGAATTTCCCTCACGAGATCGATTTCATCTCGGTCTCGAGCTACGGAGGCGCCACCTCCAGCTCCGGCGTAGTCAGGCTTCTGAGGGATTTGACCACCAACGTCCAGGGGCGTCACCTCCTTCTGGTTGACGACATCATCGACACCGGACTGACCATCAACTACCTCGCCGAGAACCTGAGGCTTCGCAGTCCAGCCTCCCTGACCATCGTTGCCCTGCTGGAGAAACGGATCAAAAGGGAAATCGATTTGCCGACAAAGTATGTTGGATTCAGAATCCCCGACACCTTTGTGGTCGGATACGGTTTGGACTTCAACCAGAAGTACCGCCACCTCCCCTTTATCGGGGAGCTGGACGGGATTGAGGCTGAAAGCACCGGCGGGAACAAAGGGGTAGAATCAAGTTAAAAAGTAGTGATGTCAAACGATAGAGAAAAGCAGATTCTGCGGCGAGTTCCTCCCGGAGGAGGAGAGGATAAGCGCAGAAGACCACCTCGCGGGGAGATGCCTCCCGAAGACAAGGGCGGGGGTAACCCTCTCAAAAGAATGCCCAAGACCTTGGTCTTCTGGGCCGTGATCATCTTAATCACAGTCCTCTTCGTCCAGTATCAACTCTCCGGCAAGAGAGACATTGTGGAGATAACTTACTCGGAGTTCATAGATCAGTTGAATCAGGACAATATCAAGGAGGTTACCTTCATTGAAAAGGACTTGAGCGGAGAGTTTCTGAGCGCATATTCCAAGATGGGGAGAGGCCAGACGCAACCGTACAAGAAATTTAGAGTGCACATTCCCTTTGAGGACCCAGATCTGGTGGAGAGGTTGGAGGCCAGGGGGGTGGAGATAAACGCCAAGGTGAAGGGAATGGGGTGGTCACTAATATTATCTTTCCTGCCCTGGCTGATTTTACTCCTCCTTTTCTGGTTCTTGATGTTCAGACAGATGCAGGGAGGTGCCAGAGGAGTCTTCTCTTTCGGCAAGAGCCGGGCGAAGCTCTTAGCTGGAGGAGATCGACCCAAGGTCACCTTCAGCGATGTCGCCGGCTGCGACGAGGCTAAAGAGGAGCTCTCGGAGATCATCGAGTTTCTCCAAGATCCCGCCAAGTTCCAGAAATTAGGAGGCAAAATCCCCAAGGGTGCTCTGCTTTTGGGTCCTCCGGGCACGGGCAAGACCTTATTGGCCAGAGCTATCGCCGGCGAAGCCGGAGTGCCATTTTTCTCCATGAGCGGCTCTGACTTCGTGGAGATGTTTGTGGGAGTGGGAGCCTCCAGGGTGCGAGACCTTTTCGAGCAGGGGAAGAGAAGCGCTCCCTGCATAATCTTCATCGACGAAATTGATGCCGTCGGCAGACACCGCGGTGCAGGTCTGGGTGGCGGGCACGACGAAAGGGAACAAACCCTAAACCAGCTTCTGGTGGAGATGGACGGATTTGAGTCCAACGAGGGGGTCATCCTGCTTGCGGCCACCAACCGTCCCGACGTTTTGGACCCTGCCCTCTTGAGGCCCGGGCGCTTCGATCGCCAGATTGTGGTCAGCAGCCCCGACGTTAGAGGCCGGGAGGGAATTCTGAAGGTGCACCTTCGCAAGATTAAAATCGGTGAAGATGTCGACCCCTCGATTTTAGCCCGGGGTACTCCGGGGCTTTCAGGGGCGGATCTGGCCAACCTGGTCAACGAAGCCGCCCTCTTGGCCGCCAGGCGAAATCGGGACCAGGTCACCATGGCAGATTTCGAGGACGCCAAGGATAAGGTGATGATGGGCATCGAGAGGCGCAGTCTGGTGATCTCCGACGAGGAGAAAAAGATCACCTCTTACCACGAATCCGGGCACGCCCTGGTGGCGAAACTCCTTCCCGAAAGCGATCCGGTGCATAAAGTCACCATCATCCCTCGAGGCATGGCCCTGGGGCTGACTCATCATCTGCCCATCGACGAACGTCACACTTACTCCAAGGAGTATTTGGAGACAAGCCTGACATGCATCCTCGGTGGGCGAGTGGCCG
>JAUWHO010000037.1 GCA_030605835.1 Candidatus Zixiibacteriota bacterium | reverse complement strand
CGGGTTGGTGGACCAGTAGGTGGGTGGGCTGCTACGACCGGTGTACTCTCTGTCGCAGCTCTTGCCCAGCTGAGTCTCGAAGTAGCCGAGGATCACCTCGCAGCAGAGGATGAACCACCTGTCGGACTGCCAGCCACCGGCGATCAGAGGTATGTCGTAGAAGTCAGAGGCGGTGGGTGGAGTGCGCTCGTACTCCAGAAGCTTGCCGATGGTGTTCGAGAGATGGGTGGTGCCCTGGGCGGTGATGCGGGCAATTGCCAAATCAGGTAGGTCATCGCCGTTTACGTCAGCGTAAATGTTGTCCGATACACAGCGGCCGTTCCAGACGGGAGAAGTGATGCCGTATCCTTCGCCGGAGCTTTGATAATCCGAGAGAAGAAGGACAGCAACTGGCGGGATCTCCCAGTTATTATAAGCATTGTTGATGTAACTCTCTATCAAGGAGGAGTTGTTGCCACCGATTTCCGAGAGCGTCACCACGCCGGTCCTGATGCCCTGAAGATTCCGCCAATTCTTGATGGTGTCAGCCCAGGCCATGAAATTGAGATCATCCGGAACGATGATTATGTATTCGTAGTCTTGCTGGTCGGACTCCGGGGAGCGATTGAAGTCAACTTCCGGCAGGGAAGTGTAGTTCAAGAGATTCCCTTGCAGAATCGGCTCCCAATGGCGGCTCCGCAGCCGATCCTCTCCGAAGTGGCCGTTGCCACCGATGAAACTGATCTGTACTCTGAGGTCTCTGTAGACCAGCAACTCCTTGGTGATGGGGTTATACTGGAAGGGGGTTATCCCTAAAATGACGTAGTCCACACCCCTCATCTTGGAGGGTTCTGACAACTTCACCGGGCTCTCGGGATAGTAGGCATTCCGGGAGTATATGTTTGGATCCTTCTTATAAACCGGCGGTGAAGTGTCCCATTCCAACGGGATCGGTGGAGCAGGCGCAATCTCGATATCCTCGATGACTTCAACCCGGGAGCTCAGAATCTGAACATTTGCGGTTGCTCCCTGGGGGATGGCGATGAATCGCCCGCTTCCAGGAAGGTTTGGAGCCCCGGCATTATTGGGCAGGAAAACGCCGGGAATCCCAACCACCTTCATGGTCTGACCATCAACCATCAAATCCTGGATGTTCATCTTCTCAATCGAGAAGACCACCTCCACTCCGGAGGGACTCTGGCTGGTGAGGTTGAAACCGGCCTCACCCCAGGTATTGTTATAGGTGGCAACCTCCGAGAAAGCCAAGGAGGCGGTTGCAACGGTAAACACCACTGTGAGAACAAGAGTTAGATGTTTCATGATAAATGCCTTTTCGCTAAAGCGGTTAGCTGAACAGAATCTACTTAGGTTAGGTTGGGCAGATCGGTTTTTATCACTCTCCTTTCTTCGTTTTTTTTACAGGAAGTTTATCACCATGAGCATCGATCTCTACCTGGGCAGAAAACCCCCGCTGCTCTTAGTATGAGGGTCTTCTTCATCTGAACCTTGTCGATATGGGTTCGCTTGATAAACGAGAAGACTGTCGTCACTTCAGCTAGCAACCATTCTACAATATATGTTTCTGCGCAGGAGTGTCAACTGTTTTTTTGGGGAGATTTATCAGGGAACTTACCACATTGCGAGCACAGAGAGTTGCCAAGTGTCAAACCACCAGGACTCGGAGCGGCCCGGGGGCTTCACTGCTAAGTGATACTCAGCCTTGGGGTCTCTTCAGAGTCTCTTGAACTTCTTGTGGAACTCCTCTACGGGCAGCTCCACAAGCGTGGGCCGTCCATGCGGGCAAAAGTGGGGCTCTCGGCAGGCAAAGAGTCTATCGAAGAGGGCATTCATCTCCTCTGTGGTCAAACGAGTGCCGGCAGTTACCGCGCTTTTGCAGGCGTATGCGGAGGCCAAAGCCCGGGCTTTCTCCTCGCCAGCGGAGAGGCGTTCCTGCAAATCATCCAGTATCTCTCTGAAGTAAACCTCAGGATTCGGGTTGCCACGCTGCGCCGGGAGTCCTTTTACGACAACGGTTTTTCCTCCGAACGGTTCGGAGATGAAACCTAACTTAGCCAAAAGCTCGCTATTTTGCTCGTATGTCTGATATTCGGTGAGGGTCAATTCTACGGTGTGAGGGAATAAGAGCTGCTGGACTTGTCCCCCCCTCTTGAAACTCTCAAAGGCCTCTTCGAAAAGGATTCTTTCGTGGGCGGCGTGCTGGTCGATTACCAAGAGCTTGTCTTTGACCTGCGCCAGAATATAGACACCGGCAAACTGCCACATATCCGGTGTGCCCAGTTCACTGGTTACCTCTTGCGGTTTCGGAGTTTTCTTCTCGAGTCGTTCAACCTCTCTCTGCGTCTGCTCCGGCGGTTTGTATAACTCTTTAAGCGCAACTTCCTTGCGGACTTGATCGCTCTGTTTTTCGCGTGATATTCTCTGGATGGGTTCAATAACCGGCTTTGCAGCAGGTCTTTCAAATCTTATCTGTGTGGACTCGCTCTCAACGTCAGCCTCTTTGACGCCTTCGAATGCTATGGAGGGCACCGCCTCTGTTTCCTGCAAGGCCTGTTTGCACCGGAGGTGGAGTCGGTCGTAAAGGGCGTTTTCGTCCTGGAAGCGGACTTCGTTTTTCGTGGGATGAACGTTGACATCCACCTTTTGGGGGTCAATCTCGATGAAGATGACCGCCATCGGGAAACGATTTCGCTCGATGGTCCCACCGTAGGCGGAGATGATGGCGTGCATCAGCCGCCGGCTGGAGACCTGACGACGGTTAACGAAGAGGTGAATATCGTTGCGACTGTTTCTGGAGATCTCAGGATTGCCGAGATAACCTCTGATTTCGAAGTCGCGCTTGGAATTGTCCGAGGGTGCGGGGATCGGTATCATTCGCTGCGACAGACTCTCTCCATAGATGTCGAAGAGCCTATCCTCGGGTTTCTCCCTCTGGGCGAGCTCGTGGATAGTCCGACCCTCGTGGGTCATCTTGAAGGCGACTTCGTGATTAGCCAGCGCGAATTTCGTTACGAGCAGAATGCAGTGTTTCAGCTCCGTGAAGACCGTCTTGAGGAATTTTCTTCTAGCGGGGATATTGAAGAAAAGCTCTCTCAGCTCCACCGAAGTCCCAATCGGTAACCCCTCTTCTTTTACAGACTTAAGCTCCCCGCCTTCAACCACCACCTTATGTCCGAACAGGCTCTCCCGATCTCGACTCTTGATCTCAAAGAAGGATACCGAGGCGATCGCCGGAAGAGCCTCGCCCCGAAAACCGAAGGTGCTGATTCTGAACAAATCCTCAACGGAGGAAATCTTGGAGGTGGAGTGTCTTTCCAAGGAGAGGAGGAGCTCCTCCTTGCTCATTCCCCAACCGTCGTCGGTGACTTTGATGAGCCTGGTACCGCCAGCCCGCAGTTCTATGAAGATACTCTTTGCTCCCGCATCCAGGGAGTTTTCGACCAGCTCTTTCACCACCGAGGCAGGGCGCTCGACCACCTCTCCAGCAGCGATCTTGTTGACTAGATTTTGAGGAAGTACCTTTATCTTGTTTTTCATCGGCGTGAGTTCTTCGCGTAGGGTCTCACAGGAACCTGCCTTTGATGACGGCGATATTATACCATCATCGCCGCGGAATTTCAAATGAAAGCGGAGATTTTTCCCCTTGACTTGATCCTGGAGTGTCTTATAAACTGACAGAGGTGGGTGACGCGTTATAGCGTTGAAATAGCAAAACCAGAACCCAGATGACATTAAGAGGAGGTATCAGATGGCTACTTACATTATCCTTTCCCGGGTCTCTGTTCAGGCGTTCACAGATCCCAAGGGCTTAAAGGAGCTGGCCGCCAAGGTGGGGGAAAAGATCAGAAGTGAGTGTCCCGGGGTTACCTGGAAGGAGAGTTTTGCGACCAAGGGGCGTTTCGATGTTGTTGACATTGTCGAATCGGATGATCCCGAGCAGGTTAATAAGGCTGCCCTCATCATCCGTGCGTATGGACGCTCGACGACGGAGACATTGCCTGCCACGCCATGGAAAGAGTTCCTTGGGATGCTTTAAGCCGGGAACTTCGTAGGTTTGAACCAGCATTGTGTTTGCGGCTCAGTTGTCTGACCCAACCACCTCTAGCACTCCGCAAACAGGGAAAGATTGAAAGACTTACGTCGATAGGGTAAATGCTCATATCTGAGAGATTGCTTGCCTACTTTTCTGCCTGCAATTTCTCCTTCAGCTCTGCCAGTTTCTTCAGGCCCTCCAGCGGTGTCAACTTATCGCTATCGACTTCTTTCAATTCTTTCAGGACTTTTTCTTCCTCGCTGGAGAAGAGGCTCAGTTGTCCCAGAAACTTTGGGGTTGTTCTCTTTGCGGTGACGTTAATGTTGATAGGGTGTTTCGCCTCTAATTCGATCAGGACCTCTTGCGAGCGCAGGATCACTTCCTTCGGTACCCCGGCAAGTTTGGCGACATAGATTCCATAGCTGTCGTCACAGCCTCCAGGAATGATTTTTCTCAGAAAAGTGACCTCATCCTCGGTTTCCCTGACTGCCGCCTGGAAATTCTTCACCCTCGGCAGAGCGTCAGCCAGTTGTGTCAACTGGTGATAGTGGGTGGCAAATAGAGTCCGGGAGCCCAACTCCGGGCGATTGTGGATGAACTCCGTCACCGCCCAGGCAATAGCCAGACCGTCAAAGGTGGAAGTGCCTCGACCGACCTCATCCAAAAGAATCAGGCTCTTGGGAGTGGCGTTGTTCAGGATGTTGGCGGTTTCGTTCATCTCGATCAAGAAAGTTGACCGCCCGGCGGCGATCTCATCCTGGGCGCCGACCCGGGTGAAAATTCTATCGACAATTCCAATTTTGGCGCTCTTTGCGGGAACGAAGCTGCCGATCTGCGCCAGAAGAACGATCAGACCGACCTGCCTCAGATAGGTCGATTTCCCGGCCATATTCGGACCGGTGACAATGTGAAGCTGCCAATCGGAAGCGGAAAGTTGGGTGTCGTTGGGCACGAAGCTCCCCGACGGCAGCGCTTTCTCCACGATCGGGTGGCGCCCGCTCTTGATGGAAATGACATCGGAGTCGTTCACCTGCGGGCGGGAGTAACGGTTCTCTTTTGCCGCCTGAGCCAGAGAGCTCAGACAATCAAGCATGGCAATCATGGAGGCAGTCGTCTGAAGCTCCGAAATTCTATCAGCAATCTTTAAGCAGATGTCTTTGAAGATTTGATGTTCCCGCTCGAAGATCACCTCTTCGGCCTTGAGGATTTTCTCCTCCTTCTCTTTCAACTCCGGGGTGATGAACCTCTCGCCGTTGGCAATTGTCTGTTTGCGAATATAGTGTGCTGGGACTTTTTTCAGATTCGGCTTGGTGACCTCGATGTAGTAGCCGAAGACCTTGTTGTATCCAACCTTGAGGGAGCTTATGCCGGTCTTTTTTCTCTCAACCTCCTGCAGAGAGGCGATGTACTGGCGGGCATCCTTGATTTCGCTTTTCAGATTGTCGAGCTCTGAATCGAACCCGTCCTTGATCAGTCCACCTTCAGTCAGCGACAGTGGGGGTTCATCGACGATGCTTTTTTCGATCAACTCGATGAGCGGTCTCAAATCCGGAATCGCATCCAAGCTTGAGTGGATGATTTTCGAGGAAGGTTGGGAAATCGATTCCTTCAAAGCTTCAACAGACATCAAAGCCAGCTTCAAGCTAATCAGATCTCGTGCATTAGCTCTCTCAACCGAGATCCGACTGGCCAGACGCTCCAGGTCGGGGAATCCCTTGAGAGCTTTGTGCAGCCGGTTTCGTTTACTCTCCTCTTTGAGGAACTCCTCAACTCCGTCCTGCCTGCCGCTGATTTCCTTCACCTCTGAGAGGGGACGAGAGAGCCATCTTTTGAGGAGGCGTTTGCCCATCGGGGTCAGAGTCCGATCTATGACTGAAAGCAGGGAGAGTCCTCTGGTGGCAAATCCACTGCCGGCGAAAAGCTCCAGATTTGCGATCGTCTCGGCATCGAGAAACATCTCCGACTTGGGGCGGGCCCGGGAGAGCTTGACGATGTGAGGCAAAGTCCTCTTCTTTATCTCCTCCAAATACGAAAGTGCGGCTCCACCGGCTCTGGTAGCCAGTTTCAAATCCTGACAGCCGAAGCCCTCGAGGCTGGTGACTCCGAAATGCTCTTTGAGAATCCGGTCGGCGAACTCCGGAGTGAACCTCCAGCTCTCCAGGGGTGTTAACGAGGATGAAAAGCTCTCCAGCTCCGGGACTTTCAGAGAATCGACCCCCACGAAGTCTGGATACAGAATCTCTCTTGGCGAGATCAATCTTATCCTTTCAGGTGTGTCTTCTCTGTCGGTCTCTTCCAGCCAGAACTCTCCGGTAGTATAATCCACGTAAGCAAGCCCGATTCTGTCGTCTGATTCAAGCAGGCTCAAGAGAAAGTTGTTGTCGGGGGAGTCTGTCTCCTCTGCAATATTTGTCGCCGGGGTGACGACTTCGATCACTTCCCTTTTGACCAACCCCTTTGCGAGTTTGGGGTCTTCCACCTGCTCGCAGATCACCACCTTCTTGCCGGCCTTGATCAGCTTGTCCAGATATCTTTCCACGGCGTGATAGGGAATACCAGCAAGCGGAATCTTGCCGGATTTGCCGTGAGCTCTGGAGGTGAGCGCAATCCCGAGGATGGGGGCAGCCTCTTCGGCGTCTTTGCCGAACATCTCGTAGAAATCGCCCATACGGAAGAAGAGGATCTTGTCCGGATACTGGCTTTTGATGCGGTTGTATTGCTCCATCAAAGGAGTGGTCTGGCCTTTTTTCCTCATACCTCTGAAGGTGGGAATTGTGCTTGCTTGGATTAGGACGAGCTGAGAAAAACTACCTTATCACGATTATGAAATTGTCCCCCTCTTCGGCCTCGAGCTTCCCTTTTACCTCTCGAGCCCGCTTCTGGGAGAGAAACTTCCCCACCAACACCTTGTAAAAGCGACGTCTGTTTATGGTCTCGGTTCGAAGCTCAACCTCATAACCTCGAGCTTTCAACCGTTGCGCCATCCTGTAGGCATTGGCTTTGGAGGCGAACGCTCCCACCTGTACGGAATAGACGGTGCTGGTGAGACGGGCCCTCTCTTTTGGCGAAAGCTTTTCCTCTTCGGAGGCCAAATGGATCACCCCCGCGGAGACCAGGTCGCGAAGAGTCCCGGCGAGTACTCCCTGCGGGAATTGCTCTAAGTAATCCTTAGTGAAACGTTCACCGCTCTCGGGGTCATCCAGTTCCCACTGGCATTGGGCAAACTGTGCCAGAGCCAGAGAGTAAGCTGGCGATTTGCGATGATGATGCATGACCTCCCGATAAGATGACTGTGCCCGGACGTAGTCGCCCTGTTGGTAGTAAACATCTCCCAATCCCAGGTTGGCCCAGGCCTCCCACTGACGCTCAGCACCGCTTTTCAAGATTTCCTGGAAGTTCTCCTCGGCAAGAGCTGGCTTCTCCGAGGCCGAATTGGCGGTGCCCTGAATCCACAAAGCACCAGGGTGTCGCGTAGAGTCAATTTTGAGGCTTTGCCGGGCTTGGGAAGCCGCGGTGAGATACATCGACTTGGAGAGGTAGTATTGACCTAGTTTCAGGAGAGCCTCGCCTCGCTCCGGGAAATCGTCTCTCCTGCTCAGCGATTTTTTCAACAGGTCTGCGGACAGCTCGCCGTTAGGCTCGAAGCAGCCGGCGTAATAGAGCCCCCGGGGGTCATCGGGCTCAGAACTGCGGAAGTCATCGAGTGAAGCTCGAGCCTCTTTGAGCTGCCCGGCTTTTAAGTGCGACAGTATCTCTTCGGGAAATCTCTGACATCTAGCGGCTTCGGGTAGAAATACAAACAGAGATAAGAGCAGAAAGGAGGAGATTATCTTCAGAAATTGAAGCTGTCCCAGCTGTCGCATTTCGGGCACTTCCACAACACCTCGTTGGTGACATACTCACATTTCTGACAGATGAAGCTGTCAGCTCTCTCGGGCACGGATTCTATCAGGCGGTCGATCTCAGCCAGCACTAAATCCACCTGGTCGGTCTGGCGATAAAGCCGAATTAAATGCTGACGGATGTGGACCAGATTGGGGTTGACTCTGAGTGCCTTGCGATAGGTCTCGATGGCGGAGTCGGTCTTGCCCATCTTCTCGAAAATCCTCGCCAGGGCATAGAGACCTTTGATGTTCTTAGAGTCAGCCTGAATGATTCTCTTATAGATCTCCACGATCTCGCCATATTTGCCCAGATCGAAAAAAGTTGACTCCAAGCGTTCAAAAGCCAGATGGGCCCTCTGGGGAACCTTGGCGACCAACTTTTTCCAGTAATCGATTGCCCCTTCAGGACGCTGATCGCACATGTAGGCATCTCCGAGGTAGAGGTAGGCGGCGGCGCATTTGTCGTCATATCCGAGAGCGTCTTTGTAGACCAAGCGGGCTCTGTGATAGTCCCCCTCCTCCGCCAGCCTTTTTCCCGCAAAGACTTTGTATAACGCCAGGGAGCTCCTGTCTTTTATTCCCTTCTGTTTGAGGATTTTATCTTTGGTCTCCAATGCCTGCTCCCACTGGGCAGTCTCCTCGTAAGCTCTGAGTAGATTCTCGAGTACCCAGCCATCTGAACTGGACAAATCTAAGAGCTGTCTCAAGGTTGGAATCGCTTTACCGTAACGCTTCGCCTCTAGAAAATCCAACGCCAGACTTTTTTTGATTTCGACCTCTTGCTCTTTTGACAGCCCCGGCCGGAAGGTCAATTCCTGATGCACTTGCACTGCCTTGTCGAACTGCCTTTTCTCTCTGAAGAGGTCGCCCAATCGAAGGTAAGCGTCGGCGTTACTGGTGTCCTCATCAGTCACCACCATGAATCGCTCGAAGGCTTTCTCACTGTCCCCGGAGGCCAAAGCCTTCAGAGCTTCGATGTAGTTACGGGGATAGGGGGTTCTGGCTTTGCGGCGCTGGCTGTACCAGAGCACGAAAAGTATGAAGACCAGTAGTATTACCGGGAAAACTAACCACCAGAGCTGAGTGGTGCTCAAATCTCCTCTCCTTCTCGCCGGGCTCGAGCGCCTCCCCGGCTGAAAACCTGGTTTTCGGTCAGCGAACTCAAGCCGGCTTTGCTCAATCCGGGCTCTCTTCGACTTCTTGCAGCGGTCTGTTTCTCAGAGCTTTGATCTCCTCGGTGAGCCGCCTGCTTCTTTTTCTCTCCTGATAGAGATCCCCCTGCATCCTGAAATACTGGAAGATGGTGAAGATAAACCAGATCAGTATCCCGATCACGAAAGCTATGAAAAGCACCAATATCATCGGGACATTGGCGAACTGCTTATCCAAGATGTTGATGGAGACTCTCTGGTAAGCGTTCTGGACCGCAAACCCCAAGAGGAGAATCAATATTATCACTATGAAGAGGGTACGTATAATCCACATTAGCTGGTCTCCTAAGTGTGCTGTCGGTTCCCTTTAAGCCCTGCTAAGCAAGAGCGTTTCCCATTATCTTATCGACCTGAAATCGTCCATCAGTTTAGTCTTTTCCGCTTTGGCAATATTAACATCTGTCGGGAGGGTTGTCAATCGAAAATTCGGGTCGAAAGAAACCTGTGGAGAAGTCCCTTTCCGACCTCTGTTTGGGGCGGCGGGGGATAAACCCCCACTCTGCGGTTGGAAGCGTAATTCACAGCCACGCCTAAGGCGGGCAAGCAGATTAAGCAAAGTGAACGGATCTCTTGTCCGGCTCATCCCTTTAGTCCGTTGTGAATTATCTGCGGGTGGGTAGAGGCTGCCAGGCTGTCCTTTCGCTTCCGAGTCAGGTGACCTTGCGCAAAGACCGGCTTGCGAGAGGGAGCAGGATCCTCAATCGAGGCCCAGGAGTTGCCGAAATTGTAGGTTGTTTCTCATGTTTTCGAAGTCTGCATCGGTCCTGGCCGTTTCTCTATTCTCAGAGTCAAGCTCAATTGCCCTTCGCAGGTATTCGAGTGATTTCCTCGTTTTTCCTTGAAGTGAATAGAAGCAGCTCAGATTGTAGCAAGCATCGCCATCGTCCGGATCAATCTCGAAAGCCTGCTTTGACTCCTCAATGGCGTTTTCCAGAAGGCCTTTCTTGCTGTAAGCAACACCCAGATTGTTGTGAGCCTGGGCATCATCCGGTTTAATCATCAAAGCCTCCTTAAATTCCCGAATAGCCTCTTCCAAAAGGCCTTTGCCAAAGTATGCGTTCCCGAGATTGTAGTGGGCCTTGCCGTCATGCGGTTTGGCTCTCAGGGCCTCTTTGAGTTCGCGGATGGCATCGTCAAAAAGACCCTTGCTGTAATAGGCAGTCCCCAGGTTGTTGTGGACGTCGGTGTAATCCGGCTCGATCCTTAAAGCCTCCTTGTACTCCGCTATGGCATTATCCAAAAGGTCCTTCTTGACATAGGCATTTCCGAGATTGTAGCGAGCCTCCACCAAATCTGGTTTGATCCTCAAAGCCTCTTTGTATTCCCGGATGGCATCGTCTAAGAGACCCGTGCTGAAATAGACATTCCCGAGGTTGTTGTGAAAGCCGGCATCAGCAGGTATGAGCTTTGGAGCATCTTTCTGTTCTTGGGTGGCGTCGGCGAAAAGGTTTCCTTCAAGAGATGCATGCCCGGTATTGAGAGTCAGAAGTGAAATGAAAAGGAGCAAGAGCAGTGGTGATGTTCTAATCATGGAGCTACCCTCCGATTACTCAGGAACCACAAGGTCACCTTTGAAAAATGCTTATAGTCTGAATGGCTTGAAGGTGGCTTGTGTCTCCTGTTTACCAGTGTTATCGGGAGTTTCCGGGGGCGGTTTTATGACCTCTCGACAGAAATCGTTCAACCACAGGGTCGCCTGAGTAGGATGGGCAGGAACACCAAACGACACCGGAAGGCAAGACGGTTGGTGCCATAATCCCTCTGGTCTGCTTTACGCGGGGATGAATTCCCCGCGCTACGGTGGTGAGGACAATTCACAGCCACGCCAGAGGTGGGTAAACAGATTGAGCAAATTGTCGGATTATTTATCTGCTTAATTTGTTTAATCCGCTGTGAATAGGCTCTGCTTTTCAGATTTAATTTTGCACACAGGCGGAGAGGGTTTATATTTATGGAAATCTGAATGGAAATGTTAGACCACAGGTGAAACCTTGAAGGACAATCCCCCAAAAGATGTAGTGATAAAGACCGTTGGTCTGACCAAACGGTTCAAGAATGTCGTTGCCGTGGAGGACTTGAACCTCGAGGTTTACAGGGGCGATGTTTTTGGTTTTTTAGGTCCGAACGGCGCCGGCAAGTCTACCACCATCAGGATGTTTCTCGGACTGGTTCACGCCGACGGTGGGCAAATCGAATTGCTGGGCGAAACCTTCAACTCCAGAAGGCAAAAAATACTCTCACGGATCGGGAGCATGGTGGAGACGGCGGATTTCTATCCTTACTTGACTGCCAGAAGGAATCTCAAAATTCTGGGAAACCTCTCCGGGGGGGTCAGCGAGGAGCGAATCGAGAAGGTTTTAGACCTTGTCGGGCTTCGAGACCGCGCCAGCGGCCGAGTCAAGACCTTCTCCCACGGCATGCGTCAACGACTGGGTATCGCCCAGGCACTCCTGACCGATCCTGAGATGATGATTCTGGATGAACCCACGGCCGGCCTTGACCCCAAAGGGATGAAGGAGGTTAGAGAGCTCGTAAGAAGACTGTCTGCCGAGAAACAGATCACGATCTTTCTCTCCTCTCATCTGCTCTTTGAGATCGAGCAGGTGGCCAACAGGATGGCGATAATCGACCGAGGCAAGCTCATAACTCAGGGAGGGGTAAAAGAGCTTCTCTCCACCGATGACAGAGCCATCGTGCTGGTGGACAGACCGGAAGAGGCTGCAGCTCTTCTTAGATCAAGTTTTCAGAACCTGAGGCTGGAGATCGTCGATGGGCGTTTGCAGATAGACACAACCAGAGAAAAGCTTGCGGAGATCAACTCCTTTCTGGTCCAAAAGGGTTTCAGTGTCTCCGCCCTGATTCCGAAACGCTCTCTGGAGGATTTCTTTCTGTCGCTTACGGAGAGGTGAGGAGTATGTTCGTTCTCATCAAAGATGAGCTGATTAAAACCTACGCACGGTGGAGGACGTATATCGGTTTCATCGCCATCGGCATCCTGGTGCCTCTCTTCATGGTGGCGGTCAAGCTTCAGGGGGAGACTCTAATCAATCCGCAAGCGATGCGGAGATTTCAGGAACTCTTCATCATCTCCGGCAACATCACCAACGGGCTTTTGGTCTCCTATATTTTAATGAATACCCTCTGGGTGCACGTTCCCTTTCTCGTTGCGCTCGTCGCCGGCGAGATGGTATCGGGGGAGGCTACCGGGGGCACCATAAGGATACTTCTGACCCGTCCGGTCGGGCGCACGAAAGTCATCTGGGTCAAATTCGTCGCCACGATGATATACACCGTTAGTCTGGTCGGTTTCCTGAGCTTGGTCTGTCTCTGTCTGGGCTCGGTCTTTTTCGGCAGGGGAGACCTTCTGGTTTTCGACAGGGGTCTATTGGTGATACCTCAGGCTGAAGCCTGGATGAGGTTAATCTTGGCGTACGTCTTGGGAATGTGGTGCATGTGCGTAGTGGCCTCGCTGGCCTTTTTCTTCTCCACCTTGGTGGACAACTCTATCGGGCCCATAATCGGCACCATGGCGGTGCTGTTCGGCTTTCTGATCATATCCAACACGCCCTATTCCCTCTTCGAGAAGATCAGCCCCTATCTTTTCACCAGCTACACTGATGTGTGGCGTTGTGCTTTCTCGGAGCCGATTCCCTGGGGACAGATCGGCGCTTCCGCCTTTTATCTGGGGACATATACGTTTGCCTTCTTCATGGTCTCCGTCTGGTGGTTTCGGAGGAAGGATATTCTGACGTGAAGCTACCTGAATTCATCAATTCCGCAGTCCGAAACGGGGAGTCCAATATGAAGAGGAAGAGCTTGACCTCAGATCTGCCCACCTCCTCAACACTTAAGGCTTTGACTGAGCTTTCCTCCTTTCCCAAGCTCATTGACTTCCTGTATGAAAATGTTAAATTGGCATCTGGATGGTTAATGGTTTTTTGTGTGCGAGGCGTTTATTGAACAGAGGAAGGTTACCGCTCGGCGGCGGCTTCAAGCTGAGGTTGGTGACAGCCGATAAAGTTTATGAAGGCTTATGAAACTCGACCTCCAACTTAGGCTCAGGCAAACCATTGCCCCGCAACTGATTCAGTCGCTGAAGATGTTGCAGATGCCGATTCTGCGGCTGGAGCAGTTAGTCCGCCAGGAGCTGTCCGTCAACCCGATGTTGGAGGAGGTCGACACTGCCGAGGAGACGGAGACTTCTACTCCGGAATCGTCGGAAGACAATCAAGATCCCCAACTTGACAAGATCGACTGGCAGGAGTACCTCGGGGAGGATCACGAATATAACTACTCTCGCCTGCCGCGGGACCGGGAGGAGTTCCCGGAGAAAGCGGTGGTAGTGGAAGAGACTCTCTATGAACACCTGTCGGAACAGCTGAACCTCTCCCACCTCGCCTCAAGGGAAAAAGAGATAGCGGAGTATATAATCGGGAACATTGACGAGAACGGCTTTCTGACCATTCCCGCGAAAGAGATCTCCATGGCTCTGGACGCCTCCGAGGAGGAGGTTTTGAAGGTCCTCGCCGTCATCCAGAAATTCGATCCCGTAAGCGTCGGGGCTCGTGATCTGAGGGAGTGTCTGCTGATTCAACTGCAGGAGAGGGGGCTTAAGGGCAGCTTAGCTTACCGGATAGTTGCAGAGCATCTGAGCCAGCTGGACAAGAAAAGCCAGCAACAGCTTTCCCACATCGTGGGAGTCAGCCCTATAAAAGTCGAGCAAGCCATGGAGATAATAAGATCACTCAATCCCCGTCCGGCGCACGGGGGGTTCAGCAAGGCTGCGATTCCCATCGTCCCGGATTTGACGGTTGAGCGGCTCGGGGATGAGTTAGTCGTTTTTCACAACGATAGAAACGTCCCCCACCTGAGGGTCAACACCGCCTATCGAGAACTGTTGAGAAAGGGGAAATCCTCGGAGGATACCAAGAAGTATATCCGGGAGAAATTAGAGCAGGCTCGCTGGATGGTCAACGCCATAAACCAGCGTCGCACCACGATGGGCAGGGTGATGGAAGCGATTGTGGAGCAACAGGGGGATTTCTTCGAGAGCGGTCCGGAGCACCTCAAGCCCATGACCATGGAGAGTATCGCCGAGAAGGTGGAAATGAATGTCGCCACCATCTCCCGGGTTGCCAGCGGTAAATACGTTCAAACTCCGATGGGAGTTTTCGAGATCAGGTATTTCTTCAACTCCGGCATGACCACCGATGACGGAGAGGAGTTGACCAAGAGGGCCATAAAAAGGCGCCTGGAGGGGATCATAAAGAACGAGGATCTGCGCAGCCCCCTCTCGGACCAAGAGATAGCTAACCTGCTCAAGGAGGAGGGGCTTTCCATCGCCAGGAGGACAGTGACCAAATACCGGGAGGAGCTAAAGATCATGCCGGCCCGTTTCCGGAAGAAGGTGCGACCAGGCCCTCGAGAAAAAGAACAGGGTTCGGGAACTGATTAGTTTCTTTTGACGTCTAATATACAGTGGGATGGTGTCGTCATCAGGACCCCGGCCAGGGGTTGTTCAGGTTATAGAGACGTTGTGATTGTCGAAGCTTTGTCGCAATTCGTAGTCGCCAACCTCTTTGTTTTCCGATGTTCCTTAATTCTGAAGAAGCAGCCTACTCAAAACCTCATTTTACAGGGAGATCGGTTTTCCAATCCGATTCCCCAACTCAATCTGGAATCCTTGACCTAAAAGGAGAAAAGATCATGCAAATCAAAGTCACCAGCAGACATTTCGAGTTGGACGATAGAGAAAGGGCCTTTGCGGAGGAGGAGGTCTCGAAATTACAACGTTATTTCAATAATATAATTGATGCCCATCTCATTCTGGAGCAGGAAAAATCGCGCCTGACTGCGGAGTTGGGCCTTAAGGTTTACGGCACCGTTCTGGTAGCCAGAAGCAATGGGTTCGAGCCTGTGTCCGCCGTCGAGAAGGTGACCAATATTATGCAGAGGCGATTGAAGAAGTACAAAGCGAAGCTTCAAGACAAAAAAGCCAAGGGGCGTTCTCTGGAGAAGAGAACGATAAACGGCCCCGGAGTAACCCCGCAGGAGTGACATTTCTCTAAAGTGGACGATTCTACCGTTTTCAAAGAAGATTCTCAAGCGCTCTCCCCGGAGAGCGGCTCCGAGGAGGCGTGGAACTCCCCAAAAGGGATAACAGTCGATAGACTATACACCGAGCGCCGCGCCTATTTCGAGTTATCTCTGCTTAAGGGTGGGGGAGGGTTGAAGAAGGTCATAACCACCAATCAGATAAATCGTCCGGGGCTCCCGCTGGCCGGTTTTTTCGAGCGCTTCCCTCATAATCGCATTCAGATTTTCGGTCAGCAAGAGCTGGCCTTTCTCGACAACATGAATCCCAGCCAAAGGCGGCAGAGGCTGTATGACCTCTTCAGCCGGGATGTCCCCTGCATTTTTGTTTCCAAGGGAAGGATGCCCCCGGCGGAGGTATTGGAGGTTGCAGACGGCCATTCGACCGCGGTCTTCAGTTCTCGGCTTCCCACCGGCGAACTGTCATACCGGCTTTCGGCCTATCTGGACAACATCTTTGCCCCCTGGACAATTGTCCACGGAACCCTGGTCGACGTTGGCGGGGTGGGGCTTATGTACACCGGCAAAAGCGGAATCGGCAAGAGTGAGTGCGCGCTGGACCTGGTGGAGAGGGGACAGCGTCTGGTGGCCGATGATATGGTTAAAATCGTGCGCCGGGGCCCGGGGGTGATTGTCGGAAGTGGCAGCAAACTTCTGAAGCACCACATGGAGGTTCGGGGCATCGGTATTATTGACATCGAGAAGCTCTTCGGAATCCGGGCCATCCGGCTTCAGAAGAGAGTCGAGGTGGAGGTGAGACTGGAGCGCTGGAGCGACGAAGCCCATTACGAGCGTCTGGGGATTGAAGACAAATATACCACCATCCTCGGAGTTCAGATTCCGGTGGTCACCATTCCGGTTTCCCCGGGCAAAAACATCACCGTTATCTCCGAAGTTATCGCCATGAATCATATGCTCAAGGTGTATGGGGAGGAGAGCGCCAAGAAATTCGCGGAGCGCCAGACCGAGGAAATCCAGCGGCAGGAGCGAACCGCCGAATACTTGGAGGCGGACTTCGAGTAATCCTTCCGCAACTCTGATTAATCACAGACCTCAACGCTTGAAGTTCACAACAGCTGTAGATTCCGTAATCTGCTTTCAGTTTTCATTATCCGCGCGTCTGCGAGTGACTGCTGAATCTTCTATCAGTGTTGGACAACTGCTTGACTATTAGTCGTCGTGGTGCCTTTTGATGGGGTTTGATTCAGCTCTCGTGACAGGGGAGGCAACCGTCTCGGTCGTTGTTTCACCAGACCATGCTCTGTCGCTGATAGCGAAAAGGGTGAGGATTCAGGATATTCTGCCATACCCTGCAAAGATGTTTGCTTCCGTGCAAAGTTGGACGATAAATCTATACAGTGGGAGCTTTTGGAAGGAGGTTTTCTCTTGACTTTCGGTTCTGCCGACGGTAATCTGAGCTTGGAAAATCAGGTGGAGATTTGGCTTTTGATCTTCGCCCATTCCGAAGATTCCCCTTCGGGAAGGCTGTCGGGAGAGGTGGCCGAGTTGGCTTAAGGCAGCTGCCTGCTAAGCAGTTGTCCCGTTAAATCGGGACCCCGGGTTCGAATCCCGGCCTCTCCGCAGTGTTTTATTATGGAAGACTCGCTATCGTTGTTGCACGAGTATTTCTTGACTGCTGAGGCTTTTGGCTGGAGAGGAGCAAAGGCGGGAGCGGCGCGGATTGAAATAGACTTGAGATAACTCCTCTCCGACTCTCTTCTGTTCAGACTTCGTGGGATACCAGGTCAAGAAGGCAAGGCGAGCCACTCTCCTAATCCGTAATGCTGGTCAACTTCTGACCCTCAGGGATGAGAAACAGATTGGTCCTCGTACGGGAGAGAATCTCTCCAACTTGGGGATAATCGAGAATGGCGCGGTGGCGTCGCTGGGGGCAAGCATTTTGGCGGTGGGGACTCTGGAGGAGATCGAGAGAAGCGCCATAATCGACAAGACCACCAGAATCATCGACGCCCAAGGAAAGGTTGTCACCCCCGGTTTTGTCGACCCTCACACCCATCCGGTTTTCGCAGCTACGCGGGAGGAAGAATTTGAGCTCAGAGTCAAAGGTGCATCCTACCAGGAAATCGCCGCCAGTGGCGGAGGCATTCGCAACAGCGTCCGGAGATTCCGCAAGACCTCTAATGACCAACTGATGAGAAACGCCCGGCGAGTTCTGGACAGAATGCTTTGCTACGGAACGACCACGATAGAGGCCAAATCGGGATACGGCTTATCCCCGGAAGATGAAGTCAGGTCTCTCCAGATCATTAAGGACTTGAACGAAAACCACCCCATCGATTTGGTCCCCACTTTCCTGGGGGCTCACGAGGTTCCGGATGAATACCGGGATAACCGGCAGGAATATATTCGGATATTGACCGAGGAGATGATTCCCCGGGTCGCTGAGGGAGATCTGGCTGAGTTCTGCGATGTTTTCTGTGAAGAAGGAGTCTTCAACATTGAGGAATCCAGAAGGATTCTGTCAACCGCCAAAGCTTATGGATTGAAATTGAAACTCCACGCCGACGAGCTTTCCCCGTTCGGAGGGGCAGAATTAGCCGCCGAGCTGGGGGCCACCTCCGCCGACCATCTGGTTGCGATCTCAGAGACGGGGATAGATAAGATGAAGGCGGCCGGAGTCATTGCAGTTCTTTTGCCGGGGACAACTTTCAGCTTGGGGTATGACAAATATGCTCCCGCCCGAAGGATGATAAAAGCCGGTCTTCCGATAGCCCTGGCAACCGATTGTAATCCCGGCAGCTCTATGACCGAGAATATGCAGATGATCTTGAGCTTGGCCAGCACCCAGATGCGGATGACGGCGGCGGAGGGTTTTTGTGCTGCCACCATCAACTCTGCTTACGCTACAGACAGAGGTGAAGAGGTGGGGAGTCTGGAGCCGAACAAATTGGCCGACTTGGTGATCTGGGACACCGAGAATTACAAGGAGATTCCTTATCATTACGGAGTGAATCTGGTCAAGACGGTCATCAAGCGCGGCAGGGTGGTGTATGGTTAGGAAAACCTTTCTATATCTCGTGATAGGCTCCGCTCTGACTTTCTATGTTAGCTGTGGCGTCTATTCTTTCTCTGGCTCGGCCCTCTCCGGGGTTAGAACTGTCGGGGTGCCGCTGTTCGAGAATCAAACCACCGAATACGACTTGCAGGAGAAGCTCACCGAGAAGGTAACAAATAGCTTTATTGCTGATAATACCTTAAAAGTTGTGAGTGCCCGCAGAGCGGATGCAGTCCTGTATGGGGTTGTCACCAGATACGAGAGAAAGAGCCACACCTTCGACGGCGCCGGCAATACCATGGAATATATCACCTACGTGTATGTGGCACTCAGGTTTGAAAAGCGGACGGAGCGCGAGACCATCTGGGAAGACGATAATATGGAAGGATGGGGTATCTATGATGCCATCGAGGAGACCGAGGAGGAGGGCAAAGAGAGAGCCCTGGATAAACTCGCAGAAGATATCGTCGATCGGACTGTCAAGGGATGGTAAACAGTAGGTAGCATGTAGTAGGTAGTAGGTAGGGAATTGATGTTGACTTCTGAGGTTGTCTTCGGTAGATTCGAGAAGGTTGAAATTTGACTGGGAGACGACAATGCCCTCAAAACTGACAAATCTGACGATACCTCTGCTGCTGGTGCTTTTGGCCGTTGGTAGCTCTTACGGTGGCACCAACGACAAGGCGGGAACCAGCGCTTATTCCTTTCTGAAGATATGGGTGGGGGCTCGCACTCAAGCCATGGGGGGTAGTGGAGTTGGTCTGGCCGACGACGAGACCGCGCTGCACTATAATCCCGGAGGACTACCGCAGCTTTTGGGCGAACTTCCCTTAGAGGAATACGAGTTCGAATACGAGTACGAGAAAGGAGAGAGAATTCCGGAAAAGAGAGAAAACTGGAATCTCTTCACTGTAAGCTACAACAACTACCTCTCCGATATCCAATCCGGTTTTCTGGCCTATCTGCGTCCTTTTGGCAGCGACGGCATCTGGGGAGTTTCGGTGAATTACTTCAACTACGGTTCCTTCGACGAAACCGACATCGATGGCAACAAAATCGGCACCTTTGGAGCCTCCGATTTAGCGATAGCCGGGAGTTACGCCCACAGGCTTTCGAGGCGGGTCTTTCTAGGTGGCACCGTAAAGTTCATATATGAAAGCATTCAGGATTACTCCTCCACGGGCTTGGGCTTTGATGCCGGATTCATTTTCAGATTTGAAGACGGGAGAACTCAAGTCGGCGGTGCCATCACCAACCTGGGAACACAGCTCAGCGCATTGGGGGAGGAGAAAGAGAGTCTGCCGACCCTGGCCGCAGTTGGGTTCTCGCATCGTCTGCGAGGTTTGCCATTTACGCTGTGCGTGGACGCCAACAAGCCCTTCGACAACGATTTCTATTTCTCCCTGGGGGGGGAGTTCACCCGCCTGCAACCTTTCTTTCTCCGTCTCGGTTGGAATTACAACGGACGGAACTACAAGACCGACTCCGACAAGGATAACTTCGCCGGCCTCTCCGGCGGGTTTGGCTACAACTGGAAGAAGCTCATATTGGACTATTCTTATAGCTCCTTTGCTGATTTGGGAGGTGCTCATCGCATCACCTTTTCAGGTAGTTTTTAAGGTTGTAATACGACAATTTAGGTTTGCGGACCTCGGGAGACCTTTTGCGGTCACCGGTCCCCTCAGGAGGAAGTTATGAAGACGAGAAAGGTTCTCTCCCGGGCGATCATTCCACTAGTGGCAATCTCTCTTTTGGGAGTCTTCTTGGTTGTTAAAAACGTCGCTCTATCTCAGACCTCGGAGAGGGAGAGTAAGAAGGGACTCTTCACGTTTGTGGAGGGAGAGGCAAAAAAGCAGAAAATCGGAGACTTAGATTGGGAAAAAGCGCAAATCAACACCGAGGTGGTCGGCGGAGAGCGGGTCAGGACGATGCTTCGAACCAGGGCCGAAATTGAGTTGGCCAAGTTGGAATTGATCCGTCTAGCTCCCAAGACCACCGTCGATATTGTCAAGCTTTACGAAGAGACCCAGGAGAAGAAGGCCGAGACGGAGTTAAAGCTGGAGGAGGGGGACCTCTGGGCGAACATCGGCAGCCTGGAGGAGACCTCCGAGCTTTTGGTAGGGACCACCATTGCCAATGCCTCTGTCAGGGGGACCGTATTCAGAATGAACGTCCAGGAGGACCAAACCACGGAGTTGCGGGTCTATAGAGGGCGGGTCGATGTCTCCAATATCCCCGATACAGCTGAAGTTGAAAGGGAAGAAGAGAAGAAAACGAAATCGCTGGCTCCCAGGCAGATCGAAGGACCGAAAGAGGTCGCACCCCCAAAGGAGGTCAGTCTAGCGCAGTGGACCGTGATCGTCAGGGAGATGCAGAAGCTAGTCATCACACCTGACAAGAGGATAAAATATCACGGGGAGTTTAAGTCTACTGACCAGGATGAACAGACCCATTGGGTTAAATGGAACCAGGAGCGGGACGAGCTCTTGCGCAATGTGAAAGATACTGAAAAACAGGGAATGAGAAAGGAAGAAATCGAAGAGTAAAGCGAGGTCCTATTTTTGATTTCTTCCTCAGCTTTGAAGACGTAATTTCTAATGACTGAGTTCCCCCTCCGGAACTCGGTCATTTTGTTTGCATCTTTGATGTACGTGGACTAAATTAGAGCGAGCCGGGAATACGCCTGTATCAAGGCGTTTCCTCTTGCGATTTCAGCTGTTGGCTCAGGAGAGTTGCTTTTAAGAAATGACCGAGCAAGAGAAAAAGATCAAGATGACCTCTCTATGCTCCGGCGCTGGGTGAGCCGCAAAATTTGCGGCACAGGAACTCTTCCAGGTGCTGGAAGGCCTGCCGGAGATTGAGGATCCCAATGTGTTAGTGGGCACCAAGTATGCCGACGATGCCGGGGTGTATCTGTTAAGCAAAAGGATCGCTCTGGTGCAGACCATTGACTTTTTCCCCCCGGTGGTGAACGACCCTTACGACTATGGAGCCATTGCGGCCGCTAACGCCCTTTCGGATGTTTATGCCATGGGAGGCAAACCGCTGGTGGCCTTGAACGTGGTTGGATTTCCGGGGGAGGGCGAGGCTCGGGAGGCTTTGCCTCTAGTTCTTAAAGGTGGTGCTGACAAGACTAAAGAGGCCGGAGTGGAGATAATTGGGGGACATACTGTGAAAAACCCGGAACCTCTTTACGGTCTGATGGTAACCGGCGTGGTCAATCCTCAGAAGATTATAAAAAATATCGGCGCGAAAGCGGGCGATAGGTTGATTCTGACCAAACCGATTGGCACCGGTATCATAACCACCGCCATCAAAATGGAGCTAGCTTCTCAGGAGGTCACAGGGAAGGTTGTCGAGGTAATGAAGCACCTGAACAAAAACGCCTCC
The DNA here is from genome assembly GCA_030605835.1 of Candidatus Zixiibacteriota bacterium. Lineage (GTDB taxonomy): Bacteria > Zixibacteria > MSB-5A5 > DG-27 > DG-27 > DG-27. The sequence goes on along the minus strand of JAUWHO010000037.1, from coordinate 35,094 downwards.
GAGATCATGATCAAAAGCCGGCCCAGTGCTGCCACCGATGTGACCGGTTACGGCCTTTTAGGCCACTTGACTGAGATGCTAACCGCCTCCCAGGTCAGTGCCACAGTCTGGGCCGACCAGGTGCCGATAATTGATGGGACCAGAGAACTCGCTCAGCAGAATATCTATCCCGGTGGCACCAAGAGCAATTACAAGTTCCTGGAAGAGGAGGTTCTATATTCTCCTGACATCAGCTTCGAGGAGATGCTGATACTGTGTGACGCTCAGACCTCCGGCGGCCTCCTGTTATCGGTGCCACAGACGAGAACCCGTCGCCTGGTCAAATCGCTTCAGGAAAAGGGTGAGCTTGCCGTTGTAATCGGGGAAGTGACGGAGGTTCAAAAATGGCGCATAAGAGTCGAGAAAAAGCATCCCGGGGAAAAGAGAGCCTGAGGGATCTCCCCAGCGTCGAGAAGCTATTGCAGACGCCGCAGCTCGCAAAGCTGGTGGCCGCTTGGTCGCAACCTCTGGTGGCTGATTACGTTCGTGAGGTGATAGATTCCTCCCGCAAGGATGTCTCCCGGGGAAAGAGCGTCCCGACCGTTGAAGAGATAGTCACAAGAGTCAAAAATGAACTTGACGGCTATACCCGACATTTCTTAAATCGAGTCATCAACGGCACCGGAATCATCATTCACACCAATCTGGGGCGGTCTCCTCTGGGAGAGGAAGTTCTGTCACACATGAGTGAAATTGCCTGTGGCTATTCCAATCTGGAGTATGATTTGGAGCTGGGGAAGCGTGGCAAGAGGGGAACTCACATATACGAGCTTTTGAACAAGCTAATCGGCTGCGAAGCCTCTCTGGCCGTTAACAATAATGCCGCCGCGGTCTTTTTGATCCTCTCGACCCTTGCAAAAAAGAGGGAGGTCATTGTCTCGAGGGGGGAGTTAGTTCAAATCGGTGGGGGTTTCAGGATTCCGGAGATCATGAAAAGCTCCGGCGCAAAACTGGTCGAGGTCGGAACAACCAATAAAACTTCCATCGAAGATTACAAAAAAAGCGTCGGGGACAAAACCGCCCTGCTCCTGAAAGTGCATCAGAGCAATTTTCAAATGGAGGGATTCGTCGAATCCGCCTCCGTGAAGGAGTTGGCCTCCCTCTCGAAGGAAACCGGAGTACCGCTGGTGGTGGATTTGGGCTCCGGAGTGCTTTTGAACACCGAAGAGTTCGGTTTCGAGCACGAACCCACGCCTCAAGAGATAATCCGCAGCGGTGCCGACGTTGTTTCCTTCTCCGGAGACAAGCTCCTGGGCGGTCCCCAGGCCGGGATCATAGTTGGCAGAAAGCGATTCGTGGAGCGGTTGACTGCAGACCCTCTTTTCAGAACACTTCGCCTGGACAAGCTGGTCATCTCGGGCCTGGAAAAGGTTCTGGTTCAATATCTGAAAGGAGAGGCAAGCCAGAATATACCGATCTGGAGAATGGTGTCGACCTCACTTGAAGAGCTGAAGGCGCGCGCTAAGGCGATCTTAGAGAGAGTCACCAATCCTAAACTGAGACTCAAAATCGGTGAGGGGCGAAGCTCCACCGGTGGAGGCTCATTGCCGGGTGCTACGATCCCCAGCGTCGTGATTGTGCTGGACAGTGACTCATCTCCTGATGAGATTGCCTCTCGGATGCGACAATTCAAGCCTCCGCTTCTGGGGCGGATCGCGGAGGATAAGTTCATGATTGATCTGAGGACTGTCCTTCAGAATGAAGATGAAATCGTGGTGCAACAGTTGAACGCTCTTTAGAAATTCTGCCGCCTCCCGATTCAGCGGAAACAGAAAGCCCGACCGATCTGGCCGGGCTTTTCAGTTTTCTGGAGGGGCCTTGGTGACTGGCGTTTACCTGCTTATGGCATATCTCGAGAAGTGCTCGATGTAGAAGTTGACCGCCTTACCCTTTTTGACCTTCTTGCTGGTTACCTCCTCCCACAAGCCGGTATCTTCATTGTAGTATCTCAGGACTGCCCGTTCACCCTTTTCGAGACCTAACCAGCGGGCATCGAGCGCAAGGTTGGCCCTTTTGCGGAATTCTAAACCATCGGGGCCGAAGTCAAACTCCGCCACATAGCAGTGTTGCCCGAGCTGCTCATCCCAGTAAGCATACTTAGTGATGGCAATGGTGATGGTCGTGTCCTGTTCAATGGCGTGTTTCCTGATGATGAACTTCTGGTGCTTGCCGGGCAGCTGCAAATCCACAATGTTCTTAGTGTCGCTGAATATCTGAGCCTCCACGAAGACGGTGGGGTTATCCACCACCATCTTAGGCCACAGGACTCCTGCAGGAAGTCCGCTCTCAGCAGGGGCCATCGAGGGTGTGGTCAGCTCTTCCACTTCGGGTGCGGTCGGGCTGATTTTGCCGCAGCCCGACAGACCGAGAGTCAAGGTTATAAGCAGCGCAACCAGCGTCAGGATTTTTCGGCTTCTCAACATTTTTAGTCCCCCTCCTCTTTTGGGTTTCCGTAGCTCTACCGACAAGAGGGTGAGCAATCAGCTTGCCAGCGCCGACGGATTCTCACAGCCACACCTTAGTGCAAGGCGGACAAGAAGTTGTGAGGACAACAGAATTTCCAACCCTGGAGTTTTCGTCAGAAATTGGTGAGCTTCCCCGAGACAGTGATGGCTTCACTCAATCATTTAGGGTCATTCTTTAGACCTCTGAGGTTGGATTTGGCCGGAAAGTGACGGTGGATGTCAATAGCGCAATGGGGACTGACCCACTGAATATCGCAGGCAAGAGGAACCGTTGAGGTTCTTCTTATTGAAGCAGGCTGAGGGCTCTGGCCTCGACTGCCAGTTCTTTCGCCTTTTGTGCCATTGATCAGAAACAGAAAGCCCAACCGATCTGGCCGGGCTTCCTGTTTTCTCAAAGAACAGCTCAGTGGCCTGTCTCCGCCTAACTTATCGCATACTTGGAGAAATGCTCGATGTAGAAGTTGACCGCCTTACCCTTTTTGACCTTCTTGCTGGTTACCTCCTCCCACAAGCCGGTATCTTCATTGTAGTATCTCAGGACTGCCTGTTGGCCCTTTTGGAGGCCTAACCAAGAGGAATCGAGCACCAGTTTGGCCCTTTTGCGGAATTCTAAACCATCGGGGCCGAAGTCAAACTCCGCCACATAGCAGTGTTGCCCGAGCTGCTCATCCCAGTAAGCATACTTGGTGATGGCAATGGTGATGGTCGTGTCCTGTTCAATGGCATGTTTCCTGATGATGAACTTCTGGTGCTTGCCGGGCAGCTGTAAATCCACAATGTTCTTAGTGTCGCTGAATATCTGAGCCTCCACGAAGACGGTGGGGTTATCCACCACCATCTTAGGCCACAGGACTCCTGCGGGGAGTCCGCTCTCAGCAGGGGCCATCGAGGGTGTGGTCAGCTCTTCCACTTCGGGTGCGGTCGGGCTGATTCTGCCGCAGCCGTGAATGCCAAAGGCTAAACTCCCCAGCACGACAAGGAGTAGCAGGACTTTGTAGTTTCTTAGCATTTGGCTCTTCTTCCTTTCTCAAGTGGTTCCGGTCCTTTTGTGGAAAAGCTATCTGCAATCCCCTTGCCAGTCTGCGGAGTATTTTATGGTCACGCCTTACCACAAATGGGGCAACCAGTTCGAGTGATGACCGACTTATGCGACGTCAAATTTCAACCAAAAATCGTGGGATCTCTCCCAGAGAGTGTTGATTCTCTCCAACATTTTTTTGTGTTTTCTCGCTGCCGAGGTTAAATTTGCCTGGAAACTGGTGGTGAACGCCAATAGAATGATGGGGAACTGAGACACTGAAGGTCGGAGGCGAGATGAATCGTTCAAACCCCCTTTGCTTGAGCAAGATAGCTGTGTTAACATTGACATTAGCTCTTTTGCTCCTGTCGAGCTCTCTCGGTGGCAAACCTTTGAGCATCGAGGCTATATACACCCATCCCTTCTTTTACGGGACCTCCCCCCGGGAGGCAATCTGGTCACCCAACTCTGATAAGATCGCCTTTTCCTGGAATGAGGAGGGCGAAAGATTCCGGGATGTGTGGCTGTACGATCTAAAAAAGGACAGGCTCTCCTGTCTGACAGATATGGCCAGAATCAAAGAAGATCCAAAAGAGGACGATGAGCGAAACCGGGAGGAGAGAGAAGAAGCCGAGAAGCTGAGAGGTGGCGTCGGCTCCCTCAGGTGGTCCCCGGATGGCAAAGAGATTACCTTCATCTACTTGGGCGACCTTTTTACGGTGGACGTTGAGAACAGGGGGGTCGTTCGGATCTTGCACACTGAGGCCGGGGAGAAAAACCCTCAATACTCCCCGGATGGGAAATACCTTTCTTTTATCCGAGGGGGAGATATCTGGTATCTCGACCTTGAAAAGCATCGAGTTGAGCAATTGACCACCACCGGAAGTGATACCGTGGTCAACGGCGCTGGTTATTACCTGAGCTGGCTTGATGAGGTGTCGTGTTACCGTTGGTCTCCGGACAGCAGAAGGGTTGCCTTCATGCGATACGACCTCTCTGAGATCGACCCCATCCTAATTCCCGATTACGTCGGCAAAAAGGTAAAAACTACCGAGCAGAAAAGATCGATCGCGGGCGGGGAACTGGCCGACAGCAAGATCGCCATCATTAGCTTGGAGAACCGAGAGACTCTGTGGCTCGATATGGGAGGGGAGACAGAATATTACATTCGTACCTTAAAATGGTCGCCTCCGGGTGATAAACTACTTCTGGAGAAAGTGTCAAAGGCGCAGAAAGAGCGCTGGATACTGGTTGCCGATTGTGGTAGTGGCAAGGTGGAGGAAGTCTTCCACGAATCCGATACTGCCTGGGTCTCGACTATCTCAGGTGGCTGCTTCTGGGCTGAGAACGGGGAGACAGTAATCTTTTCGTCTGACAGAAGCGGCTACAATCACATTCATAGAGTCTCTGTGACCGGAGGCGAGCCAGAGCAGTTGACCTCCGGGGACTGGGAGGTGAGAAGTCTCGATGTTTGCTCAGAGGGTCGGTGGATCTATTTCTTCTCCACCGAAGTTGCCATCCCAGAGCGGCATCTCTTCCGGCTGGATCCCAGAACCGGCAAAAAAGAGCGTTTGACTTTCGAGGGGGGATGGTTCTCTCCACCTCAAAGACATGGGCAGAACCTTGCCTCTCCAGATGGGAAAAAGGCGGTGCTTTACTACACTGACAATGTCACCCCCTGGGATTACTATCTAGTTGACTTGAGAAAGAGGGGCAAAATCAAAAGGATTACAAACTCAGCGTTGCCGGAGTTTTCAGAGTATGAACTCTCCAGGCCAGGGTTTTTCACTTTCAGTTCTGATGTAGATAGCGAAACTGTTCACGCCCTTGTCTGGAAGCCTGAGGATTTCGACCCTGCAAAGAGATACCCGCTGATTGTTCACATTCACGGGGCCGGATACGCACAAGCGGTGTGCAATTACTGGTCGCGCAGTGGCCTCTTTCATCAGGTGCTAGCACAAGAGGGCTTTATTGTCGTTACGGTCGACTACAGAGGCTCTTCTGGCTACGGCCGGAAGTTCAGGACCGATGTTTATCGCCATCTGGGGAATCTAGATCTGGAGGATGCCGTCAGCGCGGTTCAATATCTAAACGGTCTCGGTTATATCAATACCAGTAGAGTTGGCATCTGGGGTTGGAGCTACGGCGGTTTTCTGACCAACATGGCGATGTTCAAAAGACCGGACGTTTTCAAAGTCGGTTGCAGTGTGGCGGCGGTCAATGACTGGGAGAACTACAATCTCTGGTATACTACGGAGCGCTTCAATTTCCCCCAGGAGGATTCTGTTGCTTACAAGAGAAGCTCACCGATCCACTTCGCGGAGGGATTGAAAGGGAAGCTGCTTTTGATTCACGGGATGGCGGACTCCAATGTTCATTTCCAGGACACGGTGCAGTTGATATTCAAGCTTGTCAAGAACAACAAGGAATTTGACGTGATGATATATCCCCGAGAGGAGCACGGTTTCTCGCGGGACGAAAGCTACGTTCACCTATTCACGAAGATATCAGAGTATTTTCAGGAGCACTTGAAGTAACTCTTCATCGAGCGAGAGCTAAGAGACGATAGGGGAGAGGCTTCTTTGAGTGGTATCGGACGGGGCGTGCGATGCCAACAGAAGTGAGATGTTGGTCATGGATGCGCTCATCCGTGACCTTTCCAAGTTCTATGTGGTCAGGTGCTTACATCTTACAGCAATTCAGAGAAAACCGCGGGGAAGTAATTCCCGAGGGCACGTTTTTGATCTATCAGGGTATCGGACGGGGCGTCCGATACCAACAGTAGTTGGCTGTTGGCCACGCATCGGCTATCCGTGGCCCTCGCTCACAAAGGCCTCAAGTTGGCACTCGCAGAATAGGAGAGCCCCGGAGGAGCGATAAGATCCTCCTTCGGGCATGTCGATAAACTATGGTGGGCAGGAATTGAGTGGCGTTCTATATATCTAAATATCTAAAATGGGCAAAATGAGACTGACTTTCACCAGAGAAGTGCGTCTGGTTCTGTTATTAATGCTGCTTCTGATAGTGGCACTGAATTTCGTGACCTCCTTGACCTTCAGCAAAGCCAGGATGGCGCTCGAAGGCAAACTGCATCGAGATCTGGCCGTCGCCGGAGATTTGACCGCTGAAATTGTCCGCCAAGAGAAAGACCCCGTTGAAATGGCAGAGCGGCTGTGGCGTTTGAGGATCATCACCCGGATGCAGGAGATTAGATTCTGGGAATCGCCGGATTCGAAAGGTGTGGGGGATGAGAGCTGGAGAAGAATTGAAAGGGGAGAAGAGGTGCTAGAGAACAGAGAAGAGGATAGAGAGTTAGTCTACATGCGTCCCGCCTACGACCAAAAGGGAGATTTCGCCGGGGCCATAGTCGTAAGAGCTGACGCCAAGGCCGTCGCCACTCTAAATTCTCTTTCTCTCTTGGACACTTCCATCCGGCTGGGAGGCACAGTTGTTCTACTCCTTCTGGGATTCATCTTCTTGCGAATGATAATGTCCCCGTTTCGTAGAATGCTGAAAGACTCGCAGAGATTGAATGGGGACAAGATTTCCCCTGTAGCCAAGTCTGACGAGGTCGAAGCCGTCATAGAGACTTTCTCCAAGACCATCTCAGAGCTCAAGGAGAAGGAGAAGACCTTGCAGGAGCTTTATTATGATTCCGAAAGGAGGGCCGACGGACTCGCCCGCTACAACGAATACATACTGGGGAGCATTTCCTCCGGGGTCATTACTTGTAGCGGTTCGGGTCTAATCACTCGCTTTAACCCCGCTGCCGAGAAGATTCTGGGTTACCAGCGGAGTTCAGTGCTGGACCACGGCTTCCGGGAGACTTTCGGATCTGAGAACCCGCTCACAACAATCATCAATGAGGCCTTGAATGAAGAAAGAACGCATTCGCGCTTGGAACTGGAGGTTAGAAAGGGGACCGGAGAGCTAATCCAAGTGGGCCTAACCTCTTTTCTGATAAGGGATGAAAAGGGAGGCGCAGTTGGTGTCTTCATTTTACTGATAGACATCTCCAAAATCAAGAAGTTGGAGAAGGAGATGCTCTTCAAACAGCAGTTGGCGGCTTTGGGGGAGATGTCCGCCGGTCTGGCTCACGAATTGCGCAATGGCATGGCCACCATCACAGGTTACAGTAAACTCCTGGAGCGAAACTTGCGCGCCCCGGAGAAGCTTCCGGTAATAATCAGCGACATAATCCGGGAGTCCGCGGCCGTGGAACGGATGCTGTCACATTTTCTTGATTTCGCACGCCAAGAGGATTTGAAACTGACTGCTGTTGATTTGCGCGAGCTCGCCAGCGAATCCGCTGTCAGGGTGAATGACCTTATCCAGGAAAAAGAGATTACCCTGAAGGTTGGGATCAGCGCGAAATTGCCACTCTTTGAGGGGGATGGACTGCTCCTGCGCCAAGCCCTGCAAAACCTCCTTCTGAATGCTTGTCAGGCAGTCAAGACTGGAGGCACCGTTGGACTCCTTGCATACCTCGTTGGAAATCAACAGAAGGTTGTCAAAATCGTTTGTCTGGACAACGGAGTAGGAATACCAGAAGAGATGAGGGAGAAGATATTTTATCCTTTCTTCAGCACCAGGCAGGAAGGGACAGGTTTGGGACTGCCCCTGGTGAAAAAGGTTGTACTCCTCCACGGAGGCACCATCGAAGTGAAAAGCAGAGCCGACAGCTTCACTGCTTTCATCATCAGGCTACCCTTGAGAGAAGCTGCAGTCGAAGAAGTCGCTCCGTCACTGGTCTATTGAAGGCCACTGAACCGGGCAGAGGGAACCGGAGACAGGACACAGGTACCAGGGGACAGGGAACAGGGGACAGGACACAGGGAACGAAGTCAGTCACCAGCCACTGCGAACTGCTCAGCACCAACACTGAACGGCTCTCTAATCCTAATCAAAATCATTGACATTTATATTTCGATAAATTAGTATGGCTGCAAGTCTATGTTGGGGATTCACGATGAGGTTGAGAGCCTTAGAGAGGTTTGGAAAGGAGCTGCTTGGTGCCATCTTAGCGCCGACCCTCAAGACCTCTCCGACAAATGTAGTAGGGGAAGGCTTTAGCTTTCCACTGGAACACAGTCTTGATCGGATCTTGATAGTCAAGCAGGACGACCGCCTTGGGAACTTGATACTCATGACCCCGATGCTTACGGCCTTGAGGGAAAGGCTTCCGGGAGCTGAAATTCACCTGCTTCTCTCCGACCTCTACGCCTCCGTTTTCAGAGCGGACTCGAGAATTGACCGACTTCTCATAATGGAAAAGAGGAGACAGGTCAGAAATCCCCTGGTGCTCCTCTCCTTTCTCAAGAAGCTTCGGGCAGACAGATACGACCTGGTGATCGAAGCCTCCGATGTGAACAATTTTTCCTTCAACAATTCTGTTCTGGCCCGCCTGGCCCGGACAGAGGTCCGTGTCGGATACAATAAGAGGGAGAACCAGGGGCTGCTGAATCTCGCTCTGGAACCACCAGAGCGACCAGTCCACGCGACCGAGATGTATTTGAATCTCCTGAGACCTTTCTGGGCCGATCTCACTGCTCTAGAAATGAGGGTTTATATTCCCCCGGACGAAATCGAATGGGGCAAGTCCCTTCTCGGTTCTTTCGGCTTCCAAGTCAGCGACCGCAAAGCTGCCATTCACCTCGGCGGCAGGGGAAAGAAGAGGTTGCCAGCGGGTGAGGTTGCCAAGCTTTCAGCAAAGCTGTCAAGGGAGTTCGGGATGAGACTGATCTTTATCAGCGGGCCGTCTGAGGAGAAACATCTGTCTCGAATCAAAACCAATCTGCCCTCCGGCTCGGTTTTCTTGAGTCGCCTTTCAATTCTGGAATTGGCCTCCCTTCTCGCAAACGTGGAGCTGTTCATATCCCCCGACACCGGCCCGTTACATTTAGCGGTCGCATGCGGCTGCTCTACACTTTCAGTCTTCACGAGTTCGGATCTGAATAAGTTCGCTCCCCGGGGAGAGCGCCATCGTCACGTTCGCTATTTCGATGGTGATTTCCCTCTGGGGGAATCGATGCAGAAGATAGGCGAGCTCTTGCCAGTCCCCGCCGAGATGAATAGAACAACTTGATATGCGCCTGTATTTACGTCTGTTAAGCTATCTAAAACCTCATTTATGGTTCTTGCTGGGGTCAATAATCTTTATGGCCCTCTATGCCGGCACCAGTGGAGTGTCTCTCACCATGGTGGTGCCGTTGACGAAGATAATCTTCGAGGGCGGCAGTTCCCCGGGAGAACAAGGGGAGCTGCCCCAGACTCCATCCGCTTCGCTCTCTGAGAAGATCGATAGGCTGGCCAAACTCGACAAAGAGATCTTTGTGGAAATTATCGGTGGAGAGACCAAACTCGAACACTTGAAGAGATTCTGCATCTTCCTGTTGGTCATTTTCGCAGTTAAAAACCTCTTCTGGTACGGACAGAGTTTCCTGATAGTCCGCGTGGAGCAGGGCGTGATAAGAGATCTCCGGGATGCGGTTTACAGCCATTATCACCAGCTGCCGCTGCAATATTTTCACGGAAGCAGAGCCGGGGAGTTGATCAGCCGCATCACCAACGACATAAACCTGGTCAGGGGGGCAGTCGCAAATGGGCTGGCCAACGTTCTCCGCAGCTCCTTTCTGGTGATGGTATTTCTGGTGATGGTCTTCTGGGCAAGTTGGCAGTTGGCCTTAGTTTCGCTTCTGATTCTACCTCCCAGCATCATCCTAATAAGCCTGGTGGGTCGTCAACTGCGGGTGAGATCCGCCATCACCCAGGAGAAGATGGCTAATATTACCTCCACCCTGGAGGAAACCATCACCGGCATTCGCGTCGTCAAGGCTTTCGGCATGGAGAAATCCGAGCAGTCGAAGTTCAAAGGATATACCGGGGATTTCTTCAAAACCATGGTGAAGTTGACCCGCATCGGTTCCTTGGCTCCCCCGCTTACGGAATACTTGGGGGTCTTGGTGGGGGTTTTGATCCTCTGGTACGGCGGTCAAAAAATCCTTGTCGACCAAACCATCACCACAGAACGGTTCTTTCTGTTTCTGGTGGCGACATTCTCCTTGATGCAACCGATAAAGGTCTTGAGCCACGCGAATATCGACATTCAGCAGGGGCTGGCTGCCGGCAAAAGGATTTTCGACATCGTCGACACTCAACCAACTATCATTACACCGGTCAGTCCGACAGTTCTCAATGCTCCCAGGGAGCAGATAAGGTTTGAGGATGTGACCTTTGGGTATGACCCTAAAAAGCCGGTTTTAGAGGATATCAGCTTCACTGTTAAGATCGGTGAAGTGATCGCCATCGTCGGTCCCTCGGGGGCGGGAAAGACCACCCTGGTCGATCTTCTGCCTCGGTTTTATGATCCCCAGAGGGGGAGAGTCGAAATCGACGGGGTCGACATAAAAGAGGTGGACATTTCTCAGCTGCGGGGTCTGATGGGGATCGTGACCCAGGAAACGATACTCTTTAACGACACCGTCAAGAACAATATCTCCTATGGTTCCGATGGAGTGCAGCCGCAGGCAATCAAAGAGGTGGCAAGAATCGCCAAGGCGGCGCAGTTCATCGAGCAACTGCCCGAGAGATATGACACTTCCATCGGCGACCGGGGCGTAAAGCTCTCCGGAGGGGAGAGACAGCGTTTGGCCATCGCCAGAGCATTACTGAAAAACCCTCCGATTCTGATCTTCGACGAGGCCACCTCGGCCCTGGATTCGGAATCCGAGATTCTGGTTCAGGAGGCGATTGAGAACATGATGAGGGGACGCACCAGCTTCGTCATTGCCCATCGGCTTTCGACGATCCGACATGCCAGCCGGATAATCGTGCTCGACCAGGGAAGAATTGTGGAGCAGGGAAGACATCAAGAATTGCTGGAGTTGGGGGGATTGTACCAGAAGCTTTACCAAATGCAGTTTAATCTCTAAGAGGCGAGGAGGTTGAAAAAGCTTGCCCTGAAAGGGACCGAGAAGGTCTTGATGATTCAGCTTCGCAGGATAGGGGATGCTCTGATGTGCACCCCGGCGATTAGAGCAGCGCGGAGGAGCTTTCCGGAGATGAAGCTCTTCTTCTTTACCGAGCTTGAATCTGCCTCCCTCTTTTCAGAGAATCCGTTCCTCGACGGAGTAATTACGCTTGATAGGGGCAGGTCTCGAGACTGGGCCTACCAGTTGAAGAAGGTTTTCGAGATAAGGGGGCATCGCTTCGATGTGGTGATTGATTTTCTGAGCAATCCACGCAGCGGATGGTACACCTTCGCCTCCGGAGCTAAATATCGAATCGGAGTAAGCCAACATGGACGGGGACTTTTTTACAACCTGAGATTTGAACATTCCTCGAGAAAAGGATACGCAGCCGCGGAGAGGGTGGAATTCTTGAAGTCTTTGGGCGTCGAAGTCGATGGAGTCACCTTGGACCTCATCCTGAATAGGCAGTCGGAGGAGTATGCAGACCGGTCTCTGAGGGAGATGGGGCTAACAACGGAGGATTTCTTAATCTCGGTTTCCCCGACCAGCAGGCGACATTTCAACCGTTGGCCTCTTGAGAGGTATGCCGAACTTATCAGAAGACTACGTCATAGATACGGTGCCAAGGTCATAGTCACCTGGGGGCCGGGAGAGAGGCAGGTTGCGGAGAAGCTCAGCAAGTTGTCAGATTCTCAAGGGGTGTTTGTCTCGCCCCGCACCGAGAATCTCATGGAACTGGGGGCAATCCTGACCCATTGCCATCTTCATCTCGGCAACGACAACGGCACCAAGCACATTGCAGTGGCGGTGGGTCTCCCTACGGTGACGATATACGGGCCTCACGATCCCGTAAGCTGGACCTTCCCTGATCCGAAAAGACATCTCTATCTGCAGGGATTGCCGCTCTGCGAAGACTGCAACAAGAGAAAGCACTCCTGCCAAGAACTCTCCTGCCTGGATAGGATCTCCGCTGAAGAGGTCTATGCCGTCTGCGAGAATTTGATTGAGAGTTTACCGGAGCTGAGAAAATTCGCTCCATCCGGGGTGAAGGTCAATGGACCCGACCCTCGGGGGGATTTCAGTTCTCCAAACGCTTTTCCCTAAAGTGTCCTCCGCCAAGCTGAATATACTCCAGGTAATAAACGTCCGCTGGTATAACGCCTGTGCCCACTATGCCGTGACTCTCTCTCTGGGTTTAGCGCGCCGGGGACATAACCTCCTGGTCGTTGGTGACCCCGATAGTCCTCCGACCAGAGAGGCGAGAAAAAAGGGGCTGGAGGTTTTCGAGGAGATCGACCTGTCGACAAGGAACCCGTTTCAGTTTGTACAGAATATCTTCAGCTTGAAGAATCTGTTAATGGAGAGAAAGATCGAGGTTATCAATGTTCATCGTGGGGAGGGTCATACCTTAAGCGCTCTGACAAGAAGTCTAAATGGCTTGAGGTTGCCGATAGTGAGAACGCGCGGCGACGTTCGTCCTCCACGAAACGATGTCTTCTCTAAGTGGCTCAATCGTCACGGCACCGACACCGTCATCGCTGCGAATCAAGCTTTGCGGAATAGCTATCTCGATCACCTTAATATCCCGCAAGATCAGGTCAGCTTGATACCGCTCGGAATCGACCAGGAAGAGTTCAAGCCGATCGGACAGAGAGCATCCCTGCGCAAGAGATACGGTGTCGATGAGAACTGCCTCCTGGTTGGTCTTTTGGGAAGGCTTTCGCCGGTTAAGGGGCACTTCGATTTCATTGAAGCAGCCGGGATGGTGGTCAAGAGATTCCCGGAGGTCAGGTTCTTGATTGCCGGTGGGGAGGCTCAGTTGACCCTCTCCGACTTAAAGAGGCAGGTCGACAAATTGGGCTTAAGTGAGAGCTTCATTCTCACGGGGGTCGTCGAAGATGTGAGACAGCTTTTGGAGATCCTGGACATCGGAGTGATAGCTTCGGTCGGCTCCGAGGCAATATGTCGGCAGGCTTTAGAATACATGGCGTTTGCCCTGCCGGTGGTGGGCACCGACATCAACGCTGTTCCGGAGACGGTTCAAGATGGGGTCAACGGTTATGTCGTTCCTCCGGGTAGGCCGGAAAAGATGGCGGCGGCCATCGAGAAGCTTCTTTTCGATTCAGATCTGAGGAGGCGTTTTGGGGAGTGCAGTCGACTCCTGGTGGAGCAGGAGTTCAACCTGGCTCGTTTCAGCCTTTGCACTGAACAGGTCTATCTTGGTCTGCTGAATAAACGATGATGAGGGTGGTTCAAAGACTGTTAGATCTCAACTACTTCCTGCTGCTTTTCTTTGGTCTCTCCCTGGTGTTCACCGTAGCGTTTTCGCAGGCGCTCCTGACGATACTACTTGTCTCCACCGGAGTGCTGGTTCTTTTGGGCAGCCATCGGGAGCTCGTGAAGCTGCCGCTTTTCTACCCGATCCTGCTCTTTATGGTTTTAAGACTTCTGTCTATTGTTTTCTCGGAAGACTATCAAGTCAGTGCCTCCGAGTGGCAGAAGTGGTGGTTACCTCTGACCTATTTCGTGGTGGGATTGAACATCAATCGTCTGGAGAAGGCCAAAGGAATGGTCTGGGTTCTGGTGATGGCAGGCGGATTGGTGGGTATATTCGCTACCCTGAAGTATTTTCTTTCAGATGTGGAGAGAACCAGCTCCACCACCGGGGCCCACGACACCCTCGGGAACTATCTGGTTTTCACCGGTTGCCTGCTGCTCTCCCAGATAGCGGTCAACCCTAAACCGCTCTGGAGACAATTGAAGGCGATTGTGCTCCTGCCACTCCTGTCCGGTCTCATTCTGACCTTTGCCAGAGCCGCTTACCTGACCTGTTTTGTGATCGTGGGGGTGGTCGGTTTTGTCAAAAAGAGAGAGATAGTGTTAGTGTTCGGGGCTCTGATCGTCGTTTTCGTCGTCCTGTGGGCGGCGGGCCCTCCGATTATCAAGGATCGGCTCACTCTCTCGAATCCCCTCTTCTCCAGCGAGAGAGATATCCTCTGGAGAGCCGGTTTTGAGGTCTTAAAAGAGGCTCCCCCCTGGGGACATGGCGCCTCTAGCTTCGATTTCACCTTTTCGCCGGAATACCGGGAGCAGTTGATCGACAAGAAGATCGGCAACTGGCACAATCTGTATCTTGAAATGGTGCTGGACTCCGGCTATCTCACCTTGCTGGTGCTTCTGTGGATTCTGGTTCGGAGCTTCAGGTTCGATTTGCGTCAGTACCGGAAAAGAAGGGGATCCGAGGAGGTGTTCTTGTCGGGCCTGGCTCTCGGGAAGATGTTGACGGTGATTTCGCTCCTCATTATGGGGATGTTTGCGGTGGTTCTGTCAGACCCTATTATTAGCATGTTTTTCTGGACGATTCTGGCTCTGAACAGTTCCCCTCAAGGCGGATCAGCCTGAGGCTGACATTGTAGCATATGCTGACGCTCTCGGTCATAATCATCACCCTGAATGAGGAAGCGAACCTTCCCCGCTGTCTGGAGTCGGTCAAGTGGGCTGATGAGTTGGTTGTTGCCGACACCGGCAGCGTCGATAGAACTTTGGAGATCGCCAAAGAATGTGGAGCCAAGACGATTCAGCTTCAGTGGAAGGGCTTCGGGGAGGCTAAGCAGAGAGCTTTGGAAGCTGCCAGCTGTGATTGGGTGCTTTCTTTAGATGCCGATGAGGTGGTGAGTGAACGTCTGCGAGCAGAGATTCAGAACCTCCTTACATCTGATCCTCCGCCATTCGACGGTTATTCTATACCCCGGCGCTCGATGTTTTTGGGACACTGGATGTCACACGGAGGGTGGTATCCTGACTACGTCTTGAGGTTGTTCAAGAGGGAAAAAGGTCGCTTCGAAGACAGAAAAGTTCACGAGTCACTCTCGCTGACGGGCAGAGCCGGACGTCTGGAAGGTGAGCTTCTGCATTATTCCGATCCCGACCTGGAGCATTACCTCAAAAAGATGAACCGTTACACCAGCCTATCAGCTCAGGAGCTGCAGGAGAGAGGGAAAGTAGCTTCCTTAGCTGACGTGCTGTTTCGACCGATGGCAACCTTTTGGAAGATCTACCTCTTCAAGGGAGGTTTTCTGGACGGTCTGTACGGTTTTCTGCTGGCCCTTTTCTCCTCGGTTCATGTCGTGACCAAGTATGTCAAGCTCTGGCTCTTAAGCAGGAATGCTGAATGAAAAGGCTCAAGCTCAGGGGAGACGAGAGAGTTCTTCTAATTCGCACCGACCATATCGGGGACGTATTGCTCTCACTTCCGGTGGTGACGGCCCTGAAAAGGGAGTTCCCGGCTTTGAAAGTAGATATGCTGGTACAACCGAACGTCGCCCCTCTTTTGCAGAACCACCCCGATTTGAATGCAGTGACTACCTGCGACTCTGAAGATGAATCTGATCCGCGCATAGGGATTCTCGATTTGCGAAAGAAGTTGCGTTCAAACCAATACGATGTCGTTATAATACTACATCCCACCTGCAGGGAGGCATTCTTGACCTTCATTTCTCATATCCCAATTCGCATCGGGAGTGGTTATCGCGCTTACTCCTTTCTTTTCAACTCCAGAGTCTATGAGCATCGCAAACATAACCTGAAACATGAATCCGAGTGCAATTTGGGGCTTCTGCGTCCGTTGGGGATAGATTCGGAGAAGCTTGAGAAACCGCTGCCGGAGGTTCACCTATTTCCGCAGGAACTCGAGGAGGCGAAGGCGATTTTAAAAGAGCTGGGCGTGGACTTCGACCGTCCTCTCATAATAATGCATCCCGGCAGTGCGGGCTCCTCCCTGAGATGGTCGGCGAAGAGGTTTGCGGAGTTGAGTGATCTGATTGTGGAGAAAGCCAGAGTTCAGGTTCTCGTGAGCTGGGGACCGGGAGAGGAAGATCTGGCGAAGTACTTTTTGAGGCTGGTATCGCTTCCGGTATTTTCGCTGCCGAAGGGGACGGATTTGCGGTCCCTGGCTGGCATCTACAAGCAAGGGACCCTTTTTATCGGCAATTCTACCGGCCCGATGCATCTGGCGGCGGCGGTGGGTCTGCCGGTAATAGCGATTTTCAGTCCCATCAAGGCGAATAGCGAAACCCGCTGGGGACCGTTGGGCGAGAACCACACTATTTTCAAGCCGCCGATAGAGGCGTGTGATGACTGTAAGGGTGAGAAATGTGAGTATTTCAACTGCATGGATCGAGTGCTTCCGGAGATTGTTTTCGATAGAGTGTGCGATTTCGTTTTGGAGTCGGCACGATCTGAAGGGTTTGAATCTGGTGAGGGCGTGAGTTGAAGCTGCTCAAAGGCGAGATCAGGCACATCGGGGAGGGGGAACGGTACATGGACTACTCCAAGATTTTCGGAGGCGGCAAGGTTATCTGTGGAATGAGCCTCAGAAACGAGGATGCAGTCTTTCCCGGGGGACTGGTGCCTTTCCTCCCGAAGGGCACGAAAATGATTACCCCTCTCCAAACTCACTCTCCGACTGTAAGTCTGATAAGGGAAGGGATCGATATCGAGGTCACTCCTCTGAGCGACGCTATGGTCATAGACCGTCCCAATGTCTGTTTGACGGTCTCGGTTGCGGACTGTCTGCCCTTATATCTATACCATCCAGATGTCCCCGCGATTGGACTTGCACACCTAGGCTGGCGTGGGCTAGTCGCGGGAATTGTTGAGAACTGTGTCAAGTGTCTCAGCCTGAACTTCAACTGCTCTGCGGATCGAGTGGAGGCTCTTTTGGGGCCATCCATAGGGAGGTGTTGCTACCAGATCACCCCCGAGGTGGCGGTCCTCTTTCCGGAGGATTCCAGCGAGCTTCGGGAAGGTAGACTTCATCTTGACCTGAGGGCCATCACCACGAGTAAACTAACAACTTGCGGACTCTTCGAAAATAACATATTTTCAGTCCAAAATTGCACCTCTTGCGAGGGGGAGATGTTTTTTTCATATCGGGTGGAAGGGAAAGAGGTGGGAAGGATGCTGGCGTTCATTCAGATAAGAGGATAAATTGGCGAGAGAGAACCACTCAATCAAACAGGAGGCAGGATGAAAAGGATCACCGTCTTAGGGACCATCTTACTGTTCGCTTTGGTGAACAGCTCCTTTGCTATCACCGGTCTGGGTTTCGGGATTCGGGGAGGGATCGTCGCAGGGTTGGAAAACGACCGCCTCGACGACTTCATAAGGGGTATCGACTCCACCTCGGCGCTGTCCAAAAACATGACCATGATTGGGGGACACTTAAAGATCGGAACTCTGCCGATAATCGACTTCGAATTAGCTCTGGAGTATGCCTGGAAGAAGAAGGAAATCACCCCCGATGTTGATTTCACAATCTCCGATTTGGGAGTCATCGGCTCGGCCAAGTATCATTTGGGTTTACCGGTGATTAAACCCTACGTTGGAGCTGGACTTGGACTTCACCGCATGGTTTACAGTGTTAAAGGATATGATGTTCAAGCTGCAATTCCCGAAAGGGAGAACAAGCTCGGTTATCATGGTTTGGTAGGAGTAAAAATCTCCCCTCCCATGTCTCCGGTAGAATTCTTCGTTGAAGGGCGTTACACATACATCACGACCGAAAACAAATCCACGAAATACTCCGCCATCTACGCTGGAGGCACATTCAATCTACCTTAAGGAGGCTCGTTGGGGCTTTTTCAGGCAATCCTTCTGGGGTTCCTTCAGGGGGCGACGGAGTTCTTGCCTATCTCCAGTTCCGGACATCTGGTCCTGGCAGAGAAGCTTCTCAACGTTGGAACCGAGGACATAGTTTTCAATGTCTTCGTCCACTTCGGGACCTTCGTGGCGGTAGTGATCTATTTCCGCAGGGAGATTCGGGACATGATTATCGGGGTGTGGAGATGGCTTCGGAGGAAAGAAAATCCCAATAGGGAGGAGGCCTCCTTAGCGGGATACATAGCAATCGGAACCATCCCGGCAGTTGTCATCGGAGTTGTCTTTAAAGGTTACATCGAGGCAGCCTTTCAGAGCCCGGTTTTCACCTCGGGGATGTTGGTTTGCACCGGCTTGATACTGCTTTCCACTCGGTTCGCGACCTCAAGGGAAAGAAAGGTAAGGACTAGGAGCTCCTTGGTCATCGGTTGTGCCCAGGCAGTGGCTATGCTTCCGGGAATATCACGCTCCGGGACCACCATCTCCCTCGGGCTTTTTCTGGGGATCTCGAAAGAAAAAGCCGCCACCTTCTCCTTCCTTTTGGCCTTGCCAGCCATCTTCGGTGCTACCCTGCTGGAGCTGAAAGAGGCGTTAGATGCCGGAGTGGGTGCCTTTATGCTATTCAAGTACTCACTGGGAGCCGTCGCCGCGGCGCTGTTTGGCTACCTCTGTATTGCTTTGCTCCTGGCGATTATACGCAAAGGCAGGTTCGACTATTTCGGCTATTACTGCCTGGCAGTCGGGCTTTTCGGGTTGGTCTATTTTCAAGTATGAAGGTCTTAATAATCAGATTCTCATCCCTGGGGGATGTTGTCTTGGTGACATCAGCAGTAGAGAGTATCTTGAACAGTTATTCGTCCCCTGAGATATTCCTCTTGACCAAGGAGGAGTATGCTTCTCTCTTTGAGGGTGACCCCCGGCTGAAAGCCGTGTCATTTCGGAGTGATATTTCTAACAGTAAGGAGTTAGCAGAGTTATGGCGAACAGCGAAAGTGTTACGTCAGACGAAATTCGATCTTGTGCTTGACTTACAGCGAAATCCCAGAAGTCTGCTCCTAAGACTGCTCTCCGGCTCTAAGAGAGTAGTCGCATATCGGAAGGGACACCTCCAGCGCAGGTCGTTTGTGAAGAAGAAAAACTTCGAGAAGCCGTACACTCACGCGGTCGATCGTTACAACATGGCGTTGAAGGAGGCGGGCATACCTATCTCAACTCGCCTGCCGAAACTGTCTCTCTCCCAAGAGGAGGAGAGGCTTGCTCGGGGCTTTTTGCAGGAAAGAGGTGTCAGTCTCACTCGTCCGCTTGTGGGCATCCACTTCGGAGCGAGACATCCGACCAAAAGATGGGGAGACGAGAGATTCGCCGAGCTGACGAGGATGCTGGCGAAGGAAGTTGACCTCAACGTCTTAGTTATTCCCTCTAAAGAGGACTTGTCTCAAGAGAAGCTTTTCAGAGAGGGGGGAGGAAATATCTTCTGGACGGGAGCATTATCCTTAAGAGAGCTGAAGGCTGTAATCTCTCGCTGTGAGGTGTTGATCTGCAACGATAGCGGCGTTATGCACGTGGCCGTGGGACTGGGTGTGCCGGTGGTGGCAGTTTTCGGACCTACACATCCATGCCTCGGTTTCTACCCTCTGGGTGAGGATGATATACTGTTATCATCGTATGAATATTGCAGTCCATGTAGTCTCCACGGAGAAGAAAAATGCTTTCGAGATAAGAAATATTGTATGGAGAATATCCCGGTTGATAAGATTTTCGATGCAACCGTTTCAATACTGAGCAAGAGAAGGGAAAACGTGAGCGAGGGGCGCCCATGAGAAAAGAGGCCAAATACTACAGAAAGCTTGAGGACAACAAGGTCGAATGTCAGTTGTGTCCTCACAACTGTGTCCTTGCACCCGGCAAAAAGGGAATCTGCAGGGTACGTGTCAACAGAGAGGGAAGTTTAATTGCAGACAGTTACGGAGAGACGATCTCCTTGACCAGCGACCCTATCGAAAAAAAGCCCTTGTATCATTTCTATCCGGGAAAAGAGATTCTCTCAGCTGGTCCTAATGGCTGTAATTTGCGCTGCCCCTGGTGTCAGAATTGGACTATCTCACAGGTGGAGTCAAGCACCAGTTACATCTCTCCGGAGCAGATGGTCAAGTTCGCCAGGGAGTATAACTCCATCGGAGTCTCATACACCTATACCGAGCCCCTGGTGTGGTATGAATACCTTTTAGACACCGCTAAGTTAGTCAAGGATGCCGGTATGGTGAACGTCCTGGTGACGAATGGCTACATCAACGAGGCTCCCTTGCAGGAGCTATTGCCGTTCGTCGATGCCATGAACGTCGATGTCAAATCGATGGACGATGATTTCTACAAGAAATACTGCAAGGCGAAGTTGGCTCCAGTGCTACGAACGGTGGAGATCGCCAAAGGGGAGGGGTGTCACGTTGAGGTTACTAATCTCGTAATCTCCGATCTCAACGATTCCGAAGAGCAAATCCAGAAGCTGGTGGACTGGGTTGCAGGCATCGATGATCGAATGCCGGTGCATTTCTCCCGATACTTTCCGCAGTATAAGATGAACAACCCGCCCACCCCTCAGAACACTCTGGAAGGAGCATACGAGTTAGCCAAAAAGAAGCTCAAGCATGTCTATCTGGGAAACATACACCTTCCCGGAAGAGATGACAGCTATTGTCCCAATTGCGGAAACGTGTTGGTCGCCAGGAGGGGCTATACGGTTTCACTGACGGGACTCAAGAGAGGACGGTGTAATGAGTGCGGAAGCGAGACCGACTTCGTCTTGGGAAATGCGGTAGGGGAGAGGTAGCCAATTGGCTTGAGAGCTCACTGACTGCTTGTGTGGGTGAGTCTCAGTAACGATAGAAGTCCAGATCAGGTTGATCCCTCCAGACAGATCATACTAAAGATTGAGGGTAGCTCCAATGAAAGAAGAGATTCTGAAAAAAGTCCCGCTGTTCGCTGAGCTGGACAAACTGGAACTGTCACACTTGGCAGAGGTGGCTTTCCCGAAAACGTCTCTCAAAGGTTCTTTCATCCTCTTGGAGAAGGAGATGGGCAGCACCTTATCGATAATAACCAAGGGGAAGGTTAAGGTGACCGTGACCGGTGAGGAGGGGAAGGAGGTGATACTGGCGGTCCTTTCCGAGGGAGAGTTCTTCGGCGATTTGGCGCTCTTAGATGGGAAACCCCGCTCGGCCTCAGTCGTAGCCATGGAGGAGACCGAGCTTCTGAACCTGGGCAGAGGCGATTTTCTCTATGAACTTGAGAAAAACCCCAAGTTGGCCCTGACCATTCTCCGAACGTTGGCGACCAGGCTGAGAAGGGCCGACCGCCAGATTGAGAGCCTGGCGCTGCTGGATGTTTCAGGGCGGGTGGCGAGAACTCTGCTCAACTTAGCCTCCGAGCAGGGGGAGAAGACTGCCAGAGGGCTGAAGATAAAAAATCGTCCCACGCACCAGGAAATCGCGAATATGTCGGGGACAACCAGAGAAACCGTTACCAGAGTTTTGGGAGATATGCAGAAGAAGAAACTGATTTCCGTGGAGGGGGACGAGATATACCTTCTGGAAGGGGAGGCTTTTCAGGAGAGCTATTCCTGAAGGGCTGACTTAGTTTTTCCGTTTACTTGAGGAACAGGAGATGGGCTGCTCTGCGAGACTCACCTACCTGCAGAACGCATAGGTATACCCCCGAAGAGACCTTCGTCTCTTTCGAATCCGTTCCGTCCCATACAGTCTGATACTCGCCCGATGCCAGTCTTGAGTGGAGGACCCTTTTCACTAACTGACCGCGGACATTGTATATTTTCAATAACACCCTTTGATCTCGATAATCTCCAGCAATTCCATATCGCAGAATCACCTTCTCGTTGAAGGGATTCGGGTAGGCGGTCAGATACAAACTGTGCTGTGAGGGAGGCGATTCTGATACCCCTGTACCTTCCAAATAACCTCTCTTGAAATAGAGCTCCTCATGCCGGTTTGTGGGGTCGTCCCGGGAATCCGTCCAGAACACATACAGAGTATCATGCTGCTCAGCGATGACGCTCCAGAGTGACTCATTGTCCGCTCGGGTGAGTCTTATCTCCGGATCCTAGCATTTTCCCCGCTCCGGGCTGTGCCTGAAATAGACTTCATTGTTGCGGCTGCCGTGACGCTCATCTTGCCAGACCAGATAGAGATGGTCGCCGCGCGAAATGATGTTGGACCATGTGGTCCCGTGGGCATCGGTGAGGAACTGGATTTCTTCCCAGGTCTGGCCATTGTCCTTGCTGTTTGCATAGAAGATGTCTCCCATCGAGCCATGGGGTGAGAACTTATAGTCAAACCAGGTGATGTGAACGGTACCTTCGTTATCCACGCACATCGAAGGCCACTGAGAATGAATGCTGTCACGGTGGGAAACGAATATCGGATCTGTCCAGGTAGTGTCCCGGTCCGGACTATGAATATAGAATATCTCTTGAGACCGATACGGATTCCCCGGCTCATCAAAGTTGTCCTTGTGCTGGAAAACATAGTGCAAGCCCGCCTCATTGGCACGAAGCACACCACTGGTCAACTGCGGATAGTAGTCGGCAATAATGCGCGGCTCCGTCCAGGTTGCACCCTCATTGTAGCTCTTCCTTAAGTGGATTTCAGGGAAGGTGCTGTCGTGCCGCTCGATCGTGCGGGTGAAAACGACATAGAGGGTATCTCCTAGTGTAGCGATCGAAGGTTTTGACTGCATCTCATAAGAACTCAGGTAGTAAGTGTCTTCCCAGGTCGCACCATTGTCCAGGCTGCGGCGGTAATAGATATGGCCATCCTCCGAGATCGGCTTCCAGGAATAGCCCCAAACAGCGTGCAGGTAATTGGTGCTAAAAGCGATGTCAGGTGGTGTATGCTGCTGCACTTGAAGGGTGTCCGAAATAACAAGGTCCTGCTCCCAGCTGTATCCGAGGTCGGTGCTGCGCTTGTAGAAGGACTTGTACTGCCCGCCTCTTCGGTCATCCATCCACGTGACATGTAAGTAAGGGCCCCGTACCACCGCATGTGGATGATGGGCACTCCAGTCATCGAAAGTCAATCGTATATCCTCGCCCCACCAGGTTATGCCCAGGCCGTCGTGGCCTTTGTACACAGAAGAAATGCGCTCTACAGTGGCGTTTGGGTTCTTCAGCAGAATCCGGTCTCCGATCACACGGTATTCCCAGAAGGTGTCGTGGTCTTCAGGTAGTGGCGCCGCGGCGTTAGAGAGCGAGCAAGCGAGTAAAAGAAAAGCGAGCAGAACGGCAGGCCCTAGTATGGCAAAACGAGAAAGCATCTGTGATCCCACTATACATACTTCATTTAACGTGGTTTTCGCCATCTGTCAAGGAAAAAAACCAGGAATCTGAACCTGAACAGCGCTGGTCAGCATTCACAGAAGCAGGGTTCCGGTGGGTCGTGATCTTGGCAGGGGAGAGGCGAGAGATAGTTGGCGGGATGTGGACAATTCTGACAACATCCCATAAGATATATTATGTAAAGTTATGAAAATGTGAATAACTCTCTAACCCCAAAGGGAACAAACTGTTAGCTGCAATTTACAGTTTTTCACACTCAAGATGTGCTTACTTGGTCTTAGAGCAACAGAAAACCGGTCTCGAAAGGCCGGTCTATGCGTTTTGAGAGGGTTTTGAGATGTTATTTGACTACTACGTTGAGGAGCTTGTTTTTGACGAAGATGGCCTTCTGTATCTCCTTACCTTCCGTGTAAGCTTTTATTTTCTCATGGGCAAGGGCTTTTTCCTTGAAGTCCTGTTCAGATATGTCTACAGGCACTCTAAGAGACGCCCTCAGCTTGCCGTTGACCTGGATTACCATCTCGATCTCCTCGGCCTGAATCCAGTCGGAGTTGTATTCCGGCCAGCGACCGTTGAAGATGCTGTCTGTGTGGCCAGTTCTCTCCCAGAGCTCCTCTGACACGTGTGGAGCCACCGGAGCCAGCAGAATCAAAGCTCTGTCAAGCGTAAACAGCAGGACGGGGCTTTGGGTGCCGGTCTCCCTGAATTGAGCGACCTGGTTGAATAGCTCCATCAGGGCGGCGATGGCGGTGTTATAGGCGTTCGAATCTATGTCCTCACCGACTCTCTTGATGGTCTGGTTCAGTTTGAGATAGAGCGCACGCTCAGGTTCAGACAATTGGTCGGCTTGAGGGGTTACATTAGCTATATCACCTAACTTGTTATCATACTGGGTATATAGACGGTATATTCGTCCTAGAAAGCGCGCCACGCCGTTTATGCCGGAATCATCCCAGTCGCCACCCTCCTCGTAGGAGCCCATGAACATCAGATACATCCGGAAGGTGTCGGAGCCGTACTTCTTCACGGAATCATCGGGCATGATGACGTTGCCCCTGGATTTGGACATCCTTACCCCTTTGTTGGTGATGACTCCCTGGTGTCTCAACCTCGGAAAGGGCTCTTCAAAATCGATATAACCCTGGTCATATAGAAACATGTTGATGAAGCGCGCATACATGAGGTGCATCACCGCGTGCTCGGCTCCGCCGACATATTGATCAACAGGGAGCCATTTTTCGGACAGTGCGGGATTGAAGGGTCCCTCCTTATGGTGTGGGTCAAGGAACCTCAGGAAATACCAGGAGGAGTCGACGAAGGTATCCATAGTCTCAGTGTCCCGGTGAGCCTTCCCGCCGCACTTCGGGCATTCGATATTAACGAATTCAGAAGAGGTGGCTAAGGGAGACTTTCCACTCCCGGTAGGCTTGAAATCGACCAGCTCCGGCAATCTGACCGGCAGATCTTTCTCCGAGACCGGAACCTCTCCACATTTTGGACAATGTATGATCGGAATGGGAGCGCCCCAATATCTCTGCCGGGAGATGAGCCAGTCCCTCAGCTTATAGCTGACAGTTTTCTTACCACGGCCCATAGATTCCAAGAACTCAGAGACCCTCTCCATCCCTTCCTTTGAAGGTAACTTTTCGAATTCACCGGAGTTGTACATATAGCCGTAATTGACGAAGGCGACCTCCAGCTCTCCTTGAGACTTCCCCTTCTCGGGCGTGATGACCTCTCGGATAGGTAGATTGAACTCCTTTGCGAACTCGAAATCTCTCTGGTCGTGACCGGGAACCGCCATCACTGCCCCGGTACCGTAGGTCAGCAAGACATAATCAGCAACCCAGATGGGGATTTTCTCATTATTGACAGGATTGATTGCATAAGCACCAGTGAAAACGCCGGTCTTCTGCTTGACGGTTGAGCTTCTCTCGATCTCCGTCAGCCGACGGGCCTGTTCTATGTATTTTTCAACCTCTCCCCTATTCTCCGCGGTCGTTATTTCTTTGACCAGAGGATGTTCCGGCGCCAACACCATGTAAGTGACCCCGAAGATAGTGTCAGCGCGGGTGGTGAATACCGGCAGTTTGTCCCCTCTCCCGGTGACTTCAAAGATGATCTGGGTCCCCTCACTTCTCCCGATCCAGTTTTTTTGCATGGCGATAGTTTTTTGGGGCCAGTCCAACCTGGAGTGGTTCTGCAATAACCGCTCCGCATAGCCGGTGATTTTGAAAAACCACTGCACTAAGTCTTTTTTGGTGACAGGGCTGTCACATCTCTCGCAACACCCCTCTACGACCTGCTCATTTGCCAGGACGGTCACACAGCTCGGACACCAGTTCACCGGGGCCCTTTTGCGATAGGCTAATCCCTTCTCATAAAGCTTCAGAAATATCCACTGAGTCCATTTGTAGTATTCGGGATCGGAGGTGTCGACCTCCTTGGACCAATCGTACATGGCCCCGATAGCTTTCAATTGATCGCGAATATAGGCGATGTTCTCCGCTGTCGATTTGGCGGGATGAACTCCCCTCTGAATGGCATAGTTCTCTGCCGGCAGACCGAAGGCGTCATATCCCATTGGCTCGAAAACCCGGTAGCCACAAAGTCTCTTATAACGTGCCCAGGTGTCGGTGGGTCCGTAATTATACCAATGCCCGATGTGTAGCTTGTCCGCCGAAGGGTAGATGAACATCACCAGACAGTAAAGCTTGCCAGTGTTGTCGTTCAAATCCAGGGAGTAGAGTTTTTTCTCCTCCCAGATTTTTTGCCACTTGGGTTCTATTTCCCAGAAGGGGTAGTGTGTTGCACGCTTCGATTTCATCGTATGCTGGGTCTATGACATTCAGTCTGTGTTGTGTTCTCAAGTCTTAGATGTCGAATCCCTCTCTTTTGATGAATTTGGAGGTCTCATCCAAGAACATCTTTGCATTATTCAGAGTTTCCTCCGCCATTTCTCTGGTGATCTCTCCCCAGGGACCATAGTCCCCTTCGAGCCTGTCCCTAAAGGCATCGAGGAGGTAGCGGTGGAAGTCCTTAGGTAGCAAGTTATTCTTCGCGAAGTGCTTTCCGAATGCGGCAATTACTGCCTGGTGCTTTGAGAATCTCAGTCTTTTTGTAAGTAGGAGGGCTTCAGCAGCGTAAAACATGGGGTAGTATGCTCGAGAGACTGAGAAGTCGAAAAAATCTTCTTCTTTGAGGATGGTGGCCGCTTCTAGACTTTCAGTTGCCTTATGCATCAAAGCTTTTACCTCATCGTTCAAACCCTTACGCCCTCCTCCCTGGCGATGGCGAATACCGGTAATTCGCTGTTCTCAAACTTATCGGAGTCAACCGCAATAGCAGAGATGACGATATCGTTTTCAAGCGAAATACGCCACACAATTTCAGAAAACCTTCTACTCTCCGTGAAGGGATTGTCAACTTCATCGACTACCACCAGGATATCGATGTCGGAGTCCTCGGTGGCCTCTCCACGCGCATAGGAACCGTACAGTACAACTCCTTTCAGTCGATCTCTGTATATCCTCTGCAGCTCTCGTTTCAGCTCATCGATGATTGGCTGGACGTCGTCTCTGTTTTTCTCCATTTTCCGCCCGACGGAAACCTGAAGGCTTCCGCTACTTTGACGCCCTGAAGGGCGTCAATGATGGTTCATAGTTCATGGTTCACGGTCCCCCCCACCCCTTGCCTATTATGGATACAGTCGATAGATTGTTCTCGGAAACGGGATTGATTCGCGGATGTGTTTCACGCCGCAAATCCAGGCCACGGTCCTTTCCAGTCCCAGGCCAAAGCCTGAGTGGGGCACAGAACCGTATTTCCTCAAGTCCAGGTACCACTCGTAGGCATCAACCGGCAACTTCTCCTCTTTTATCCGCGCCAGCAAGCTATCGTAATCGTCGTTTCTCTGGGAGGCGCCAATTATCTCTCCGTAACCTTCTGGAGCCAACAGGTCATTGCAAAGAGAGGTTCTGGGGTCATCCGGATTCGGCTTCATATAGAAGGCTTTGACCTCTTTAGGGTAGCAGCTGATGAAGACTGGGCGGTCGAACTCATTTGCCAGTACGGTTTCATCCTCTCCGCCGAGGTCATCTCCCCACTGTATCTTACTTCCCTTCTTCTGCAGAATCTTGATGGCTTCATCATACAGGATTCGAGCAAAGGGCTTCTTCACGTTTTCCAGAGGAGATAGATCGCGTCCCAGAGACTCCAGCTCGGCCCTCTTTTTCTCTAAAATCCTCTCGACGACGTAGACTACCAGCTCTTCCTGGACATCCATGTTGTCGTTATGATCGTAATAGGCCATTTCCCCCTCCACCATCCAGAACTCGGTGAGGTGCCGCCTGGTCTTGGATTTTTCGGCCCTGAAAGTGGGTCCAAAGCAGTAGACCTTTCCAAATGCCACACAGGCGGCCTCTACATAAAGCTGTCCGGTCTGGGCCAGATACGCTTTACCGAGGTTGAAATATTCGGTGGAGAAGAGTGTCGCCGCCGTCTCTCCGATAGAGCCGGTCAGAATCGGAGTGTCTATAAGGATGAAATCATTCTCGTAGAAATAATCCCGGATGGCCTTGATTATCTCGTTTCTCAGCTTGAGGATTGTCTGTTGGCGTGAGCTCCGGAGCCATAGATGACGACGATCCATCAGGAATTCGACCCCGTGTTCCTTGGGCGAGATGGGGTAATCGATGGCTACCTGCACCACTTCCACGTCAGAGAGATTCAGCTCGTAACCGCCGGGGGCGCGTTTGTCCTCCCTGACCTTTCCCGTCACCATCAAGGATGATTCCTGACTCAGTTTCTCGTAGCTATCGAAGACTTCGGGCGATATCGAGCTTCTGTCCAAAACGCACTGAATAAGCCCGGTGCCGTCCCTCACCAGCAGGAATCGGATCTTACCGCTGGAGCGCTTGTTGTACAGCCAGCCGCGAACCGTCACCTCTTGCCCGTTGAATTTTCCTATCTCCTTTACGTAGACTGCAGGCATGGTCACAATTTGTTAACTCATCCTTTCAGATGGTCCGGCGTGAAATGGAGACCTCAATTATCGGGAGAGAGAATCGACTTGAAATCTTTTAGTGCGGGGAATCTCATGTCGCGAAAAGAGGCGGTGAGCCACACAGGTCCCTATTTGAACCAGGAGAGGCCATTCAGGGAGCCCCTGTTGACCGGTCCCAAACCCGCCAGACAGGAGCGCTCCGGGTCAAAGACCCGGTTGGCCACCGCAACCACCTCCTCGATGGTTACCCCATCGATGAGATTCAAGCTTTCATCCAGGTTGATGAACCTGCCCACCAAAAGCTCATGTTTTGCGATGCGGTGCATCCTGTTGGAGGTGCTCTCCAACCCCAACATCAGTTGTCCCTTGAGCTGATTCTTGGCGCCCGTGAGCTCGGACTCGCTCAGTTTCCCAGCTTTGAGGTTTTCAAGCTCCTCGATTACGAGACTGAGAGCCTGCCTGATTTGACGCTCGCTGGTGGCATAGTATATCCCGAGAATGCCGGTGTCCTGGTAGAAATCGATGTAAGAATAAATGGTGTAAACCAGGCTTTTCTCCTCCCTCACCTTCTGGAAAAGCCGGGAGCTCATTCCGGCCCCGACGATGTTATTCAAAACCGACAGAGCTGGCCTGCCCGGGTCGGAGAAGGGAAAGGAGGGAAAACCCAAGCAGAGATGAACCTGAGCGGTCTTTTTTCTCTTAAACCTCACATTCTTCGCTGCCCTCGGGCTGGAGCGCTGGAGGCTCCTCCCTCGATCTGTTCTAAAGGGGAAAAGCGTTTCTATGTCTTGGATTAGCCGTTGGTGCTCCAGATTCCCGGAGGCGGCGACGACGATCCTCCGAGGAGAGTAGTTGTGTCGCATGAAACTCACCAGATCAGTGCGGCTGAAACCGCGGACGCTCTTTGCCTTCCCCATCACGGGGTAGCCCAAGGAGTGATTCGACCACAGGCTCAAAGCAAACAGGTCGTGGATCATCTCCGCCGGAGAATCGGCGACGTCTTTTATCTCCTCTAAAATGACTTTCTTCTCCTTTTTCACATCCTCTTCCCGGAGGACAGAATTTCTCAAAATATCAGCGATAATCTCCACTGCCTGGGGGAGGTTTTCATCCAGCACCTTGGCGTAATAGCAGGTCTGTTCTCTGCTGGTGAAGGCGTTTAAGTGTCCCCCCACCGACTCCAAGGACTGGGCAATTTGCTGCGCGCTTCTGGTCTTGGTTCCCTTGAAAACCATATGCTCGGCGAAGTGGGAAATGCCGTTTTTTTCCAACTTCTCATCCCGGGAGCCGACATCCACCCACACCCCGAATGAAACCGAGCGCACGTGAGGAATCTTCTCCGCCACTATTCGGAGGCCATTGGGCAGAATCGTTTTCTTAAAACTCTCAGAATGCCCCCGGAGAGACATACCCTTCGCCCTTTTGTTTGTCACTGTCCTCTCCCCACCCGGTCTCCGGAGCCGGCCAGACAGGCTTTGCGAGACAGGCGGATTTTGCCCTCGGGGTCGATGCCGATCACCTTCACGGTGACGTCATCTCCGAGCTTCAGAAAGTCCTCGACGCGGTTGACGCGCTGGAAGTCGATCTCGGAGATGTGCAACAGCCCGTCCTGGTTCGGCAGTATCTCCACGAAGGCACCGAAGGTGGTGATCCTTTTGACTTTTCCCCTGTAAGTTTTCCCAATCTCCGGCTCCTCCACCAACTGCAGAACCATATCCCTTGCCATCTCTCCAGCCTTTTGGTCCACGGAGGCGATCAGGACGGTGCCGTCATCCTCGATGTCGACTTTGGCTCCGGATTTTTCGATGATGCCGCGGATGATCTTCCCGCCGGTCCCAATCACATCCCCGATTTTCTCCGGCTTGATCTTTAAGAAGATGATTCGGGGAGCATAGGGGGAGAGATCGGGACGGGGTTGGGATATGCTTTGATTCATGCTCTCAAGGACCGCCAGCCTCGCCTCCCGGGCTTTCTCCAAAGCCTCGGCGATGATATCCAGGTCTAAGCCGCTGATTTTTACGTCCATCTGGAAGGCGGTGATCCCCTGGGCAGTGCCGGCAACTTTGAAGTCCATATCCCCGTGATGATCTTCGGCACCCAAGATATCGGTGAGAATCGCCACTCTCTCTCCCTCCTTTATCAGGCCCATGGCAATTCCCGCCACCGCTGATTTTATCGGAATCCCGGCGTCCATCAGCGACAGAGAACCGCCGCAAACAGTGGCCATCGAGGAGGAACCGTTGGATTCCAGAATGTCCGAGACGATCCTGACAGTGTATGGGAAGGTCTCCTCTCTGGGAATCACCGGCTCAATGGCCCTCTCCGCCAGAACTCCGTGTCCTACCTCCCGTCGTCCGGGCCCGCGGCTGGGTCGTGTCTCCCCAACTGAGAACGAGGGGAAATTATAGTGGAGCATATAACTTTTGAAGGATTCTCCCTCCAGATCATCTATTTTCTGTTCATCCATTTTGGTGCCCAGAGTTATAGCCACGAGAGCCTGAGTCTGCCCCCGGGTGAAAATCGCGGAGCCGTGAGCTCGAGGTAGGATTCCCACCTCAGAGCTAATGGGGCGAATCTCCGAAAAACCCCTTCCATCCAGACGCCGGTTTTCCTCGATTATCAACCGCCGGGCATCCTTTCTCTCCAGCTCGTGAATGAGCCCTTTGATTGTCAGCTCACTTTCGGGGAAGGTCTCACCGAGAGCGTTAACGGTCTCCTCCACCAGGGAGTCGATAGAATCCTCTCTTTCCTTTTTGTCGGAGATACCGTGGGCGCTCTGGATCTTCCGGGCACAGCGCTCGGTCACCTTCGCCGACAGCTCCACCGGGATCTCGGGAGCTTCGAATTTGGCTTTTTCCTTTCCGGCGACCGCGACCAGCCGTTCCTGGAGTTCGATCACTTCCTTAATCTTCTGGTGTCCCAGCTCTAAGGCTTCCACTATCACCTTCTCGGGAAGCTCGCGACAACCGCCCTCTACCATATTGATGTGAGACTTGGTGCCGGCAATCACTAAGTTCATGTCACTGGATTCCAGCTGGGTGAAGGTGGGATTGACAACGAATTCCCCTCCCAGGCGCCCGATCCTGACTGCCCCCACCGGAGTGGTAAAGGGGATGCTGGATATAGAGAGAGCTGTCGAAGCCCCGATGATTCCCAGCACATCAGCGTCGTTCTGCTGATCCGAGGACAAAACCAACGCCGTTATTTGAATCTCGTTGAAGTAGCCCTCGGGGAAAAGGGGTCTTAAGGGCCGGTCAATCAACCTCGAGGAGAGGATCTCTTTCTCGCTGGGTCGTCCCTCCCTCTTGAAAAACCCTCCCGGAATCTTGCCGGCGGCATACGCCCTCTCGCGATAGTCGACCGTGAGGGGAAGAAAATCCCTGCCCTCCAAGGGTTTCTTGGAGGCGACCGCGGTCGCCAGCAACATCGTGTCTTCCAGCCGGACCGTTACGGCCCCATCTGCTTGTCTGCCGATATGTCCGGTCTCGATGATCAGACGTTTGCCCCCCAGTTCCAATTCCACACGTTCAAGCATTAGTCCTCCCAAGACTATTTCCGCAAGCCCAGGCTCTCGATTAGCTGATTATACCCCTCCGGGTTGGTTCTCCGCAGGTAGTTTAAGAGACGGCGCCTCTGTCCCACCATCTTCAAAAGACCCAAGCGGGAGTGATGGTCCTTTTTGTGTTCCTTCAGGTGCTCGGTTAGGTCTTTGATCCTCTTGGTCAGAAGCGCAACCTGCACTGAGGTGGAACCGCAATCGCGGTCGTGCTTCTGATGCTCTTTAGTGATCTTCTCAATTTCCTCTTTGTTCAGCGGCAAATCTTCCTCCCGTTAAGCTGATTTCAATATTCTGGATTTATTGACCTTCTTCCAACAGTTTCCTTATGTTCTTCTCGTCCTTCTTAAGCTGTTCGACTAGCTCCTCCGGAGAAGCGAACTTGATATTGGGACGTATATACTTCTCAGTGTAAATGTGCACCTGCCGATTGTTCTCCTCTGAACCGGCAGCCTGCGCCCCGGTCTCGTAGTCAAACAGATGAACCTCCAAAGAGCGCTGGCTCTCTCCGAAGGTGGGACGGGTGCCGATGCAAGTCATGCCCCCGAGACGCTTACGACCGATTTCAACCCTGGAGGCATAGACCCCCTCCGGGGGCAAGAGCTTATATTCCACGGTCGACATATTCAGGGTGGGAAAGCCAAGTTTTCTGCCTCTCCCCTTCCCCGGCACCCTCTCGCCCGAGACCAGATAGTCCTGCCCCAGCATCTGTAAGGCCTCATCGAACTCCCCGGCGGAGATGGCCTTGCGGATTCGGGAGCTGGAGATCGGTTCTCCCCGATGATGAACCGGGCCGAATACCTCGAGGTCGAAGATGAACTCCTTGCTCAGCTTTTTG
Source organism: Candidatus Zixiibacteriota bacterium (assembly GCA_030605835.1). Taxonomy (GTDB): domain Bacteria; phylum Zixibacteria; class MSB-5A5; order DG-27; family DG-27; genus DG-27. The sequence continues at coordinate 2,199 of JAUWHO010000037.1, read as the reverse complement.
AGCAGCGCGATGCCGCCGGAACGATCTTTGCCAAAGCAGTGGTCGTATCCGATAATTAACTTCCCCAAATCGAGTTTCCTTATCAAGACCTGTCTTACGAAGGAAACCGCTTCAAGTTCCGACAGATTGAGGTCAAATCTCAGAATCGCGACCTCCTCCACCCCCATCTCCTCGAAACGCTTCAGTTTTTCAACCAGGGTGGTCAGAAGCTTCGGGGCCTCATTCGGGGAGATGACGGTTCTGGGATGGGGCTCGAAGGTGAGCACCACAGCTCTGGTGGAGCGGGACATCGCCTCCTTCAACACCTTCTCTATCAAACCGCGATGCCCCAGATGAACCCCGTCGAAAGTCCCCAGGGTCACCACCGGCTTCTTGTAGCGAATAAGCCCGGTCTCGAAGATGTCGTAGTGAACGTTCATTCTCGATTCAACCCGAGCCCAAGAAGACCCGGCAATACTTGAAATCGGAAACCGCCTGCGGGGTTCCCCGTTCGCTCTCTCGGCGAGCCCTGATAACCGCCAAAAGTCTGCTGCTCTTATCCTTGATCACGGCGTAACCCGACTCCGAGAGCCCGTTGAAATCCTGAAAGTACTCCTGAAGCAGCGGACGACCGTGCAGAATCATCTCCCGATGCTCTTCCCTGATGACGAGCGTGGGCATGAAATCCAGAATCTGATCGAAGGGAAGAAGCCTGCTTAAGACCAGGTCTCTCAAAGAATCGCCTTCCTGTCTCTTGATCGTCAGAGAGCCGGGCAACTCAAAGGGGCCCACCCGAATGCGGGTCAATTCCAAAACGTGAGCTCCCACGCCCAGATTCTCGCCCAGTTTGTTGGCGATGCTGCGGATATAGGTTCCCTTCGAACAGGATAGCTCCGCCTCCACCAGGGGGAGCTCGATCGAACGAACCTGGATCCTTTTGATTTCAACCACCCGGGGAGCAGGTTCAACCTCCTCTCCCCTGCGGGCATATTCATACAGCTTCTTGCCCCCGACCTTGACCGCCGAATAAGGCGGGGGGAGCTGAGTCTGCACTCCCTGGAAAGCGAGGATGGCCTCTTCTATCTCCTCCTCCCGGAGATGCTCGATGGGGTTAACCTCCTTAATGGAGCCAAAGGCGTCATAGGTGTCAGTAGTCTGACCCAACTTAAACACCACTCTGTATTCCTTATTCAGACCAACGAGATAGGGCAGAAGCCTGGTGGCCCTCCCCAAACCCATCAGAAGCAGTCCCGTGGCCAGGGGGTCTAAGGTTCCAGAGTGCCCGACCTTGCCGATCTTTAAATGCTTCCTCAAATAGGCGACCACATCGTGCGAGCTCCACCCCTTGCGTTTGTCGACCTTCAAGAGCCCGTCAAGTTCCACGATCAAAACACTTTTTCAGATGCCCCAAGATGAGCCTTTTGGCCTCCTCTAAGGGCTTGTATATGGTGCAACCGGCGGCACCCTTGTGCCCACCGCCGCCGAAGTTCTTGACGAAGGGAATCAGATTAAAAGCATCGTTGGATCTCATGGAGGCTTTAGTGACTCCCGGAGCTATCTCTTTGAAGAGAATTCCGACCTCCACACCCTCCAGGTACTGGGTGTAATCCACGAACCCTTCGGTGTCGGCAAAGCTGGCATTGAATCTTTCTAAATCTCCATTGCTCAAGGAGAGAACACAGGCTCGCCCTCCGAAGAACACCTCCATCCGCCGGATCAGGTCTCCCAGAAGCCTCAGGTTGGCCTCGCCATGGCTGAAGTAGATTCTGTCGGTGATCTTCTCGGGGTCAACCCCAAGTCTCAGCAACTTCGCACAGATATTCAGAGAGCGGGGGCTGGTGCCGCGGAACCTGAACCTGCCGGTGTCGGTGAGGATGGCGGTGTAAATCTGTTCGGCGGCATCGGGGCTCAAATGGTGTCCGGCGGAAATCAAAAGGTCGTATACCATCTCCCCCACCGCGGAGGCTTTCAGATCCACCCAGTTAATATCGCCGAAGCCGCTGTTATCCTGATGGTGATCGATATTGATCAGCAGGGCACCTTCGGGAATCATCTTCTCTACGGAACCGACTCGAGAGAGGTCCGGGCACTCCAGGACGAAGACCACCTCGGGCTCAAAATCCAGAGCAGCCTCAGAGGTTTGAATTATACCGTGCTTGTCCAAAAACCCATACTTGGAGGCGATCTCTCCGTGGTTGACAATCTTGAATCTCTTCCCCC
>JAUWHO010000023.1 GCA_030605835.1 Candidatus Zixiibacteriota bacterium | reverse complement strand
GGAGACGGGACATTTCAGGAGCCAGTTAATTACGGGACCGGGGATTATCCTTATTCAGTTTTCGCGGTTGACCTCGATGGCGATGGCGACAATGACCTGGCCGTGGCAAATAGTTACTCAGACAATCTCTCAGACCTTCTGCATAAAGGAGACGGGACATTTCAGGAGCCAGTTAATTACGGGACCGGGGATTATCCTTCTTCAGTTTTCGCGGTTGACCTCGATGGCGATGGCGACAATGACCTGGCCGCGGCTAATACTCGCTCCGACAATGTCTCAGTCCTTCTGAATAACGGCGACGGGACATTTCAGCAGGCGGTTAATTACGGGGCCGGGGATGAACCTTGGTCAGTTTTCGCGGTTGACCTCGATGACGATGGCGACAATGACCTGGCCGTGGCTAATGGTGGCTCAGGCAATGTCTCAGTCCTTCTGAATAACGGAGACGGGACATTTCAGGAGGCGGTTAATTACGGGGCCGGCGGTTGGCCTGAGTCAGTTTTCGCGGTTGACCTCGATGGCGATGGCGACAATGACCTGACCGTGGCCAATAGTTATTCCGACAGTGTCTCAGTCCTTCTGAACAACGGTGACGGGACATTTCAGGCGGCGGTTAATTACGGGACCGGGGGTTGGCCTTCTTCAGTTTTCGCGGTTGATCTGGATGGCGATGGCGACAATGACCTGGCCGCGGCTAATTGGGATTCCGACAATGTCTCAGTCCTTCTGAACAACGGTGACGGGACATTTCAGGAGGCGGTTAATTACGGGGCCGGGGATAGTCCTCATTCAGTTTTCGCGGTTGACCTCGATGACGATGGCGACAATGACCTGGCCGTGGCTAATGGCTCCAACAATGTCTCAATCCTTCTGAACAACGGTGACGGGACATTTCAGGCGGCGGTTAATTACGGGGTCGGGCATTGGCCTACTTCAGTTTTCGCGGTTGACCTCGATGGCGATGGCGACAATGACCTAGCCGTGGCTAATGTTGGCTCCGACAATGTCTCAGTATTGATCAATCTTTCAACCACGACAGCAGTCTCGATTGAGTTGGTACCCGATCAGTCGCCGGTCGTCGTGCCTCGCGGTGGGTCCTTTGGCTTTACCGGCAGCGTCACCAACAATACTGACGTTCATCAGACAGTAGACATCTGGCTTATGGCCTACGTCCCCGGAGTCGGCATGTATGGACCGTTGAGAGACTACAGCAACATCCCCTTCAACCCTTACCAGTCACGAAGTGCTCACTTGAACCAGAACATCCCGAATAACGCCCCGATCTCTGATGAGTACATCTATTACGGGTATGTAGGGGACTACCCCGCGGTGGTCATTGATTCGTCCTATTTCCCATTCGAGGTGACCGCAGAGGGAGTGCGTAGACCTGGAGTGAGCGATTGGACGCTGACAGGTTCGTTCCTGGAGGGAGGTGAGGTTGACCTTCCCACAGAGTTCGCCTTGCTCGGTAACTATCCTAATCCCTTCAACGCCAGCACCGTGATCGAGTATCAGTTGCCCGTTGACAGTCATGTGAAGCTGGAGGTGTACAACCTCCTCGGCCAGAAGGTGGCCATACTAGTAGACAGCAAACAGCAGGCTGGCTACAGGTCAGTTGCCTGGGATGCTTCTGAGGTCTCCTCTGGTCTATACTTCTACAAGGTCACCGCAGGAGATTTCACCGAGACCCGGAGGATGATGCTGGTGAAGTGACCGGCTTAGCCCGAAGCTTAATTGCCCTACTTTGGAATTGCGGGTTACTGGTTATTGACTGCTATTTCTTATTGGCCAGATAAATCCGGCTGTCCCCGTTTTCAATTTCCAAGAGCAGCCCGGAGGAGAGCTCCTTAGAGGAGGTAATAATCTTCCCCTCGCCCAAGAGATCGATCAACCTGACGCGTGCAGCTGTAATTCCCAACATCTTGCAATCTAGCGTGATTATCAGCTTTCTGGTGCCGGCGGTAGAACCCTCCTCCCCCGCCTCGGGGCCGAGAAGATAAATGACCACCGTTTTGGGGCCCGCCTGGACGACAATCTGGACCGCCGGGTCCGAACAGCCGACCGGAGTAGCGATCTTGTTCTCGACAAGAAGATTATGGAAGAAGATGGTCTTCTGAGGGTTAAGCATCGGGGCGACATCAAAGGTGAAAAGATAAATCTCCCCCTTCCCAACCTTCTTGCTCACGCCCAGAAGATGCGTCTTCTCCCTGGCAATTACTTTTGCGCCCCCGCGCTTCTTGCTGATTTCACCGAAGGTGAGCGCCGGAAATCTCTCCCCGTATGCCTCTATAGAGGCGGGTCTGCGCCCGGGCTTAGTCTTCAGGCCCAGCTTCTCGGAGAGAAGCCCACCGCTGCGCATCTTTTCGTCCAACTTCGGCAAAAGTCCGACCAGGACAATGATCTTCCCTTGCCTCGCCAGCTCAATTAAGAACTGCTGGGTATCGGAGTCCATAAACTCCCCTACCGGAACGAACACCAACCGGAAGTCATCGAAACTCTCCGGGAAGTCGAAATCCGGCACCCCGTAGTCAAAATGTAAGGAGGAGAGACCCCCGCAAATATCGGAGAAAGTGGTATCCACTAACTCTTTCAGGTAACCAAAGGGCCTTCTCCGCCTGGAGGCGGCCCCACCTCCGGCGGAAGCCTCAAGGTGACTGTAACGCAGGTAGGGACGGTAGCTGGCAACCCCCACCTGGGCGAGGCTTCGGAGACTCTCAAACTGCATCCTCTCCAGGGTGAAATTCAGATTCTTGGCCAATTCGTAGTTTGACCTCACCTCTCCGTCACTCCCCAGAGGGGCCCCATACCAGTGGTCTCTCTCCACGAACATGTAATAGTTCAAACCCTTCAAGCCTGCAGATAGCGAGGCCGTCAGAAGTCTTCTGGAGGTCTTCAAGTCGGTGGGGCGATATCTGCTCTCAGTTTCAGGATCATCCGCGGCTTTTCCACTACTGAAGGAGGAGGCCCAGGGGAAGCTCAGATTGGTCTTCATATAGCGCAGTTGGCGAGTTAACCGCGGCAAATCCCGGGGCCAGGAGAGATCTGCCCCCACCAAAACCTTCTGTTCCCCCAGAAGCTTAGCGCTGGTCGGGAAGTCCAACCGGACATTAGTAGAGAACATGGAGCCCACCCCCAAAGACTCCAATCTCTCCCGGAGGCGACTGATATATGAGGCCGAGGACCACTCCTTAAAGTCCATCCAATCGAAGTATTTCAACAGATCTTCGGGTTTTCTTAAGGTTAGCCTCCGGGGGGGTTCCAGCTCCGTGAAACTCCGGAAGTTCTTGCGATAGTTCTTGTTCAGGTTGGTTATGCTTTGATACTTCTCCTGCAGAAACTGGGGATAAAGCTCTTTGCTGACAAGATGACTGTAATCGGCCTCAAAAATCCCGGTGCTACCTCCGAAGTCGGCGTAATTGTCGATCTGGATCAAAAAGACCGGTCCCTTTGGATAGATATAGTTCTGAATGGCCTCCACCAAGGCGCTGAAATACCTCTTGATGTGAGCCAAATAGACCGGATGCAAATAGCAGGGCACTTTCCCCGCACTCACCCCCACGGTGTTGTGAGCGCTCACCTCCTCTCCACCCGGCGATTTGGCAGTGGCCTCTTTGTCTCTCAGGACGAAATCCGGAAGGCCTCCGTTTTTCCACTCGGCGCCAATCCACGGACCCGGCCTGAGAATGATCTTGAATCCGAACTCCCGCGCCAGCTCCAGAAAGACCAAAATGTCCTTGCGGGGGTCGGTGGGGCCGATGAAATCGAAGCTCCCCAGCTCTGATTCGTGAAGATTCCAGGGGACATAGGTAGAGATAACACGGAAGCCAGCTCTCCGGATCCGCTCAAAACAGACCGACCAGTACCTCTTGTTCACCCGGAAGTAGTGCATCTCCGCTGAAAAGGGATAGAATTCCTCCCTGCCGATGACGAACTTGTTATTTACCAGTCCAAGCATGTCTTATTTTGGGAGACTTCCGAGGAGCTTAAGTCCACCTCCCCGAGCATAGAGATTTGCAGAAAGAGAATTGCCGTTTCCCGACCAGGGAACGGTTCGGCAAGATCAAAAAGTTCATTTTCAGCATGGGGTACCCTATTTTACGATTTAATTGGCAATTTGTCAACTTAAAAAGAGAAAAGGTGTATCTTTTTTACTCTTTGTGGCAATGTGGCGTGCACTTCTGTCATTATTGCAGCAAGGCTCTCTGCTCTTTACCAAGTAAACGCACAAAAGTTGTCAAGAGAACAATAGGATTCCAGATCTTTTCAGATTTAGGCAGAATGGTGGGAACCTACCCGGCTGCTGAAGTTGACCACCTCCAATGGGTGAACCAGGCGGTGTGGGATGGACTGCCGGCCACTACCAACAGCCAATTAAGAGTTACAGATCACTCCTCCGAGATTGCTGAAAAAAGACAGATTTTTCTCTTGACCGATGCTATCCGAAAATCATATACTGTCTGAAAATTCTAGAAAAGCTACGGCAATATAGCGCTTCTTAACAACTAACCCTTAACTCTAAGGAGGTTCCCATGAGGAGCTTAGTTACCATCCTACTGGTGGCGGTCGTGTTGTCTCCGCTGACCGCTGCCGCCACCGAAGTTGGCCCGGGCCCGGTGTATGGTCACTGGTATGCTTCGGGAAACCCTTACAACGTCAACGGCGAGATCTTCGTGCCCGTTGATTCTACGCTGTACATTCACGACAGCGTCCAGGTGATATTCCAGGGACACTATAAGTTTATCGTTTACGGTTGCCTGGAAGCAAACGGAACGGAAAGTGACTCCATTCTATTCACCGCAGCCGATCCGTCCACGGGCTGGCATGGTATCCGATTGATCGACGCGCAGGATGGCTGCCAACTATCCTACTGTCGGATTGAATATGGGAAGGCGGAAGGTAGTGGTTCTGATGGCCGTGGGGGGGGTATCTACTGTGAAAACAGCAGCCCCACTATAACGCACAATACAATCACGAATAATTCTGCTCGCTACAGCGGCGGCATTCATTGTGACAATAGCAGCCCCACCGTAAACCACAACACGATAACTGATAATTGGGGCACGGAGACAGGCGGCATTAATTGCAGCTATAATTCGAATGCCGTTATAGATAGTAACACCATAAGCAATAATTCGTCTACTGAGGGCGGTGCAGGCGGGATTTACTGCGCCTTATCGAACCCGACGATAACCCACAACACTATCGAGGGTAATGCCGCTAATGTAAGCGCCACTGGCGGTGGCATTTTCAGCTCATCGTTCTCCAACCCAACCATCGCCAACAACATCATTCGAAATAACTCTGCGGGGACAGGTGGTGGTATCGGCTGTTTGGAAACAGCAAACCCGACGATAACCGACAACACTATTACCGGAAATTCAGCCAACGAGAATGGCGGTGGGATTTGTTGTCTTTCCAACAGCAGTCCAACGATAAGCGGCAATACGATCAGAGCTAATTCAGCCAGGGATGGCGGCGCCATTGCGTGCCGAGTTAACTCCAGTCCTATCCTTAGCAACAACATTCTGGATAGCAATACGGCGGATATCGGTGGTGGTGTCTATGCTAGTGACCACTGCGACCCCACACTGAATTTCAACAGAATTACCAACAATGTAGCGAGCAGGTTGGGCGGTGGTGTGGCTTTTGGCTATTACTCGAATCCCACGTTGCTGAACAACACCTTCAGCAGGAATGCCGCGGACTCAGGGGGGCGATGTATCTTGATGTGTCTGACCCTGTGGTCACTAATACCATCTTCTGGGGCGACAGTGCACCAGAAGGCTCCGAGATCTGCATCGTTGCAGGGTCTCCAATCATAACTTACTGTGACATACAAGACACACTCTGGCCCGGAGAAGGCAACATCAGCTGCAACCCGGGGTTTTGCTACCCAGATACGGGGAACTACTACCTACATGCGGATTCCTGCTGTGTTCGCGCTGGCCAAGGCGGGATGGACATTGGGGCGTTCGGAGTTGGCTGTGGCGACGAAATCACCTTAACCATTGTTCCCGGCGACACGCTGGTGGTTCACAGAGACACTCTCTGTTACCACGTGATCTGCGAAAACAATACGCCGGACTACCTGTCGCTCTCTTTCAAGGTCAACGTACGGTTGCCTAACGGCCACATGTACGGTCCAATCTTTGGCCCAGCGCGTTTCGGGATGTTCGGTAACGGGATCTCTGAGGGTGACATGTGCCACCGGGTGCCGCCACCGGCTCCAGTCGGGGATTACTGGCTTTTCGCCGAAGTTTACAATCTCGAGCTCTCAGCCACAGATTCGATGGCTTTCACCGTTACGGGTGATGGACAACTTGCTAGTCTGGAATTACCTTTCGGAGAGTGGCAGACGGTTCTTGCCAGGCTCGGCGATAAGGACTTCATCGGCAAAGGCGTCGTTGGCGTTCCACCCACTCAATTCGCCTTAAATAGCAACTATCCCAACCCGTTCAACGCGACCACGGTCATCAATTACCAACTGCCGGCCTCCTGCCACGTGAAGCTCGAGGTCTACAACATCATCGGACAGAAGGTAGTCACCTTGGTGGACGAGAAGCAGGAGGCTGCGTACAGGTCTGTCATCTGGGATGCCTCGGAGATCTCCTCCGGCCTCTATTTCTACAAGCTGACCGCTGGCGATTTCACCGAGACCAAGAGGATGATGCTGGTGAAGTGAGATTCACAGCAGATTAAACGGATTAAGCAGATAGCTACTTTCTGCAACGTTGGGCGGTGAATTTATCACCGCCCTTTCTTTCTGTCCCGTCACCTAAAATATCACCATCAAGGACTGTGTCGGAAATCAGGGGAAGTCGCAAGGTCAGTTTGAGCGGTTCACCTCAAACGCTCTGCGCAATGGCCAGTTTTCGCTTGACCTCAACTGTAAATCCTCCTTTAATTGCTCAATATGTCTGAGCTTCTGCAGATTCTGCTGCTGATAACCGCCGGGGTTTATTTTGTCTCCACCCTTCTCTTATTCTGGGGTCTGTATAGACTGAAACCGGGAGGAAACAGAGATGAACCCTCCGTCTCTGTGATTATTCCCGCCAGGGATGAGGCGGAGAATATCGAAGCCTGCCTGGCCTCTCTTCTGAACCAAGATTATCCCCCGCAGAGGTATGAGATTATCGTCGTCGATGACGAATCGAGAGACCAGACTTATGAGATAGCAAAATCGGCCTTAGAAAAACGGGAGGGATGCAACTATAAACTGATTAGATTGTCCAGCGGCAATCCAAGGGCTATGGTAGAGACCCGTGGCTCCACCGGGATTGAGATTGAATCTGGAGAAGTAGAACTGTCCGGCAAAAAGAGAGTCCTGACTTACGGGATAGCGGCTTCTAAAGGAGAGATTCTGCTGTTCACAGACGCTGACTGTAAAATCCCCTCAGGGTGGATTAGAGCTGTCGTCTCTCACTTCGAGCCAGAGATGGACCTGGTGGCGGGATTCACGTTCAGAGAGCACGGCGATTCACTATGGGAGAAGCTCTATTCTCTGGAATCTCTGGCGACCGCGACCATCTCTGCCGGGAGTATCGGGTGGGGTTATCCCGTGACCGGCAGCGCCTCAAATCTCGCCTACCGGAGAAGCCTATTCGAGCAGCTCGGTGGATTCAAAGATATAAGCTCAAAAGCCTCCGGGGATGATACCCTGTTTCTGCAGAAAGCGTATCGTGTCGGCCAGGCCAAGGCGAAATATATGACCTCTCTCGGTTCTTTCGTCACCACTGATATGCCCAAAAGCCCCGCTGAGGTTCTAACACAGAGGCTCCGGCGTTTTACGACCACGCTCGATTTCTCGCCAGCTTTGCTGTTACTCTCCGCGCTGGTCTTTCTGTTCTATCTACTTCTGATTCTCTCTCCAATAGGACTGCTATATGCCCCCGGCTTCTTTCAAATTGCGCTTCTCTGTCTGGGAGCTAAGTTCATCGTGGATCTTTTGGTCCTCTACAAGAGCACTGGTATTTTCCGGAAGAGATATCTATTGAAATATCTGCCGCTTCTGGAGCTGGTTTATCCTCCCTTTTTCGTTTATTGCTCCATCGCCAGCTTACTCTCTCCCTCGGAGTGGAAAGGTAGGAAAAGTTGAAGCGAAAAACCCCTCACATCATCTCGAGGCCCCGGCTTTTGACGCTTTTGTTTCTCCTTCTCCTTCCCGGGTGCGCCTCCTGTGCGGAGGTCTGGGAGTATTCCGTCAAATACCTGGGGATGACGGTGGTGCGGGCAACCGGCCAGCTCGAGAGAATCTCCTACGAGGGAAACACCGAGGTAGATCACCTCCTCCTGAAAGCCAAATCGACCAGAGTCTATTCCCTTCTCTACAGGGTGGACAACGAATATGAGACCTTCGTCGACTCCAATACCGGCTATCCCATTCGCTACTTGAGGAGAATCAACGAGGGCTCCATTCGGGGGAATTTCACTACCAACTTCGACCAGGAGAGGGAGGTGGCAGTCTACGACAGCGTCGATGAAGTCAAGTTGCTGCAGAAATCTCATGACTTCTTCTCCGCAATTCTCTTCCTCAGGAGACAGAAGCTCGATTTGGGGGACACATACACTTACAATCTCAACGTGGACAGATACAACTGGGAGGTCACCGTCAAAGTGACAGAGGAGGAGAAATACAAGATTGACAAGAGGACTCTGCCGGCGAAGGTGTTGGAGGTCCGCTTTCGCTATCTTGGTCCGGCATCCAAGCCGAACATCGACACCGATATTCTGACTTATCATTTGGTTGACGAGAGGGCCAAACTCAAGATCTTTCTCTCCGATGATGAGAACCGCTTCCCCCTGAGACTGGAATACAAGCTGTGGCCATTTTCGGTCAAGGCATATCTGAACCACTTACCCACACATTAAAACTCATCATAGTAAGGGTGATGGTTTCGCCCCCACCAGCCATACCCTCAGCCCCAAGGGCTCCTGGCATGACCGAATAATTCCACACGAATTATTTTTAAATTCTTCTTGCGTTAGAAAACTTTCTCCAGTAAATTAATAGACAAATAGTCTACTTCCGGTACTAGGTGTTATATCAAGGAAGAAGATTACGGATGATTTGACTGCGAGAAGGCAGAAAAAAAGAAAGTGGGGGTATAGTGTAGCTTGGACAACACACCCGACTTTTAATCGGGATCCACGGGTTCAAATCCCGTTACCCCCACCCTCTCATTGGCCGCATCGTCTAGCTCGGAAGGACTGCTAACTTTTAATTAGCAGATGGGGGTTCGATTCCCCCTGCGGCCATATATCTTCATGAGGAGTATCGGAAATAATTAGGGAACCCTCGAACAGCAAGACGCAGAATTCCCTTATTCGTTCCTCCTCTTCCTAATAGCTTTTACTTATATCTATCACTTTACATTTGGTTTGTCAAGAAAAAAACGCAAAGAAGGCAAAAAAAGTATAATAGCGTATAATAAAGAAAAACAGGACAAAGCAGGAAAAAGGGGCAAAAGAGGGAAAAGCGTGCAAAACATCAGCTTTTAGGCAAAACTGTAAGATCGTGTTAGAGTCAACCGCTGGTGCACACACTGTCAAGCACAATCTTTCGTAGATAATCCGTTTGACTCCAGAATTCAATCAGCACATATTAGACGTTGATCAAGTACATAGCTAGACTAACACCGAGCTGGCCTGTCTAGAGTAGATACCTACAAAAAACTTTGCTGGTACCAATTGTGTGAATGAAAGCAAATTTTCATGAATTGCTCACACTTCTCCCCTTCTTCCTATATGCGGAGATGCACTACCGTTGGAGGTTTTTCCCCTCGTTCATCTTCAAAAGGGAGCCGGAAGTGGTGGCCGATCTGCCCTGGAGGCTGAATCCAGGAGAGCAATTGCCGGTTCTCCTGCTAGTCAAGGACGCTGATCGTTATCCCATAATTCTGAAACGGGTCGCCTTAAAGATTCGTAAAGGAAATAATCTTGACGAGAGAGTTCTCTTTTCTGGCAGTGAGGCCCTGGCGGACTACCTCTGGCATCGAATTTTCTCATTTCAACCCCCGGAATGGGCCAAGGGGTGGGTGGAGGTGGAGGTCAGGGTCCTCTTCAATTTGAGGGGAAGGGATTATGAGATCTTAAGCGACAACTATAGGGGTCTCTCCCACAAGCCATTTCAGGTTTACATTTCCGATGATAGTTTACCCGCTGCGGAGGGCTGGTTTTACGGGGATATTCACACCCACTCCCACTTCACCGATGACCAGGTGGAGTTCGGGGTACCTCCGGAGGTGTACCGCCGAATCGGCAAGGTCTTGGGTCTCTCCTGGATTGCAGTCACCGACCATTCCTACGATCTTGACGACCACCCCGGTTTCGACAAAAGGAGAGACCCCAATCTCACCAAATGGCTGAAATTGCAGGAGATTTGCAGTAGCATCAACGAGAGCGATCCCGATTTCGTGATGCTTTTCGGGGAGGAGCTCTCCTGCGGCAACAGTCATAGGGAGAATCTGCACCTTCTCATCTTAGAGCATCCGGAGTTTATCCCCGGCGCCGGCGATTCTGCGGAGAAGTGGTTCTTCAATGGTCCGGATGTGAAAGCTGCCGAGGTTGCTCAAAAAGTAAAGGAGAGTGGCGGCCTTGCCATTGCCGCCCACCTCAAAGAGAAGCCGACCCTCTGGGAGAAAATTTTCTTGAACCGGGGTCATTGGAGAAGCGCCGATTTGGAGAAGATAGAGACCGATCTATACCAGATCTGGAACGGCAGGAAGACCGAGAGTTTCTTCGAGGGGAAAGAGGCCTGGATTCGAGAGCTTCTTAAGGGTCGAAAGAAGTTTATTGTCGCTGGCTCGGATGCTCACGGCAACTTCAACCGCCTAAGGCAGGTCAATATCCCGTTCTTCAGCTTCAAGGAGAGACATCAACAGATTTTTGGCCAGGTGCGGAGCGCGGTTTTATGCGAGGGGGGAATGAACAAGGAGAAGATTCTCGACTCCCTCTCGGGGGGGAGAACAATCCTCACTGAGGGTCCCTTTGCTCAGCTAGCCATCGTTAGAGGTCACGACAGGGTCGCTTTAATGGGGGATGAATCTTCCCCCGAGGATAAGACCCTCCTTGTGGAGGCAATCTCCACCCCGGAGTTCGGGAAACTGAAGGACATCCAGATAATCTTCGGCGACTTGGAGAAAAAGAGAGAAATCGTCTGCGAAGAGATTGACACCTTCAAAGAACCTTATCGTTACACGAATCGCAATGTTCCCCTGCCGGTGGGGCATAACGGTTACCTCCGCCTGGAGGTCACCTCCGAGGTGGACGGGAAAGAGAAGTTGTGCCTGACAAATCCAATCTGGCTGAGAGAAAATAGAGAGGCAACGTAGCAACGGTTCTCGGCAGATATTCTTGGTGCCGTCAGGTGTTTCCACCTGACGGAAGGCTGTCGGGAGGTCGTTCGACCCGTATGGGAAACTCCCCACAGCACCTCAAAGAACTTGTTTAACAATTGAACTTTTCTCTTGACAGATGCTGTGCAGAAATCATATACTGTTTTCGAAATTCAAGAAGAGCCACGGACAGCAGAACTATTTTTCACAACTAACCCTTAACTGGTAGGAGGTTCCCATGAGGAGCTTACTTACGATTCTCGTAGCAGCCGCCGTATTGTCTCCGCTACCAGCCAGCGCTATTGACGTTTCCGGTGACCAGTGGGGCACGTGGACGAGGGACAACAGCCCCTACAATGTCGTCGGAGAGATCCGAGTCCCTCCGGAATCGACTCTGGTGATTGAGCCGGGAGTTCTGGTCGATTTCCAGGGGCACTACAAGTTCATTGTAGACAGTTTGGCGACCCTCTTGGCGGTGGGAACCGAAAGTGATTCGATCTTCTTCACGTGCGATACGCTTGCCAACCCGGACCGCTGGCACGGGATACGTTTCATTTACGCTGATAGCAATTCCCAGATAAGCTATTGTCGATTAGAACACGGAAAGACTACTGGAAGTTCGCCGGATAACTGTGGTGGAGCTATTTACTGCTACTATTCCAGCCCAACCATAAGCAATAACACCATCACGCGTAATTCACCCACCGGTACTGCACCTTCAGCTCATGGCGGCGCCATTTTTTGTGAACGTAGTGCTCCAACGATAAGCGGTAACTCCATTACTCAAAATTCAGCCGAAGACGGTTACGGCGGCGGGATTTATTGTGTATTTTGTCAGGACCTGTCTATAATTCATAATACCATAAGTGATAATCAGACTCGCCGGGGTGGAGCAATTATGTGCATCGCTAGTACCAATATAACTGTAAGCGGCAACGTCGTAAGTGGAAATAGATCCCTTGCGAGTGGCGGTGGAATACGTTTTGGGAGGACAAGTGGACTTATAAGCGAAAACATCGTTTTTGACAATTCGACCGAGCAAACGGGGGGAGCTGGGAACGGGGCGGGAATTTATTGCCGAAATTGTAGTACCAATACTATTATAAGATACAATATCATTAGAGAAAACAGGGGTAACTCAAAGGGAGGTGGAATTTATTGCCGAGAGGCCCAACCGATAATAGAATACAACGTGATTAGCGAGAATAGGACCATTTTAGAGGGCGGGGGGATTTCCTGCTTTAGGGCTTCCAACCCAATTATAAGCAACAACACCATAAGCGGAAATTCGGCTGAACAGGGCGGTGGGATTTCTTGCGATTCCGTTTCCAACCCAACGATAAGCAGCAACACTATAAGCGATAATTCGGCTCAACAGGGCGGCGGGATTTTTTGCGATTCCGTTTCCTGCCCAACGATAAGCAGCAACACTATAAGCGGCAATTCGGCTCAACAGGGCGGCGGGATTTTTTGCTACTACTATTCCAGCCCCACCATTGTAAATACCATCTTGTGGGGCGATACAGCGCCGAACGGGCCCGAGATCCGCGCAGTATATAGTAGTTACCCCACAGTGACATACTGTGACGTCGAGGGAGGCTGGCCCGGTCTGGGCAACATCAATTGTGACCCGGAGTTCGTCAATCCCGATTCTCAGAATTATCATCTGCAGATGATCTCCTGCTGCATTGACTCCGGAGACCCTGACCCAGGATACAACGACCCCGACGGCACCAGAAACGATATTGGCGCCTTCTACTTCCGTCAGGAGCCACCGGCTACTATCGAGCTTATGCCTCACGCAAACTGTATCATCCTGCCTCCGGAAGGTGGCACGATTAATTACGATGCGTGGGTTTACAACCTGTCCGATACCAATATCTTTGTTGATATTTGGGCTTACGCCTATGTTCCGGGTATCGGTCAATACGGACCGATTCACAGTTATGACAATGTGAGCGTCAGTCCATGGAACGACATCGGCCAAAACAACCTCAGCAAATCCGTCCCCCCCATGGCGCCTGCAGGTGAGTACAGTTTTGTGGCTTACATCACCCCTCACACACCGTACTTCGAGGTCGAAATCATCGACACCTCTTACTTCACTTTCACCAAGCTTGGAACTCCGGGAGGCAAAGACCTTGGCTGGTTGGCAAGGGGTGACTGGTTTGAGGCAGAGGAATTTGCCTTCCAGCGGCAGGGTGTCGTCCCCACAGATTTCGCCTTGAGGCAGAACTATCCTAATCCCTTCAATGCCAAGACCACGATCAACTACCAGTTGCCAGTTTCCAATCACGTCACATTGAAGATTTACAACCTGCTCGGTCGAAGGGTAGCAACTCTGCTTGATGAAACACAGGAGGCGGGATACAGGTCTGTCATCTGGGATGCTTCGGAAGTCTCCTCCGGCCTCTACTTCTACAAGCTGACCGCTGGCGATTTCACCGAGTCCCGGAGGATGATGCTGGTGAAGTAAACCCTCTCGCTGGGCTGGTCAGCCAGAGGCTGATCCGCCTTCGGCGGAAAAGCCCAGCCTATGCGGTGCGAGAGGTGCCAATGAATAGCCGGGGCATTCCTGCCCCGGAGGTCACCGTAGGGAGGGGGCTTGTCCCCCTCCGCCCGCTCAGAGGTCCATAAAGGAGCTCCCTACGGGTCCACGTGCCGTCCCGCCTCAGGCGGGTTACCACTTTAGACGACTCTGTCGTCCTGACGGCATTTGTGTCAGGGCATCGGACGGGGCGTCCGATACCAACAGTGGGTTGTGTAGGGTGGTGAATTCATCACCGCCCTTTCTATGAAGCGTGAACTATGAACTGTGAGCCGGAGAGGTGCTCACCACACAACAGGGAGGGGGAACGCCTCCATTTCTCTGATTCCAACTTTCCCACCGGAGCCGATCTCGAAGATGAAGCGCGTCAGGTTTTGTCTGTCTCCGCTGGAGGCCACAAGGAGGGTTACCAGTTCTGGGTTGGCCTCTAACTCTGGCCGATGGAGCAAAGAAGGGAGATGCCCAGTCTTCGCGGGAGCATCACGAATCGGATTTCTGCAACCGTGTCTGTAAATGTTTTCCCTTGACAGGTCGAAAGAAAAATAGGTATTTAATGTCGTTAACGAACTGGCGCCCTAGCTCAGTTGGTAGAGCAACGGACTGAAAATCCGTGTGTCCGCAGTTCAATTCTGCGGGGCGCCATCTCAAAAAACCGCCTCCGGGAGGCGGCCTTTTACTTGAGCTTGGCAATTATCGCCTTGCAGAACTCCGGCAAATCCTCCGGCATCCGAGAGCTTATGAGATTGCCGTCGACCACGACAGCGGCATCGATATATTCGGCGCCGGCGTTAATCAGGTCGTCCTTGATTGCGTGAAAGCAGGTCGCCTTCTTGCCCCTCAAGATGTCTGCAGAAATTAGAACCCAGCCGGCATGACAGATGAAAGCGACCGGTTTGTGCTGACTATTCATCTCCCGTACAATATCCAGGACCTTCTTGGAGCGTCTCAACTTATCCGGCGCATAACCTCCGGGGACCACCAGGGCATCGTAGTGGTTGGGATTGACCTGGTCGAATGAAATCTCAGCAAAGACAGGGTAGCCGTTCTTCCCCTTGTATTCACCTTTCCTGGGGCCCGCGATGGTGACCTCCGCCCCCTCTTCAGTCAATCTAAGCTTAGGATACCAGAGCTCTAAGTCCTGATAGAGGTCTTCAACCAATATCAGAACCTTCCGACCTTCGAGCTTTCCCACCAGCTACCTCCCTACAGCTCCATTTTGTGCACTTAGATAGCCTTAGCCTTCAGGGCGGTCTTCTGAGGTGGCTGATCTGAAATCAGCCTCATGCACGCCCATCTTAATTCTTTGTCGCGCCTTTTCCCAAGCCTTATCGTCGTCTGTTGGAGGAGTGAATTGAACAAGCATATTATATTTTTCCCTTAGTCGTTTAACGCTCTGATAAAATTTGTTCTCATCGATGAAATCCTTATAAGTTTCATGGAGCGACCTTGCTTCATGTTTCAAAACGGTAAAATTCTTGGCGGCGAACACATGTTCTCTTGCTGTTCTCTCTGATTCCATGAAAACATTCAGCATTGTAACTGCTGCCGATAATAAAGTAATCCAAGCGAGCCAGTGTGGAAATCCGATAATCAGCGCAAGAACACTCAAAATCGTAATAGTTGCAGGGATCAATTTACACCAGAAGGCTTTACTTGAGAGCTTGTGTGCGATGATGTGATGTATTTCAGCGGTGTAAGTAGAATCCTCTTGTATCTGCTTGCATTCAGTTATGAGACCTTCCCTTTTTGGGCTATTCATAGTCAATTTGCTGAAGGGAATGGAGGCCCAAACAGCTTACCCCATGCATCTATGGCATCTGCATCGTCAGCAGACATAGTAACCTCGCAATACGTGGCGTAGTCGGCAAACACACCTGAAAGTTGCTTTTTCCTCTCGGCACTCACGTATGAGTCAGCGAAAGGCGACTTGCTGCCAGGCATCTTCACGGGTTCCAGAATTCGATCCTTGCACAGAAAGAAGAACGCCCAAAGCAAGCGTGGATAAGAGACCTGCCATCCCCGATTTTTCTGAAGACTTATAATATTAGGAAGTATGGATGTTGCTAATGCCTCAAGGTGATAGGATTGCATATCTGGAAAGAGATTCCTTTTTGCTGCTTTCAACATCTTTATTGTGGGGGTGAGATAACCGTCACTCCTTTGATTAGCGGTCGAGACCTGCTGTGCATCATAATCGTAATCGGCCACTACCCACTTATTCTTTCTGGGAATCCAGTAACCTCTACCTATTGGCGGAGTGGGCGTGTTGTCAGGGGCAAAGCCCACGTGGTCACTATAAGACGGTATAAGCTCAACTTCCACATTGTCCGCATATGGTAGAACAATTGCCGGATTATCCGTTTCTGGTCCCATGCGTCTGTAGGTCTCGTGCAGTGACACGACATGCTCAACTTCATGGAGGGCAGCTGTCGGCGTGATTCCCCCTGATGGCACCCATCCGTCGAAGTTTCCCAGAACAACTAAAATGTCGATATCAAAACCATCCTTATGAGGACGAGGCTGGATCCTCGTTTTTCGCTGCAATGAGCCAATTAACTTCGTTTTGACCTTGGGGTTGTGAGATTCAATCCACTGTCTCACGGCGTTGTGATGAGTCGTCACCACATCCTGGAAGCTCTGGCTCAATTCCAGGTTTGACTTGAACTGGTCAAAAGCTTGTGCTACTGTGAGTGGAGCCCCCATCTAACAGCTTACTCCAGTTTCCTCTTCCACTTCGTCCCCTGTTTGGTGTCCTCCAAGATGATTCCCTTCTTCAGGAGTTCATCCCTCACGCGGTCGGCCTCGGCCCAGTCCTTGTCCTTGCGAGCCTGGTTACGTCTTTCAATCAGCGCTTCGATCTCCTCGTCGATGGTGGATTCCTCCGGCCGGATGAAACCGAGAACGGCATCGAACCTCTTCATCAAATTTAGGGTTTCCAGCGCCTCCTCCTTAGAGATCTGTCCCTCTGCAATCAGGCTGTTGACCTCCCTCACCATGTCAAATATGGAGGCCAGTGCGGGGGAGATGTTTAGATCGTCGTCCAGGCCATCTTCAAAACCAGCGCTTGCCCTCTCCAAGATGGGGGCTGCCCTCCCGCGTTCGGTCTCTTCTGTAACACCCTCCAGATTGCGCCAGAAGTCCCATAACCTCTGGAGGGCGCCCAGAGCTGCGCTTAACCCCTCGAAGGTAAAGTTGAGCTGCTGTTTGTAGTGAGTTGTCAGAAGCTCGTGCCTGACGGCGAGGGGGTTATGCCCCAACCCCATCAAATCTTTCAGGGTATAGCAGTTGCCCAGGGACTTTGCCATCTTGCGCCCCTCCACCATCAGGTGGGCGTTGTGAAGCCAGTAGTTGGCGAATTTCTCTCCCGAGGCCCCCTCCGATTGGGCAATCTCATTCTCGTGGTGGGGGAAGATGTTATCGACTCCCCCGGTGTGAATGTCGAAGGGCTGTCCTAAGTATTTGATGCTCATGGCGGAGCACTCGATGTGCCAGCCGGGGCGCCCCTTGCCGAGCTCGGTCTCCCAGAAGACCTCCCCGTCCTCTTCGTCCCAGGCCTTCCAGAGGGCGAAATCGGAGGCGGTCTCCTTTTCGTATTCGTCGGCATCGATGCGGGCACCGGCTTTGAGCTGGGAGATGTCAAAACCGGAGAGCTTACCGTAGTTGGGAAAACTCTTGATCTGGAAGTAGATCGATCCGTCCTTGCGATAGGCGTGACCCCTCTCCAAAAGCCTCTTTATCATCTCCACCATCTCGGGGATGTGCTCCGTTGCCGCGGGATAGTGCTCTGCCCTCTCGATCTTTAGGGTGTCGATGTCTTCGAAGAAGGCGTCCTTATACGTTTTTGTGTACTGGTCGAGCCTGATCCCCTGTTCCCTGGCGGCGCGGATGCTTTTGTCATCGATATCGGTGAGGTTCATCACCTGAGTGACTTTGTATCCCTTGTATTTCAGATACCTCCGCAATAAATCCTCGAAGATGTAAGCCCGATAGTTGCCGATGTGAGCAAAATCGTAGACGGTGGGGCCGCAGTTGTACATCCTCACCTCACCAGGCCTTATGGGGGTGAACTCTTCGATTCTCTTGGTGAAGGTGTTAAAGAAACGAAGCGCCATCTTGGGTTTTAGCGATTGGTCAGGCTATCTACAGTTTTCTGATCCAGAGCCTTTATGACCTCGACCAATAGTTTGACCAGATTGTCGTAATCCTTGCGGTGCAGAATCCCGACGTGTCCGTGAATATATCGGGTGGGAACCCCGAGATACAACGCCGGCACCCCGATACGATTGAGGTGGATTCTGCCGGCATCGGTGCCGCCACGGGCTAAGGCGGTGAAGTGATGGGGGATCTTCTTTTTCTCGGCGGTATTGATAACCAGATCCCGGAGGTGCCGATTGGGAACTAGGCTGCCATCGTAAACTGCAATGGAGGGCCCGCTTCCTAACTTCTCCGGATGTTCAGCACCGTCTCCCGGCGTGTCCATGGCGAGGGAGACATCTACGGCAAAGCCGACATCGGGGTCGATGTAGGTGGCAGCAGTTTTGGCACCACGGAGGCCGACCTCCTCTTGGACGGTGCCCACTCCGTATACAGTGTTGGGATGCTTCATCCTCGAGAGCCTCTGGAGGACATCAATCACCACCGCACAACCGATGCGATTGTCCCAGGCCTTGGCCAGATACAAGTTCTTGTTCCCCATGATGCTGAACTTGCTGTCGGGAACGATGGAGTCGCCGGGTCGGATGCCCAGCCTCTTGGTGATATTCACCCCCTTTTGAGCCCCGACATCGATGTAGAGATCTTTGATGTCTAAGACCTTCTTTCTCTCCTCCTCGGTGAGAAGGTGCGGCGGTTTGTAGCCGATGATTCCGGGGACATCCCCCTTGGAGGTCTTGATTATCACCCTCTGAGCCAGAACCACATGCCCCCACCATCCCCCCAGGGGGAGGAATTTGATGAAGCCCTCCTTGGTGATCTCCCTCACTATAAAGCCGACCTCGTCCATGTGTCCGGCGATCATCACCTTCGGCTTCGGGGAGGTTCCGCCCTTTTTGGCAATGAAGCTGCCAAGTCGGTCGTGTTCGATATCGGCAACGCCTTTGAGGTGTTCTGCCATTATCTTGGCGACCTCGTCCTCGTGTCCGGGGACCCCGTGAGCATTGGTTAGCTCTTGCAATAGAAGTTCAGTCTTATCCACTTTTCCTCCGGTTCAGTTAAGCTTAATTCTCAACGAATTATACGGAATTTAAGACAGCGGGGTTTATTTTTCAAGCGCTAATTGTTCAATGGCCTCTGGAGCTTCGCCCAAATCCTCTATGATGGCATCAGGTTTAATGTCCTCAGAGTAGTCCCGTCCCTTTATCAATTTCAGAATTGCCTTCATTCCCAGGCTCTTGGGTCCGGCAATATCCTCTTTGAGGCGGTCGCCCACGAAGATAACCTCCTCGGGTTGCACCTGCATAGTTTCCAAAGCTCTTTTGAAAATGATCGGATGAGGCTTTTTGAAACCAACCTCGCAAGAGAAAAGAAGATGGTCAAAGAAATCAAACAGGCCGAATCTCTTCAACTCCCGGCGATGGAAATCCCCCGGGAAGATTGTATTTGACACTAGAGTCAGCTTATACCCGCAGCTTTTAAGCTCATCTAAGATCTCAGGAGCGCCTCTAACCATCCTTACCTGCTCGGTGATCGGCTTATAATAGGCCTCCAAGAACTGTTTTTGGACAAAGCCATCTCCGGGAAGGTTCAAGGTGGTGAAGCAATCCTTCACCAGGTCTGTAACCCTCACCTCAACCAAGCTTTTCAAGGAATCCTCGTAACGGGATTCGAAATAGTCGTCGAAGAGGCGGACGAATTCCTGTTTGTCCGGCAGAACCTCGATGGAATCTTGCAACATCTCGAAGGCCAGTTTGAATCCTTGCGTGGAGAGCTCCTGCCAGGTGAGATTTTCATATTCTATGAGGGTTCCGCCGAGGTCGAATAGTATCGCTTTAAACTTTCCGGGCATCCCCTTTTTTCCTCTCTATCGCCAGTAGGCAGACTTTCTCGACCAACTCCTCGAAGCGTATGCCAATCGCTTTAGCGGCTTTCGGAACCAGGCTGGCAGGAGTCATCCCCGGGAGGGTGTTCACCTCCAGACAAAAGATATTCCCGCCATCGTCCATCCGGAAATCGACTCGCCCGAAATCAGAGCATCTCAAGACCTGAAAGGCCCTTAGGCCCAGACACTGCAGTTCAACAGCTTTCGTATCCGGAAGTTCTGCGGGAATGATGTATTGGGATTTGCCGGGGGTGTATTTGCACTCATAGTCGTAAATAGCATGCTCCGGGATTATCTCCGCAACCGGCAAGGCTTCTTCTCGCAGGATACCGACGGTGAGCTCGCGGCCGGCGATGTATTTCTCCAGAAGGATTCTGTTCGAGAATCTGGCTGCCTCTCTTACGGCCGGGAGAAGTTCCTGCTTCTTCTCGACGAAGCTCAGGCCGACGGTGCTTCCCTGATCGTTGGGCTTTACGACTAGGGGGAAACCGAGTCTCCCCTCCACATCACTAATCAGATCGCTCTCTTGCGGGAGTTTGTCGCAGTCGAGGCAAATCCAGTCCGGGGTCGGGATGTCGTTAGCCTTGAAGATGACCTTTGCCATCTCCTTGTCCATCGCCAGTGCCGAACCTAAAACCCCGGAGCCGCAGTAGGGGATTCCGGTCAGTTCTAACAGCGCCTGGATGGTGCCATCCTCTCCCTTTCCGCCGTGAAGGGCCACAAAGATCACGTCGGTGCCGGCCAGATCCTCGGCTTTGAAGCGCTGCACAGAGAAAGATTCCCCGATTTCGGCCAACTTTTTCGTGTCCGGAGGGGTCTCTTTTATCTCCAGGAGCTTTTTATCTTTAATATCGAGCTTCCTCATCTCTCCGGCGGTGTCGAGGGCGATGACTTCGTGCCCCCTTTTCCTCAAAGCCTCGACAACGCTGACACCGGAGGTCAGAGAGACCTCTCTCTCCGCTGAAGTTCCCCCCATCAGGACTACGATCTTCAAGTGTTTTTACCCCGAACGTTTCTCTTTTTGATTCTCAAATATACGAGCCAGCCAGCTACGAGCAAAAGCCCGCAAACTAAAACGGTGGTGCTGTACACCTCGATGAAGTGAACGACGGCCCCGAAGTTAGTCCGGAAGAGATAGGCGAGAGAAAAGAGCACCAGATTCCAGAGGATGAAGCTTATGCCGGTGTAGGTTACCATCTTGCCCGTCCTCACCCCCCCGACCCCGGCGCCGATGGCAATCACGGTCCTTATGCCGGCTATGAAGCGGGAGGCCAAAAGCACTTTTTCGCCGTATCTTGAAAACCAGGATTTTATCTTCTCCAGATATTCTGTGTTGAGGAAAGGACCCCGGTTCTTCTGAAAGAACTTCGCCCCCTTGTATCGACCTAAAAAATAGAGGATCATCACGCTGCTCAAGCCTCCTGAGACCACGAGCACGAAACCCAATACAATCGAAAGGTGCGTAGTGTAGATGAAATAAGCTCCGGTCAAAGCGACAACGTCGCTGGGGTAGGGGGGGAAGAGATTCTCAATGAAGGAGCTGAAAAAGAGGAACAGATATATCCAGAAAGCTCCCTGGGAGGCCAGATATGCGATTTCGGCGTCAATTCTCTCAGCCAACTAAGTCTTCTCCAAAGATACAACGGCGTAACAGGCAATACCCTCGCCCCTGCCGGCGAAACCTAAGCCTTCGGTAGTAGTGGCCTTCACGGAGAGATTGTCCGCTGGAATCTTGAGGGTGCCTGAAAGTCTCTCCCGCATCTTTTCTATATAGGGTGCCAATTTCGGCACTTGAGCAACTATGGTGGCGTCGATGTTGATTATCCCGAAGCCTTTATCCGTCAGCTTTGACCGAATCTCCTCGAGAAGCCTCAGACTGCTGATGCCCTTGTATCTTTCGTCGCTGTCAGGAAAATGTCTACCGAGGTCACCAAGACTGGCGGCGCCGAGGAGGGCATCTCCGATGGCGTGGGAGAGGACGTCAGCGTCCGAATGACCTGAAAGACCCCTCTCGAACTCTATCTCCACTCCCCCCAAGATGAGCTTTCTGCCCTCCACCAGGCGGTGGACGTCATATCCAATACCTGCACGCATCTGGTTAATAGTAAATGGTGAATGGTTGATAGTTCATAGTTGACAGCTTATGTGTTGTTACCTTGTGAAACCTTCGAGAGCAAAAACTTCGCAAACTCCAAGTCCTCAGCAGTGGTTACTTTGATATTGTCGTAAGAACCTTCAATGACTTTCACCTCTTCCCCCAGAGCCTCTACCAGAGCGGAATCATCGGTGTAGTATTTTCCCTCCTCGTTGGCCTTCTGGTAAGCCTTCATCAGAAGTTGATAGTCGAAGAACTGAGGCGTCTGAACGAGATACAGTCGTTGGCGATCGACGGTGCCCACGACCTTCAGTTCTTGGACCTCCTTTACGGTGTCCTTAGCGGGAACCGCAGTTATCACCGCGTTAAAATCAACACACAGATTTATTCCCTCGCTTATTTTTTCCGGTGAGACAAAGGGTCTTACGCCATCGTGGACTACGACTAGGTCAGTGTCAGGCGGCAAAGCCTTCAGTCCGTTCCAGACCGAATCCTGGCGATGTTCCCCACCGGCTACAATCCTTCTGACCTTCTTGAAGCCATAGCGATCGACTATCTCCTGCTGACAGAAGGATAGATAGTCTTCGGGGACGACCAGCACGATTTCCGCTATCTGTGGGCACCCCTCAAATCTCTCTATAGTATAAGCGAGGAGTGGCCTGTCTCCAATCTTCAAAAACTGCTTTGGCAGTCCAGCGTTGATTCGTTTGCCCCTACCGGCGGCGACTATTATGCATATATTCTTTCTGAAGCTGTTCAAAATTCAGTCACCTCTTGGCGAGCCCTGGAAACCTGAAGGTTTCCGCTACAAGTCAAAATCCTTCAATTTGTAGTGTCGGCAGACCAGTTCCATCTACGATTTGACCGCCTCTCCCAGAAGTCCCATTAGCGTTCCGCATATATTGAACAGCATATGTATAACTATCGCGGGAACAATACTCCCGGTTTTCTCTCGATAATATCCCGCGATAACTCCAAGTATAATCGCCGATAAGACAATGACAAATACTGCAGGACCGCTGGCGCCCATTGTGAGTAAACCCAAGTGCATAAATCCGAAGAATAGAGCCGCAACAAGCACTGGAACGCTCATATAGAATTTGAATATCATCAGACCATATTTTTCAAGAGGGCGGAGGAAACCCTGTACCAACCCTCGAGTCAACAGTTCTTCACTCACACTGGCATAAATCCATACAAATAGAATTATCTGAAGCAGGGTAAAATCTTCCATGAATTCAAAACCTCTCATCGGCAGCAACTCGCCAAGACCAGTAATGATAATCCCGACGAAAAGACCGACAACGGTCGGTCGGACTAAAGCTTTCAATCTGATTCCCTTCAGGCCGTAGGTAGATATTTTCCCCTTACTCAACAGGCAAATCAAAATGAGAGAGGCAAGGAGCATCCCGGTGTGAGTGATCGGTATCCACGGACAAGATTCGCTTAATTCTGTGAACACATTGACCGTATTCATCATACTCGATAATGCCAGAACGAGGAATCCCAGGAAAACGGCGATAACAATTCTCAAGATAACACTCACTACTTCACTCCTTGTCTTAAGTCCATTGCTGATGTTTTAAGGGTGCGACCGATCTTATCTTCATCTCGCTTCAAATTATAAACATCGCATCCCCGTAGCTATAAAACCGGTATTTTCTCTCGATGGCTTCACGGTAAGCAGAAAAAATCATCTTGCGGCTGGCGAAAGCCGAGACCAAGAAAAGCAAAGTCGATTTCGGGAGATGAAAATTGGTCAGTAAAGCATCCGTCAATTTGAAATCATAGGGGGTATAGATGAATTTATTGGTCCAACCGCTCAGATCTTTCAGGTTTTCCTCCTTGAAGAAATCCTCCTCCTCTGAGATGCTCTCAAGAACTCTCACGACGGTGGTGCCGACAGCAATGACCCTGCCTCCCCTTTTTCGAGTTTCGAGAATCTTTTTCAAACATTCGGCGCTGGCCTGGTAATATTCCGGCTCCATCTTGTGCTTCCTGGGATCGGAGACGGTGACCGGTCGGAAGGTCCCGACGCTGGGATGTAGAACGATAGGGACGATCTGTACCCCCATATCTTTTATCCCCTCAAGAAGCTCTTCGGTGAAGTGAAATCCGGCAGTTGGAGCCGCGACTCCCCCTTTCACCTTCGCATAGACAGTCTGATAGGTCTTTTTATCCTTCTGCTTTGCAGGGCGTTTCACGTAAGGGGGGAGGGGGACAATTCCGATTTCCTCTACCAGTCGGCCGAAATCCTCGCGGCATTCAAATTTCACGACCCGGCCGCCAACTTTGGTGCGTTCCTTTATCTCCGCAGTCAATCTCCCTTCCGCAAACGTGACTCTGCTCCCCACCGGAAGCTTCTTGCCGGGCTTGACCAACGCCTCCCAGTGCTGGTTTCCGACCGGCCTTAAAAGGAAGATTTCGACCTCATCAGAGCTTTTCTCTTCGTTTCCAATCAGTCTGGCGGGAAACACCCTGGTCTCGTTTATGACCAGGCAGTCGCCGGGGTTCAGATATTCGGTTATGTCATAGAAATGACGATGTTGGATCTCTCCATTCTTGCGGTTCAAGACCAACAGCTTGGAGTGGTCCCTTTTCTCAAGCGGATATTGAGCGATGTAGTTTTCCGGCAGATAATAATCGTATTCCGAGAGCTTCATCTATTTTCTGAAAATATTGGTGAAAGAATATAACAGGGCCGTAAGGACGATGCTCAGAGTTATGCAGGTCGTCAGTGGGAAGTAAAAGCTGAGATTCTTCTTTTTGACGAGAATGTCCCCGGGCAATTGTCCCAGGTAGGGGATATTGCCAGAAAAAAAGAGCAGAAGCTTTCCGAATTCGCTCACGGCCATAAGACCAATTCAACTCGATTGCGTAGATGCAGGAGTAGATGTCGCCCCCGCTGGCGATTTCTGCGCTTTCTTTCGGAATTTCTTATCGTAGCGGTCGCGTTCGCTGTAGATGCAACCGCAGTATTTCTGCATATAGAGTCCTTTTTCTTTAGCCTCCTGGTGTCCCTCCCGGTAGCCGGAGGTGAAGTCCTCATACAGGAAGCTCACTCCAAATTTCGCAGCGGCTTTTTCTCCCGCCTCTTTTATCAAGCTGTGGTCTTGATGCGGGGAGACCGAGAGGGTGGTGGTGAAAAGGTCGAAGCCATTAGATTTGGCGAACTCCGCGGTTTTCTCCAACCTCATTCGATAGCACTGCCGGCACCTGATTCCGAATTCGGGATTACCGCTGACACCCTTCAAGAACTTCTCCAACTCATACTCATCCAGATATTCTA
The DNA here is from genome assembly GCA_030605835.1 of Candidatus Zixiibacteriota bacterium. Taxonomy (GTDB): domain Bacteria; phylum Zixibacteria; class MSB-5A5; order DG-27; family DG-27; genus DG-27. The sequence continues at coordinate 341,593 of JAUWHO010000023.1, read as the reverse complement.
TCTGCCACCCGTAAAGCTGTTCCAGAAGCCTTACCGAATTTAGACGACTCTCGTATTCAGTATATGGATGGATGTTGGGATTATACCAGAAGCCAGCGACCTGGTAACCGTCGCTTGAGAGCTTTCTGAACGGATAGATGGCGCAGGGGGCACAGCATATATGCAGGAGGATTTTCATCCGTTTGGACCCGTATGGATTGACTATCTAAACAGAGTCTCCTGGGGACCCGCTTGAGATTCTATTCCCAGATGCTGGTAGGCTTTTTCGCCGACCACCCGACCCTTTCTAGTCCTCTGCAGGAAACCGATCTTTAAGAGAAACGGCTCTACCATGTCCTCTAAGGTGTCCGTCTCTTCGTTCAGGGTGGCAGAGATGGCCTCAATTCCGACCGGGCCACCCTTGTAGTAGTCGATTATCATATGCAGAAGCTTCCGATCCAGCTCGTCCAAACCGGCCTCATCCACACCCTCCAGTTTCAGCGCCTCCCGGGTTGAGTTGACAGTGACGTTGCCATCCCCTTTGACCTGGGAGTAATCGCGGACCCGTCTGAGCAGGCGGTTGGCAACTCTGGGGGTGCCCCGGGCACGTTTGGCGATTTCGATGCTGGCCTGTGCCTCAATTTCAATCCCCAAGAGATGGGCGGAGCGCTTGACGATCTTTCTCAGCTCCTCTTCGGGATAGAAGTCGAGGTGATAGAAAATTCCAAAACGATCTCTCAGGGGGGCCGAGAGGAAACCGGCTCTGGTGGTGGCTCCAACCATTGTGAAATGTTTCAGGGGGATATTCAGGGTCTTGGAGAAGGGGCCCTTGTCGACCACGAAATCGATTTTGAACTCCTCCATTGCAGGATACAAGAACTCCTCCACCACCGTCGGCAGGCGATGAATCTCATCGAGAAAGAGGACCTCGAATTTCTTCAGATTTGTTAGAATCCCCATCAGGTCGCCGGGCCTCACCAAAGCCGGCCCGGAGGAGGTGATTATCTTTGAGTTCATCTCCTTGGCGATGATGTATGCCAGAGTGGTCTTGCCCAATCCCGGCGGCCCGTGGAGGAGTATATGTTCGACCGGCTCTCCGCGGGATTTTGCGGCCTGCAGAGAGATTTTCAACTTCTCGACGATCCTTTCCTGTCCGATGTATTCATCCAAGGTCTGAGGTCTCAAGGACCAGATGAATTTCTCTTCCTCTTCGGAGGCGGGCTTATATGAGACGATTCTCTCGCGGGTCATCTGTTATCCTGCGAACTGTTGTTGAAAAATAGCCTGTAGCATTTCCTCCGGGGATTTGAATTTTTTCCCGGTAGCAACTGCCTTCTCGATGATTCTCTCTGCTTCTCTTTGCTTGTATTGCGCTTGCATCAATGCTTCCAGCACCTCTTTTTTGAAGTCGACATCTTTTTCCTTCTTAATGCTCAATGGTTCAGTTTCTTTCATTAGGGCATAAAGGTAGGTTTTCCCCTTCAGCTCCGCTATAATCTTCTCTGCCATTCTTGGGCCAATGCCGGGGAGGTTGGTCAGGACTTTGCTTTGCTCGGTCTCAATGGCCATTGCGATGTCTCTTATCGGTATTATGAGTGATTTCAATGCTTTCTTGACACCGAAGCCTGGCACCGTAGTAAGCAGCTCAAAGAACGACCTGTCCTGGGGCTCAAAAAAACCCACAAGTCTGGGGTACTGATTGCCCAGACCGGCGCCAGCTTCGATGTAGTAGAGTGTGTAGAACTCTATATCGTCCCCGGTCTGTTTAGTGTTCCTGATTTGCGTGGACAAACCGCTGGGAATGAGCACCTCGTAAGACACTCCGTTTATTCGAACAACGGCGGTATTCTCGGTGATGTTGGAGAGTTTGCCAGAAATGCTTGTTATCATGTCTCCCTACCCTTTTCTGTGGGACCTAGCGAGTATGGTTTACGTGACATATGGCAACCGCTAGTGCATCAGCCACGTCCGGCGGCGATGGGATCTGCCTAAGTTTCAGGAGCTGCTGAACAGCTCTTTGGACCTGAAGCTTGGTTGCCCTACCATGTCCGGTCAGTGCCTTCTTTATAGTCGTGGGTGCATAGCAGAAAAGTGGGGTTTTATGCTCTACTGCAGATAGGAGTATGACCCCTCGCGCATGGGCCATTTTTACCGCTGTGAGCGGATGCTTATAGTGAGAGTATAGCTCCTCCACGGCAAATATGTCCGGACCCAAGTCCTTAAGGAGGCCATTCAGTTCTTTGTGAATTGATAATAACCTCTTAGCCAAAGTGTCCTTGCTCGAAGTCCTGATTACGCCACCTTCAATGATGTTGATGTTCCCCGTGTCAGAAGCAACTAGCCCATATCCTATGACATCTAAGCCTGGGTCAATGCCGAGTACTCTCATATTGGTCAGGATCGCTCAAAACCCCTCTCAGTACTTTCATCATGTCGAGGGTCTTTAGGTTACGATGGCAATTCCTCCGGATTCTTCTGTATTCACTGCTGCTTTTGCGGCGGCAAGAGGTCTCAATAGACCAGTAATCGCCAGATGCCAGCTGTATCAAGACCCGGTAATCTTTTCGTTTCTGTTCAGAACTCCCGATCCAGGCTGAAACACCACGTTGTTGAGACAATTGCCAATCCACATTGATGTGCACCTTTTCCAGGGCGCGACGCATATCCGGCGCAGACTGAAACCGCTTGTCTGGTTCGGTGCGTATTGCTCTGTTCGTGATGCTTCTAATCTGCTTGGGAACATGTGGTCTGTAACCCTTTCTATCGGGAAACCTGCCTTGCTGCACATTTTCAGCGAGAACATCTTCATTGTCTTCGTGCTCAAACAGAGCGTTGCCATTGATCAGCCTATAGAGTGTAACACCCATCGCGTAGATGTCTGTAAGCTTACTGGCCTTCCCGTCAGCGTACATCTCGGGAGCCATGTGGTACATGTACCCGTAGCCGCTCGCCTCGCCCATCTTGCCACATGCGGTCGCAAGTCCGAAATCAGATAGTTTGCCCTCGTTTCTGTTTCCAATTAGGATGTTGGACGGTTTTATGTCTCGGTGTAATATCACACTCTCATGAGAATGGGCGTGGTCTAGTCCTCGCAGGGCGTCACAGACGTATCTTATCGCCTGCTTCAGCGGAATGAACTGTACGTGCTGTAACCTGTCATGTAAGGATCCGTTCTTCAAATACTCCATCCAGATACACGGTTTTCCGTCCACGACGCCGGCATCAAAAATCTTAACGATGTGCTCGTGAGCAAGTATGTCTTGGTATCTTGCCTCTCTGTATTGGTTCACGATATCGTGTGCGGCATGAGATTTTAACTCCTTTAAGGCAACCCTCCTTTCGAGAATGTTGTCCTTCGCTAACCAGACTATGCCGAAATTACCTTCTCCTAGTCTTTCTATGACGGTGAACTTGCTTACTCTGAGCATCACCTTTCCGCTGCCATTAGAGCAATCCCCACGGCATTTTTTTGCTCCTTAGTGACCTTTGACAACGCTTGCTGGAACTTCTTATCCGGATACTGATTCAAGACTTTTTCAATCGTTCTTTTTTGCTTAACATCGGAGTAAACCGGCCGTTGAAATGGTATAAAACAGGCAGTTATAAGCTGGCTTGTGAACTTGCTCGCAGTCCTCAATGGGTCAGTACCTGCCCCAGCCATGTGTCCGATTTCCTTGATACCGACAAGGTCAGGCTTCCACTCCTCCATCAGCTCTTGGGCGTCCTTGTATATGGCAGTCAGCACTAGCTCCTCCTCGTCAGCCTTTGGCGGTTTAATCTTACCTCTTTCTAAGATCCGCACTTGCTTATCATCTTTGCTAATGCACGCCCAAGATATAAGCTTCGAGGTGCAAGAAAAACCGAATGACTTCATTTTATTCCCCTTTCTTTAAAGGTTGGTTCTTTTTCCCTCAAACCGCCAGCTTCTCCATCACCTCTTCTTCGATGTCGAAGTTGGCATAAACGTTCTGGACATCGTCGTGGTCTTCTATGGCCTCCATTAGCCGCAGCATCTGTTCTGCATGTTTCCCCTCTAATTTAACCGTTGTTTGCGGCACCATGGTGATTTCGGCTGTCTCGATGGGGATACTTTTCGATTCTAAGGCTTTCCGCACCTTCTCGAATTCAGTGAAAGGAGTGGTGATTTCGTAGTAATCGGTTCCCACTTCCATGTCCTGGGCCCCGGCCTCGACGATAATCTCTAAAAGTGCGTCCTCAGTGGCGTTTGCCCTCGGCACCGTGATGTAGCCCCTTTTTTGGAACATCCACCCCACACAGCCGGCCTCTCCCAGGTTGGCTCCGTTTTTGGTGAAGAGGTGTCTTATCTCCGCCACGGTGCGGTTTTTATTATCGGTCAAAACATCGACCAAGACCGCCACCCCTCCGGGCCCATAGCCTTCGTAGTTCGCGGTCTCGTAGGAGACCCCGGGGAGCTCCCCGGTTCCCTTCATGACTGCCTTTTTGATGTTGTCGGCGGGCATGTTAGCGGCCTTGGCGGCAGCGATGGCGCTGCGCAGACGAGCATTAATTTCCGGATCCCCGCCCCCCTCCCTTGCCACGACTGTTATCTCTCTGATGAGCTTGGTGAAAACTTTCCCCCTTTCGGCGTCGGCTTTACCTTTTTTTCTTTTTATCGTTGCCCACTTGGAATGGCCGGACATAATCGCCTCCTGTCATGCGAGACTATGAAACTCTTCGCCACTTCGGAAATATTAACAAAAAAGGCACTGAAAGGCAATCATAAAATCAGGAATCAGGAAACAGGAAATAGGGAACAGGGTTTGTCTATGATCGATCAACGGATGAGAGGCTTGTGCCGTCAGGTGTTTCCCATACGAGTCATCCCACCGATCCGTATGGATATGACTACCTGACAGTCTCTGTCGGGAGGAAACTCCCGACAGCACCCCTAATAAAGTGAGGAAACGGGGGGACAGGAGACAGGGAACAGGGACTGCCCCCTCCCTGCTCGGGCAGGAGTTGAACTCCTGCCCGTCGTAGAATCCCACCCGCCGGGGCGGGTGGGCTACCCACAACCAACACTCCAGGGTGGCCGAGTGGCCGCAGCCACCCGGTATGGCCGTAAACCAGTTGATTTCCCCGTATGTTTTTCTTATCGTTCCAAAAAAGGTAACTTGACCTTGAAGCTCGTCAGAGATGTTATCTTATCCGCATTAATCCTCCTGTTTCTGTGGTCGGGGATTGTCTTTGCCCGGGGTCGTTATCGCCCCGGGGATTGGGTAAGCTACACCAACTTCAGATACGTCACCTCCGTAGCTTATGACCATAAATACATCTATTTCGGGACCACCGGTGGGATCCTGCGTTACGATCGGTTCCGGGAAACGTGGAACACCCCATTCACAACCTCCGATGGGATGATAGATAATTGGGTCAGGCGCCTGGCTTACGATCCCGCGAAAGATGAACTCTGGGCCGACACCTATTCTGGAACTGCCATGTATCAGCCGACTTTCGAGGAGTGGTATGGTGGTGGAGTCTTTCCGGCGGGGCTGGTTCAGAGCGACAAGGGGAAGCTGAGTTTGACCGACCTTTTCGTGGAGTTTGGCTACACCTACGTCTCCGAGGGTTACATCTTAGGGCCTCACCTGAGGCGCTTCGACCTCACCGCTCACTTAGAGGACAACTGGCAGAACCTCTGGATCGGCACCTGGGGTTTGGGGCCGGGACTGATCAAGCTGCGAAGCTATGATTTGATTTTGAAGAGGTTTGGCCTTTTCACAAGAGATGTGGAGGCTATCTGCTTCGATGGGGATGATATCTGGTTCGGCGGTGGGATTGACGAGGACGGAAGGCAGGGCATTACCAGATACGATACCCGCTTGGAGGAGTGGTCGTATTACGAAGCCCCCTATCTGTCCGGTTTGCCCGGTGCGGAGGTCACCGCTATTGTCGCCGATGAAGATTTCGTCTGGTTCGGCACCAGGCAGGGGCTCATCCGCTACGATAAGGATAGAGATTCATTCACTCGGTTTTCCACTTTCAGCGGTCTGGAGAACGATCTTGTGAGCTGTTTGGAGACAACTCGTGACGGTCTGTGGGTCGGAACCATCTCTGGCGTGAATTTGCTGGAACTCAAGAAGGGTAAGCCGGACTCATTGAGCTTTAGAGGTCTTCCGAAGGGGAAGAGGTTTTCCAATCTTCACATTTACGATATCGAAAGGGACAGTGGTTTCGTCTGGATCGCCACCGAACTGGGAGTCTTCAGGAGGTTGAATGTTGGAGGCGAATGGCAATCGTTTATCATACCAGAGGGGAAGTTGGGCGGCGTTGTCACCGCAATAGGGAGATGGGGTGAAGAGATCTGGTTCGCCTCCCCGAGGGGGATTCTCCTTTTCGAGCCAGAGGGGATGAAAAGCACACTTTACATCCCGCCTGGAACTATGCCTGAGAGGGGCGTAATAAAGCTGGCAGTGAACAGGGAACGGGTTTTCGCCGCTACCAGCATTGGTCTATATGAACTGGACAAAAAGAGCGGTGTCTTCATACGGTTCAGCTCCCAGGACGGTCTTCTCGACGACAGGGTTCAAGCCTTAGCCTTGGAGGGGGACTACATCTGGTGCGGCACCCCCAAAGGGGTCACTAAGTTTTACTGGAACAATCCTTCCCGCCTCGACTATTAGCCCCAGCCGATCACAAACTGGCCGGTTTTTTGTTGACAAGCGTCATTCATACGTTATATTTCTTATGGTAAGTTCGAGAAGTCCTAGGGAAGGCTATCACGGTTATTGGCTGATAATTTCAAGGTTGGGGAGGCAATTATGCGAAGCATATTGTTGACACTGATTGCAGCAGCCGTCCTATTTCCGCTGATGGCCAATGCCATTGACGTTTCCGGCGACCAGTGGGGCACCTGGACAAAGGACAACAGCCCTTACAATGTCGTTGGAGAAATACGGGTGCCGCCAGAGTCAACTCTGGTGATTGAGCCGGGGGTTCTGGTCCATTTCCAGGGGCACTACAAGTTCATTGTGGACAGTTTGGCGACACTTCTAGCGGAGGGAACTGAAAGCGATTCCATCAAGTTCACCGCTAAGGATCAAGACAGCGGCTGGCACGGGATAAGGTTTATCTACGCTAATAGCAATTGCCGAATAAGCCATTGTTGCTTGCAAGGCGGAAAGGGTGTCGGGAGTGGAGTAGATAATTTTGGAGGTGCTATTTACTGCTACCATTCCAGTCCGACGATAACCAACAGTACTATCACGGCGAATTCCGCTTACCTCGGCGGCGGCGGAATCTTTTGCCGCGGATCCAGCCCAGCGATAAGTAACAATAAGATTAGCGGAAATTTGGCGTATGGTGTTCATTCGAAAGGCGGCGGCATATATTGCGTTGAATCCAGCGGGACTATAAGTAATAACACCATCATCGATAATTCCGCCAACTATTATGGCACTGGTGGGGGGATTTACTGTTGGGAATCCAGCCCCACGATAAGCGATAACACCATCAGCGGGAATTCAGCCGATCTCGATTTCGGACGCGGGGGTGGGATTTCTTGTGATAAGTTTTCCAGCCCGATCGTAAGCAATAACATCATCAGCGGTAATTCGGCATATTGGTATGGTGGTGGGATTGATTGCTACAATCAGTCCAGCCCGACGATAGAGTATAATACCATCAGCGGGAATTTCGCTGGGCATGGAGGCGGGATCTATTGCGAGGATTCAAGCCCCACCATAAGGAATAACACCGTCCATGAAAACGAGGGCTGCGGCATCCATTGCTATTACCATTCCAGCCCCACGATAAGCAATAACTCCATCAAAGGAAATCCAGTCTCTCACCCTTTTTCCATCGGTGGGGGCGGCATTTGTTGCCAGTATCATTCCAGCCCCACCATAAGGAACAACACCATCATTGGGAATTCGGTTCTCAATTATGGTGGCGGGATTCTTTGCACGAACTTTTGCTATCCCATAATAAGCAACAACACCATCTGGGGAAATTCCGCCGGTTATGGCGGCGGCATTGGCTCTAAATATCAATCTAATCCAAGAATTACGAATACGATCTTGTGGGCAGATACAGCGACAAGTGGGCCGGAGATTTACTTACTCAACAGTGACATCACCATTACTTACAGCAACGTGCAAGGCGGCTGGCCCGGCCAGGGCAATATCGATGTTCACCCCTTATTCAGAGATCCCGAGAATCACGATTTCCACCTGACGGCAGTCTATTGTGGCGATCCTTACAATTCTCCTTGTATTGATGCTGGTCATCTCGACAGCCTTGACGTACTTTTAGACTGTTTCCACGGCCTTGGAACCGACAGAGCTGATATGGCCGCTTACGGCGGCAGGAACTCTGGTTGGCCTACCGGCATCGACGACGATGAAAGTAGCAATCTGCTTATTCCCAAAGCGTTCTTGCTGCATCAGAACTACCCCAATCAGTTCAATGCCAATACTGTAATTAGCTATCAGTTGCCGACAAGGGGTCACGTTAAGCTGGAAATCTACAACCTCTCCGGACAAAAAGTTGCGACCCTGATTGATAACGAGCAAGAGGCTGGATACAAGTCGGTAAATTGGGGTGCTTCAACTGTCTCTTCCGGTCTTTATTTCTACAAGTTGACTGCGGGTGATCTCACCGAGACCAAGAGGATGATGTTGGTGAAGTGAGATTCACAGCCCGCCTGAGGCGGACAAGCAGATTGAACAGATTAAGCAGATAGGCACTATTCTCAACCCTAGGGCGGTGAATTTATCACCGCCATCCCTGTGAACCGTGGACTGTGAACTGCAAGCCAACAGGGTCGGATAAATTCCGACCCCTACGGTGATTATTTCGTTTTTCCCACGTAGGCTATGGTGTATGTTTCGGTATCGAAGTATTTCTGGGCCACCTCCTGGACTTGCTCTTTCGTAACCTTTCTCAGCTTCTTCAGATATTCGTCTTCGTAATCGTATCCCACGCCTAGATATTCGTTCAGTCCCATGTAGTAAGCTTGATTGTTCCTGGCAAGTCGGGCCGTCAGCAGGCTCCCCCAGAGGGAATTGACTGCTCTGGACAGCTCCCGTTCGGAGACGTAGCTGTCTTTCATCTTGGAGATTTCAGCTAATATTCCCTCCTTGGCGATGGTAAAATTTTCCCAGCCGGTCCCCATGCTGACGTAAAACCATCCGAAATCCCGGTCGAACTTCACCGTAGAACCGACACTGTAAGCCAACCCCTGGACCTCCCGCAATTCTAATCCCAAGTGGGAGGAGAGGATAGCAGTTGCCACCACCAGGGGGATGGCATCCTCGCTTTTTATTCCACAGGTGAGGTTCCCCAGATAGATGTAAACCTGCTCCTTTTCCATCCTAAACTGGGCGGTTTTCTTTACCCGCGATTTCTCGGGGACAGAGAACTGGAGGTAGCTTTTTCCGCTCGGTCTCATATCCCCGAAGTACTTCCTGACCAGCTTCAACATCTCATCCGGGGGGTAGTTCGTCACCACTGTCAGGATTAGATTTTCCGGGGCGTAGAAATATTTGTGGAAGTCAAGCAAGTCTTGTCGGGTGAAGCTCTCCACGGTTTCATTCTTGCCCAAAATCGGTCTGTTGTATGGATGAAAGCTGAAAAGGACAGAGTAAAAGAGCTTCCTGCAGGCTTTGTAGGTGCTTTCCTCCTCCATTGCCTGAAGCCGCTTGACCTGCATTTTTGTCTTCCGAATTTCCCCCTCCGGGAAGGAGGGATTCTTGACAATGTCAGAAAGGAGTCCCAGCCCCTTTTCGGTGAACTCGTCGATGGTTTCGAACTTGACAAAGGTGTAAGCGGGGGTGGTATATCTGTCATCGTAGGGGATGTAAGGGTTGTCGTTGGTGATGATGTTGGCGCCGATAGCATCCAGATCTTTGGAGAGTTCTTCTGCGGAGCGGGTAGTGGTCCCCTTGGTCAACATGCGGTTGACGAAATCTGCAATCCCGGTCTGCTCGGAGGGTTCCAGAAGGACTCGACTCTTCCCTATAATGTTTACCCCTAAAACTCGGCTGTCGGGGTTGCTTTTGATTATGACGGCCAGGCCGTTCTTGAGAGTTGTCTTCTTATACTTGGTGTGGGAGGTTCCCCCGAAGGCGGAAATTGATAATAATGCTCCTGATACCAGCGCTATCAAAAAAATCGAGAAAATCCTCTTCATTGGTCTTTTCCTTCCGTTATTCAGGTACGACTGCGGTGGCGGTGTATTTCAGATAGGAGAAGTATTTCCGAGCAATTCTGGAGATGTCGCGGGGCCCCACTTTGGAGAGGTTATCCACGTAGCCGGCGATGAAATCATAACCGCAATTCTGGAGAATCTGCGCCTTCATGAATGCGTAGAAGTGCAGCTTGTCCTCCAGGTAGTATTCGTTGGCTTTCGATTTGACGATGAAGCGGCCGACATCCTCCTGGGTGAATCGATCCTGGGTGAAGCCTCTTATGACGACGTTGACCATCCTCACAATCATTTCCACATCGGCTTTCTTCCCGGCAGTGACAGAGATGTGCAAAAGCGAGAACTCCTTCTGGGTTTCCAGATAGGCAGAAACAGTAGTCGCTAAGGGAGGGTCAGGCTCGGTCAGAGCCTTATACAACGGTGAGGCCTCCCCGGCATCCAACATTTGGGCTATGATCTCGAAGGTGTAATAGTCGCGGTTGGAGAAGTGCGGCGCCCGATAGGAGATGTTGATATTGGTCACCTTGGTAGGAAATCGCAGGATTTCAGTGCTGTTGCTGGGCGAGAAGTTGAAGCGGACCTCCATCCCCGGCGGGAGAGATTTTCTCTGCCACCTGCCGAAGTATTTTTTGATCAGTTTTTTCATATGCTTGGTCTTGAAATCCCCGATCACCAGGAGGGTCATGTTGTTGGGAATGTAATGCGACTTCCAGTAATCGATGACTTCCTCTCTTGCGATTGAGGAGATGACTTCGGCGTTGCCGATGACAGGCAGGGCGTAGGGTGAGTTGCCGTAGACAACCCTATCGTTGAACTTCTCCACGCGAGAGTTGATGTCATCGTCGCCCATCTTTATCTCCTCGATGACCACCTTCTGTTCCTTGATGTATTCCTCCTCCGGGAAGGCTGAGGCGAAAAGCTGGTCGGACTGAATGGCCATCCCTTGTTCGATGAACTCCTTCGGCATCAGAATGAAGAATGTGGTCATCTCTTTTCTGGTGAAGGCGTTGATATAACCACCATAGTTTTTGATTCCCTCGTTGATCTCGATTCGGCTTCTGGTGGCGGTTCCGTCGAAGAGCAGGTGTTCCAGGAAATGGCTGAAACCGTTGTTGTGCTCATTTTCGTACTTGCTGCCGGCACCGACGCAGACGATGGAAGTTATCATCGGGCTGGCGTGGTTTTCTTTTAAGATAACCTTCATCCCGTTGTCAAGCTGGTATTGAGTGGCGGGCGAAGGGGAGAATTTACCCGCGTGTGGAGCTATAAGCGGCAAGAGAGAGGAAAGAAAAAAAACAACTGCAATGGTGGTGACATTCTCTATTCTGGACATCAGACCTCCGACAGTGAAATGACCAAGCCGAGCGCTAAAGCTTTCTCGAGTAAGTTATGTAATTGTTTGGAATGGTTTTGTCAATACCAGTTTGGAATTGAGCAAACAGCAAACAGTAGACAGCAGACAGGCGATGAGCATTACTGCTTTCTGTGAACTAAGTAGGGTAGCGCAGCGGCCTCTGCCGCTGGGACTTACCACCTGCTCGGCCAGGGGTTGTCCACCTGGCCGTCAGATGGTGATGAACATATCTCTACAAACAGGCTGTCGGCGATTCTGCAAATCACCTCCGGCCGGTCGTAGAAGCCGGATGCTATTCTGGCTCTGATCAGGCTCAATCTTCTCTGGCCGAGCAGAGGGCCGGTCGGCTCGAAGCATGCAAGTCTTGAACTATGAGCTTTTTTGGCAATGCCTTGCGGGATTCCACTCTGACGCGAAAAGCAGCTGCAACTCAAACAAAAACCTCCCGCCAGAGGCAGAACTCCGGCGACGCTGTTCAAAAACTGACCATCAAGTTTATCGACAATTATGGTGAGAAACTTTAGCGCCCCTGGGGGAAATCTGTAGGTTGAGAGGGTGAGGTTTGGCTGTTGGAGAAAAGCTTGATGCCTCTGGTGTCAGCTCAGAGCTGATCCGCCCATGTCGGAGAGGGGTTCCCTTATCTCTTCGGGAGCAACTCGTATCTTGGTATTGATTAGTTCCCGATTCGAAAGCATCAGATTTGTATTTTCCTCCTGAAGTGAGTTGACCCTCGCGAGGAGTCCCTCCACTTCTGGCATTTCTGTCGCCTGTTGGGAGAATTCGGTTGAAGCCTTCAGGTCGGAGAGGGCCTTATCCAGGTCCAGGAGTTGGCAGCGACACTCGTCCATATCATTGATGGCTTGAAGGAGGCTATCGGAGTCGTCTATTGTCAAGGCGGTCTGTTGCTCCTTTAGGATGCGGTTCATGGCGTCGGAACAATCGACCATCTCCGTCAGCCTCTCTATCAACTTCTTCTGGAACTTCCTGCCCATATCATAGGGTCTCCTTACCTGTAGATAATCGGCAGAGAATGGAAAAAGCTTTATGGCTTTGATGGATTGTCCACCTGCAATCGGAATGTGGGGGAGTGCGCAGAGGTCGGTGGACGCTTTGTCAACGACAGAAGCTAGGCTTTCTCATGTCCGTGTCTGACGAAGTCAAGACGTTTGTAATATTCAGCCAGAGGCGGCTCCGAGTGCATATGAGAGTTGTCATCGATGAATATCCTTGATATGCCGAGGTAATACATATCACTGCATCTTATGGTATCAGCAACGATAACCCCGGTGGATATGGTGTCCGCCGCCTCCAGAAACCGTACACTATCACCGGACTGGCTAATGAAAATGTTTGTAGTTCTCACCAGAGCACCGTCATATCTGATGTGATGAACGTCCCAATAGCCGCTTAAATCTTCCGTTTGAGGGACTACAAGTGTGGGTTTTTCACACCCCTGAAATAGAGCGAAGGCAATTACAAGGAGAATTAGGGTCTTTGCTCTCATTTTATTCTCCCCTTTTAGGTAGGATTTCATAGAAGCTCCGCCTCCTTATGAAGTCCCAGAGGCATCTGGGTGAGGAAATCAAGCCAGAAACACGCTGTTGGGGAAGCTATGGTTTCATTCCTTTCTTATAACTACCTCTATAGAATACTCTCCGTCGCTGTGTATTTCAGGGTCTGTAATTGTATGACCCGCATTGCATTCCTTTGCATAAATTACTTTCTGATTAGCAAGCGTTCGTTGAATTAGTGGAATGATGCCGATGGTGTCCGGCTCTTCATCTGTGTCTGTTAAAAAGAAGTGTTTGTGATCGTTATTCCAACGGGATGGTAAAGTTTCCTTCTTCTCATATAAATCCCGATGAGGTATGTATAAAATTAAATATCCCCCGGGTTTCAAAACCCGCCACCAATTCCTGAGGGCAATACCGGGATTAACCATATGCTCAAGTGTATGTGAAGAATAGACAAAGTCAAATCTTGCATCTTCCATACCGTGCAGATACTGCGCATCACCGTGCTCCCTATCCCATCCTTTACAATTTGGTGCTAAAAGATCGCCGCCATATCCGATGTCTAATCCTTTACCCTGACAATACTTGTCAAAGAAGCCCTCTTCTATTCGACGGCGTTTGGCGGCTGTTGTTTCGCCTGGCCTAAAAGGGCGTCCTACAGTGAGATACTGGAGTTTCTTCAATTCGTGATAGACTGTTTTCATTAACTGCCAGATTGGCCCCGGGGTAATTCGCTTCAGAAGTTTTTTCATATTGCCGGGTTGGCCCCTATCATTCCTTTTCTCAAACAAATATAGTATTTCCCATAACTCATTTACATGCAGCATATCCGAACCAGATTCGGATACACATCCCTATTGCCGATTCGCTAAATTATATATAAATGCTCGATAGGAGCCAATAACTATCGTAGTCAGTTTGGAAATCAATCTTTGAAAAAGTTGCTGGTGAAGAAGAGTGAGTTCTCTTTTTTTCCTTGACTTGACCTGTCAGAACCTAATCCTTCTCCCGGCCCTAGCCCCAAAGGTCTGCTTCAAGATTTCTGTTGTGGGGTCAGCCCGGCTCATGGTGTAGAAGTGTATGCAGGGAACACCGTTTCTAATCAGATCTTCGCATTGTCTTACGGTATGTTCAATGCCAAGTTTCCTCACATCCTCTCTAGTTTCATATCTCAACATCTCCTCCTTGAATTCCTCAGGAATGCTGACCCGAAAGGTGTTGGGCACAGAAGTTAACTGTTTCAGCGAGTATATCGGTTTTACGCCTGGGATAATTGGAGCCGTGATGCCAATCCGTTTAGCCTTTTCGAGAAATCTGTAATAAATGCTGTTATCAAAAAACATCTGGGTTAAAATGTAGTCAGCGCCCTCGTCAACCTTCTTCTTCAGATGTCTTAGGTCGGTCTTGAAATCAGAAGCTTCTGGATGCTTTTCTGGATATCCGGCAACCCCGATGCAGAAATTGGTCTTAAGGGGGTTGTCTATAGGATCGAGATAAATGCCTTTATTCAGATCAGCTATCTGCTGAACCAAATCAGAAGCATATCCATGCCCGTGACTTCTGGGTTTGTATTTTTGATTATTGGGAGGGTCCCCCCTCAAGGCCAAGAGGTTGTCTATCTCATGAAAATTCAGGGTGTAAAGGGCGTCTTCGGTCTCGTCTCTGGTAAAACCAGCACAGATTATGTGGGGTATCGGTTCGATGCCGTATCTGGCGGCCAGTTCCAGACAGATAGCGTTGGTGTCCAGTCTTTTTCTCTTGACCCTCAGGACCTTCTTACCATCCACCCTTTGGATGACTCTCTCGTGAGCATGAGAGGTGACGCTGACGAAAGCGGGATCAAACTGTATTAAATCTTCCACGGCTCTGAATATTTGATCTATGCTTTTCCCCTTTTGGGGCGGGACAATCTCTATGGAGATTAGCGTCTTCCCGCCTCTGTGCTTCAGATACTCGGTTAAGTGCATATCGGGGCTTCTATTTAGGGGTAAGCGGCTGTCTCTCCCGGAGGATCTTCACAGCTTCCACCATCCTGTAAAGCTGGGTGTAGGCTTCCTCCTTCGTTCTGGTCTTCAGTCCGCAGTCGGGATTAATCCAGATCCTTCTGGGATCCATGTTCAGAGAAGAGGGGATGACAATCATTTCCTCTACGGTGGGAATTCTGGGACTATGTACGTCGAAAACCCCCAGACCGATTGACCCCGGGAATCCACCCTCCCTTATGCTGGCTGCGGTCTTTCCCTTGGCCTTGCTGTCCTCTATGCTCAAAACGTCCACTCCCATCTCCCTTATCGCCGACATTATATCTGGGAAATCGGAGAAGCACATATGCGAGTGCACCACGATCTCGTCGGGAACGCGGGCATAGACCAATCTGAAGGCGTTTACGGCATGCTTCAGATAAAGAGCTCTCCTTGAACGTTCCAGGGGCAGTGCTTCCCTGAGGGCGGGTTCATCTATCTGTATATGTCTGATTCCTGCCCTCACCAAATCGTCGACCTCTTCCGCCAAGGCTGCGGCAACCTCATAGAATTGGGCTTCTCTCGATATGTCTTCTCTGGGATAGGACCACTGCACCATAGTCACCGGACCGGTCAGTATCCCCTTGACCGGCTTGGCAGTCAATGATTGGGCATATTGAATCCATTTAGCCGTGATCGCCGCCGGCCGTCTTATCGGCCCGGTTATGACCGGAGGTCGGACATGCCTGGTTCCATAGGATTGCACCGCCCCTCTGATGGCGGCGAAGCCTTCAAAGTGCTCGGCGAAGAACTGAACCATGTCCGCCCTTTCGGGCTCTCCGTGAACTAATACGTCCAATCCGAGTTCTTCCTGTCGTTCGACGCAATCCCGGATGTATCCCTTCACAAATTGCTCATATTCGGCATCAGAAGTCTTTCCCTCTTTCCAGGCCCTTCTTGCTTTCCTCAGCTCCGGGGTCTGGGGAAAACTGCCGATGGTGGTTGTCGGATAGGGAATATCGCTAATCCAGAAGCTCTTTCTTGAACGACCATATCTCTCCCCGGGCAGCGTGACCTCCTCAGCCTGAATCTCCCTGTAGCTGAGGGTTCTGTTGCTTATGGCTTCCAGCTCCTGGAGTTTCTCCACTGCAAATGAGAAATCTCCCTCTTCACCTTCCGCTGTCAGAGGAACGTGCATCAAGGAACAGGAGGGAGAAATATACAGTCTCTCCTCAGGTATCTTCTCAAGGATGGCCTCTAAGGTTCTCTTTGTTCTTATAGAAGCTGGCCAGACATTCCTTCCATTGATTACTCCCGCAATCAATACCTTATCTTCGGGGAATTGTGCCAATAACTCTAAATTGGAGGCGCCGTCGACGAAATCCAATCCAATTGCCTCTACCGGCAGGGCAAACAATCCCTCCGCAAACTCATTCACGGGGCCGAAATAGACATGCAGATGTATGTCTCGTTTCAGCTCTCCTGTGAAATCTCCATAATCTTCGGGAATGCCATCTGTTAGGAACGAGGGCTCCTCAAGCTGGACGACAATATCGGGGAGGCTATTAATGAAAGTGACATATTGTTCTGTCAGTTTTCCAAAGAGCTTTTCTTTTCCCTGTCCAGTCTTGTCTATAGCATAGCATAGAAGCGTCCAGGGGCCTATTAAGGCCAGTTTCTTGTTGGCACCAGTAAAGTCTGGTAACCTTGTGTCGGCGACGAGGAGAGGGTCTTGCTCAAACTCGGGCTGAACCACATGATAATTGGTATTGAACCATTTCACCATCGGAGAGGCGGGGGCTTGAGCGGTACCTCGAGCTATGCACAGATACACCTCCAGATCCTGATTTGCCTCCAGGGGGGTGCCAAAACGTTTGGGGACGATGCCAAACATCACCGCCGTTCTCAGCAGCCTGTCGTAAACGTCTATATCGAAGACCGGCTGGAGGTCTAAGCTAACTTGGGCCCGAGCATTGAAAGCCTGCACCTCCTGTTCAGCCCTGATGATATCGTCTAAAGTGCTCCTGCCTCTCCAGAACCCCTCGACCGCCTTCTTGATTAAGGACTTATATACGTTTGGGAATCCCAAAGTCGTGGTCTTCATATCACCCTCGTGGAATTTACGCTAACCCAAGTGTCATCTCCATTTAATCGGCACAAAATCGGTGGCGATAAGCCCATTTGCCGTCTTCACACTTGGTGAAATCTGCGCCCGAGAGACCCCGCGCGGATAAACCTGTGCAAGGCATTCCCGGGGCCGGCTCGGAGCCGTTTGATCTTTCTACTGGCTAGACTCTTGCGCCCTCCTTTTGCTCTTTTCCTCGACAGTACGGATGTTCCTTACCGTCATTTCTATTTGTGGCTGGGCGCGTATCCGCTTGAATATCTCTAAGGCCTCTTTGAGATAGTTCAATGCTTCATCGGGCTTGCCCACGTCATGGTATATCAGACCGATGTTGCCAAGTTGATTTGCTATTCCCTGTTCATAGCCGATCTTTCTGTGGATCTCTAAGGCCTCTTTGAGATAGTTCAATGCTTCATCGGGCTTGCCCAGGTCACTGTATATGAGACCGATGTTGCCAACAGCCGCTGATCTCCCTTGTAACTTCTCCTTCTTGTCCTTTACTCGCTTAGATAGCCTCCACCCTTCCCTATAGTGTTTCTCGGCCTCTTTCAACCTGGATAGCGAGTAATAGCAGTTACCTATAAGGATATTTGCAGCGACTCTGTTTTCACACGTTGCTTTTGGGTGGTCTAGGCATTTTTGATATTCCTTGATAGCTTCCTTGAATCTAGACTCATTCTCATGCTTTCGGCCCTCATTGAAGGAATGTTCTAGCAAGGGGTTTTCTCCGAGACCATTTACGTACGCTGTCGGAAGACCGCTATCACGCAACTCCCCTCGCTGCGCCAAGTATAGACCGTATGTAGTCTCCTTGGATTGCTTCCGTTTGTCTGCCTCTTCTTTCAGGGTCAGAATCACACCAGATATGCAGATAAGCCCACAGACAATCCAAGCTACTATCTTGCCTTCAGCTGGTATTGCCTCTACTGTCGACAAATATATTCCAAGAGGCAAAGGGCCTGCTATTAAGAGAATCCTTAACCACGTGGTCATTTTTCACCTATGAATGTCTGCTTCAGCCATCTTTTCCAAGTCCACTATTTCACACTTGTTTCGGAAATCAGTCCTTGAAAAAGTTGCTAATGAAGAAGAGAAGGTTCTCCCTCTTCTCTCTTAATCTCCTCAGATAATAGGGCAGCCAGTGAGTCCCGTAGGGAACGTAAACCCGGACATTATACCCCTCCCGGGCGAGCCTCAGCTGCAGGCCCCTTCTAATTCCATAAAGCATCTGAAACTCGAACTGGTCCTTGCCGATTCCCTCCTGTTGGGCGAACTCCTTGGTGGCTTCAATCAGCTTCTCATCGTGGGTAGCGATGGCGGGATAGTCGCCCTCCGTGAGGAGAAGCTGCATCAGAGTGACGAAATTCTCATTTATATCCCTCCGGTCCCGATAAGCGATCTCTTTCGGCTCCTTATATGCGCCCTTACAGAGCCGCACCCTGATTTTCCGGCGATTAAGCTCCTTTATGTCCTCTAAGCTGCGGAAAAGCATCGACTGTATCACCGTTCCCATGTTGGGAAACCTTTCATGCCACCGGTAAACCAAATCCAGGGTCCTGCCGGTATAATTGGAGCCCTCCATATCCACCCGCACGAAGTTCTTCAGCGATGAAGCCCTCTCGAGGATGCGACTGACGTTGTCATAACAGAAACCATCGGAGACGTCCATCCCCATCTGAGTGAGCTTGAGGGAGGCATGGCTGCTCAACTTCTCTCTATCGATTGTCTCCAGAGCCTGGATGTAGTTGTCGGCTTTACGGGTGGCTTCTTGTTCGCTTTTGACGTTCTCTCCGAGGATGTCGAGGGTGGCAGTCATCCCATTTCGGTTCAGGTTTTTTATGACTCTGACGGCATCCTCTATCTTCTCCCCGGCGATGAACCTGCGGGCGAGAAACGTTAATATGCTCATCAATCTCTCCAGGGACCAAGAAAAACCATGATGTTCAAGGTTACCAAATATATTAAAGCCTTTACAGATGGCAATAGTTTTATGGGGAAGCCCCGTCAGCGCTGGCAGGGGGTGGCGAGCTACATCCGAGCTATGGACAACTTTGTCTTCTGAGTATCTCGCCATAGCGACGCTTGCAAGACTCGCAGAAGCTTTCCCTCTTCAAATCCACATCTCTGATGCTGTTGGAGAAGGACATGACACATCCCCGGTCAGAGCAATGGGTCAGGCCGTAAGTGTGCCCCAGCTCGTGAACCGCTTCCTTAACAGTTCGGGAAAAGAGAAGTTTGCTGTCTTCGTCTTCTCTGTAAAAAGAGGGCCTCAGGCGAGCAAGCGAGATGACCGCCGCCTGTCCCCGGAGATGAGCCTGCCCGAAGACGAAGTTTAAGCTGGAAACATAGAGATCCACATCAGTTACCCCGATGATCTTGCGGGAACCAGGGGCCCGTTTGCTCGAGATCTCTTTTAAGATATCGGTTGAGGAATACTGTTTCCGGCGGGAATCAAAGGCGTGGCTGGGTTCTGTCTTAGATTGCAGGACATTAACGGGTTGACCCAAGATCGTCCCCAGACGTTCCGAAAGCTTGGAGAGAAAAGCCTCGTCTGTGAAACCCAGCGGCAGAATATCGATCGAGCTGGTCAAAGCCATTAACTGTCAGTCCTCTCTGGTTCTTGTTGAAGATGATACCACAAAGAGTTGAAAAAAGCAAGCGCTCGTGATTTATTTCACAAGTTAGCTGCTAAAGCTTCCAGATTGCGATTGAAAATCTGCTAATGATGTCCTTCCGCAAATCTCCTTGACATCATGCAAGTGAGCAAATATACTGACCGATGCAAATCGCTGAAGTGTTCACAAGACAAGCGTAACCCCGTGTCTCAACACTTAAGACTATTTCTCATCCTTGCAGTCATAAGCCTGGTTATCAGAGTCGCCGGCCTGGTGATGCTTGGTCCCGTCGTAAGCCAGGACACCGAAGACTATACCATACCGGCGATCAACATCGCCAGCGGGGAGGACTATTTCACGGGGCTGGAGAAAAGGGACGTTCTGCGCACCCCCGGTTACCCTCTCTTCTTAGCTGGTGTATATACGCTTGCGGGCGAGAACAACTTCGCCGTTGCTCTTTTGCAGCAAGTCATGGTGGTGCTGGCGGGCATTTTTGTCTTTCTGGTCGGGAGAAAGGTGGTCGCAGAGTTGCCGGCAGTCATTGGCGCCAGCATCTTTCTGCTCAACCCATATATGCTGATCTTCCCCAATTTCATCCTTTCCGAACCTATTTCCATACTCACTTTGAGCGCACTTGTGCTGCTCTTATTGCTGGCTATGGAGAAAGACCAGCCCTTTTACTTTTTTGCCTCAGGGTTACTTCTGGGTTATCACATACTTTGCAGGCCCCCGGAACAGCTTCTACCCTTCGTGATCCTGGTGCCGTTGTGGATGAAATACCGGTCGTTCAAGAGAGTTCTGCGATTTTTCTTGCTTTCAATCCTCGGCGTGGCTTTGGTGATCCTGCCGTGGTTCTGGTATAACTATGCGAAAACCGGCAATGTCGGCTTCACCCCCCTTCTGGGACGCAATCTGACCTTGAAGGTTGCTCACCACACCTCTGTCACCCTGGATTTGCCCGCCTCCGTGGAGGTTGACAGTGTAATCGAGAGGCGCGGCAACGTTTGGGAGGCCAGCAACAGACTGATGGACGCGGGATACTCCCGTGAGGAGGTCGACAAAATCTACTTGCAGGGAGCTCTCCGCGTTATCAAGAAAAGACCCTTTTCGTTTCTGCTCTGGCAGGCGCAGGAGCTGTGGGAATTCTGGAGGGGGTATGACCTGCAGGGATTTGTCAGCCTCCCTCGAATCGGGCGTCTATTTGTCACCTCCGGCGTGGGACTGGTGATGCTCTTTTTGTTCCTGCTTGGGCTATTTCGTCTTCAGGTCAACTTCGGCTCTATACTCTTGATTCTGACAATCGCCTATTTTGCCCTCGCCGTTCCTTTGGCGGCGTTCGGCTCCACCAGATTCCGCTTCCCGGTCGAGCCCTATATATGGATCTATGCTGCCAACGGGCTGCTTCTGATTTTCTCCTCGCTTCGCAGCAGGTTGGAGTGAGTGGTTATTGGTGAGTGGTGAGTAGCGAATAGATACCTATTACTCTAATGCCGCTTACCAGCTGGCGGCTGCTGGTCACATCAAGCTGGAGGTTCACAATACCCTAGGACAGAAGGTGGCCACGTTAGTAGACAGCAAACAGCAGGCAGGATACAGGTCTGTTGTCTGGGATGCTTCGGAGGTTTCATCCGGTCTCTATTTCTACAAGCTGACGGCTGGGGATTTCACCGAGACCAGGAGAATGATGCTGGTGAAGTGAGGTTAGCCTTTCTATCAACTACAGTACCAGTTTATAATTTCCTACTTTGCTCAAAGTGGGAAATATCTCAAAATAAATGTTGCATTTAGAAACTATGCCGATATATTTGGATAAAATCGTGGGTTTCCCCTGTTAATTTTTTTAAGGTTTGTATTTGTAATCCACCCCTTTGAAAATTTTAATACGGAAACTTGAGCGCAATGGTGCGCAACCATCTGTTTATCTCGGGTTGCTAATATTTTTGTTAATCTGCATCCGAGATAAGCCAAACAGGAGAGTGAGATGAAGCTCTACGTCGGAAATCTGTCGTCCAGCACGACAGAAGAAGCTCTTCGCCAGGCATTTGCAAGCCATGGCGAGGTTTCAAGCGTGAACATTGTCAAGGACAAGTACACGGGAGAATCGAGAGGATTCGGCTTCGTGGAAATGTTCACTAAAGCGGAAGCGCAAGCGGCAATTTCCAGCCTGAATGGAACGGAACTGGACGGTCGCACGCTGAAGGTAAATGAGGCGCGTCCCCGCAGCGATGATCGTGGCGGTGGAGGCGGTTGGGGTGGCGGACGCCGCTCCTGGTAGAGGGTTTTCGTCTTCTGCCAGTAAACGGGTTTACCTTAGAAACGAAGAGGGGATTGGTGATGAGCCAATCCCTTTTTATATCTTGCATGGATGCCGGTCGGCATAGTGCAATTCAGGATGTTGATAAATGCCTTTGAGATTTCCCACTCAGGATAAAGTGGGAAGTCTTTTTCATCGGGGGGCTATTCCTGCCCCGGAGTAAAGTGATTTAGACCAGAGGGAGGGGAAAATCCCCTCCCTCTTTTTGTCTCCCGGGGGCTTCGATCTGGTTTTCAAGTAATCAAAAGAGGGCTATTCTGAGAGGTCCGCAGTGAGGGTATATGGCATCACCCAGGGTCAACCGAGCACCTATGTCCTTTATTGATGGTACCGTCGGCTACGGAGGAGGATATCGTGAAACCTCATTCACCGCATTCCGTATTAGATGATGGCTACACCAGGATGAGGAAACGGCTCGGATTGCTGCGGCTCTTCGGGCTGGTAGAGTTTGACCTGAAAAACTTTTGAGGAGGTCGTCATGAAAATCTTTGGAAAGATGGTTTTGCTGGCTATCGTTGCGGTCATGGTCCTTACCGTGAATGCCTCTCCAGGGCCAGACTACGCGATCACCAAGAAATTCGGGAAAAAAGATGTCATTAAGGTCAACACAATCAGCGGCGATTGCATCGTCAGGAAAGCAGTAGACGACGGAATAGAGGTTATGGTGCTCAACAACCACTCGCCTCGCGATGCCTTTGAACCGAAGTTTCGTGTTAGTGGCAACACGCTCAAGCTGGACGAGAGGACAAATGGTTCAACTAACGGAAACTCCATGTGGGCGTTGAGCGTACCGGAAGGCACCCGGGTGGAATTCGAATCGGCTTCAGGTGGCTTGTCTATCTACGGCCTGGAGGGGGTGTTTGTAGCCAAGACGACCTCCGGCAATATTCGGATCGAGGATTGCAGGGGCCGGTTTCACATGAGCACGGCTTCTGGAGATGTCAACGCCTCCGGCGTTGTGATTGAGGGGAATAGTACATTTGGTTCAGCGTCCGGGGTAGTGAACGTCAAGCTTGCACAGAGCGCGGAGCATGATTTACATCTGGGCACCGCTTCCGGAAAGGCAATTCTCGATTATTGCGGAAATCCGATCAAAGGTCACTTTGAGTTCACCGCCAAAGCCCGGCAGGGACGTATCGTCTCGCCCTTCGACTTCGATGCCGAAGAGGAATTCGATAACCATCATGACTTATACGTCAGAAAAACCGCTATTAAGGAAATCGAGGACCCTCACGTTACGATTGGAACCGCCAGCGGCAGAGCAATCTTGAGGCAGTAGTAGTATCATGGCCGTTCAAGAGCATCTTCAAAGCTGCCATAGGCAGCTGGCCCTATATACACCTGTCATTTGGGATGCTTGGAGGGCGCCCTCAGGTTTCTCTTTCCACAAACTGACAGCCTAAGACTCCACCGAGACCAAGAGGATGTTGCTGGTGAAGTAGGATTTCACACGCACAAACCGGAGGGAGGGGCTTGAAGATCTGTATCCGTTGACCCCTCCCTTTTCCATTCTGTTTCAGGTGCCATCACTGACCAATAAACGGCATCATCACTGAGAGAGACGATTTCTTTCTTGACAGACCTTGCCAGGAATTGTATATTGCTAAGGTAATTCGAAAAGATTCGATACTGACTTCGCCCGCTTCTTGACAGAAGACCTTTAACTCTCAGGAGGTTCCCACGTGAACTCTACCTGCAATCCTGACAGCGGTCGTACTGTCATTTCCACTGACCGCCGGAGACTTCAGCGACACCAGGAGGATGATGCTGGTGAAGTGAGAAGATTGCATAGGTCATCAGAGGGGTGTAAGGAGGGAGAGTATGGTTCCTTAATCTGGCCACTAATCTTCGCTTTGAACCTTCAACCTTGAAGGAGAAAAATCATGCGTTACTTGATCACAATCCTGGCAGTGGCGGTCTTAGTGTTTCCGCTGACTACCAATGCGACCGAAATCGGTCCCGGTCCAGTATCAGGAGACTGGTACTCCTCCGGGAATCCTTACAACGTCAACGGCGAGATCAACGTGCCCGTTGATTCTACCCTGAACATCCACGAAGGGGTGGAAGTGATCTTTCAGGGGCACTACAAGCTTATCGTGAACGGGTATCTGGAAGCAATCGGTACGGAAAGCGATTCGGTTCTCTTCACCGCTGCCGACATCACCGAGGGTTGGCACGGCATCCGGTTCAGCAATGCGCAAGATAACAGCCACTTGTCCTACTGCATCATCCAGTATGGCCGGGCGAGAGGACCTGACCCCGACTGGTTCGGTGGAGGGATCCATTGCGAGAATTCGAGTCCGACCATCAGCCACTGTACCATTAGATGGAACTGGGCTGAATACTGGAACGGCGGACTCTCACTTGGCTGGGACTCCAGTCCAATCCTCGAACACTGTCTTATCACCCAGAATTCGGCAGACAGCGCCAGCGGCGGAGTTGGCGTCGGATACGGCGCCAACGCAAAGATCAGTTACTGCACTGTATCCGAGAACACTGGTGGCTTCTATGCCGGCGGAGGGATAGCACTCTTGGAAGCTAGCGCAACCATCGAGCATTGCACCGTTGTCGGAAATACGACCGACATGCTTGGCGGCGGCATCGAAATCGAGTACTCCAGCGCAACCATCACAAACTGCACCATCAGCGGGAATGAGGCTGGCATGTACGGAGGTGGCGTTGACATCTGGTATTCTACCGTAAACATGAGCAATAATACCATCAGCGGCAACACTGCCCTTTGGTACGGTGGGGGCATTGCCTGCAACAGCTCCGCCGTCACGATCACGAATACCGTGCTGTGGGGAGATTCGGCACCGTTCGGTCCGGAGATTTACTTCGACTACCCAAATCCGACCGTCACCTACTGTGATGTCCAGGGCGGCTGGGAAGGGGTAGGATGTATCGACGCCGACCCGATTTTTGCGGGGCCATACAACGAAGATTTCCATCTCAGGTGGCACTCCCCCTGCATCGATGCCGGAGATCCTAACTCGCCTCTCGACCCCGACGGTACCCGCTCCGACATGGGCGCCTTCTACTTCAACCAGGCGGTTCTGGGAATCGTTGAGGTTTATCCTCATGATGAGCCTATCGTCATTCCCCCACAAGGAGGTGACCTGACCTATGACGGTGGTGTTCTCAATCTCTCCCGTGGGGAGCTTACTGTCGATATCTGGGCTTGCGCCTTTGTGCCCGGCCTGAGCCAACCTCACCGCCTCTGGCGCTACAACGACATCACCATCCCTCCAGGAGATAGCATTGTGAGAGCTGATCTCAGCGAACACGTTCCAGATTTTGCGCCTGGTGGAGATTACTCCTTCGTGACTTACATCGGGGACTTTGGTTCCTCAATCATCGACTCCAGCTGTTTCTATTTCTCAAAAGAGGAACCTGCTCAGGCCTCTAGCCAGATAGACAACTGGCGCACCCTCAAGGGCTGGTTCGATGACGATTTCGTCTCAACAGGAAGTGGCCTGCCAACACACTACGCCTTGAGCCAGAACTATCCCAACCCCTTCAACGCTACCGCAGCCATTAACTATCAGTTGCCAGTCACAAGTCACGTTAGATTGGAGATTTACAACCTGCTCGGTCGAACAGTGGCGACTCTGGTTGATGAAACACAGGAGGCTGGATATAGATCTGTCAGCTGGGATGCCTCGGAGGTCTCCTCCGGTCTCTACTTCTACAAGCTCACCGCAGGAGATTACACCAATACCCGGAGGATGATGCTGGTGAAGTAGGATTCACAGCCGCCTCAGGCGGGCAAGCAGATTAAGCAGATACTTGATTGTTACGCAACGTAGGGCGGTGAATTCATCACCGCCCTTTTTGATAGAGAATCTCAGCGCCCGACTGCTAATCGGTCGTACAGATATTTCGGCAGTCCGAGCTCTGCCATTTTTTTCTGGGTGACCGTAAAATCGTATTCCACTCTTTTCAGGAAGAGGTGCTTTTCGGGCTGGTCGTAAATCAGGTAGGAGGCTCTGGGGTCGTTGTCTCGCGGTTGCCCAACGCTCCCGATATTTATAATATAGCGCCAATCGTCCTCCAAGAAGACTTCCACCTCCCGGCTTAAAAGAGCTCTTTCCTCACCCTTCTTTTTGAAAACTACCGGGACGTGGCTGTGCCCCACTAAGCAAACCTTCTCCTCGAACGCCGGGAAGTTGTATTCGGCATCGGCTAAGTCGAGGAGGTAGTCCCACTCCTCCGGGTTGCCGGGGGTACCGTGAACCAGGAAGATGTCGTCCACCTTCGCCGTCATCTTGAAATCTTTGAAAAGCTCTTTGCTTTCGGTGGAGAGATTGCTCTGCGTCCAGCGGATGGCCTCGGCGGCGTAAGGGTTGAAATAGGAGATGTCCATAAGCCCTAAGGCGGCGTAATCGTGATTTCCATACAGGCAGATCTCGGAGAGGTCACAGACGATTTTCACACACTCATTGGGATCAGGTCCGTAACCGACAGCATCACCCAGGAAATGGAACTTCTCCACTTTGTGCTCCTTGGCGTCGTCCAAGACCGCCTGCAGGGCCTCTAAGTTGGAGTGAACGTCGGAAAAAAAGGCGATTCTCATACGCTTCTTGCTCTTCGGTCTGACTAAAATACACCCCGCCGAGAAAATCGCAACCTCTTTTGAGCTCCGAGATGGCCATTAGCTGGGACCGAGGCTGTCAGGCCGAAAGAATTTCCCCTCTGAACCGGAAAAAATTACCTCTTTTCTATGGGGCGGGAATAACTCACATCGGATTGGCGCTAGATGTTGTAGTTGACCTGCAGGGAGAAGGCACATGAAGGGTCCCAAATTAAGATCCGTAACGGTATGGACTTTGCGCATTAGTTGAGCGGACTTTGAGATGGATTTTTTGAGACCTAAAACTGGGACGTCTTTTTCAGGGGGGCATTACCAGAGTTTTTCCTTCTCACAGTTCTGTTTGACAAAAGGGGGGCCTCCGCAAGGGGGGCTGACTCAAGGAGCTGTAGGGAGAATCGGGACTTCTCCCAACTATCTGGGCATTTCGACCTCCTCACTCTGGTTGAAGCGGGAGGCAGGGAAGCCTCCCGCGAAGCCCGATAGAATCCTCCACAGTCCCCAAAACGGCCTCAGAACAGCATTTCGTCCTCCGGATTCTGAGGCCAACAACACCTCCTGCGAATCTCACAGAATAGCTAAAGTTGATTGTTGAGGTGTCGATAATCGATACACCTGTGAGTCCATTTTTGTCCTCATCATAAACCTTCGAAGGAGAGAAGTTTTATGGCAACGGAGCTTGTCTGGAAGAGGTATCGGGAGAAAAATGAGCCGGAAATCAGAGAGCAAATTCTGGAGAGCTATCTGCCCCTGGTTAAGAATGTCGCCGGAAGAATGGCGTTGGGTTTCCCCCGCTCGGTGGAGCTATCCGATCTGGTCAGCACCGGCGTGATCGGACTGATAGAGGCCTTGAGCAACTTCGATCCTGGGCGCGGGGTGAAGTTCGAGACCTATGCTGTTCCCCGGATCCGGGGGGCGATCTTAGACGAGTTAAGAGCGCTGGACTGGGTGCCTCGCTCTACCAGGGCGAAGTCCCGGGAGGTTGAAAAGGCCACCGTCAAGCTGGAAAACAGGTTCGGGCGTCCCCCCAACAACCAAGAGTTGGCCCAGGAGCTATCATTAAGCTCTGGAGAGCTCTTCCAGACTATCGGGGATATCTCCTTCGGGGCGGTTATGTCGTTGGATGAGCTGATAAGCGGGGAGGACGAGAACCGCCAGGTGCCGAGAGTCGAGACGATAGAGAACCCCAACGATAATATCTTCGCTGAAATTGAGGAAAATGAACTCAAACGCTACCTCTCGGAGGCCATCAGCTTTCTCTCCGAACAGGAGAGGTTGGTTGTGGCGCTCTATTACTTCGAAGAGCTGACGCTAAAAGAGATTGGCGAGATAATGCAGATCTCGGAATCTCGAGTGTCACAGATTCACACCAAGGCGGTCTGGCGACTGCGCGCCATGATAAAAGACAGATTCGCGGACTGAGCCCCCGGAATCAACAACTACAGAAATCCTTGAGTTTTGCCGAAAATCGTATTGAGACATAGAGATTGAGAAATCGAGCAAAACCTCTCAAGCCGTGAAGGAGAAGGATTAGCGCCTGCGGCGATAAGTCCTTGAAATCATGAATTCCGCCATCACTCAAAACGGAAATGACCTGCCCCAGCGCATAAGAGTGTCAGACCCCCTATTCATTGTTCCCGCTTCCGAAGAGAAAAACCCTGGCTTCCAGAGTCGCGTTCGGGGGGTCTTAACCTCGGGATTGATCATCGAACCTCCAGTCTCGCCCCGAGGGGACATGGTCTCAACAGAAGGGGAAAAGGTCAAGGTCAGCCTCCTGGGGGAGAATTACGAGATCGTCTTCACCTCGGTCTTAAAGGAGCTCTCCTCCGAGGGGGAGAAGTTGTACTCCCTCCCTTTCCCTCAAAGATACACACTCTCCCGTCGAAAGTTCGTTCGGCTTCAGGTGGACTCCGAGATAACTTTTCGCAAGATTCTCTTCTCCAGAGGCAAAGAGGGGAAAGCTTCTTTGGGGAGGTCAGGTACCGGGCAGCTTCTGAATCTCTCCGAAGGGGGGGTGCTTCTTGAGACCTCCCGACGGTTCAAAGCTGGAGAGCTTCTGCTTCTGAATTTGAATCTGAACTCCAGCGGTCAACTTCGGAATCTGTTGGGGAAGGTGAAAAGGGTAGAGAAGGATCCCGAGGGTGATCGTCTGGTGGGGATACAATTCTGCAGGCAGTCGGATTTGCATCCGAAGCTGTCGGAACAGCTTTCCATTTTGAGCCCCGCGGGGATATCCGATTTCGGTCAGGAAATGAAGCGCCTTACAGCTGCGCTTCTGCGGTCGCAAAAGCGTCAAACCCTAAAGGTCGAGGCATTTTGATGTCACCCGAGTTAGTGAAGTCAGAGGCAGAGAGAAAAAGATCAGTCTTGATGAAAGCCCTTTTGGAGATCGCGGTGGCGGTCGGGGAATGTCCGGGGGACAGAAAGAGCTTCGAGGAGATCCTCAAGCTCATCAACCGCCTCATCGATTATCGTTCCGCCTGCCTTTTTCTGGTGGACCGGGATACCGGCAAACTCACCGACTACGCCAGGGTGGGGAATCAGATAGATTTGATCTCTTTCGTCAGATTCAACCGGGGAGAAGGCTTCTCCGCCTGGGTTGCCAAGCAGCGTCGCCCCATCTTGATAAGAGGCACCGGTCGCTCCCGTTCTCTTCCGGATAAGAGTATAAAGTCCTTCATGTCGGTCCCCATCTTTTGCGGTAGGGAGTTAGTCGGTGTCGTGAACATGAGCCACGAGGAGGCGGGCGCTTTCGATCAGGCGGATCTCTGTCTTTTGCGGGTTGTCTGTTCGCAGCTCGCCTCGGCCATCCAGAGGTCTTATCTGCAGACCAAGTTAGAGGCGAGAGAGAAAGAGAGGGAACTGCAGAATCAGAAGATAAGCGAGCTTGAGGCCAAACTGGAGGAGGCCGGCGGTTCAGAGGGGGCTTCGCGGCTGTTTTCGGAGATAGAAAGCGGGACTGCGGAGGCTTTAGCCTCCGTGGCCGGAAACACTCAGTTTCTTCTCTTGGCTCTGGATGGTGGAGACCCCAAGCTCCTGCGAAGGGTCCAAGAGATCGACCGGGGGATATCCGAGCTTCTAGACCTCAACTACCGGCTCCGAAATCTCCAGGGGCCAGTTCGGGGACGAAGAGCTCTATTCTTACGTATGGAGGCGAGCCCCCGGCGAACTTGAGTTGTACCGCCTGTTCTCCGGGAGTTCAAAGGAGCCAGAGATGAAGAACATATTGGTAGTGGACGATGAGGAGGACTTAGCTCGGCTGTATGAGAAGGAGCTGAGCGAAGAGGGATACCAGGTGGTGGTGGCCAGAAGTGGGGAGGAAGCCTTAGAGGTGGCCGGGAAACAGGAGGTGAACTTGGTGATCCTGGACATCAAGCTGTCTGGGAAGGACGGGCTGGAGGTCTTGGATCGTCTCAAAAGAGAGGACAACCACCTCCCGGTGATTCTCAACTCCGCCTATTCCACCTACAAGGGCGATTTCTCTTCCTGGCTTGCCGATGCTTACGTGGTGAAATCTCCGAATCTTGACGAGCTCAAGGGCCGCATTCGTGAACTGCTGAAAATGTGAAGAACCTTGGATTGAGGCCCGAAAGCTCACCGAAGCTCTTTTGTCTAAAATCTGTTTGATTGTCAGCCGATATCATTATCTGGGGACCCTGCCCTGTCAGAATCTGTCAGAAGCAGCAGGGAGGGTAACCTCATTTTTGGACGCCTTCAACTTTCTGGCCTCGAAGCAGCGCTGAGGGAGGTGCGAATGACAGAGGAGATAAACATACTGGTAGTCGATGACGAGAGCTTGATGCGCAACCTCATCCACAAGATTTTGGGTCAGCAGGACTACAAGGTGAAGCTTGCGGCCTCAGTGGAGGAGGCATTAGAGGCTTTATCTCAAAAGGAGTTCCAGCTGGTCATCTCGGATATAAAGATGCCAGAGAGAAACGGACTTGAGCTTCTGCAAAGGGTTAAGCAAGATTATCCCCGGACCGGGGTGGTAATGATGACCGGTTACGCAGATACTTACAGCGCGAGAGAAGTCCTGCTCTCCGGCGCAGAAGAATACATTACCAAACCGTTCAAGAGCAGGGAGCTCAGCTCCGCGGTGGAGAAGGCCTACTGGCGGGTTCTGTCACACCTCCAAGAGAGGGATGACAGGTCGGTTGAGGCAGAGACAGATCCGGTGATATAGTCTCAACTTCTGCTGTAACCATCAGTTTTCTGTTTGCGGGGTTACCGCCTGCAGTTCCGCGAGGCCCCAGGTTTGAAGGATCTCTTAACCTTGGCGGGCTGGGGACTTCCCTATCTGAGGCTAAAGGTTTCAAATTGGATGTCGATTATTTTTCTGGAGGAGACCGGGTGAAGGAAAAGATCAAAACCCTCATCGAGATTGTCAGTGAGGAGGTCAGGGAATTCCAGCAGTTCCTGGGTTTTCTCACTCACCAGGCAGAAGTCTTAACTGCCGGGGACTTTGACTCCTTCGAGAGGTCGGTCGCCCTGCAGGAAGAGGTTTCGCTGAGGCTCGATCTTTTAGAGAAGAGACGGCAAGAGGTCACCTCCTCTCTGGCGGAGAAGCTGAAACTGGACCATCAGGATGGTGAGCTGCCAAAGGTCTCTCTGCTGGTGGAGGTTTCCCAATCGACGAAGTTGAGAGAGCTGTATGAGACGCTCTTAGGCCTATGCTCAAAGATTGAACAGGCGCGTGCAGCCAACGAGCTGCTCATTCAAGAGTCTGTGGGACTGATGCAGGGCAGTTTGTCTTCATCCCCGCATGCCGGCTCCGCAGACCCGGAGAGGTTCGAACAACCTAAGCCGGTGTACGAGGTTCCGGGCATGATGAATTAATCCTGAAAGTGCAGATTTCTTTAGAGTAATTGCGGCGTGCGGGGCCGCTGTTCTTATAACGAGTCGAACAACCAGGGAGGGAACGAATGCTAATACTTACAAGGAAGGTGGGAGAGAGCATCGCCATCGGCGATGAGATCACCATAAAAGTATTAGGAATCCAGGGAAGACAGGTTCGTTTAGGGGTGGTGGCCCCCACTTATGTTCCGGTTCACCGCGAAGAGATCTACAAGAAGATACAGGAGGAGAACAAAAGGGCCGGCAACGGCAAACAGATCGATTTCGAGGCCGCTCAAAAACTGCTGAATAGGAAGAAGAGGTCGGGGGAATAGAGCACACTCCCCCAAGCACATTCACATATATCTAAGCCTGTTTTAATCGTAATAGGGGGCTATTGCGGGCATCTACGATGGCTACAGGGGGCAAAGTCCATCAGGTCGTCACGCCTCGCTTCGGGAGAATCGAATTTACGGAGGCAGAGATTCTCACCGCCACAGTCGACCTTTTCGCTTTTGAGGACCTCAAACAGTTTCTCTTGCTCTCCTCCCCGGAGATGCGACCTTTTGAATGCTTGCAATCAATAGAGAAGCCGGATGTTGCCTTCACCCTTCTTGACCCCCGAGTTTTCCTGCCGGAATACAGAGTTGAAATACCGCCGGAGGTGGTCAAAGAACTTCAGATAGAAAACCTCGAGAAGGTCAGGCAACTGGTGATTGTTACCATTCCTTCCGGGAAACCTGACAAGATGACTGCTAACCTCCTGGCTCCAATAGTCATAAACCTCGAGAGCCGCAAGCTGAAACAGGTGGTGCTTACCGCCCCCGAATATCACAC
Source organism: Candidatus Zixiibacteriota bacterium (assembly GCA_030605835.1). Taxonomy (GTDB): domain Bacteria; phylum Zixibacteria; class MSB-5A5; order DG-27; family DG-27; genus DG-27. The sequence continues at coordinate 309,299 of JAUWHO010000023.1, read as the reverse complement.
CCGACATTCAATACTCGAAATTCTGGAAAAAGGTCTCAAAACAGATACTGGTGAATAGTGAGTCGTGAGTGGTTAGTGGTGAGTGGTTGGAGTTTAATTAGAGTTTGTCAGGTGGCATTCCGAGTTTTCGCCGACAGTCCGTAGGGGTCGGAATTTATCCGACCCCAGTTATTGCGGAGATGAATTCCCCGCACTACGGGGTGAGTTTATTTCATGGTTCTGAGTTAAGAAGGAAAATTCGTCTCCATTTGAAATGTTTCACGTGAAACATCTCCATAAGTTGGTTCAAAGTAATAGCTTGTCTGTCCCGAAAAACAGTTAAAAGCCCTCTTTATCCACTTTTGTTGTCGGGCATCGACCAGTGGTCGGTCTATCAATTCAAGAGCTGGTCGCAGGATCATCTCGTGACACCAGCAGACTCGTTTTCGGGGTTGAGTTGCACGTTTCACGTGAAACATCGCTGTAATTTCATCCGAAACAGTGGGTTAGCGTGAAGCTATCCCCAGTTCGAGAGGGCTACTCAGAGGTTCCAGCCGCAAAACTTACCATCTGCCGCAGATGAGAGTCCCCCGTTAACAAACAATGGATTGAAGATTAAATAGACAGCTTGGGCTGGTAATAGCTGTCCTTCTTCAGACCGTATTCTGCAAGCTTGTTCCGAAGGGTGCGGGTGGATATTCCCAACACCTTGGCAGTTCTAGACCGGTTCCCCCGATAAGCCTCCAGGGTTTTCAGAATCAAGACCTTTTCTATCTCCATTAGAGACTGTCCCGGCTTAACCACCTCCTCACCGCCCTCGGCTCTGAAAGTGACCAGCTCGGGCGGAAAATCCTCCAACTCCAGAAGCTCCTTCTCCTCCTTGGAGAGAACCACCGCCCTCTCGACGAAGTTCTCAAGCTCCCTGACATTCCCGGGCCAGTGATAGGAGTAAAAAGCCTCCAGGACAGTCTCTGAGACGCCAGCGATCTTCTTGTCGTTCTTCGAGGAGTATTTCTCCAGAAAGTGATTTACCAGCAGGGGAATATCTGCTTTTCTCTCCCTTAAGGGGGGCAGATGTATGCGGACAACATTCAGACGATAGTACAGGTCCTCCCGGAATGTCCCCTTCTTAATCGCCCGCCGGAGATCCCTGTTGGTGGTGGCAACTACCCTGACGTCAGTCGGGATGGTCTCCCCGGAGCCGAGCCTCTGGAACTCCTTCTCTTGCAGAACCCGGAGTAGCTTCGCCTGAACCCCGGAGGACATCTCGCTTATCTCGTCTAAGAGCACGGTACCGGAGTTAGCCTCCTCGAAACGCCCGGTTTTGTCTGAGACGGCGCCGGTGAAGGCTCCCTTGGTGTGCCCGAAAAGCTCGCTCTCTATCAGAGTCTCCGGCAAGGCGGGGCAGTTTACCTTGACGAAGGGGGCCTCCTTGCGGTCGCTGTGGTAGTGTATCGCCTTGGCAATCAACTCCTTACCGGTGCCGGAGCCGCCGGTGATGAGGACTGTGGATTTGGTCGGGGCCACGGTCGTGACCAGATCGAAGATCTCCTGCATCTTTGGAGTCTTGCCGATCACGTTGCGGAAGCTGTACCTGTCCACCAGTTCAGATTTGAGCCGACGGTTTTCCAGCAACAGAGAGTGATAGTCCCAGGCCCTCTTGACCACCACCTCGATGGCGTCGGCGGAGAAGGGCTTGGTGAGGTAGTCGAAGGCCCCCAATTTCATGGCCTCCACGGCATTTTCGATGGTACCGTAGGCGGTCATCATTATGACCTTGCAGTCGGGGAGCTGACGGCTGGCCTCCACCAGAATCTCCATCCCCCCAACCTCTGCCATCTTAATGTCGGTCAGAATCAGATCGTAACTTCCATTCCGGATGCAACTTAACCCCTCCGGGCCGGAGCCGACACTCTCCACCTCATACTTGGCGCGTCGCAGGGTTTCCTCCAGGAATTCCCGCATCAGGGAGTCGTCCTCAACAACCAGTATTCTGAAATCCTTCAACATCTCCTCGACCTCGAATTCCGCTGGAGAGAGATAACCTTACCTACAGAGTTTCACGTTTGGGGAACCTGACGACGAATTTGGAGCCGCGCTGAGGCTGGCTCTCTACCTCTATATCCCCATCGTGGACCTCGATAATCTTTTTCACCATGGCCAGCCCCAAGCCGGTGCCGCTCTCCCTGGTGGAGAAGAAGGGGGTGAAGATCTTGTCCCTTATATTAGGAGATATTCCCACCCCTGAGTCACGCACCTCCAGCTCGATGAACTCCTTCTCCCCCGTTTTCTGATCGGCGGTGAGCTCACTCGCTCTCTCGGGGGCGGTCCTGACGTTCACCTCAATCGATCCTGCCTCCGGGATGGCTTGGGCGGCATTAGTCAGCAAGTTGAGCAGGAGGCGCTTAAAGAGCTCGGGGTCGAAATCGGTCACCAAGGGGGTGTCGCCATATCCCCTGCGGATGGTGACCACGAATTCTCTGGTTTTCAGGCCGGCCTCGAAGGCTCCGACGGTCTCCTCCACGAACTTCACGAAGTCGGTCCTGCGGGGATTGACCCTTATGCGCTTGGTGAAATCCAGAAGCTCCGCTACGGTGTCGTTCAGATGGTCAACCCCCTGAATGATCTTTTCAACCAATCTTCTTCGAGGGTCAGCCTCGGGGAGGTCCCGCTCCAAAAGGGCGGCAAAGCCGGCAATGCCTCCGAGAGGATTGCGCACCTCGTGGGCGATGGTGGCGGCCATCTCTCCCACAGCCGCCAGAGCCGATACCTGCTCCACCTCCTCCTCCAAGCGCTTTATCTCGGATATGTCGGCGAAGACCTCCACCGCCCCAATGATGTTCCCCTCCGAATCCCTCAGAAGAGAGGTCGAAAAAGAGGTCGGCAGAGGGTCTCCGGCGGCGGTGTAGATCAGCTTCTCTTCGTTACTGCAGATCGTTTCTAAGGACAGAGCAGATAAGCAGTTAGGTTTGTCTTCGGTGCTTTTCATCACCTCGTTGTAGTGTTTACCTACGACTTCCTCTGCTTTGTGTCCGGTTATCTCTTCGGCAGGACGATTGAACAGAGTGATCTTGCCGGTCAAATCTATAACGATCATCCCGCTGTTGATGCTCTCCAAGATGTTGTTGAGGTAGCTGGAGATCCGGTCCTTTTCCGCCAGGCTCTGGCGCAATTCCTTGTTGGTGGCCTCCAGCCTGCGATTGAGATATTCGAATTTCTCCTGCAGGTCCTTGTAAGCCTGGTGCAGCTTGGCCGTCACGGTACTGAAGGAGGCGAAGGAGTTGGCGAAATCGGCAAACTGCTCTTCTCGGACTTCTTTGTTCTGGTCCTTTTTCTCTCTACTCATCTAATGCCACCCCCAAGACGTCAGAAAGCCTCGAAGAGGATAACGGTGCAAGTAAAAGAAAAAACCTCCCCGCTCCCCCCGAGGGGGGTTGGAAGTTTTCCGATGAGCTTTGTCCCTTTTCCGATTCCCTGACATCTCCCTCCGTGGTCTTTCCGTATCGAAGAGCTTACCCTGAAAAGAGAAGATGAACCATGACCGCGAAAAGCGGCCTCTTATTTAGAGATGTAGAGTAGAAACTTTTAGCCCTTAAGGTTACATATGCCGTCCTTAGAAACTCAATCGAACCGCCGCAAGTTGCCGGCTATTTCTTAGGTTCCGAGAGGAGTTGTGCTTTCAATTTGTCGAACTCCCTCTCGGTCAGAAGCCCTCTCTCCTTCAGCTCCCCCAGCTTCTCCAGACGTTTGATAAGTTCCATCTCCTTTGTGGCGAGAGTAACCGCGGTCGGCACTCCCGGTTTGATCTTGTCCTCTCTAACCTCAGGGGGAGTCGTTTTGAGCTTCTCTGTTTCCGCCATATCCTGGTAGCGCTTCAGCTCGGACTCAATAGTCTTTATCCGCTGCTGCAGCTCCCCGATTTCCATCTTCAAGCGGTATTCCTTTACGGCTTTGTCGATGGTGGTCTTAAGATCCCCCAATTTGAACGGCTTGACGACATAATCGTATGCCCCCGAGCGCAGGGCCTCGATGGAGCTCTCCAGGGTGGGATAGCCGGTCATGATTATGGCCAGAATCTTATCGTCGATTTTGCGCAGCTCCTTCAAGGTTTCAAGTCCGTCCATCCCTTCCATCTTCAAATCTATAAGAGCGACCTCGACGTATCTGTGCTTGGCAATCTCTAAGGCGGCCGGACCGCTTTCGGCCACCTCTGCCTGGTATCCCTGTTTGTTGAGAAATTCTGAGAGCAGCTCCCGAACGAAAAGCTCATCGTCCACGACTAAGATTTTCCCTGAGGACATCTGTCACTCCACAGCAAGCATGAAGGGTCGAAGGCTCAAATAGTGAGCCCCTTTTCCCTAACTAGACAACAATAGCCTGACATAAGATAAGCCCAAAGTGAAAAATATCAAATGATTTTTGAGAATTTTATTCCCACTCTATAGTAGCGGGGGGCTTGGAGCTGATGTCGAAGACCACCCGGTTCACCCCCTGGACTTCATTTATTATCCGGCTGGAGATTCCGGATAAGAGCTCGTGGGGGAGACGGGCCCAGTCGGCGGTCATGCCGTCGCTGCTGGTGACCGCACGCAGGGCGACCACATTCTCATAGGTCCTCTCGTCTCCCATGACGCCGACGCTCTTTGCCGGCAAAAGAACCGCGAAGGCCTGCCAGACCTGGTCATAGGCTCTATTCCTCTTGAGTTCCTGGATGAATATTGAGTCCACCTGTCGCAATAACCTCAGTTTCTGCTCTGTCACCTCTCCCAGAACTCTGACGGCAAGCCCGGGGCCGGGGAAGGGATGGCGACCCAGGATGGCCTTCGGCAGGCCCAATCTTTTTCCCACCAGACGAACCTCGTCTTTGAAGAGTTCCTTCAGAGGCTCAACCAGCCTCAGAGAGAAGCTTTCCGGCAATCCGCCGACGTTGTGGTGCGATTTGATGACCGCCGAAGGTCCCTTAAAGGAGGTGCTCTCAATCAGGTCGGGATAGAGGGTCCCCTGCGCCAGGAACTTGACCCTTCCCAGTTTCTTTGCCTCCCGCTCGAAGACTTCTATGAATGCGTGACCGATGATTCTCCTCTTTTCCTCCGGCTCTGCTACCCCCTTCAATCTCTCCAGGAAGTCTTTGGAGGCATCGACTACCCTGAGGTTGAGGCCGGTTTTCCCTCTGAAGGTCTCGATCACCTCCTCTTTTTCCCCGCTTCTCAGAAGACCGTTGTCGATGAAGATGGCGACTAGCTTTTCTCCCACTGCGCGATGCAAGAGCAGGGCACAGACCGAAGAATCGACCCCGCCGGAGAGGGCCAAAATCACTTTCTGGTTGCCGATCTGTTCTTTCAGATCTGATACGGTTCTGCGTACGAATGAAGCCGGAGTCCAGGTTGGACGACAACCGCATATGTTGTGGACGAAGTTGCCGAGAATCTTTTTCCCATATTCGGTATGTTTGACCTCGGGGTGGAACTGCAGACCGTAGAAAAGCCCGTCTTCGCTTTCCACGGCGGCATAATCGATATTCCCGCTTCTGGCGATTGATCTAAACCCCGGGGGCAGTCTGGTGAGATGATCTCCGTGGCTCATCCAGACCCGGCTTCTTTTGGGTAAGCTCTCGAAGAGGCGGGAGGAGCTCTTCAGGGTTATCTCTGCCGGACCATACTCCCTCTTTTCGGACTTGGCTACCCTTCCGCCCAGAAGGAGACCGGCGAGCTGTAGACCGTAGCAGATCCCCAAGATGGGCAAGCCGGATTCGAGAATGGCTTTGTCAACTCTGGGGGCATCCGAATCGTGGACCGAGGCCGGTCCCCCAGAGAAGATCAAACCCTTGATCTCGCTGTGGAGCTCAAATCTGTCGTAGGGCACGATCTCGCAGTAGACCTTCAACTCCCTGACGCCCCGGGCGATGAGCTGGGTGTACTGGGAGCCGAAGTCTAAGATGACGATCTTTTCGCGGGTGGTTTTTCTCATTCCTCACCCTCGGAGGAGACCAGTAGGGTCTCTTTCAGCCACTTGCTGTCGTCCCTTTCTGAATAGTCTAGGTTGTAATGCAGTCCCCTGGACTCCTTTCTCATCTGGGCCGATTTGACGATCAGCCTTGCAACCGTGGCAATGTTCCTCAACTCGATGACATCCCCTCTGACCGGGTTTTTGCGGTAGAAGTCTTCAATATCTCTGGAGAGAATTTCCAGTCGCTCCCTCGCCTTATCCAACCGGTAGTTGGAACGTACAATCCCGACATAATCCCACATGAGTTGGGCGATCTCCTGGCGGTCGTGGGAGACTATCACCCACTCCTTCTGGTCGAAAACTCCGGAGGAGCTCCACTCCGGAACTCTCGGCAGAGGCTGGTTTTCGATCTCCTTGAACTTGGGGGTGGAATCCCGTGAGGCGAACTCGGCGAAGGCGACCGCCTCCAGAAGGGAGTTGGAAGCCAAGCGGTTGGCGCCGTGCATGCCGGTGGAGGCCACCTCCCCGATGGCCCAGAGACTCTCTATGGAACTTCGGCCGTAAAGGTCGGTTTGAACCCCGCCGCAGATATAATGTGCCGCCGGCACCACCGGAATCCACTCCCCGGTTATGTCGAGGTTCAGCTCCGAACAGCGCTCGTAGATTCGGGGGAATCTCTCTTTTATGAAGTCCGGAGGCAGATGGGTGATGTCCAGGAAAACGCAAGCGTCACCGCTTTTCTTGAGTTCGGCGTCTATGGCTCGTGCGACCACATCGCGGGAGGCCAGCTCCCTCCGGGGATCATAATGCTGCATAAAGAACTTTCCGTCCACCAGACGCAGTTTTCCTCCTTCGCCCCTCACCGCCTCTGAAATCAGAAAGGAGTTTGCCTGCGGGTGATAGAGCATGGTGGGGTGGAACTGCACGAACTCCATATTGGCGATGGCGGCTCCGGCCCGATAGGCCATGGCGATTCCATCTCCGGTGGCAATCTCGGGATTGGTGGTGTGGGAGTAAACCCTGCCGGCGCCTCCGGTGGCCAGGAGGGTAATCTTGGAGGTGAAAGTCTTCACCTCCTCGGTGCGGGTGTCGAGAACATAAGCACCCCAGCATCTGGTCTTCTCCCCGGCTTTCCGCTTGCCGCTGATCTGATGCTGGGTTAGAAGGTCGATGGCGAGGTGGTTCTCATAGGTTCTGATGTTGGGCCGGGCTGCAATTGCCGCCAGCAATCCCTTCTCAATCTCTCGACCGGTGAAGTCGGCGGCGTGAACCACCCGCTTGTGGGAGTGGCCACCCTCTATCCCCAAATCGAAGCGGGATTTGAGACCTTGACGTCTGGTGCTGAATTGGACTCCAACATCTTTGAGTCTCTGGATACATCTGGGTCCCGCCTCCACGACTTTTCTAACCACCTCCGGATTGCAGAGTCCGGCCCCGCCTTTGAGAGTGTCCTCGATGTGGGCCTCGAAGGAGTCCTCCTTAGAGCTGACGGCGGCAATCCCACCCTGGGCATAGTTGGTGGTGGCTTCGGTGTCCTCCTTCTTGGTGATAATGTTGACACTGCCATACTCCGCCACCTCCAGGGCGTAGCTCAACCCCGCTATCCCGGAGCCGATGATCAGGAAGTCACTCTCGATTTCCATTTTTCATCACCTTTTCGATGGCCTTCCAGAGAGGGGCCTCTCCCTGCAGGAACTCCACCTCCACAGTGACATAATAGATCGGCATCTCCGATTTGTCAAAGCCTGAGAACTTTACCGCATCCTTCTCGGTAGTGATTAAGGCGGTGGCGCCCAGTTGTCTCGCCCTGTTGACTAACCTTCGATAGTCCTTTGAGTCAAAGCGGTGGTGGTCTCTAAAGACAACATGCTCTTTAACCTTTAACTCCAACCGGGAGAGAGTAGTTCCAAAGGAGAGAGGATTGCCGATTCCCGAAAAGGCCAAAAGATCCGCGGCATTGACCTTCTCCATCGGAATTGGGCTGTTATCATCGAGGTTTCTGATACCCGAGAATCTATAGGTGGTGACGGAGACAACCGCGTTGGGGTTTAGCTTTTTCAGCGCGCTTATGGTCGGGTCCAGACTGCCGACACCGAGAGTATCATTCAAAGCTACTATGTCTGCAAATCTGAGAGAGGTCTTACACTCCCTTTTCAACTGCAGTCTTCCTCCGAAGGGAGAAGCGCTGTCCAAAACGACGAGGTTTAGGTCTCGGTTTAGCTGGTGGTGTTGGAAACCGTCGTCCAGTATGAAAACATCGGGGTTGAATTTAGAGATTATCTCCTCTCCGCAACGGTAACGATCCTTGCTCACCCCAATAATCAATTGAGGAAATCTCCTCGAGAGTAGAAACGGCTCATCGCCGACTTGTTGCCAATTCAGATCGGAGTCTTCTCCCTTGAAGATCGTCTGATCCTTGAGAATCCTGCGGTAGCCTCTGGTGAGGACCGCGACGGTATAACCTCTCCTGATTAACCGCTCTGACAGATATGTCACCAGGGGGGTCTTTCCGGTGCCTCCGGCGACGATGTTCCCCACGGAGATCACCTTGGCATCAAGTCTTTTGGACTTCAGAATATCTTTTTGATAGAAAGAACGTCTCACTCCGCCCCAAAGGGTGTAAAGGAAGTTTAAGCCTCCCAAAATTGAGGAGAGAGGATAGAAAAGGAGATCCCCGTATCCGCTTCTGTATTTCAGAATTCTTTTTGTGAGCTGCAAGGGCTTCACCCAACGGCTAACGCTTCGGGCCAGCGCTCAGCTTGGCTTTCAAGATTTCGACTATCTTCGAGCAGGTGCCGGAGTTCTCCTCAATCACTCTCTGAGCGGAGAGCCCCATACTTCGTCGCTTGTCCTCGTTGCTGAAAAGCTCCACCAAACTATCCGCCAGCTCAGCACCGTTTTTGACCTCCAGAGCACCTCCGGATTTCAAAAGCAGATCTCTGGAGTCGGCGGCGTTTTCCATATGGGGCCCGAACAGCACCGGCACCGCAAAGGCCGCCGGCTCCAAGGGGTCGTGTCCTCCAACCGGCACCAAGCTCCCACCGACAAAGGCCACTTTTGCCAGAGAATAGAATGTCAAAAGCTCCCCCATAGTATCTAAGAGAATGACCTCCAAGGAGTTATCCCCTTTGACCTTTTCCAGCTGACGACGACGAAGGAAACGCCACTTTCCCTTCTTCAACAACGACTCCACCTCCTTCAATCTGGAGAGGTGTCTCGGGGCCAGAATCAAGAGAGTGTTCTTGCGATTGGATTTCAGAGTGCGGAAAGCATCCAGAACTACCTGCTCTTCCCCGCGCCGGGTGGAGCCGGCAACGACGATTTGCCATCGGGAAAGCAACTTGTTGAGGTAGCGTTGTTTATCTTTGTCGATCAAGCCCTCCTTCAGGGAAAGGTAATCGAACTTGGTGTTGCCGAGGATCTTCACTTTTTCAGGGGGGCCCCCAATCCCCACGATCCGCTCCTGGTCAGTTTCAGTTTGCATGAAGAAGGTATCCACGCCGGAGAGAACCGAGGCGAAAAAGAACTTGAACTTCCTATACCTGGGAAAAGATTTAGCGGAAATCCGTCCGTTGATCAGAAAGACCTTGATGTTGAGTTTTCTGGCCACAACTAAGAGATTCGGCCAGAGTTCCGTCTCCACGATCACCAAAGCCTGTGGATTCAAGCTTCTCAACGCCTTCTTCACGCACCAATAAAGGTCGATGGGGAGGTAGGTGAAGAAATCGGCTTCTCGGATTAACCTTTTCGCCTGAGCCTTACCGGTCTTGGTGGTAGTCGAAATCAGGATCTCATAATCGGGGAACTCAGATTTGAAGTGAGGCAGAAAGGCGGCCAAAACCTTGACCTCCCCCACGGAGGCGGCGTGAAACCAGACTCTCGGTCTATCACCCAAAGAGGTTAGAGCGTCTTTATCGTGAAAGCCCAAACGTTCCTTGAGAGAATGACCTCGCACGATTGCCAAATACAATAATACCGGTGAGGAAATCAAAGTGGCGAGGAGAAAAATGAGATTGTATATCGCTAGCATCGTCTATTCTCAACCTCTAAAAGAAGTTCTTGGCCTGTGCCTCATTCTCATCGAGGTGCTCTTTTACTCTTTGACACAGGGACTCGATTTCGAACTCCTCGAACTTCTCCGGTAGGTGTAGGGGCTTCCCGATCGAGATAACAACCCTGGACAACGGCTTCGGAATGATGAAATTATCCCAGCTCTTGAGTTTCCAGCATGGTGTTGCAGACACCGCCACCGGAACTACCGGCAGATTGGCTCGGGAGGCGATAACGACCGTCCCCGGCTGGACCTCATGTTTTGGTCCCTTAGGCCCGTCCGGGGTTATGGCAGCATCGAATCCCCTTCTGCCCACCTGGGACATCTCGAATAAGGCTTTGGAGCCTCCGCGTGTGCTTGAACCTCTCAGTGGATGAAAACCGAGCCTCTTGACGGTGCGAGCGATGAACTCCCCATCCCGATGTTCGCTTATCATGATGTGAAGGCCCTGTTTACGGTAGAAATATGCCAGCGGCAGGATGTTCTTGTGCCAGGAGGCATAGAGAACCTTGCCCCCCCGATCTCTTATCTCCCTGAGGCTCTCATTTCCGACCCAGGTGATTCGCCAGGTCTTTCCGAAAGCCAAAAGCAAAACTGGACCCAGAGATGAGACCAGCCATAGGAGCAATCTATCTTTGAGTCCGAAATCCTGTTTCCTCACCTTGATTTCTTTCGTTGGTATCGGATGGCCTCATCCGATACCGCCCCAGCCACGTTTTTCAATTCATCATATCACAGGCAATCTGTGTCGCCCTCCGGGAGGCTCCCGGCTCGCCCAGTCTCCCCTTGATCTTCCCAAGCTCGCCCTTCAAATGATTGTATTTGTCTTCGTCTTTTAGAAAGGAGAGGAGCTCGGCAGCGATTACTTCCGGCCCGGCTTGATTCTGGACGAACTCCGGGACGATTTTTCTGCCCGCTATTACGTTCACCAACCCTATGTAAGGAATTGTAATCATCCTTCTGGCCAAAAGATATGTGAGAAAGGAGGTTTTGTAAACAATGACAAACGGGGTAGCGACTATTGCGCTCTCCAGAGTGGCAGTTCCGGAGGCGACCATCATCAGGTGGGAGTGCCTCATCAGTTCGTAGATGTCCCTCTGTGTTACTCTGAACTCTGTTGTAGAGCTTCTGAAATACGGCTCTATTTGTTCCTTCTTCAGAGTGGGAGCAAGCCCGATGACTGGGACTATCTGGGGAGAATCCTTCATCACCGCCACTGCGGATTTGAGCATAATCGGGAGAATTCTTCTCAGCTCCTGAGGGCGAGAGCCGGGCAAAAGCCCCAGTATCAGCTTATCTGGTGGTATGTTCAATCTCCCGCAGAACGCCTCTCTGTCGGGATTGAAATTTATCTCCTCTAAGAGGGGGTGCCCCACGAACTCGACATCGACTCCGGCCTTTCGGTATAGCTCCTCCTCAAAGGGGAGAATGACGACCATCTTATCTACGGTACTTTTGATCTTTCCCAAACGGTTCTTCCCCCAGGCCCAGATCTGGGGGCTGATGTAGTACATCACCTTGAGTCCCATCGTCCTGGCCTTTTTTGCCAACCGCAGGTTGAAGCCGGGGTAATCGACCAAGATGAGGACATCCGGCTTCTCTCTTCTCAACGCGTCCACGGTGGTCTTCATCACCTTTCTCATAAAAGGCAGGTGAGATAAGACCTCGAAAAACCCCATAAAGGAGAGCTGTTCAACGTGAAAGAGCAGTTGCACCCCGGCGGCTCTCATCTGTTCTCCCCCGAGGCCGAGCATTGTCACCGAGGGTTGCAGTTGCCGGAGGTTTTCAGCCAGCTTCCCGGCGTGCAGGTCTCCGGAGGCTTCACCGGCGACGATGAATACGGTTTTACTCGGGGGCATAACTAAACCGAGAGGCTTTTTTTGTGGGAGCTTATCGCTTCGATCGTAGTTAAGGCTAACCTTAAGGCCTCCAAGCCCTCCTCCGGGGGCACCTCGGGAGTGGTGTCCTCCTTCACCGCCCGCACAAACGAGCTCACCTCCGTGAGAAGCATATCCGCCTCCTCAATTCGCAATTTACTGTACAGGATAGTTTTACCCGAGTCAGCAACAGGAATTTTTCCCACAATGGTTTCCTCTGCCACCTTCGAATCTCCCTCCCCGATGGAGATCAGTTTGTAAAGCTCACTCTTCCGATTGAGGAAATCGATGGAGATATAGGCATCCCTCTGGAAGAGGCGCATCTTACGCATACTTTTGGCGGAGATTCTGCTGGCGGTGAGGTTGGCGACACACCCGCCTTCGAAGTTCAGGCGGACGTTGGCAATATCATCACTCTCTGTGATCACCTCTACACCGGAGGCTTGGAGATCAGTCATGGGTTGCCCGACCACGTGGGAAATCAGATCCAGATCGTGAATCATCAAGTCCAGAACCACATCGACGTCAGTTCCCCGGGGGTTGAACTGCGCCAGACGATGGGTCTCGATGAACATCGGCTTTTCGATATGCTCTTTAGCGGCCAAGAATGCGGGGTTGAACCTCTCGATGTGCCCCACCTGCAGCTTTAAGCCCCTCTTTTGGGACAGCCTTAACAGTTGTTCAGCTTCGGACAGAGTTGTTGTGAGGGGCTTTTCTATTAAAACATGCACCCCCTTGTTCAGGCACGGTTCTGCCACCTCGAAATGGGAGATGGTGGGGACGGCGACACTGGCGATGTCGATCTCTCCCAATAGTGAATCCAGGGAGGGGTAGGCCTCACATCCATGACGTCCTGCAACCTGCTCCCGAAGCTTTTTGTCGGAATCGAAAATCCCGACCAATTCGACTTCAGGAATTTTCGCATAACAGCCGGCGTGTGCTGACCCCAGGCGCCCGACGCCGATCACCCCAGCTCTCAGCAACTCGATCCCTCCCTGCCAGAAAGAAAAACGCCCCCGGGCAGGTCCGAGGGGTCAATGCAGATAATCTCACAGCTCACTTGGTGATGCCTCTCTCGCTTTTTCGCACAAATTCGATCAGTTTCAAGACCTCCGGGCTTGCCTCCATGTTAGCCTCGATTGCCTCCAGTGCCTGGGTGGTATTCAAATTCGAGAAGAAGAGGAGCTTGAAAGCCTGCTTCAGAATTCTGATTGCCTCAGTTGAGAAACCTCTACGTTTCAATCCCACTAGATTGAGCCCGGTGGTTTTCAGGGGGTTGCCGGCGACCATGGAGTAGGGGCAGACATCCTTGGGGACCCGGTATCCACCACCGATTATGGCGTGCTCCCCGACGTGGACGAACTGGTGCACCGGCACCAATCCCCCGATTATGGCGAAATCTCCGATCCTCACGTGGCCGGCGAAGTTCACACAGTTAGCCAGAATGACGTTGTTACCGACTACGCAGTCGTGGGCGACGTGAGAGTACGCCATAAGGAGACATCCCGAACCGATGGTGGTCTCGCCCCGCTCTTCGGTGCCGCGATTCAGGGTGGCATATTCTCTGACGACGTTGTTGTCCCCCAACCTCAGGATGGTCTTCTCTCCTTCGAATTTCAGGTCTTGAGGGATGGTTCCCAGGACCGCGCCGTGATGGATGTGACAGTTCTTGCCGAGAATGGTGCCGTTGTCGATGAGAACGTGGGAGGCGATTTTGCTACCATCACCGATTTTGACCCCCTCGCCGATTATGCTGAAAGGGCCAACTTCAACTCCGGAGCCCAACTCGGCGGTCTCATCCACGATGGCGGTGCTGTGGATTTTAACCCCGGTCGTTTTTTTCTTTGCGATTAGTCCCAACTCTCTTTTTCTACCGCCATACAGGAGAGCAGCGCCTCTGCGACCACCTCCCCCCCCACAAGGGCGCGGGTTTTCATCTTCCAGAAATCTTGTCTCCGATTCTGCACCTCCGCCTCCAGCCAGAGCTGGTCTCCCGGCACCACCGGCTTTTTGAATTTTGCCTTGTCTATCCCGGTGAAGAAAGGCAGCTTCTTTCCGGGTTCCGGGTAACTGTGCATCAAGAGAATCCCTCCGGTTTGAGCCATGGCTTCGACGACTAGCACCGCCGGCATCACCCGTCGGGCCGGGAAGTGTCCCAGGAAGAACATCTCGTTGACAGACACGTTCTTGATGGCTACGACTTTTTTCCCGACGACCATGTCAATGACGCGGTCGACCAAAAGAAAGGGATAACGATGGGGCAGGAAGCGCATGATGGCCTCGATGTCCAGGAAATACTCCCCCTCCTTGATTTCTCGTTGCTGGTATCTCTTGGCGATCTTTTTCTTCTGGTAGAAGTCCTTGACCTTTTTAGTCAGAGCCACATTGGCAGCATGTCCGGAACGTGCCGCCAGAACGTGGGCTCTGATGGGAACGCCAATTAGAGCCAAATCCCCTAATAGATCTAAGGCCTTGTGGCGCACCAGTTCGTTGGGGAATCGCAGTGGTTTATCGTTCAGGATTCCGCTTTTGCCCACGAATAATTCTTCCTCTATGCCGAATTTCTCCCCCAGTTGTCGTAGCTGTTGAGGCGAGGGTTGTCCGTCGCAGACGATGAGGGCGTTGTCCAGCTTACCACCTTTGATGATTCCCTGGTCTTTGAGCTGCTCGGCCTCCTGCAGAAAGCAGAAGGTCCTCGCGGGGGCAAACTCTTCGACGAATTCCTCCTCTAAAGAGGCTAGAAAGGTGTACTGGGTTCCCAGGGCGGGATTGCGATAGTCAACCATGAAGGTGATGCGGAAATCGTCGGAGGGGAGAGCGACTAAGTCCACCCCACGTTCCGGCTCGGAGTAGTAGATGGGGGTGTCGATTTCCAGGATATTTCTGACGGCATCTTGCTCGGAAATCCCGGCTTTCAGAATCGCCTCGGTAAATTGCAGGGAGCTACCATCACCGACCGGAGGCTCGTTGTTGTCCAGCTCAATGATGGCGTTGTCAATCTCCAAGCCGGCGAGCGACGCCAGAACGTGCTCGACAGTGCAGACTTTGACGCCATTGCAACTCAGAGTCGTGCCCCGGGCGAGCTCGACCACGTTGTCGATATCGGCAGGAACTTCGGGATTCCCCTTGAGGTCGGTGCGTACAAAGACAATTCCGTGGTCGATCGGCGCTGGCTTGAAGGTGACGGTACATTGGTTACCGGTGTGTATTCCCACGCCGGAGAAGCTGGCAGGCTCTTTCAAGGTTCTCTGTAAGCGTCGCATCTGACTGCCCTAGGTATTGAACCTCAGAGATCTCCCACTCGGAGAATATACGGCGTCAAAAGACTACCGAGATAGCAAAAACAGATTCTCGATCAGACCGCGGTTCAAAAGGGCATCTACCTCCTGCAAATTTATCGACCTGCAAAAAACTAATGATAACCGCTTAGATTGTCAAGTGCTAATCATCTGCTAATGGCAGTGCAAAGAAGTCCAACGGTAGATGTCGATTCGAAAATGGCGCAGGAGTTCAACTCCTCATACGGGTCGAACGACTGCCCTAACTCGGATGCATCTGTTGTTGCCCCGCCACAGGTGGGTACGAGACGCCTCGTCCGATATCCAGAAGGTCACGGATGAGGGCATCCGTGACCAACAGGTTGAGTCCGGGGCAGGAGTCCAACTCCTACCCCAGCCGGGATGTGCTCACTGATGCAGGCTGTGCTTACCTCAGCAAATTCATCTTCTTGGTGGCGGTGTAAACTGCAGTGGCGAGCTTGTAGAAGTAGACGCCGCTGGGGATACCAGAAGCATCCCAAGTCACAACATGCTCGCCGGCCTCCTGATATCCCTCAAACACGGTAACCACCAGACGACCAGAAATGTCATAGACCTTGAGGCTGACGTTCCCAGCCTCGGCCAAACTGTAGCTGATATTGGTCTCAGCGTTGAAGGGATTGGGATAGTTCTGATGAAGCTCGCTTACTGCAGGAAGTCCAAGTTCCGGACGCTCAACTTCGACAAGCTCCCAGGCGGTGTTCCCACCAGATTTCCAGGGCTCACACTGAACGATGGTGGCGTCCATGCAGCAGAAGTAAGTCTCCTCGTTGTATTCAAAGCTCACTGAGGCGCTGTACTCTCCAGGGGCAACTGCATTCGGCACCTTGAAGAAGTAATTGCTAGTGTTAGTGCCGACGGGGATATTCTTATTCCTGGGAATAGTGACCAGCACGTTAGCAGGGTCACAGTTAAAGCCGGCATAGCCGCGGAAAGTCATGGTCAGGTTTATGGGATTGCCGGTCTGGTTGATGGTTGTAATCTGGAAGTAGAAGTTCGAACCTCGACAGAAAACCGGGCTAAGGTTGTTGCAGATCAGAGCCAGGTCGTAAACCATGTGACTTGCAGGCTTGAGGGTGGGGTCTCCCAGAGTGGTCATGCCGTAGAACCAGGGACGACTCTCATACCCGGCTCCCTCCTCCATGTTCTCCTGAGCCCACAACATGAAAGCGGTGCCGAAAGTTTCTCCCTCGCTGACCGGTCCGAAGTAGTCCTCGAAGTTGAGCATGGCGCCGGTTTTGGTGCTACCTATCGAAAGCAAGCCATATTGGCTCTCGAGGACATACCAGCTCCCCATGTTGTCGTTTGTGACGTAACGGCTGTTGGAACAGGCAAAGAGATTGTAAAAGAACGCCTGCACCGGAAGCGGCTCGATTTCGTAATTGTAGAAATAAGTTGTACCACTGGAGGTCCTGAAGGAGTTCAGGCTGGGGGAGGAGTGAGCACAGACGAAGACATATTCGAAGCGGTTGTTGCTTGAGCCCTGAATCTGGTTGACATATTCATTCCGGCTGGTCTGGTTGGGCTCGGTTATTGCCACAACGTCGGGATAGACCAGGGCTAGATCGTTTTCCCACCCATAGGAGCACCAGTCATCATCGATGAAGGCCAAACCGCGGTCGTCCAATCTGAGACTGCGGGCGCGATAGCGATGGTTCTTGTCGAAGTAGTTGGTCATTAGAGCGACTTCCTCGCCGCCGTGGTACTGCAGGTTGGAGGCGATGAGCCTGGCGACGTAGATGTCCGCCAGAAGTTCTCCCCCGTGGGAATCATACAGCCCATCGTTGTCGCTGTCTCCCCAGGTGCCGTCTAAGTCCATGAAATAAAGGTCGATGGGAAACTCCTCGTGGTACCATGGGTGAGGGTTGTCCATCTCATACCAGGCGACAGCCAGATCCCCGATGAAAAAGACTCCGGTGATACTGTGTGTATTCCACTCCGAGATCAGAAGGTTACGCAGGGCCTCCTCGTCGCCGTTGTTTGCGGCAGTGTAGACGTGCAGCAGGTAGCCATCTCCCTCCAAATCGTCAAAGAAGGTGTTGAGGGAGGTCTCGATCAGGGGATAGAGGTACTCGTTCACCACGATGCAGATATCCATCTCTCCCAGAGCCGACGAGGCGTAGACCATCGTGGAATTGAAGGACTCCGCGAAATGGCGACTGGCTATATACTCCTCATAGGTGATCGGCTCGGTGTTGGGGTCGGCCCATCTGGTCACCGTGACGGTTGCTGGGTCTGTATACCCTGCGAAAGATACTTGCCCCCAGCAAACGAGCACCAGCAACAGGATGCTGATTTTGATGAAGGGTTTCACTTTTACCTCCTGACAAGAAAACGGGTTCTCAAAGCGGAAGCGAATTGGTTTCTGACATCTTAAAAATAGCATACATCCCCCAAAAGTCAATGAATAAAATGGATGTCTCTTCAGACCTCGGAGAGATCAAAGGAGAGATGCCTTGAGCCTATTGACCTGGAGGCTCCGTTTCGGAGTTCAAACGTTGCGCCAGGTTTAAGCTGGCTCGTAAACCTGTGTCCCGGTCTCCCCGTTCTCCCACCATTCGATTTTGTCGATTAAGACCTTGAGGAGGCAATACTCTTTCGCCTCGGGTCCTTCAGGGAAATGCTTACTCAGGTCAAAGTCGGCGAGTTCCCAGATCCTCTTTTTCTCCTCCATGTCCGGGACCATTTCACATTTCCCGATGACGGTAACAGCCTTGTTTCCCTGAGGATGCTCCACGAAGCTCAGACAGGCCTTGGGATTCTCCTTGATCTGTTTGACTTTCCTGGAGGAGCAGAAGGTCGTCACCCAGACCGAGAGGTCATCCTCCACAATCGGTGAAACCGGGCGGACCCTGGGCTGATCACCGTCAGAAGTGGCCAGGAAAGCAAAAGAGGCGTTGGCTTTCATGATGGCTACTATTTTTTCTTTGTCCGATGTGCTCATGATATTTCCTCCTGCCTTTGTTGTTTGTCGCTTATAGTCTTGGCGTGAGATATTCCACGAAACGTTGCGTGCAATCCGGTATTACTTGCCACTACTACCTGAGAAGTCTGTATGGATCAGCTTGATATTGGTCTCAGCGTCGAGCAGAGCCTTTTCACCTGACTGAGTCACGAACGGACAGAATCGCTGCACTAGTTCCTCAAGCTTGACGAAATCCTTGCTCTGACTAAGGTGCTGTTGAGATAGCGGCTTCTTGGGCTCCGTTGGCAGTATTATCTCCTCCATTGGTGGAAAACCGGAGCCTCTCGCCTGGGTCGTTTTCAATGCCGAGCTTTTCAAAGAATCCTGGGGGTGGGTCTAAGTCGGTGCTTTCCGCCTCGATCTATTGTTGAGCGATGCTTTGAAACATCGTGTTGGTCAGCGATCGCCTCCATCAGGTTTTGGCTGGCTTCCCAATATGCTTTAAGCTGCGGGAAATACGTCTTGTACCCTTCCACGGCTTGACTGCCGGTTCCATAGATGTTCTTAGGCTTTATCTGCCGGAGCTGTTTCTCGTCAGTCACGCTCCGGAATTCGTCGGGCGATGCCGCATAACCCAGGGCGTTCAGTGCGAAGGTGAGGCACTCGATTGCTGAATCCATGTTGAACAGTATTGAGGAAGCGTGATACTCCCGCTCCCGGTGAGTTCTCTCGAAGGGTAGCCAGTTGTGGACTTCTGCATGGTGGCGTTTGAGACCGAATAGCCTAGCATAGAGTCCACCGAGACTCTGTCTGAAGTTGAGAAACCAACCTCCTCGGTTGCCCAGATTGTAATCCTGGCGTGCAAGCAGCGCGAACTGGTCTAGCTCTCCGTAAAGTGCGAGGTCAATGTTCAGAGTATACTGCATCACTTGGTAGGTTGCGCTTCGGTGTCGTCAGGGTTCACGAGCCTTCTCCCCAGGCAAGCCAGATGAGAATTAGAGGCTTTTTGCTTTCAGTCCAGGCGACGTGGTCGGAGTTTGGTGGAATATAGTATGATTCGCCTGCCTTAACTTTTACAGTGTGCTCACCGATCTTTGCGTAACCTTCTCCCTCGATAAAGATGAATGCCTGAGGATAAGGATTGGTGTCCCCGGCTTCGTTGAGTTTTTCTCCCTTCTTGAGCATGTACCAGGCGGAGCGAAAACCGGGATGATAGTACAAGGCCACGACGTGGGCTCCATGAAGCATTCGCGAATACTCTTCACCCAGCAAAATCTTCTCCGGATCAGTCCAGTTAAAGAAGTGGTAAAGAAAAGTGTATAACCGAGTCCTTATCTCTGGAGTGAACTCTAAACCTTCGGCCAAACGGAGGTCCAATGGTGCTGGTTCTTCTCCGCTGGCTTTGCCGGCAGCAGTCTGGGCGGTCAGCTTTCCATCGTAAATTCGCTTCAGAGTCTCCTGCGTTGTCAGAAACGTAAACTCTGCTTCTTTGTGAGCTCCGTGCCCGATGCTGATCTGTCGCCCTTTCTCGACGATGATGTGCCAGGTTTCCCTTTCCTCATCAATATCAATCTGTGTCACCATCTCAAAATCGTCATCGATCTTGTTGCGGAAGGTTTCTGCCATCTGGTCAAGCATGGTGCGCACCTCAGGTTTTCCAGCGTCTGTATCCTGCACGGCGACAAATCCTCCTAACAGCACGAAGGTGAGAAGTGCTTTCGCAAGGAGTCTCATAGGTTTCTCTCCTTCCCAGTTCGATCGGACTGAAACAAAGTGAGTCTGAATATGCATTAACGATACTACTGCAATTGATGATAATGAAGGATATCTAAAATATCAAGTTCGCGACTTTGGAGTTCGCGGGGTGGCAAAAAAAGCGGAGGATTTCTCCTCCGATCCAGATTTCACCTGCGCATAGCTCTAGGATGAAACCTGAAGGTTTCCGCTACAATGCTATTATGTCATGCGGCTATTTACAGGCTGTCAATTACCTTCTTTAGTTTAGCCTGCACCTGCTGGGCTATCTCTCCCAACTTTGGGTTTTCGATAGCTTTCATAGAGGCGACAGGATCCACGGCCGATACCTCCACCTTCCCCTCGGCTTTCTCCTGCACAATGACATTGCAGGGCAACATGGTGCCGATTTTGTCTTCGGCTTGCAGAGCCTGGTGGGCAAAGTGGGGATTGCAGGCCCCGAGGATTCTGTAGTTTCTGAAATCGACGTCGAGTTTCTTTTTCAGCGTGGTCTTAACATCGATTTCGGTGAGGATGCCGAAACCCTCTTTTTTCAGTTCCTCGGTCACCTTTGAAATTGCCTCCTCAAAGGAGAGATTCAAAGTTTTGCTGAAATGGTAACTCATGGTAAGTTCTCCTTTTCGGTATTAACAGCTGACCCGATTTCAGTCTTAGGTGTTTGCAAAGTGCAATGGAGACCTACTGAACCCAGAGGAATCTAGGAGACCAGCTGTGCGAAATGGTGGTCTTTATCTCTTCAGGTGTGTTCAACATATTTTGGAAGTCTGCGGAATCTGCTTAAATGTCTCTTATGGAGTTCTTCCTCCACGGCGGCAGGTCTATCCGTAATGGCCCATCTCACAGCCAACTTGGAAGTGTCCTCATTTGCCCGTATTCTGCTACCGGCAGAATGCCGGCCTGTCCCCTTAACTAATCCTCCTTTGATTCGCCTTCTCAAGTCGCTTGTCTTTCCTATCGTTAATCGTCCATCAACACCCGTCTGCTTTACCTCGTAAACACCAGGCTTCTCATTGGGAACCCTGATACCGCCCCTTCTTGCATCCTCCTTCAGATCATCCCACGGGAACCAATTGCTCCACTCAAGAACAATTCGGGGAATTTTTATTAGCATCTTGCTTTCGGTCATGCTATGTATTGCTGTTATTCCAATGGATTCAGCGTTAGACTCTCTATTTCATCCTCGGTGTAACCGAGAGCTCTCCAGTTCAGCACTCCGTCTGACTTGAACCACTCCTGTTCCCATGTTTCCTAGATTGCTTTCAAGAGCGTATCATTATCAAAAGCATTTTGAACCTCTTCACCGCCTTCAGGGCGTGGGGTTCGTTTGCGGGCATTATAATCATTTCGCCCGCCTTTAGGAGAGAGGTTTTGCCGGAGATAACGACTTCGGCTTCACCGTCGAGAATGTGAACTAAGGCGTCAAATGGGGCGGTATGCTCACTCAATCCCTGGCCCTCATCGAAAGCGAACAGGGTTACGGTCCCAACTTTTTTGTTGACTATCATCCTGCTGACAACCGAGGCTTCCTGGTAGTCCAACAAATCGATAGGTTTTACAACTCGTCCCGTGAGGTTCTTATCTTCTGTTTGATTGTTGTCCTGTTTCACTGTTTTCTCCTCCATCTTGAATGATATCAGCGATATTCTGGTTCTGTCGGAACCGGAGCGTCGCTAGGGGCGACCTACCTCTGGCAGGAACTGAGTCCCGACAGGCCTCAGTGTCAGGACGCGTTCCCCGCCCGAGGCGGGGACTTCGGTCCTGACGCAACTATAAACTGGTTTATGATGTCATGAGCGGTTGTGACGTGGGCGAATCCAAAGGAGAGATTGAGCAAACTCGCCAGATGCATCTCCTCATTGATGGTGCCGGTGCCGTCAGCAAGAAAGAACACCCTGTAATCCCGGTAATAGGCGTCGCGGACAGTGGACTCACAACAGAGATTGGTCATGATGCCCGAGACGACCAGGTCTTCTATTTTCAGACATCGCAGGATGGTCTCCAAATCGGTGTTGTAAAATGCGGAGTAGCGATGCTTGAGGATGACCTTCTCGTTAGGAAGGGGAGCGATTTCTGGATTCAGCTCGCTCTCTGGACTTCCCTCAAGACACATCCCTTCCCACCACCACTCCATAATACCGGCGTCAATGCGACCGGGGTGATGAACATGCCGGGTGTAAATCACCGGACGACCCTCTTCTCGAAACGCGGTGAGGAGTCGTTTCACGGTCGGCAGAATAGCAAGCCCACCGCAGGTGAAGGTGGGAGAGTCTGGATCCAGGAAAAACTGCTGCATGTCAATGACGAGAAGAGCAGCCTTGTCCCGCCTGAGTCGCATCTCATGTTGATTCACGGGAGCAATCTTTTCAAGCCAGAGTTGGGTCTTCTCTCCGAGCGATTCTGTGGTCACATATGGTTCCATAGCAATCATCCTTCTTATGGCTGTTTTGGCCTAGCTTTGGAGAAAGGCATCGTTATGGCTCAGTGGGTGTGGAGAGAGGGACAGTCCTGACGCAACACTGAATTTTGAGCAGAGGCCCCTTGCTGTGCGGCAGACGACTCCTTAGTCGAACTGTTATTGCTTCCCTCCCTGGAAGAGTCCGACCAGGTTACCGTCCGGGTCTTTGAGGTGTGCGTACCAGCCGACGGTTGGAATCTCGGTCTTGGGAACGGCGACATCACCACCGAGGTCCTTAGCCCGCTGAAGGTACGGGTCGATTTCATCGACTTCGATATACACAGAAGGTGACTCTCCGGGCTTGACCTCTTTGGTCTTCATGAGACCTCCCCCGGGCCCCTCCGGGGTGCTGAACATGAGATATTCTTCTCCGAATGGCTCAAACTTCCATTCGAAAAGCCCGGCAAGGAAGTTCTTAGTCTTCTCCAGGTCTGTAGACCCCCACTCTACATGACAAATCGTGTGTTTAGCCATCTTCTTCCTCCTGTTTTTTGATGGGCGATCTCGCCTAAGCTATCGCGTTTTTGCGGAGTGCTGCAGGGATTTGGTCGAGCCCCAGAGACGGGTAAACTCCCCAAACCGCGAACACGCTGTTCTCTGCGGTTTCAATGCGGTTTCTTTACGAATTGTGGTGCGATTTCTTCGTAAAACTCCTTGAGGGTGTGGGTGCCAGTTTTAGGGGCATCAAAATTAAGCTGCATCGCGACTGTAAAAAATTTCGCAAGGGTGTAGTAGTGTTTACTGAACGGACGAATCATTTCGACAGCAGGATTGACCAACCACGTTGGCAATCTTGTGATCTTTGGGGTCTTACCCAGCACCGAGAAAGCAAGTTCAGCAACTTCTGCATGAGTGTATGTCACCGGTCCACCGGTCGGTATTTGGTGTTGCTGTTTTGCAACCGCGGTCACACAAACCTTGGCGAGATCCGCACCATGAATTGGGTTTATCTTCTTTTCCCCGTCTCCAACTAAGTAAACTCTCCCTGAGATTGCCATTTTTAGGAACTCAGTCATGTCTGAGAAATAGCCAGTTGGGCGAATGACGGTGTAGTTAAGGCCTGATCTCGAGAGGCCCTCAACTAATTTTTCGCGTGCTTTGACCATAGCAATATGTTTCAATAAATCGGCCTGAAAAGCAGAGACAAAGATAAACTGTTTAACAGAGGCTCTTAAAGCAAGGTCTAGGATGTTCTTATTCCCCTGATAATCAACCTCCATAAAGCCAACTTTGTCCCTCTGACGGGTAATACCGATGGAGGAGAACACAATATCAATGCCATCACAAAGCCCGCGCAATGTTTCCGGTTTTGTGACCTCCCCGAGGAAAATCTCATCTATCTGGTCTTTCACCGTCGGTTCCAAGAAGGGACCGACTTTTTCAAGTTTCTTCGGATTTCGTGCCAGCGCCCGGACCCAATAGCCCTGTCTCTTGAATTCCTCGGTAACGAATCTCCCAAGATAGCCAGTTGAGCCTGCAACTAAAACCTTCTGCATATTGCCCTTCGCCATTTTCTCCCTCCTTTTGAAACTATTTGTGTGCTTTCACTTGAATACTGATGATTTTACCCTGAAGCTGAGCATCCATCCCTGGTTCGCCATAAGCGTGTTCCGCAACGATAGCAACTTCTCTGAAACCTGCCTTTTTGATGGTGTTCAGGTATTCTTCTTTCTCTAAAGCACCGGCGATGCATTCCGCCCAGGCATCGAAGCTGCGGCGGACATCCTCCGGGAGCTCACCCTCAGTTACCAGATCGGATATAAGGATTCTGCCACCGGGCTTTAAAACCCTGGATGCTTCCTTGTAGGTTGCCAGCTTATCCGGCGAAAGATTGATGACGCAATTGCTTATGATGACGTCGATAGAGTTAGCATCGAGGGGCAGATTCTCTATCTCGCCGAGGCGGAACTCTACATTCTTGTAGTTGCCCTTCCTGGCGTTTTCTTCTGCCTTTTCAATCATCTCAGTGGTCATGTCCACGCCAATAACCTTACCCTTTTCCCCGACTTTTTGGGCCGCCAGGAAAACGT
Source organism: Candidatus Zixiibacteriota bacterium (assembly GCA_030605835.1). Classification (GTDB taxonomy): domain Bacteria; phylum Zixibacteria; class MSB-5A5; order DG-27; family DG-27; genus DG-27. The sequence goes on along the minus strand of JAUWHO010000023.1, from coordinate 284,984 downwards.
CTAAACCTCCACCTGAGCCGAGGTCTAATACAGTTTCGCCCTCTTTCAACTCTGCCAGGGCGGTGGGATTGCCGCACCCCAAACCCATCACGGCCGCCTCCGGAAGACTTCTGATCTCTTTCTCGGAGTAGCCCATTGACTTTGCCTGTTGGGCGAGATCGGCAGCGCAGCAAGGACTCGGACAACAAGAATCCCCTTTGGACGCAATTTCCCCATATCGATCCTTTACGAATTTCTTGATCTCTTTTTCACCTTTCATGATCTGCCTTCAATTCTAATGGTAATTCAGCTAACATCTTAGTATCTAAATGCTGAGTACTTATAATCTGCAAAAAGTTAACCATTTTCCCAAACTCAAAGTTCCAGACAGGCTTTTTTCCCTTTGCCAGTGTCGGCACCGGAGCAAAGTGAGTGACGACAGGCTTAGCGCCGAGACACGTCCCGCCATAAGCGGGACTTCGGCCCTGACGCAACATTGAAAGAAGACTCTAGCCCCACTCCCAGTGATGGGTAGTAGCAATATATTAGATCCCGAGCTCTTCGCCGACTATTATCACTGTTATGATTGGTTTGTATTTGCTGTTGTTGTATTCCCTCTCTATTATGACCGTTTTATTACAGATCCTCCATGGTGAAGAGCAGTCACTGCATACGCCTGTTATGCCGCACGGCGGCATCGGCTCAAACTCCGGGTGCTGTTTAACGTTCAGTGGAGCGGTGTTGTCCCTGATCTTCTTTAACGCTTCCTCGAGGTTTGCGACAATCTTGTTAACTCCCGCTACTATGATAACCTTGTTGGGGCCGAAGAGCATGGCGGCCACGCGGTTCCCGTGTCCGTCGACGTTAACGATTTTGCCGTCTAAGGTCAACGCGTTGGTGCCCGTCAGGAATACGTCTGAGGTTAAAGCCCGCTTCTTAAGCTTGATATTCTCTTCAACAGTGATTCCGGGTTTCCATGGATTCAGGAAAGTGTAGTTACCCTTCTCTAACGCATCGAGCACACCTATCTGCTTTAAAGTAAGGGAGTCGCCGAATCCGACGACACTGCCTTCAGGTATCATTGACATGACCTTCTCGAAGGCCTCCCTGCTGTTTTTTACGTAGAAGGCGGAGATGTTGTTTTCATCCAACCTCTTAATTAACTGCTGGTTTTCTTCTTTCATCTCAATTGCCTACCGTCTGCCTCGATGTTTCCGAGCTTTGCGAAGCACCAAAGACATCAGAGCGACCCCATTGACTTTTTTCTCACTTCTCCGGGTCGGGCCACTCAACGGGGCCCTCAACTCCTATCCCATCTGAGATGTCTTCTCCGGCGAAGCTTTGTGCCTTGGCCTGGATGACAACGAAATAGAGATCTTCCGAAGAGTTGTTGCGCCATATCCTCACACCGTTACAGCCAACCCGAATTACTGACCCCTCTCGAACATCTACGATCTGGCTATCTATTTGGAACTGGCCTGTCCCCTTAATGAAAAGGTAGAGTTCTTCATTCTCTTGATGCTTATGATAGAAGGGCATTTGAGTTCCCGGTGGCAACTTATTAAGCGAAACTTCCATCCCCGTGAGTTTCAGTTCTTTTTTCAGGAACAACTTCCCAGGATGTGGCGTCGGCAGCTTCGGATGCTGGAAAGCATACCTGTCTAGATCGGCCCATTTGCCGATATGAGCCACCGTGAAGTTGTCCCCTTGGAGCTTGTCGAATGTTAGTTCAGCCACCGTCTACTCTCCTTTCTCAGGGCTCAAATTCCACCTAACGTTTCTGGCTTCGTCGGGTGCCCTTCCTCTATCGTCTTCTCCTGGGCCTGAGAAGCCCGCCGAAGGCGCCGCCCACCAGTCCGAGAAAGCCAAAATAGAGCGTTGAAAGAAGAATGCCTCCTCCAAGCACTGCCCCCGAAATTCCACCCACGGCCGCACCCGGTGCCCCCGCCAGAAGGCCTCCGAATATTCCACCAACCCCTGCAAAAACAATCACAGCGATTATACCACCAATGGTTCCGCTGAGGAAACCAGCTAATAAGCCCCTCCCTATTCCACCTGCAATCAGGCCGGCCACAAAGCCGGCGAGAAGAGGTCCCAATACAGGGATGGAGGACAGGATTGCCATCACTACGGCGCCGATAATCACGGCTAAAAGTAACATGGTAGCCTCGGATCCGAGAACAATGAGCCTAATCCATGACGGTTTCTATCCATTGGTGCTGCAATACTCCCGGAGATAGCCAACCAGGCTATCAAGGTTGCAACTTAGAAGGCTAACGTATTTATCACCCGCTCCGGCGTATATGATCAGCTTGTCTCCTCGAACGATAGCACCTACTGGAAAGACGACGTTGGGCACGTCCAGCGGATACTCATCATTACCCTGTAGTTCGTAAGGATGTGAAGGAATGTATATGGGATTTCTGGTGCGACAAAGAACCCTTCTTGGTTCCTCCAGATCCAAAAGGGCGGCGCACACGGAGTATCCTCTCTCGATCTTCTCCGCCAACCCGTAGGCGTCACAGATATCAGCCCTTATCTCACCGACGGCATGATAGATGAGCAGCCAGCCCTCCTTGGTTTTGATCACCTGGGTGCTGGGGCCGATTTTCTCCTTCTCATGTGGGTAGTGCCCAACCTCTAAGAGCAGAGTTTGGCTCCGTTGGGCATAGAGCTTATTCCAGAGCTCCGTATGCGGGCGTGGATTCAGCAGTTGCTCTATGCCGGCTTCAAGACTGGCCAGGTGGATGTTAGGATTGAAACGCAGAAGGATATGGTGCTCCCCCTTAACCGACTCGGAGAAGGGGACAGCGTTGCGGGAGTCGAAAGGTTCGACCATACCGTGATAGCTGATGTTTATGAAATCCTCGGTGGAGTAAACGGCAATGCGGTCGGCGTCGACGCCTCTGAAGGGAGGACTGACCTTGCCACACCCAACCAGCAGGTATCTGGTCCCACACTTGACAATGCGGATGTCCTCTATCCCGTAGGTGAAGTCCCGATGATCGATGCCATCACCCCGGATAACCACGTTCCGGAATCTGGTGAAGTGGATAGCATCCTCGCTCACCAGGGGCCAGACCTCGGAGATATAGTTCTCCAGGCAGGTGCGCTCGACTCCGAGTTTTTCATCGAAGAACTTACCCTTTCGATAGCGCTGGTGGCATCTTGGCATCAGGATGACCTTATCCCCAAGCAGTTCCGCCCCGCCGTTGAATACCGCCCCAGTCTTGAGCTCGCCGTTCTCCTGCCAGGTGAGCCCGAGTTCTTGAGGCTTCACGACTGGATTATCTTCAAAGGAATCCAGCCTGAAGATTGTCTCTCCGGAGTCAAGCGAGAGGACTTCCCCGTCACCCAGCTTTTGAACGCTGCGATCCAATATAGAGGTCATAACCTTCTTGCCTCTTTTCGAGTATTCATCAACTCTTCGAATAACCGCAGGAACCTTCCGGCGATCTTTTCAGCATTGTGCTCTTCTAGAAAAGCCTTTACACTTTTGAGGTCGAATTTGCCTTCGAACAGGCCAGCGAGCTTGGCTTTCAGGTCCTCAAAATCTCGATATTTCACAATCTCATCTCCATGTAGCTCCACGAAATTCGACTCGTGAAAAAGAATCGGACAACCGGAACCTAAGAGCTGGCACACCGAGCTGGACACGACCGCCTTGTATTTCTGCGAGGACTCCCGGTGAATGAGCAAGGCCTCGGAGGCGTGCAGGTAGGTATACAGCTCCTCCAAAGGGAGCGGCCTCACCTGAAGGTCTATAAAGTCATACTTCTTTTTCGCCTCGTGCAACTCATCAACATCGCTTTCGGGATTGGCGATGATCAGATACCTCAAAGGATATTTTTTGGCCACCTCTTTCAGAGCGGGCAAGACACTGACGACATCTTTGGGCCTGAAGCCAAAGGAGAATACGATCTTCTCATCCAATGGAAGCCCCAGCTTCCTTCGCGCTTTCTCCTTATGACCGAGCTGGAGATCATGGTATGGATAGGGAATCATATGGATTCTCTCAGCGGGGAAGGATTTGACCAGGTAGTCTTTGTATCTCTGATCGAAACAGACGGTCGCATCCCAGTCGAACTTGTGGTAAAGGGGGTCTTCCGGGGCTCTGCCCTCGTGGACCACTTGAACGGTAACGGCTCTTTCCTTAATCTTGGGAAAGACCTCAAGTAATTTTTCGGCTGGTAGTCTCTCCACATTTTGAGCAACGAAGACATCGTATTCTTCATCCAACAGTGGAGAGGGATCGAAGTGAGTGGCACGGGTGACCGGTATGACCTCATCGACGGTGAAGTGCCGGATTACGAAATCTTCGTCTTTTTGAAAGGTGGGCCTGGCATCAGGGTGCTTTTGAGGGGAAAATACCCTGAGCTGGTGACCCAACCTCACCCAAGCCCTCCCCACCAATTCGGCGTGAATGGAAGGCCCGTTGGCGGCATTCCAAAGGCAGATCATTCCAATCTTCATCTTTGCTCCACAGCTGATCCAATGGGCGTTTCGGTTGAAATTCTGGGTTCCGCGGCGACCGGGAGGAAGTGAGTCCTGGCATCATCTTGCGCCTTCCCGTCCGGTCACGTATTTGTCAAGCTCGGTGAGAGCCATTCTCCAGGACTTGTCAAACCACTCTCTTGCCTCTTCCCACTCCGGTGTATCTCTCCAGCCGGTATGTAGTAGGTGCACTTCAGTTCCTTCTGGAGAGGGGATAAAGGATACGACCACATTTGTGAGAGGCCTGATCTCGTTCATGAAGTGCTTGAATTGTTTCGGTCCTTTCCACTCAAAGGAGAGAAGTCTGTTTGGTCGAAGAGCCAATATCTTGCATCCAATAGTGCTGTCGTTCTCCCTGTCTTCGGGGTTCCAAAAGAGTTCGTATTTTCCGCCCACATCAGGTTCCACATAAGCCGCCTCTGTTAGCCATCTCTCCAGATGTTCATTCACAGTGAACATTTCGAAGGCTTTCTCCGGGGAGCACTTTAGGGTAGTCAGATGGTAGATAACCTTGTCCATGTTTTTCCTTCTCGATTAGCGCGCTCCTCAGTCTTTAGGAACCTCATAGGGATAGCAGCGGATATCAACGTAGGCGAAACCGGTCTGAGCCCGCTCCTCCTGTTCCTGAACCCAGGCCTCAATTCCAATCTCTTTTATTCTCTTTCCATCTGCAAGAAGAGTGGGATAACCTCTCGCAATCTCAAACACCCGTTTGCAGCGATATTCCTCACAAAAGACGCAAAGGTCGATTTTACGTTCACGGGCGCACTTCCGGATGGAACAGAATGGGGGACCGCCATCCTGCCGACAGCCGGGGCAGGTTTTGTCGGGATCGCAGAGATTGGTCAAGAGCTTCCAGAAGTCGTTGAAGCCAGGGATTTCTTTGCCCCAGAACTCGTAATCCTCTTTGACCATTGATCCCCTGAGAGAAACAGCCTGAGAAGGGATACGTCCACGTTGAGCGCAGAGATTGCAGTGGAGGCCACAATAGCTGATGAACTTCAAGCCGTCTGTCATCTTATCTCCGTCCATCAAAGCAGGCTAGCGCATACCGGCTGATGGCGATCCATCGCGAAGGTGGCCTACTAGGTGGTGCCGTGCGAATTACTCCCGGGATGCGGATATCGGTCGAGAGCTAATTATATTCATCCCAACTTTTGACTTTCAGGTTTTCAAGCGAGGCCTTAGACATCGCCTCGACGAACCTCTTCGCAAACTGCAAATTTGTGATCAAAGGGACATCAAAGTCAACTGCCTTTCGCCTGATGAGATAATCATTATCAAGCTCTTCTTTTTCAATATTCTTGGGTATATTTATGATCAGGTCAACCCTCCCCTCAGCAATATAACTCAGGACATTTGGTTCTCTTTTCTCCAACGGCCAGTGCAGAACCTCCGCCTTAATGCCATTTGTCTCCATAAAATCGGCGGTCCCCCTGGTAGCGTAGAATTTAAACCCCATCTCAGCCAGTGTTCTACTGGCCTCCAGAAACTCTGCCTTGCTATCTATCGGTCCCGTGGATAGCAAAATCGTTTTTCTTGGCAGTTTAAAGCCCACGGAGACAAGGCTCTTCAGAAAGGCCTCGTTAAAATCATCTCCTAGGCAGGCAACCTCGCCGGTAGAGGCCATTTCCACACCTAAGACGGGGTCGGAGCCTTTCAATCTTGTGAAGGAAAACTGGGGGGCCTTCACTCCGACATAGTCCAAATCGAAAGAAGACCTATCAATTCGCGGAACGGGCTTGCCCATGCTAATCCTGGTGGCTAAATCCACGAAGTTTATCCTGAAAACCTTGGACACAAAGGGGAAGCTCCGGGAGGCCCGCAAGTTACACTCAATAACTTTGACCTCATTGTCCTTGGCTATGAACTGAATATTGAAAGGACCAGTTATGTTCAATGCTTCCGCAATTTTCCCCGCGATTGCTTTGATTCTTCGCATCGTCTCCAGGTAAGTCCTCTGCGGTGGCAACACCATGGTAGCATCCCCGGAATGAACGCCGGCGTTCTCGACGTGCTCAGAGATAGCATAACAGTAAAGGTCTCCCCGCTTGGCAACCGCATCGATTTCTATCTCTTTGGCCCCGGTTATGAATTTGGAGATGACAACCGGGTGCTCTTTGCTGACCTGGGAGGCCTTTTTGAGATATTGGCGTAATTCCTCTTTACCCAGGGCGATACTCATAGCTACGCCGCTGAGAACGTAGCTGGGTCTAACCAAGACCGGGTAGCCAACCCTGCTGGCAAACTCCTCGGCTTCCTTTATACTGGTCAGTTCTTTCCACTGCGGCTGATCCACTCCCAGTCTATCCAGTAGTTGCGAAAATTTATGCCGATCTTCAGCTCCATCGATACTAACAGGTGAGGTTCCAAGTATTGGGACTCCGGCATGGTGCAGCGGCAAAGCGAGACTATTCGGTATCTGCCCTCCCATCGAGATCATGACCCCCAGAGGGTTTTCTTTTTCGCAGATGTCTAAGATCCTTTCAAAAGAAAGCTCCTCGAAATAGAGTTTATCGCAAATGTCGTAGTCGGTACTGACCGTTTCCGGATTGCAGTTTATCATTATAGTGGGATAACTCAGGTCCTTGAGCGCTATCACAGCATTAACACAGCACCAATCAAACTCCACGGAGGAACCAATCCTATAGGCACCACCGCCCAAGACCACGACTTTGTTCTCCTCTTCGAAATCGAGGTCATCTTCCGAACCATTGTATGTCAGATATAGATAGTTGGTCCTTGCGGGATACTCTGCCGCCAGAGTATCTATCTGCTTCACACGGGGGAGTATGCCCTCTTTTTTCCTCGCCTCTCGAACCTCCTTCTCGCTTGACCCTGTCAACATAGCTATCTGCAAATCGGAAAACCCTTTTTGCTTTGCCTGCTTCAACTCAGTCACGGGCAGATCTTCAAGTTTATAGGACCTGAGCTTGTCTTCCACCTCGACAATGTTCTTCATCTTGTGCAAAAACCAGGGATCAACCTTAGATAGCTCGTATATTCTATCAATAGAGTATCCCCTTCTGATGGCCTCCGCGATCGCAAACATCCTTTTGTCGGTGGGCTCTTTGAGCTCGCTTTCGAGATCATTGAACTGGATGTCGTTACAAACAAGGCCATTCATGCCAACATCCAACATCCGAATCGCCTTTTGAAGCGCCTCCTCATAACCCCTGGCAATGGCCATCACCTCCCCCACCGACTTCATCTCAGAACCGAGACTGAGACTGACTCCCCTGAACTTCTGCAGGTCCCATCGAGGATATTTGAGAACAACGTAGTCTAAGGCTGGCTCAAAACAGGCCGAGGTCTCCTCAGTTATAATATTTCTCAGCTCAGTCAGACTGTAACCTAAAGCCAACTTCGTAGCTATGAAAGCCAACGGGTAGCCGGTGGCTTTAGAAGCCAAAGCAGAGCTTCTGCTCAATCTGCCATTAACCTCTATTATTCTGTAATCTTCTGATTGAGGATCTAAGGCAAACTGGATGTTACACTCACCAACGATACCGAGGTGTCTTATCACCTTTATTGACAGAGCCCTCAATTTAAAATTTTCGGGAGCGGTTAAAGTCTGCACCGGGGCAACGACTATACTTTCACCGGTGTGAATCCCCATGGGGTCAACATTCTCCATGGAGCAAACCACGATGCAGTTGTCGCAACTGTCCCTTACGACCTCATATTCAATCTCCTTCCAACCACCGAAGTATTCCTCTATCAAGATTTGCTTTGTGAAGGAAAAGGCCTTTTTCGTCAGCGCGACTAGTTGCTCTTTGTCATAGACTACGCCCGAACCTAAACCACCTAAGGCATATGCTATTCTGCACATTACCGGGTAACCGATTCTCTCGGCGGCCTTGGCTGCCTCCTCCACACTCGACACCGCTTCGCTTTTCGGAACGAGGAGATTGATCTCTTTTATTTTCTTTACGAATAGATCCCGGTCCTCAGTATTCAGGATGGCCTCTATAGGGGTTCCCAGAACTTCTACATCATGGTTTTTGAAAACGTTCTTTTCAGCTAATTCGACACCCACATTGAGGGCGGTCTGCCCACCGAAACCAAGTAATATCCCATCCGGCCTTTCTTTCTTAATAACTTTCTCTACGAAAGGCGCGTCAATCGGCAGAAAATAGACTTTGTCTGCGAGATAATCGGAGGTTTGGATAGTTGCGATATTGGGATTGACCAGGACGGTTTCAATCCCCTCCTCCTTCATGGCCTTAATCGCTTGACTGCCGGAATAGTCAAACTCGCCCGCCTGTCCTATCCGTATTGCCCCCGATCCCAGGATCAGAACCTTCCTCAATTTCAATCGTTTTTCATTTATCATCTCATCGCCCTGGAAAACATGTCCAACAGAAATTCGGTATCGTCCGGACCCGGAGATGCTTCGGGATGAAATTGGGTTCCAAAAAACGGCTTCGATATATGAATTATGCCTTCGTTTGTTTTGTCGTTATTGTTGTAGAACCACTCCCGCCAGTCCTGGGGCAATGTATCCGAATCAACGGCATAACCATGATTTTGTGGGGTGATATAACATCGTTTCGTTCCCACCTCCACGCACGGTTGATTTTGACTCCGGTGACCGTACTTCAGCTTGTAGGTGTCCGCACCTGCCGCCAGAGCTAAAATTTGAGAGCCGAGGCAGATGCCGAGGATCGGTATACTTTCAGAGAGGGCTCTTCTAAGGTTCTCTATCGTTTCCTTGCACTTTTTAGGGTCTCCGGGGCCATTCGATATCACAATGCCATCTACCTTTTCGTTCAGAAAATCATAATTCCAGGGACACCTGATGACAGATAGATTCCTTCTTAGAAAGGCTCGTATAATATTATTCTTCACCCCGCAATCGACAATTATAACTCTCTTTTTCCCCCTCTGATATTCTATTGGGCCTTCGACACTAACCTCTGCTACCAGATTTCTTTTGTTTGGGTCCTCAAGCTCAATATTCTCGTCATCATAAAGAATCTTTCCCAGAAGTGTCCCCTTTTCCCTTAATTTCTTGGTTAATTGCCTTGTATCTATCTCAGCAATTCCGGGGATATTTTGCTCCTGCAGCCACTCTGAGAGAGATTTCTTGGCATTCCAGTGGGAATAGGCCTCCGGGTAGTCAGCCACTATTAAACCCTGAACCTGTATTTTATCTGATTCGAAATGCTTTAACAGGCTGTCTTCTACTTCGTCCCCAGGGACGCCATAATTGCCTATTAAAGGATATGTTAAGACCAGGATTTGCCCTCGGTAGGAGGGATCCGTCAAAGCTTCCGGATAGCCGACCATTCCGGTATTAAAGACAACCTCCCCCGCTACGGCTTTTCTAGAACCAAAGGAATATCCCTGGAAAATAGAGCCGTCTTCAAGAATGAGTTTGGCCGGTTGCTTGTTAGACCCCATATTGAGAAATCATCCTATCTGCACGCACGTCGGAGAATGGTCATTACAAGAATCAACTATTTCCGGGAATTCAGCCTTTCAACTGGATGGTTTTTCTCTCGGTCCTGACGCAACTAAACAGATGGAAACACTAAGGACGTCGTGCGCTCGGTGCTGAGTCTTCATCCTACGAACTGAATAGCCAAGAATCGAATCAGCAGCACGTAGGCAGCAATTATTGCTGTCAACTTCGCCCAGAAGAAGACGAGCGCTGGCCAGTTCAGCTGTGGCGGTGCCTTAAACTCTTTGTCCTGACTGAAGCCCGCGACCTCCTTGAGTCTGTTATAGATGCCCCAGGCGAGTGTGCCACTTATGTATTGCAGCAGATCACACGCAAGGGTGACTACTATAAGGCCTGCGGGTAAGATCAGGCTACTCGGAACGGCAAGCCCAGGTTGAGTCTGAAGTTTGAATATCCAGATCAAGGCTAGGCCAGCAAAACCCAGTTGTCTCGCCACGTCACTGGCCTTCCCAGAGTGGTAATAGTAGTACTCCCGACAGTCTTCTAGTCTCATAGGAACTCACCGAAAAGACTATCTAGTCTATGTTTTAGCAGTTGCCCTGTAGCCGTTTATCAACCTTTCTTCTTTTTAGCGGTTTTCTTTTTAGCAGCTTTCCTCTTTGCAGTTTTCTTCTTCACGAACTTCCTTGGACCTCCGCTGTACGTTCCAGCTCTACGGCCGGATGCCTTTCTCGCCATAAGTATGACTCCTTTGTTAATCTGGCGCGGCGCGCCTATCATCCCAGCCACAGATTTCTATCCAGACTGCGATACTGAATTGCCTCCGAAATATACTGCGGTAGTATCTCCGGTGAAGCCTCCAGGTCCGCAATCGTGCGGGAGACTTTCAGGATTCTATCATAGGCGCGGGCGGAGAGGCCCAGCTTGGTTATTGCCACCTTCAGCAAATCCTGGGAGGCGGAGTCGATCTGGCAATACTTGCGAATCTCCTTGGACTCCATATGAGCATTACAGAACATCCCGCTCTCGCCCCGGAAACGCTCAAGCTGAGTCTGCCGGGCTTTGTTGACCCTCTGCCTGATAACTTCCGAAGGCTCACCGGTCGGCTTGCCCGCAAGCTCCTTGAATTTGACGGTGGGGACTTCGATGTGAATATCGATGCGGTCAAACAGCGGCCCGGAGATGCGGGAGAGGTATTTCTGAATCACCATCGGGGTGCAGTTGCACTCGTGACCGCTGTCGCCGAAATAGCCGCAGGGACAGGGATTCATCGCCGCCGCCAACATAAAATTGGCAGGATAGGTGAGTGATATCGCCGCTCGCGAGATGGTGACCTGACCGTCTTCTAACGGTTGCCTCATCACCTCTAAGACATTCCTCTTGAACTCCGGCAGCTCGTCCAAAAACAAAACCCCGTGATGCGCCAGACTGACCTCACCCGGCTTGGGATGATGGCCTCCGCCGATCAAGCCAGCGTCCGAAATGGTGTGATGGGGAGAACGGAAGGGTCGGGTGGCCACCAAAGCCTGCTCCGAGGGCAGAATGCCAGATACAGAGTGGACCTTGGTGGTTTCCAGAGCCTCCTCCAAGGTCATATCCGGCAAGATGGTCGGCAGGCGGCGAGCTAACATGGTCTTGCCGGAGCCGGGAGGTCCTATCATAATGATGTTGTGGCCCCCGGCGGCGGCCACCTCCAAGGCCCGTTTGGTGTGCTCCTGCCCTCTGGCATCGGTGAAGTCAACGGGGTAAGTCCTACTTCTATGGAAAAGCTCATCGATGTCAAGCTGGTAAGGTTCTACGGTGTCTGCCCCCTCTAAGAAAGTGACGGTCTCCTGCAGGTTAGTGACCGGATATACCTCAACCCCCTGAGCGATGGCGGCCTCTTTGGCGTTCTCCATCGGGAGGATGATTCCCTTTTTATGAATCCTTTTGAGATTCATCACCATCGAGAGGACACCGTGAACCGGTTTTAGGGTGCCATCCAAAGAGAGTTCCCCCAATATCACATAGTCTGAGAAATCCTCTCGCATTATCTGCCCCGATGCCGCTAGAATGCCAACGGCTATGGGGAGATCTAAAGCGGTGCCCTCCTTGCGGATATCCGCGGGAGCGAGGTTTATGATGACCCGTTTCAAGGGAAAAAGATAGCCGGAGTTTTTGATAGCGGCCTGCACCCGTTCCCGGGATTCCTTGACCGCCGCCTCCGGCAAGCCAACGGTGGCAAAGTAGGGGGTGGTGGAGGATATGTCAGTCTCGACCTCAACTATATAAGCATCGATTCCCAGAACGGCGGAGGATAAGATTTTAGCTAGCATAACAGAACCCGCTACCGAAGAGTATCTTAAGACCTAGAAAAGCATCTGTATGATAATCAAGATTACCTTTAATTTATTGCCTCCAGTGGTGAAGTCAATCGAAAACTCCTCGAGTCCGGCCCCTCTCTGTGCCATTCTCCGTTTGGTTACGTCTCTTGGAACCGATTGCACAGGTGGAAAAGGTAAAATCTATTAGATCAGCTTTGCCCCACTGAGTTTTTTCAATAATCTTTCTAGTATGGGGGCAACTTCTCGAATAGGAATAGAAACAGCTTGCTATCTGATCCCCTGTTTGAATTCCGAGAACGGGATCAGGCTAACTTAAACATCCTGCCTGATTTTGCAAACCCTGCTTTCATTCCAGGCGCAGAGGCAACTCTCCGAGCTCGGCCTCGACCGCATTCAGAATGGCGTTGTTCCTGATGAGTTCCGCAATCTTATTGAGGTCGGGATAGAGCACCCGGTCTTGCTTCAAATGGGTGACATGTTCTCTTATCAGCTCATAGGCGACCCTGGTTCCCTTACCCGGTTTCAAGGGCTTTCGGAAATCGAAGGCCTGAGCCGCTGACATCATCTCAATCGCTAAGACCACCCCCACGTTCTTTAGGATCTCGGTGCATTTCCGCACCGCAATCGGGGCCATGGAAACGTGATCTTCCTGGTCTGCGGAGACGCTGATGGAGTCCACCGTGGCCGGATGGGATAAGACCTTGTTTTCACTCACTAAGGCGGCGGCGGTATATTGCGCCACCATCAAACCGCTGTTTAGGCCTCTCTCCTTAACCAGAAAATCGGGAAGACCACTCAGAGTGGGATTGAGAAGACGGTTGGTATGACGCTCGCTTAGGTTGGCGACCTCGCTCATGGCGATACAGAGGAAATCCATAACCATCCCGATCGGCTGACCGTGGAAGTTCCCGCCGGCCAGGTGGGCGTTATCCTGAGGGATGAAAACGGGGTTGTCGGCGGCGGAGTTGATCTCTATTTCCACTTGCTCGCGGGCGTAATGCCAGCAGTCGACGCTCGGTCCCAACACCTGGGGGGTGCACCTCATCGAATAGCCGTCCTGCACCTTTCCGGATTTCTCGGCGATGACCTCCGAGTCCGCCATCAGAAGCCGAAGGTTGTGGGCCACCACGTTCTGTCCCTTGAAGGGGCGGGCGGCGTGAAGCCTGGCATCGTATGCCTTGGGAACTCCCTTCAGGGCGTCGATGGTCATTGCGGAAGCTATAAAGGCGTTCTTCAATAACCTCCTGGCGTCAACTAACAGTAACGATGCCCCGGAGGTGACCATCTGGCTTCCGTTGATGAGGCCTAAACCCTCCTTATAGGTTGGCTCCAGGGGCTTTAAGCCCGCGCGCTTCATGACTTCTGCACCGGGGAGTCGCTCTCCCTGGTAAAAGGCCTCCCCTTCACCCAGACAGACCTCCGCCAGTTGGCTCAACGGCGATAGATCTCCGGAGGTGCCGACAGACCCTTTCTCAAAGACTACCGGATGGACGCCCTTGTTCAACATGTCCAGTAACATCTGGGCGGTGGAGAGCCGCACTCCGGAGTAACCCTTGGCCAAGACGTTGGCTCTGAGAAGCATCGCTCCTCTAACGACCTCGTCCGGTTGAAGATCTCCGGTGCCGGCAGCGTGGCTGTAGATTATGTTTTTCTGCAGCTGGGAGCTTTGCTCCGGGCTGATGCGGATTCGGGCGAACTCTCCAATCCCGGTAGTAACCCCGTAGATGGCTTCTCCGGTATTGACCAGATCCAGCACGGACGCCCAGCAATTCTCGATATTGTTCTTGCCCCTCTCGGAGAATTCGACTTTGGCCCCACCCCTCGTGACCTCTTCGACTTGCTCTATCTTTATGTTTTCGCCGTCAACGTAGACTGTCATCTATCTATCTCCTTTGACCTTGACAATCATTCAGATCTCTGGGGACCGAAAGGAGATGGTCCCATCGGCTTCCCTTGATACAAAAACCCGCTGCACCGCTCACTGAGAATTGTAAGCGGTCGCAAACGCTTTCCAATTTACAAAGTGAAAGGCTCTATTCCAAGGGAAAAAGAGAGTCTTCACGAGGAGAATCCCGGATCGGCTGGTGGAAGATGCCCCGGGAAAGAGCCTTCAGGATCGGATTCCGCATTGGGGAGCGGGAGACTGAACGATCCAACCGAGCCCGACAGGCGCCACCCACGGGGATTCAGGTTGACTGCGGAGCGGTTTCTTGTATATTCTTGTTGAGTAAGGTGAGTGCCCACTTTTAATCTAAGCGAGGTCATCATGTCTTTCAAGAAAGCAGTAATGGTTTTCAGTTTGCTCTTTCTCTTCGTCTCCGCTTATGCACAGGATCAACCGATGACTCCGGCGGAGTTTCACGATCTGGAGTGGCAGACAAGAGTCCGCCATTTCCAGCTTTTGCAGGAATTGGATGAAGGGAAAATCCAGCAGCAGGAGGAGTTCGACGTTTTTTTCTACCGGCTTGACCTGGATGTCACTGACTTATCGGGCGAGATCATCTGGGGGACGGCCTCGACTTATGCGGTCAGCTTGGTGGAAGGCCTTAACACCGTGCTATTGGACTTCTCCGAGGAGATGGAGGTCGATGGGGTTACTTCCGGAGGGGAACCTCTGGGTTACAATCACCATAACGATTCGCTGGAAATCCATCTCAACCAAACTTACAACGCCGGGGAGCAATTCGAGGTCAGCGTCAGCTATCACGGACACCCGGGACTGAGTTACTTCGGCTACGTCTTCTGGTGGGACACCCACAACGGTTTCCCCATAATTCAGACTCTCTCGGAGCCCTGGGGGGCAAGGGAGTGGTGGCCCTGTAAAGATGTGCCCTCCGACAAAGCCGACTCCGCGGATATCAACTACACCGTCCGGGACGATATGATTGCGGCCTCCAACGGAGTTCTGGTGGAGGTGATTGACAACGGAAACGGTACAAAAACCTACAAATGGCAGGAGAGGTATCCGATCACGACTTACTTGATCTCTCTGGCAGCTACGAACTATGAGATCATTGACGATTGGTATTACACTCTGGATGCGGACAGCATGCCGATTACTCACTACGTCTACCCCGAACACTACAACAACGCCCTGGAGGATTTGAGCATCACTCCTGACGCCATTGCTTGCTATGCCGACCTGTTCATGGAATACCCCTTCACCGAGGAGAAATACGGTCATGCCATCTACGAGTGGGGAGGGGCGATGGAGCACCAGACCTGCACCAGCTACGGCTCCGGTCTAATCTGGGGAAACCACTGGTACGACTGGATTCTGGTACACGAGTTGGCTCATCAGTGGTGGGGGGATATGGTCACCTGCGCCACCTGGCCCGACATCTGGCTGAACGAGGGTTTCGCTTCTTACTGTGAGGCCCTGTGGCAGGAGCATATAGGAGGTTGGAACGCATACCACTA
Organism: Candidatus Zixiibacteriota bacterium; assembly: GCA_030605835.1. Classification (GTDB taxonomy): domain Bacteria; phylum Zixibacteria; class MSB-5A5; order DG-27; family DG-27; genus DG-27. Next base: position 269,360 of record JAUWHO010000023.1, on the reverse strand, counting down.
TTACATGGTCTATCGTTTGACCGTCGGCGACCCCTCGGGACCGATTTACAACCCCGACCCCCTCTTCGGCGGCAACACCGTCTATCACAAGGGGGCCTGGGTCTTGCACATGCTCCGGCGCGTTATGGGCGATGAGGCCTTCTTCGAAGGGATGATCGACTACGGCACCCGGTATATGTATGAAAGCGCCATCACAACAGAATTCATTGCAGCGATGGAGGACCATTACCCCACCGGGGATCTCTTCTGGTTCTTCGACCCCTGGCTTTACGGGGTGAATCGTCCGCGTTACCAATACTCATACATGTACGAGGACCTCGGAGGCGGTGAATACGAAGTTTTCATACACGTAAACCAGATCCAGAGTCAGCCCACCCCGTTTTTCACCATGCCGATAGATTTCAGGATTAACGGTTACTCTGGAGACACCCTGGTCAGCGTTTGGAACGACACCTTGGTCGCGGACTGGCGAGTGGTCTTGCACGATCAACCCACCGGTATAGAGCTTGACCCCTACAATTGGATTCTCAAGTACACCAGCACGACGAGCTATTCCCTCAACATCGTCACCACCTCTCTGCCGGAGGGAACCGTTGGAGAGTATTACAGCCAGACAGTGGAAGCCAGGGGTGGAAATCCACACTATAGCTGGGAGGTCACCACCGGAGAACTCCCCGCGGGATTGAGCCTGAACCCTTCCACCGGAGAGATTTCTGGCAATCCTACTCAGGAGGAGATTGCATACTTCACCATTCAGGTTACTGATCAGAACGGCCGCACCGACGATCAGCGTTTTGCTCTGCCAATCAATCCCTCCGCGAGTGAGCTGGAGATTGTGATGGTTCCCAATAACCCCCCGATAGTGATTCCACCGCAGGGAGGTGAGTTCACCTTCAACGTCACTCTGACTAACAATACTGGCCAGCATCAGGTGGTGGACGTCTGGACCATGGCCGAAGTTCCCGGAATGGGTTATTACGGTCCTTTGAAGTTGAATGACCATCTCCACCTTCGACCTTATCAATCGGGAACGCGAGAGGGCATAAGCCAGGGAGTTCCGGGAGCTGCTCCCTCTGGTGAATATACCTACATCGCCTACGTTGGCGACTACGAGTTGCAGGAGAAGATCGACTCCTCCTATTTCAGTTTCACCAAGAGCGGAGAGGTTGGAGGCGTTCTCACAAGCTGGGATGGGCTTGGTGAGCTCTTCTCCGAGCAGGGGCTAGCATCGGCTCCCTTCGAATTCAAGCTGGCTCAGAATTACCCCAATCCCTTCAACGCCAGGACTGAGATCAGGTTTGCTTTGAAGGAGGCAGCTTATACTACTCTCAAGATCTACAACTTGAAGGGCCAAGAGGTGAAAACCCTGCTGGAGGTGGAGATGCTTCCCGGAAATCACCGTATGATCTGGCAGGGGACGGATAATTCCGACCGCCCGGTCTCAAGCGGTATTTACTTTTGCCGTCTCACCTGCGGTGAGAGTTATGCTGATATCAAGAGGATGGTGTTGCTCAAGTAGTGGGATGGGCGGAGCGTGAGGGTCCTGGGGGAATGGATTCTGGGTTCTGAAGACAAAGAGCAGCTTTTCCGATAGAGGGCTGCTCTAGAGGGGTGGGATCTGAACTCCGATGGCCAGTCGGAGCTGCATCTCTGCCCGGCTGACGCCGACCGAATTACGAGCTCTCCTCCCGGGGCTTACTCACTCTCCATCTCATATTTGGAGGTAGGATACTTGGGCTCCTCCTCGTCTTGGGCCCAGGCGAGGACGTAGTGGAGGGTCTGGTTTGCTTCGTCGGATTCGCTGTCAATGGTCACAAAGGTGTTGATTATCGTCCATCCCAGGTTCAGGTACTTATTGGCCTGTTCGTTGTCAATTGTATCGACAACCTCTTTAACTTTCGTTAGCTTCACTGATCCTCCTTTTCAGAGACTATTATTCCGCCCTAGAGCCGGGATTTGGCTTGATCATCTTCTCATAATCAACTGGGCGACCGAATCCGGAGTCACTGATTCAGAGACTGCCTCCAGATACGAGCCACCTAGTATTTTAACGTCTGAATTTGAATAAACTTCAGGTCTCCCTAGATTTTTTTTATTTCCCTATCTGTCCCACCTCGAGGCTCAAAGATATTACTGCATTCAGATTATGTCAAGAGCTACGTTATCTCTCAAATTTTAAAGTAACTCACAGGAGTCTCCAAAGCCAGTAAGATGGAAAGCTAAAGCTTTCCTCCATCCACCAAAACGCCACAACAACTCAAAGTTGCTCTCGCACTTCTCGCTGTTAAGACGGCTATTTCCCTGTTAGGAGTAGTCTTCACATCGGGGATTATGACTTGTATACGTCTTTTCTCGGGCCAACCCTATAAATAGTCACCACTTTATCGTCATCATTGATAGTATACAGAATTCTGTATTTTCCCACCGTGATTCGATAATATTCACGGTCCGAGAGCTTTCGGACCCCTCTGGGACGAGGCTCTTGGGAGAGAGTAAGCATTGCATCGTGAATTTTGTGAAGGTCGACGGTTGGGTATTTTGAGACTTGCTTACGCACCTTTTTACTGAGAGTGATCCGGTAATTCAAAGCTTGCCCTCGGCTTTCAGCTTCTTGGTGAAGGTGTCGAAATCCTCAAATTCCCGATCTTCCTCAACAGCCTTTTTGAGCTCTAATGCATCCTCTATGTCCTCGAGGCGCTGCAAAAGCATTTTGTAATCGGAAATGGAGAGGATTACCTCTCTTTTCTCACCTTTCTCGTCAACGATAAATTTCTCTTTGAGCTTAAGCATAATTGTGCCTCTTGGTTGTTTAGCCGGAAAGCTGAAGCCTCGTGCTATACGTCCAGATTCCTCACGTATTTGGCGTGCTCTTCTATGAATTTCCTCCTGGGCTCGACCCGGTCTCCCATCAGGGTAGTGAAGATATGGTCGGCCTCGGCGGCGCTCTCCAGGGTTACCTGCAGGAGAGTTCGGGTCTCCGGATCCATGGTGGTCCTCCAGAGTTGCTCCGGGTTCATCTCTCCCAAACCTTTATATCTTTGAATGGTCACGCCCTCCCTTCCCAATCGCTCCAGCAGCCGGTCTCGCTCCTCATCGGAATAGGCATAAAGCTCTTCTTTCCCCTTCTTCAATCGATATAAGGGAGGCTGAGCGATGTAAATGTACCTGGCTTCAATCAGCTCCCTCATGTAGCGATAGAAGAAGGTCAGAATCAGGGTGCGGATGTGGGAGCCGTCGACATCGGCGTCGGTCATGATGATGACCTTTCGATAGCGGGTTTTAGCGAGGTCGAATTCGTCGGTGCCGATTCCGGTCCCCAGGGCGGTGATGATGGTGCGAATCTCGTCGTTGGAGAGAATCCGGTCCAGACGGGTCTTCTCGACGTTTAAGATCTTCCCCCGGAGGGGCAGAATTGCCTGGAAGCGACGGTCTCGCCCTTGCTTCGCAGAGCCACCGGCAGAATCGCCCTCGACGATGTAAAGCTCACACCTCTCCGGGTCTTCAATGGAGCAGTCCGCCAATTTCCCCGGCAGGCCGGAAGATTCAAGTGCCGACTTGCGGCGGACCAACTCTCTGGCCTTCCTGGCGGCCTCCCGGGAGCGGGCGGCGCCCCGGCTTTTCTCCACGATCTTTCTTGCAACCGAAGGGTTCTCCTCGAAGAAGGTTCCCAAACCCTCCCCGACGATCGACTCCACGATCCCCTTGATCTCGGAGTTGCCCAGTTTGGTCTTGGTCTGGCCTTCGAACTGAGGCTCGGGGATCTTCACCGAGATCACTCCGGTAATCCCCTCCCGACAGTCCTCTCCCTGCAATGGGGGGTCACCGTTCTTGAGGAGGTTATTCTTCTTAGCGTATTCGTTGATGGTCCGGGTTAGGGCGGATTTGAATCCCACCAGGTGGGTTCCCCCCTCCAGGGTGTTGATGTTGTTTACGTAGGTGAAGATATTCTCGGCGTACCCGTCGCAATACTGAATAGCGATGTCAACATCAGTCGTATCTTTGGTGGTGGAAAAAGAGATCGGCTTAGGATAGAGCGGATCCTTGTTCTCGTTTAAGTACTTCACGAAAGCGGAAAGCCCTCCCTTGTAGAGAAAGGATTCCGACTTTCCGTCCCTGTCGTCGACGAAATCTATCTTCAGCCCGGCGTTCAAGAAGGCCAGCTCCTTCAACCGACCGGCGACGGTATCATAGGAGAAATCCCTCTTCTTGAAGATCAGGGGGTCGGGCATGAAGGTGGTCTTGGTGCCGGACTGTTTCTTTTTGCCGATTTTCTTTACCGGGGTGGTCGCCTCGCCGCGCTCATATCTCTGGAAGTAAACGGTGCCATCACGACTGACCTCCACCTGGCACCATTCGGAAAGAGCGTTCACGACCGAGACCCCGACTCCGTGCAGGCCGCCTGAGACTTTATAGGTCTGGTGGTCGAATTTCCCCCCGGCGTGAAGCATCGTCATTACGACTTCCAGGGCGGGTTTGTTTTGAGTGGGATGCTTGTCCACCGGAATGCCACGACCGTTATCGTAAACGGTGACAGTGCCCTCTTTGTCGAGGGATACTTTTATGTAATCGCAAAAGCCGGCCATGGCTTCGTCGATGGAGTTGTCGACCACCTCGTAAACCAGATGGTGTAAGCCTCTGGCGGAGACATCCCCGATATACATCGCCGGTCTTCGCCTGACGGCCTCCAACCCTTTCAGAACCTGAATGGTGGAGGCATCGTATGCGCCGGGCTCGACTGCCTTCGTAATTTCTTCTTCCCTCGTAAGGGCTCCTTCAGGAATTCCAGTTCTTGTCATCTCAAAGCTCTTCCTTCAGCTGCTAGGCCTGTGTAAAGACTATGTCCTTGACTACCTCTTCACCGATTAGCCGGTTCAATTCGCTAATCAGCCGAGGCTTGAGGTATAGAAGTTCGTTTCTCCAGGGCGCGGACTCCACCCTCACAAAGAGCTTGGAATCCTCGATCTTGTATGCCTCCGACACCTTAGAGATTCCCTCTCCGCAAACCTCATTCCACTTCTGAACCGCCGTAAGTTCCAGCAATCTAGCCTGATATCCCGCGCCCTTGAGAGTGCGGGAGAGGATTTCCCCTAAGGCTTCAAAAGAGTTTCCTTTAATTATTTTCGACCTCCGGGAAACCGGCTTAAGTCACTATAGATTAATAAGATAATTTAACATGACAGGCTCGAAATTGCAAGTGAAATAGCAAAAAAAAATGACAATTGTGAGTCCCTGATCGGGCTTTAGTTGCTGATCTCCCAGTGACTTCGGGAGGGCATAAACAGAGGTTGGGGGGTGAGCATGTTCATATAATTAAGATATGGCTTCGGCCGGACGGCTTAGTTATATTTACGAGAGCCTGGCTATCACTGACTGAGAATTCACTATGATCCTGACCGCCTCTCACGTACATCTCTTGGCTTCCGAGTTGCAGGGAACCATCCTGGGTTGGAGGATAAAGGAGGTATTCACCATCGCTGCGGAGAAGACTGCCATTCTGGAGATACAACAGCGGAAGAGACGGAAATACCTTTTGCTCTCTGCCCATCCGGAGTTTTGCCGGGTGGAGCTTTTGGAGAAAACCGAACCAAACTGGGAGGGGGGCTCACACCTGCTCACCTCTATTCAGGGAGGACAGATAACAGAGCTCTCTCGGCTCGGCTTCGATCGCGCCTTAGAGTTCTCAGTCGAAAAAGCAACCGAGATTAGCGAAAGGAAGCATTATCGACTAATTCTGGAGCTGACCGGTCCTCAAGCCAACCTCATCCTTGTCGAGGCCAAGAGCGGTAAAATCTCCCAGTGCTTGCGGGTCGTCAGGGCCGGCAAGAAAAGGGGTCGAGAGGTTGCCCCCGGTAAGCTATACTCTCCCCTCCCCAAGCAGGATAAGCTCTCCCCCCTGGAACTTGACTTCGAGAAGCTCTCATCTCTGATCGGGAGAGAGCCGGGCAAGAGTTTTAAGGGCCTGCTCGCCTCCAACATCTGGGGACTCAACGACTCAATCATTAAGGAGATAGCGGCTCGGACAGGGATTGGTTTGGGAGCGAAGGTCGGAGAACTCTCAAGGGAAGATTTGATCGCCCTATGCCGAGCCGTCGAGCGACTCTACTGCCCCTCACCTTCAGAGAAGGAGAACGCCGCCGTAATTATAGACCGGGAAGGTAATCCAAAGGAGCTTCTGTTCTACATCCCGATTGATGCTCCTGAGAAGTTGACCAGACGCTTCCCCTCTTTGCTTGAAGCCACGACCTTTTTCTATCGACGCTTCATCAAGACAAGAGAGCTCCAGAGACGGTGGTCGATGTTGACCCGTAAGGTCAGTGGTCTAGCTGCTAAAACGAGAAGGCGAAAAGAACTGCTTCAGCAAAGGCTTTCCGAGTCGCAACAAAGAGAGCTCTATAAGATCTGTGGCGACCTTTTGATGCTCCAGCACGATAAAAAGAAGAGAGGCCGAAAGGAGATCACCGTCGACAATATCTTCAAGGTGCCCCCGGAGGCTGTCACCGTCGGCCTTGACCCGAAAATGAACATTCTGGAGAATGCCAGATGGTACTACAAGAAATTCCGCAAGGCCGTCGCCGGTGAAAAGAAACTGCAAGCGCAACTGCAGAAGATCAGCTCCGAGCTTGAGATCCTGGAGAGAGCCCAAGAGAGCTTAGAATCCGAGCCCGCCGAGTATCTTCTTCTGAATTTGAAAAGGCAATTGGCTCCTCTCGGCATTACCGATACTCCCCGGGAGACGAAAAGGACTTCTGTCAAGGGAAAGGTGAGGACTGGATTTCGCCCCCGCGAGTTTGTGACCTCGGATGGCTGGAGGGTGCTGGTGGGGAAGAGTGCTAAGGAAAACGATTATCTGACCTTTAAGATGGCCTCCAGGGAGGACATCTGGTTTCACGCCCGCGGGGCTCATGGCTCCCACGTCGTTTTGAAACGTCCCCGCAAAAAGAGTCAACCCTCGAAGGCCTCTGTTGAGGAGGCCGCCTCCCTGGCGGCTTATTTCAGTAAGCAGAGGACCTCCAGTAAGGTATCGGTCTCCTACACCTTAGTGAAACATCTCCGTAAACCGAGGAAAGCTAAGCCAGGGTTGGTCTTAGTCCAGCAGGAGGAGAGCATTCTGGTGGAGCCGAGGTTGCTGGGGCGGGTTGAGTCCTTGGGGAACATCAGCGATCAGAGCTGAGAAGCGCTCATTCGCAGGCTCCTGAAAGCGCTTTTCCATCCGGCAACTTGAAAGCGAGCTACAAAAGAAACTATTGACAAAGTCCAAGAGTTTATTAAATTGAAGAAAGAGTTATTTCATTGGATTTAATATGAAAAAGGGCGAAGGAGTGGCCAGCAGCTATCAACAACAATTAGAGGCTCTAAACAAGCTCTCCACGGCGATTCTCTCCAATGTTGATTTGGAGAAGATAGAAAGACTCCTGGTCAAGGAGATTCAGAGCATCTTCGGAGGCGTCGGTTGTGCGTTATTTGTCCCCGATGGCAATGGTTATCTGATTCCTAAAACCGATTCCAGGGTTCGGCGGAAGGATCGGAGAAGAATAAGAGTAAAGATCGGTAAGGGCGTGACCGGCAAGGCCTGGACATTGCGAAAGCCGATTTACTCAAACGATATCCAAGCTGACGACGATCTCTCCGAAGGGATCCACCCAGCAACCTTGAGACTGAAAATCACGAAACTTCTGTCGGTCTCTCTCCTCTTGGACGGTGAGCCGGTAGGGGTCCTGTCAGTCGGAAGAAGAGGTCAAGATCCCGACTTCGCCGAACTGGATGGGCAACTTCTGACTAATTTGGGCCAGCAAGCTGCCATTGCCTATAAGAGAGCCACCGTTCATCAGGCTTTGGAAAGGGACCAAGAGACCCTCCGGAGGAAAAACCAGGAGCTTCTGGAAAAGGAAGAGGAACTCCTCCAGTCCAACTTGGAGTCTAAGCTCCTCAACGACATCTCCAATATTGTGAATAGTTCTCTAGACTTCGATAAAGTCTTAAGCAGCATCATGCGAGAGACTTGCAAGGTTTTAGGTTACCAGGCCGCTGCCATGTTCCTCTACAACTCCAGGGAGAAAACACTGGACATGGTCTCCAGCTATAAGGGGACGATGCCAGGTACCCGAAACGTCAAGGAGCTTGGCTTTCACTTGCACGATGCTTTTGGAGGACAGTCTTTTAAGTTGGGCAAAATCACCTCCTTTCATAAAGTGGGCCCAAAGGAGAAAAGCAGAATCCACAAGATCTTTTACGACCTGAAGCTGAAATCGGCGGCCTATATCCCGGTAGTAGCAAAGGAGAAGAAAATCGGTCTGTTGGCTTTGGTAAGTCGGCAGGAGGTGAGGTTGGAGCCCTCTTTGGAAAGGTTGGCCTCTGCCATCGGAAATCAGGTGGGGATAGCCATCGAAAACGCCTCCATCCACCAAGCTCTGAAACGGAAGCAGGAAGCACTGCAGGAAAGTGAGGAGAAATACCGTAGAGTCTTCGAGGATTCATTGATCGGCTTGTATCGGACTACGCCAGACGGACGGATTCTTATGGCCAACCCGGCGTTGCTGAATATGTTGGGGTATTCAACTTTGGATGTACTCTCCCACCGCAATTTGGAAGAATCGGGATTTGGACCGGCATCTCCTCGATCGATGTTCGCAGATCTCATTGAAACCAAAGGAGAGGTCGTTGGATTGGAGTCTGCATGGATTAGAGCGGATGGTTCGACCTTATATGTGCGAGAAAACGCCAGGGCGATCCGGGATGGTGATGGTAACACCCTGTACTATGAAGGCAGCGTGGAAGATATAACCGCCAGCAAGCTCCTCAGCGAGATCTCCGAGATCGTGAATAGCTCCTTAGACTTAGACGAAGTTCTGAGAAGTGTCATGCGGGAGACCTGTATGGCCTTAGGCTTTCAGATGGCCGCTGTCTATTTGCATAATCCAACTGAGAGAAGGCTGGAACTCAGGTCGACTTATAACACCACCAAGGCAACTGCTGAGAAGCTCAAGGAGGTCACCTTCCAGGTCCAACAGAGCTTAACTGGCCGGTGCTTCAAGAGCGGCAAAGTCATCTCCTATGATAAGCTAAACGCCGCGCGGAGGAAGAAAGTCCACAAGTTTTTCTATCAGCAGAGGTTAAAGGCTCTTACCTGCATTCCGGTAACTGCGAGAGGGGAAACGATCGGGGTCTTAAACCTGGTAAGTCGAGAGGAGGTGAGATTAGATCCCTTCTTGGAAAGGATGGCAGCTGCCATCGGAAACCAGGTAGGGATAGCAATCGAGAACGCACAGCTTTTCCAGAATACCAGCGAACAGGCCAAGAAACTGGCCAGCTGGAATAAGAGGCTTTCAACCTATTTGAGCATAAGCAGGGCCGCAACAGAATACACCGACCTCGACGGCTTCCTTGCGCAAATCGTCAAACTGGTCGCGGACAATTTTAGCGCCGACCGTTGCGCTGTGACTCTACTTGATGAGACCAGGAATTTTGCAGTGGTGAAGGCTTTTCACGCCAAGAAGGTTAAGCCCTTCCCAGTGATTGGAGAAAGAATAGAGTTGGCCAAATTCCCTAATCTGTCGGCAGTGTGCCTGCAAGGGGAAATCAGGTTCCTTAATCCCGAGACATTTAAGGAGGCCACTCCTTCCGAACACGAGTATACCATGAAAACTAAAATGAAAGCGGGTATGTTCACTCCCTTGGAGTGTGAGAAGGAGAGCTTGGGAGCTTTGTGTCTCTATCACGCTGAAGGGAATAGGAGATATCGCCAAGAGGAGGTCGATTTCCTTGCCGCCATCGGTAACCACGTGGCCACCGCAGTTAAAAAGTATGAATTGGCGCAGGAGGTGGAGGAAAAGAAAAGGAATCTGGAACGTTTGGCGTCGGAGATGATCCAACTTCAGGAAAAAGAGAGGAAAGCAGTCGCTGCGGAGCTTCACGACAGCGTTGGGCAATCCCTCACCGCCATGAGAATGAACCTCGATTTCGCCGAGAACTCCCTCCCCCCGGGGCGGAAAGAGCTGAAAAGCAGGATCCGCCAGACCTCCAAGCTGGTGGCTGACACCATGGAGGAGATTCGCTCAATCGGGCAGAAGCTCCGCCCAACGATGCTGGACGATTTGGGATTGATTCCCACTCTTCGCTGGTTCATCAAGGATTTCTCCCAGCAACTCTCCATTCCGGTGCACTTCAGGTCTCAGGGTAATACCAAAAGATTGACTCCAGATTTGAAAATCACGGTTTACAGAATCGTCCAGGAGGGACTCAACAACATTGCCAAGCATTCAAAGGCGACCGAAGCCTGGATAAGTCTGCAGGTTAAGAACAGCGTCTGTTCTCTGGAAATCAAAGATGACGGAATCGGCATTGATGCTGAGAAGGTGCTGAAGTCCACCGACGCCAGAAGAGGATTCGGAGTTTTCAACATAAGAGAGCGGGCCTCTCTTTTGGGAGGGAAGCTCGAAATACAATCCGATAAGGGAAAAGGTACAACCCTATTAGTAACCATACCAATTCCAGAGGGGGAACCCGATGAGCAAAGTCAAAGTTCTATTAGTCGATGACCATGAGCTGGTCCGAGAAGGGATAAAGATGATTCTCGAAAAGGAGCGCGACTTCGAGGTGGTGGGGGAGGCCACCGACGGCCGAAAGGCTCTGGCAGCATTGCAGAAGGTTACGCCCGACGTCATCCTGATGGACATCAGCATGCCGAACTTAAACGGCTTCGAGGCTATCTTTCAGATAAAAAGAAGGTATCCCGATGCCAAGATTCTGGTCCTCACCGTACATACCAACGAGGAGTATGTCTATAAGTCGCTCAAGGCTGGGGCCCTGGGTTACTTGGTGAAGGACAGCGCCGTCTCTGAACTGGTGGGTGCGGTCAAAGCTATCTCGGAGGGGAAGTCATATCTGTCTCCGTCAGTCTCCAGGGGTCTGGTTGACAGACTCACTAATCCAACGGAGATGGCAACAGAAAGCTCCCCTTACGAGCTCCTCACTCCCAGGGAGAGAGAAATCTTGCAGCTCATAGGAGAAGGGAAGAACTATCAGCAAATCGCAGATACCTTGAATATCAGCTACAAAACCGTGGAGAATCATCGCGCCAATATTGCTGAGAAACTAGGTGTACGGCAGCGTGCTCAAATAGTGCGCTACGCAATAGATATGGGGTTGGTCAGCGATGATCCTGTTCGGGATTTTGAGAAAACTAAGAAGAAAAAAATAAGGGAGGAAAAATAAAAAAATAGGGGGAACCCCCTATTGCGCATTTGCATTAATATATTATTTATAGAGCAGAAATTAAAAAGTTTGTTAAGGGTGATACCTTTTTACTCCGGGTAGTTCTAGCCCCCCTCTGCCCGAGTGAGGTTCACCCTTACTTTTTTGCCCCTTTTGCTTACCGACAGTGACGCTTTCCAGGCGGGGGTTCCGTAAGACTCTTTAGCCCAGCACGGTCATGACAATCTGAGATGGTTTGTGAAGACCCATCCCCGTCCCTGGATGTAAGCCTCCAATCTGTAGTTGCCGGCCTCTTTCGGAGAGTATTCAAAGGAGTTCCCGAAGGTCTCAAAGACCAGATTGCCTCGACAGACTAAACGCAAGTTAGCTCGTCTGGGGCTTTGGCAGACGATCTTACCCCCCTGGCCGAAAGAGACCACCTCCCCCGGCAAGCTAGTCTTGTCGTTCACCTCGAACCCGAAAAGGAAACCTCTTGCATCTCCCCAGCGGTAGTTGGAGATAAAGGCATTACAGTTCTTAATGGCGGAATAGACCTGTTCTCTGGCTTCGGCCAAGTTCTTCGATAGAGGAGCTCTCAACAGCAGATGAGTGCGAATAGACCGGAACTGCACTTTGTAAGGGAAGATCGTGAGCCCAAAGGGACCCAATTTGAAGGGATAGCCGTGAACATCAATACCGCCCAAGCCCACGACAGGTCTCTCTTCGCTCAATTGGTCCCAAATCTTCAAGATACGAGCCGTCGGAGAGCGCAACATCCGCCGGGGATGGATCGCCATTTTGAGGATATTGATGCGGGTCAATCCCTCCATCCACTCCGACATATGGTTCCAGATCTCAATTCCGTTGAATCCAGAAGCATCCCAGGCCGTCCAGGGATAACAGGGGAATTTTTTCAGGAGCTGACGAACCTCGTCGGGGTGGGCAATTATTCCCACACCGCCTCCTTTTTCCACCTCTTTGACATATTCCTGAGGGGAAAGCTCCGGGGAGAGAACTTCTTTCAGCCCGAAGGCCAGATAATGATTGTGATGGTTGGAATCATGTATTTCGTATCCGATCAATACCAGAAGGTTACCATAAAAACCCTCCTTCCCCGCCTCCAATCCCTTCAGGGTCATATGGTCTGAGACCAGGATGTAGTCCAGTCCCGCCCGAGAGGCTATGGGGAGGATCTCATCGATGCTTTTGGTCCCATCGGAATGGGTGGAATGAATATGGATTGCCCCTACATATTCATGCCAATCTCTCGTTGACATCAGGCACCTTTCTCAGGATCAGATAGCCCAGAAGCATCATGGAGAGGACCGAGGCTGCCGCCAGGCGGTATTTCAGACTACCCAGGGGTTTGCCCAGCTCGATCACTAGCCCCCACATGAGGGGACCAACCACCGCCGCCAAGCGTCCCGAGAGAGCATACAGCCCGAAGAACTCCGCCATGACCTTCTCGTCCTTGACCAGCCCGATGAGCAGCGGTCTGTCGGAGGTCCAGATTCCGCCGATGCAAAGCCCCGCCAAGGGTCCCACAATCCAGAACCCTCCCCTGGGTGTCACTATCGCCAGAAGGAGGGTTGCAAGCCATAGGAGAACAACCCCCAGAAGGACCTTCTTGGGACCGAAACGATTCACTCCCATCCCCCAGAAATACGCTCCCACCACCGCAAAGGTGGTGGAGATCACGAAGAAGAATACGACCTCATCTAAACCAAAGAACAAAGACCTCTCCTGGGAGAACCCCCCCACCTCCACCAGATATAGGGCCATAAAACCGATCATCGTCTCCATGGCATCGATGATGAAGAAACGTCCGAGAAGGAATCTCCTGACGCCGGGATATGCTTGGGAGTGAGTCAGTGCCACTCTTAGCTTCCCCCAGGCATCTTTGGTTTTCTCCCACAGATTCTTGATGGGCAGCTTATGGGAATCGCGAACGAAAAGGAAAAACGGCAACGAAAACAGAAGGAATAAAGCCGCGGTGGGCAGAAAAGCATCCTGTCTGCAGAAGCTTTCCCCGGAGCCGACAAAGGGCCTAACCATCAACATCCCGGCGATGGAGCCGAGATAGCCCAGGGAAACCCCGAATCCCGAGATCCGCCCCAGATTCTTCCCCTCCGCAACCTCCGGCAAAAGGGCGTTGTAGAAGACTAAGGCGGCCTGATAGGCGTAAACTGAGAGGGCGAAAAACACAAGACCCAGGGTTAGATCGGGAGCGATTCCGATTCCGGCAGTCCCCAGACAGCAAAGGAGGGTGAAGAGAATCACCAGAGGCATCCGCAGGCCGAAACGGTCAGCGACTGCTCCCCCCAGGGGCATGGTCATGGCGACGAAGAGCATCGCGGCTGCACGTGAGGCCCCAACCATCAGCTCCGTCCCGCCCATATCCTTTACCACCCAGAGGGCGAAGTAGAGCGAGACCACATTCATGGAGAACATAGTATTGGCGAAATCGTAGAGCCCCCAGCTGAAAATCCTCACCTTCCTTGAAGTCATCTCTTATCGAGAGGCTATAAACAATCCACAGCCAATTCCAACCACGTTGAAAAGAAGGTCTTTGTAGCTGAATCTATTGTCAGCCTGAAAACCATCCCGCACCTCCTTGCTCAACCCCAGAGAGAGAACCACACCGCCGGAGAGGAGAAGTGACTTCTCCTCGGAATAATTGAAGTGGCGATGACAGAGTAGATAGCTGAAACCCGACCAGAAACCGGAAAGGAGAAAATGTTTGTACTTGTCCTTCCCCGCCCAGAGGTCGGGCGATTTCTTTTCCTCCCTCTCGGCTTTTATCAGGGTGCCGAGATCTCGGTGGCGGCTCTCAGTAGAATCTTCAATAGGTCCTCTGAAGGTGTATTCCCATGGGTCTGCGCCTTGAACGATCTTTTTCTGTAATGCTCCCTCAATCTTTAGGGGAGAGAGTTGTCCGCCGGCCGCTTGAGCGAAAAGCGACAGCCCCACGATCGTGGCAACCAACCCTATGGAGCGGGGAGTCGTCATTTCTCAGGATACAGGAAACAGGAAACCGGGGACAGGGGAGGGGGCCTCACCGCAAGCGACCCGGGGCACAACCTCCACAGGAGCACGAGAGAACGGTGACATTCTAAAGGCCCAGTTCTTCGGAGATACTCTGCATCGCCTCCAGGGTCATTGAGAGGAATTCCTCCAAAGAGAGATTGATCTTCTCGCAGGTTTGTATCTGTTCCCGGTTGGCTCCGGCGGCAAACCTCTTCTCTTTAAATCGGTTCATAAGGAATTTGAGATCCAAACTAGCCAGCTTCTTGGAGGGGTGCATCAGAGCGCAGGCGACGATGAAGCCGGTGGTGGGATCGGTGGCGTATAGGGCCCAGTCCATCTTCGATTCCGCCTCCGCCTTCCAGGCGTGGACCTTGACGGCGTGGATTATCTCTTCGGAGAGCCCCTTCTCTTTCAGTATATCTGCGGTGATGAGAGCGTGCATATCGGGATTGTCCACGGTCTCCTGGTAGTCTAAGTCGTGGATCAGGCCCGTCAATCCCCAGACCTCCTCCTTCTCCCCGAAGTGTCGGGCTAATCTCCGCATCACGGCCTCGGTGGCGAGCATATGCTTGACCAGATTCTTTTGACTGACTTTGGATTTGACTAAATTCAGGGCCTCTTCTCGTTCCATCTTTTCACCTTCTATTCTGGCGTCCTTCGAGTATTGACTGCGGACCGAAACTGTTCGGGTGGTCTAATACCGAGGCTTCCCACGCCGCGCTGAGCCGGTCTATTAGCTGCGGTGCTGCCTCCGTAGCCACCAATGGCAATTTAAACTCTTGACATACCTTTACGCAAATTAATAAATTAGTAGTGTTGAACCGTTAAAGAGTCCTGCAATCTTACCGTATCTTAATTGGTGGAAAGCGGAAATGGTCCAGAAAGAGAAAATGAATTCCAGAGAGCCATCTAAGAGGGCGATCCGAACCACCTTACAGGGGGAGTCGGCCGCGAACGTCTATTCCATATACATCATCAAAGCTGGGAGAAAAATCATCTGGGAGGGGAAAAACCTCGAGGAAGTCTGGCCGGAAGTCCGTAAAGATTTCCCCTCCGAGCAATTGAGCGTTATCTGGAAGACGCCCCCGGGGTTTCTAATTGTCTAAGATCGAATTCAAATACCAGAAGGAATCCTCCAATATCTTCGCCTCCATAAAGAGACCTCGAGTGACCTTACAGATTTTCTCTCGGGTCTTTAAGGAGTGGATTATGGTCGAGGACGTCTTGGCCGACACCGGTGCGGACATCTCCATTATTCCCAAGACCCTGGGAATCATATTGGTGGGAGACATCACTAAACGCCGTCGCTATAAGATTCACGGAATGGTCTCCAGCACCTTCATGTATCTGCACCGGCTGAAAATACGGCTGAACGGGAAAGAACTCTTAGCGACGGTGGCAATCGCCAACTCCGACAATGTTCCCCCCACCCTGGGCAGAAAACACGGCTTGGACAAATTCAAGGTTATATTCGACCGCGGGCAGAAGCTGAGGTTCTCCTAATCCCGGAAATCCCACCTTATCCCCCACCAATTAGTCCGCAGGGGCATGGGATTGTAACCCCAGGTGAGATACTCCCGATTGGTCAGGTTTTCGCTCTGGTAATAGAAGCAGAAATCGAGATATCGAAACTGAAGAGAATATCTCAGGACAAAGACGGAAGGTTGGTATACCTCTCGGAATCCGAGCAGGTAACGGTCGGAGCTGTACCTACCCTCCATCCTGCCTTTTAGGGTCAAATCTCCCCCGAGGAAAGACCTTTCCAACTCCGCCCAGCCGAGAATAGTATGCAAGGGGGTAACCTCCGGGGAGGGGATCTCGTCGGTCCTCAAAGACTTATACGTGTATGCCAGATGGAGGTGGATGTCCTTGCGGGGTTTGAGATTGCCGGAGAGGTTCGTCCCCCACAGGGTGGCAAAGGTGTTGACCGGCTGGTGAAACACATCAAAGGTCAAACCCTGGTTGGACCACAGAATCAAATCGTCGATATTGGCGTAAAGCAGATACCACGAGAGATCGAATCTCTCTTTTGCGAATTGGAAACCCCAATCCGCTCCCCACCAAACCTGAGGTCTCAAATCCGGGTTGCCCAACTCCGTGTAATCGTACACTCCCAGAAGGGTGAAGCCTCCGGAATAGCTCTCCGGGGGCCAATACAGATGATAGAGACTGGGGCAGGTGACCCGACGGAAAACGCTGCTGTATATCTCGTAGCCATCACCGGGACAAAAAGAGAGCCCCAGGGTGGGGAGGAAGAAATTGTCGTAGCTGTTGTGATTCAGCACCCTGGCAGCGCCAAGCAGTCTCAACTTATCGGAGAATCGGATTTCATTGGTGAAACCGAACCAGCTTTCCAGAGAGCTCTCCTCCGGCCGCTGGTTGATCTTCAATCCCTCTCTGCGGGAGCCGACCTCGATTAAGAATCTCTGCTCTTCCCAGACGAAATCGATGCCGGCGCGGGCTCCCCAGCCTCGGTCTTCATACTTGTCGTGAATCCCCAAGGAAAGGTCCTTCAGAGTCTGGGGTTGATAAAGATAATACCCTTTCAGAAAGAGGGACTTGTTTCCACTCCACAGGTATTTAGACCCGAAGCCGAGCGCGGAAACCTCCTGGGTCTTTCTCGGGTTCTGAGTCACCCAGTAGTCGAAGAGAGGAAAACCTCTCCTTATTCTCTGGCGGAGGAAGTTGAGGTCGAGGAGCAAGTTTCTTCTAAGCGGATAGGAGAATCTCCCTGAGATGTAAAGACCGTCCAGTTCGTTGGTGAGCAGATAGCCGGAGGATTTTCTTATTCCCATAGCGAGGAAGTAGTCGAGCTTTCCGAAGATCCGAGAGCCGAGCTCGATTTGACTGCGATGATATTTGTAAGGACCTCTTTCGACTCGCACTCGGGAGCGGGGTAGAGATAGGCTCGCCTCTTCCTCGGTGGAATCAGAGGGGAGGCTTTCATATCTTTTTGAATCCAGCTTCACTAAGACGACCGGACTGCCCCAGGCGGAGGTGGAGGCCATGCCCCCGTAAAGGACTTTCAATGTGTCTAAGTTCTCTATCAGAATGTTGTTCAAATCCACGCCATCGTAAAACGGCAGGAAAAGCCCCGGAGAGCGAAAGGGGATTCCGTCGACGACAATCTCGGTCCCAAGAGGGGGGATATTCAAGACCTCAAAGCTGGTCGGCGAACCGTAGGGCCCATATGTGAAGATGTCGACGTTGGAGGATTGTGCCAAAAGGCCGGACAGATCCCTGGCCCGGGCGCCCTCCAGCCTCTCTCCGTAGATTTTCTCGGAAAGTGAATATTGACCCCCCGGAACAACCTCGGCCTCGATCAATTCAACAGGGTATCCAATAGAATCCTCAAACTCGACCAACTCGAGGGTATCCGGTAAAAGCTCTGTGGTGTCAAAAGGCGAGGGCACAAAGGAGGTGTCCTCTGCCTGGAGGGGCGAAAGGGAGGTCTCAACTGAGCTGGAGTCCTGGAGCGATGGAGTAGTTTCCTGAGCGAAGGCCTCCCCTTGGACTGAGAAAAGAAGCGGGGGGATTAGAACAGGAATACAGAGAACGGGGGAAAGCGATTCGAAGAGGTTACGCAATCTTGATCGGAAGCAGAATCGGTCCGTGTTCGGCATTTTGGGGTGGTCTTGAGAACCGGTCGCGAAACCTTGTGCCGGAGTGCAATTCAATTTACCGATTGCGGGTAACCATTTACTATTCACCATTCACTATTAGCTGATCACTGCTTGCCAACATATGCTGTAATTTTGGCAGAAGCGGGGTCAAGACCATGAAGACTATGGTATTAGAGATTAAACTCACAAGGGTAAAGGGGATTCCCGCAATTAGGGTCGGCAGAAGCTTCCCGAAGAGAAATGCAGAGCTGAGCGTGGTCAAAAGGTCGTAGAATAAAGTGAAAACAATTGCCAGCGAGGCCATCAAGAGGTATGCAGAAAATTTGCTGAAATTCAACAGGCGGAACTTGAACACCAAGCCCCCGACGACGCCCATTGTGGCCATGGAGAAAACCTGGGCGGCGACTAATGGTAGCGGGGGGAACATCCCCAGATTGTAAGGATTGAAGGTGGTGTAAATGAACATCGCCATCGTTCCAACGATGGCTCCCTCCCAGACTCCCAGAAGGTAGCCGGAGGTGAAAATCACGAAGTTGAAAAGCTTTACGTTGGGAATGTAGATTAGGAGGTAATTGAGCGAAACTGCCACCGCCACGAAAAGCGCCATCAAGACCAACTTTCTGGTGGTCAGCTTCATCGAATAAGAGCCAGCTTCTTGAGCTTGGTCACTCCGGCGGCTTTGATATAGTAAAGATAGACGCCACTGGCGACCGGCTCCCCCCGATCGTTGGTGCCGTCCCAGCAGGCGCCGATTTGCTCTAATCTATTTCGACTGCGGTAGCTCTCAGCGGGCAAGCCCTCTACAAATATTTCCCTGATGAACTCTCCAGCGACAGTGTGAATCCTTATGAGCACGCTGCCATCATCGGTGAGGTCGAATGGGAAACAGGTATTATCGGATGTCCCACCTATTACGAAGGGATTGGGAAAGCTCTGGCCCACCCAATCCTGGGTCGGCAGCTGACTGACGAAGATGCTGAAGCGCGCTGTATCGGTGTAAGCCGGAGTGCTACTATCCGTAACCCGCACTTTGATTGAATAGTCACCACCGGCGGTGGGGACACCCTGGATGATTCCACTGGATGCTGAAAGACCCAACCCCGCGGGAAGAGTTCCCTCCTCGATCGTCCAGGTGTAGGGCAATACACCATCCAGGGCTATCAGAGTATCCAAATAGCTTTCACCGAGATTTCCGTCTCGTAGCGGTCGATTCTTTGCAATCTGAACCGCTTCAGGGCCAGTGAGGAGGGTGTCGAACACAGCAGAGAAGGAGTAGTTGAACGTGCCGGAGTGGAAAGTGGTGCCTACGACCGCTGGAATAAGAATAATTTCGCTGTATTTATTCCAGTCATTAAAGGTCCGCGTCCCCTCCCAGAAGTCATCTAAGTCCATCTCCCTTATCCGGTGGTTGCCACCCTGACCTTCCACGGTATAACCTATCATATTCACCTTCCAGGGGATGTAGGCTCCGCTGAAATTCACCCTTAATCCTCCGGTGGAATCGAAGGGGACGAACTTGACGTAATTGGCCCCTAAGTACTCGGGAGGCTGGGTTGGAGACGTGACGGTCACCGGATAGTTATTATAGACCATCATGGTGTCGTTCAGATCAGGGAAGTAAGTCCCCTCGGAGTAGTAGCCGCTCTCATTAAGACTTCCACTGAAGTAGTTCCAGATGGTGAACTCTCCGAATGAGGAATTCAAGTCACTATAATACTCCCCCAAAACCTCCTGAGTAGTGGGGATGATATTGTCATACATAACCTCGGCGCACCCCTCCCAGATCTCTTTTATGATGGCAGTGTTGACGCCAGCGGTGCCGAATCTCTCGGACAGATATATCGGCCAGACACAGGAGGCATACATATGATACACCCTCACCCAGTCCTGCCAGGTGGGGTCGTGAGCGGTGAGCGACAGCCAGGGATAGCGGAAGAAGTAAGGGAGATAGTTGATATAGTCGTTCACCTCGTCGAAGACCACATCCTCCATCCAGACTGCGGTGGCCTCCAGCCACCAGACATTGTAATCGCTCATATCCGGGAGGAAGGGCTCGTAGGCATCGTAACCCAGATGGATGGTGTGAAAGAACTCGTGGGCAACGGTTACTTTCAGGGGATCATATTGGTCGGGATAACCGAAGCCGATATACTCTGTGCGCAGTTCAATCCAACTGGTGTAGGACTGGGGATTACCGGCCTGAAAACTGTCCGGTTGCGTCAATCCGAAGGCGTTGCCCAAGCTGGCCACCAGATAAACGTCGTAGCGGCTGTCGCCGCCGGTGGGATACCACTCGTCGGTGGGCGGAGGGGCCAAGCCGATGGTGTCGACCTCATACGACCAGGCGTAGTCCAAGTACTCTCCAGTCCGATTGACGTAGTCGGGATGACCGTCGGCAGGATTAACGTCAATTCCCGCACCGTAGACCTCGTGTATGCCGGAAGTGTCGTAGTGAACCTTGAAATGCCCGCCGGGGGTGTCGAAACTCAAGGATAGCGCCGGACGTGCTTGCAGAATCTCTCTTACCTCCTCCGGAAGTTCCTGGCGCTGCAAGGAGACGAAGATCATCGCCGGAGTTCCACATTTAATCGGCAGCGGCAACTCCTCCCACCTGGCGGCTTGGGGATGCTCTGGGTCTTTGAAGGCCAAAGCCTGGGCCACCAGGGGATGGTCTAGACTTAGTTTTTCAGCGAGCAAGTTGTTCTGGTAGCCCAACAGGACAAATAGGGCGATTAATATTGAGAGTTTAAGTCTATTGGACATCTTTTTCCCTTTCGGATCCTAAGACGAAAAAGCCTCTGCAAAGAGATTATCGCTTGTCTGCTTCTCCGCGGAGCTGTTTTGATTGCATCTCTTCTTTTACCCTCCTCAGATTCTCCAGGCAGACATACGGGACCTTATTGCAGCCGATGAGGAGCCGACCCCCCCGGCCTCCGTGACAATCGGAGCCCCCGGTGTAGATTAACTCGAACTTTTTCGCCACATTTATATACTTGACGGTGGTGTGGTGAGCGTAAGAGTGATGGTAAGCCTCCAAGCCGTCAAGCCCCACGCCGACCAAATCCGGGATGAGGTCATCGCGGTGGTTTGTCCCCGGGTGAGCTAAGATTGCCACGCCTCCGTTTGAGTGAATCAGGTTGATCCCCTCCTCGGGATTCATGAATTTCTTGGGGACATAGGCGGGGGCATGATAACCTATGTAACGAGTGAAGGCCTCCCGGTACGTGGGGACGTATTCCTGCTGGACCAAAGCCTCCGCAATGTGGGGACGCCCGAGGGAGCCCTCCCCGGCGAAGTTGACCACAGCGTCCATGGAGAGGTTTATGCCCAACTCGTTTAGCTTCTGCACCATCCGCTTGCCCCTTTCGAACCTCTCCACCTGGAGGTGCGCAATCTCACGGTTGAATTCGGGATTTTCGTAGTCAACGAGGTAACCTAGAATATGAAGGTCTTCTCCTTGATGGAAGCAGGAGAGCTCCACCCCGGGAATTATCTCAATTCCGGTCTCCTCCGCGATGGGTAGGGCCTCCTTAAAACCCTCCAGGGAGTCGTGGTCAGTGATGGCGATGGCGGCTAGATTCTTCTCCTGGGCGAGCCGAACCACCTCCTCCGGGGAGGTCAGACCGTCGGAGGCGTTGGTATGCAGGTGGAGGTCAACAAAGCGGTCGGGACCCTTCATAGTTTCGATTCAACTATCGCGATGGTTTCCTCGTAGAGGTTATTGACCTCCTCCACTATGGCTCTCATCCGAGATTCCCTTTCATCTTTGAAATCGGGATCGTCGATCCCTCCCAAATTGATGCGAACATTCAAGGAGGCACCGAAACAGGCAGTATGGGCCATGGCCGCGGCCACCCCGGCGTCGGAGATCGAATTTGGGTTTCCCTTCTCGGCGATGACTTTAAGCGATTCTAAAGCCTCCCGGGAGAGCTCCATCACCTCCAGGGGAACCATGGTGGCACCCTTGGTGGCCTCCTGGACCGCCTGGCGGCGTTTCTCCTTTTCCAGCTCGGAGTCTTTCGGCAGCTTCATCGCCCGCATGACATTGTTGAAGCTTTCGGTGTCCTCCACGATGAGTTGCCCGGCTCTCTCTCGCAGCCTCTCAGACTCCAAGAGCACCTTCCCCAGCTCCTCACTCACCTCCGCGAACTTCTTCTTGCCCACGGTCAGGCGGCAGACCATCGAGGCCAAAGCACAAGAGAGGGTCGCCGCCAGGGCGGCAACGCTGCCGCCTCCGGGAGCCGGAGAGGAGGAGCCCACCTCGGTGATGAAGTCCTCCATGCTTTTCTCCCGAGGGGAGGTGGTTCCCAGAAGCTTATTCTCGAGGATCTGGTCGGCGCTGAAGTTCTCGAATTTGAGGTAGAAATCGGCGACATCGATCATCGCTTTGAGGGGAGTGAGCCCCACGATCTCGCTGGAGATTATCGGCACCCCCCACCGCTCAGCTTCCGATTTTATCATCTCGAAGACGCGGTGAACCGGGGTCAAGTTGAAGTTGGTGAGGTTCATGGAGACCTGTACCAGACCGCGGTCTCGAATCTCGAATCCCAGGGCTTTGAGATACCTCAATCCCCCGGAGCGGAAACGGATCGCCTTGGCTATCCTCTTGGCGACCCCCACGTTGTCGGTGCCCAGATAGACGTTGAAGGCGATGAGAAAGGGTCTGGCGCCGATTATGATCGCTCCCGCGGTGGGGTGCATCCGGCGGGGACCGAAATCGGGGACGCGGTCGGGGTCAGTCTCGATGGTTGCCTTGAACCCCTCGTACTCTCCCCTTCTGACGTCGGCCAAGTTCTCCCGATCGGGCCTTTTGGCGGCGGCCTCATACAGATAGACCGGTATTTGCAGCTTCTCGCCCACCTCCGCTCCCAACTCCTGAGCCAAGACCTTGCAATCCTGTAGAGTCACCCCCGATACCGGAACAAAGGGGATCACATCAGTTGCTCCAAGCCGGGGATGCTCGCCGGTATGGTTTTCCATGTCGATGAGCTCCGTGGCCTTGCAGATCCCCCGGAAAGCAGCCTCCTTGACGTTCTGAGGCGGACCGATAAAGGTGACCACCGCCCGGTTGTGATCTTTGTCCATCTCCCGGTCCAGGACCCTGACATCGGGGATCGATTGAATCTCTCTTATTATAGCGTCGATCACCTCGGGTCGTCTTCCCTCGGAGAAGTTGGGGACACATTCAATTATCTGAGCCATATCCTACCTCTTTTATTGTTCTGCGCCATCTTTTTCTGGCCTTAAAAACTCAATTTAAAAAACTGTTGACCCAAAGGCAATGTAAAAATTATAGTCATTGGGGTATTGAGACCGAAACAGACCTGCCCCGCTTCAGGTTTAGACCTTTTCAGATGGAGAGGTGTGTTCCCTCAGCCCTCCCAAGATCCCCCAGGCTAAGAGGGGAATCATTATCTCGTGGTGACCGGTGAAGGAGAAACCTTCGCCGCCCGTCATGGTGGGTCGTCTGACGACATTCTCGTTGGGACGGTAGTGTTGAATCATGTCGAAGTTCGCAGCGGCAAAACCGGTTATGTTCCCGTATAGGTTTCGAGCCACCGTCAAGGCCTTCAGGAAAACCTCCGGCAGGACCACCGCGGAGCCGAGGTTTAAGACTACGCCACCGTTGCCGAGGTCTTTCAGACTCTCAATGAGGATTCTGAAATCCAGGTAGCTTTTCTCTCCCCAGAAGGCACCGTCGAAGTTGGGGTGCTGGCAGATAGTATCGGTCCCGATGGCGACGTGGACGGTGACGGGGACAGCTTTCTGGTGGCAACCATAAAGGAGACTGAAGCTTTTATTGGTTGGGGAGGCGTTCGTTAGCTTGCGGCAAACCAGCTCGCCTAAGCCCAGCTCTTCCCCGGCAGTTTCCTGTGCTAATTGGTTTAAGAAATCGGCCGTCTCCCGGGTCATGCCGAAGCTGCCGTCGGCGATGTTTTCGGCGACCTCCTCGGAGGTTATCCCCCAGAAAGCCAGCTCCACATCGTGGATGATGCCGCCACCATTCAAGGCTAGGTGGGTGATGACCCCCTCCTTCACAAGCTCGATAATCAGGGGAGAGACCCCAACCTTGATTACGTGTGCCCCCATGAGGAGGATCACCGGCTTGCCTTTCCTTTTAGCTTCGATGATCAGATCAATCAGTCTGCGGAAATCCGCAGCTTTGAGGCTATCGGGGAGACTTCGGAGGAAATCGGCGGAACTCGCCTTCTTCCCCAGAGGCTTTGCGAAGTCGGAGAGTTTCACCTTGCGAGGACGAGACTTAATGGAGAGCCTCTTGACCTTGCTCAAATCCGCCGGCGGTCGTGGAGACATAGCTAACCTTTCGGGATCTTTCCCAGAGTGTATTTTTTCAACTCCGCGGTGAAAGAGCCGATGACCACCTTACTCTTCATCTTCACCGGCATCTTGTACTCATCGTCGGTAACCCAGATGAAAAGCTTGCCCTTGTTCTCGAAGATGGTGCTGCTGCTCAACACCGGCTCCAACAAGAGGCAATCGAAGCTCCCGGCCTTCACCCTCACCCTCTCCTTTCGATGAACCTTCACCTCGATGGGGTAGTTTTTCCTGTCGGTGTGGTTATCGATGTAGAGCGGTACCCCCGCCTGGATCTTCTGAGTTCGAGCGTAATAGAAGGCGGAGAGCATGTCCTGGACAAAAGGATAGGTCGGGATTGAATCCTTCCCGGTAATGGCGAGGTGATTGATGGCGTCGAAGTTGGTGACCCGGTCTGCTTTGAAACTTCCCTCCCGGAGATGCTTCTCGAAACGATGAGAAAAAATCCCCCTTATGTCCACGAACGATTCGACGCGGTCATCGACCTTGAAGAAGAAGGAGAAAAACTTGTTGGTGCGAGCGGTGGAGACGATGTGATAGGTGGGATGGCCTCCGCAATCGACGATCTTTCTCACCTGCAGGACGGCATGACCGGCATGAATAAAACCGTATTTTATGTCGAACTCCAGGCGCTCCCCCACCCCGAAGGCTCCGTTCTCGATCTCCCTTCGGTACCACTCGTCTGAGGACCAAATCTGATTATATTTAGAGGTATCGATGACCTCACCGGGGAAGGTGTCCATCTCCGCTTTGGCCTGCTCTAAGGTGAGATCGCTTTCGAAATCCTTGGTGAGGTCCTCCTCCCCACCAGCGGTGAAGGGATAACTGATTGCAAAGCCGATCACAATCGCCAGGAAGCCTTTTAAACCTCTGGGGGGACTGAAGCGCATACTATCGGCCTTCTTCGGGCGCTCGGGCCCTTTCTAAGAGGTCGCCGAAGATCCTTCGCAGATGTTCGTCTATCCTCATAAAGGCCTTCTCGTAGACCTCCAGATCGCCGCCCATGGGGTCTTCGATCCTGGCCAGGGGGGTTTCCTCCGGCCTTTGGGGATAGGAGGCCAAAAGGTAGCTCTTCCTTTCAGAGCTCGCCGAAAGCTGTCTGGCGGCGCGATGGTGCTCCAGAGCCATACAGAGGATTAAGTTCGCCGCCTCCACAGTCCCCTCATCGAGTGTTCGTGAGCGGTGGGCAGAGATGTCGATTCCCCAGTTCTTGGTGACCTCCAGGGCATGGGGAGCCGCCGGCCAACCGTTCAAGGCGCCGGTGCCAGCAGAGCCGACCTCGATTCCGTCGAAGTCAGCCTCCGAGAGGAGCTTATTCATCAAGCCAGCGGCCATCGGACTTCTGCAGGTGTTTCCGGTGCACACGAAAAGAACCTTGAATTTCCCTCCTTTTTTTTCCATGGGGGCTTTTTCAGATGCCGTTTACCCTTCGAGCAGAAAGTCTGTTATCTCTTTTGTCGGCACCGCCCCCTCTCTAATGATTCGCACCCCCTCGGCCTCAACCTCCAGCACCGTGGAGGCTTTCTCTCTCTGTCTCTCTTCAGCTTTTACGATTAAATCGACCCGGGAGCTGAAGGTTTGTAGAATTTTCTCAAAGGGGTAAGGTCTCTTCTCCCCGGAGAGGTTGGCGCTGGTTGCCGAAAGAGGTGTTTTCACTTTTTCAAGAACTCCCTGTATCAACCTGGAGGCTGAAAACCTCAAGCCGATCTTTCTACTTCCAGACGTCAGGTGCTGAAAGTCTCTTCCTTCATAGGGAATTATCAGAGTCAGAGGTCCCGGCCAGAACCTATCCGCCAACTTGCGGGAGACCTGCGGCAACCCTTTCGGAAAGAGCTTTATTAAGACTTCCCGATTGACGAAAATCGAGATCGGCTTATCCGCGCCTCTCCTCTTGAGCTCAAAGATTCTCTCCAGAACCGGTGCACTTGAAACATCGCCCACCAGACCGTAGACGGTCTCGGTGGGCAGGACCACAACCCCACCAGACTTGACCACAGAAGAGACTCTCTCCAGAATCTGGTTTGAGGGGTTCTCCCTGTCGACCTTCAACACTTCACAAATCTTATCACCTGCTCTTTTCGACTATCGACTCCCTTCATGAATAGTCGTCTTAACCAACCAGGCATCTCGATAGCCGGACTGTCGCACCCGAAGCAGAAATCCTTCTCCCTCCTCCAGGGTGTCGAACTCTCCCAGCCGCACCCGGTAGTAGGGGACTTTGAAATCGATATATACCCTCTCCGAGAAGATGGCTTCGGCCTCCTGGGCCTTCTCGGAGGCCAGCTCCGGATATTTGGTCATGAAGATCTGCACCCGGTAGACGGTTCGTGGAGAAGTCACCTCCGAGCCGGTTCTTTTTCTGGGTCCCGGCTCGGCCTCTCCGACCGCTCTTAGACCTTCCCGGCTGAACTCCCCTCTGCTGACTATCAAAGTGTCAGCTTCAAAACCGAAAGGATCGAAGTCTTTCTCTCCGGCGGTGCGGCGGTCTGGAGGTTCGCCTCCAACCCTTCTGGGTACCACCGCGGTGCACGTGTAGAGCAGGGGGATCACCAGCGACAGAATCACAACCCAGCTCGAATAGCGTCTGAAGATTTCTCCCATGAAGGGACCCTCTCAGAGAAACCGTCTCAGCTTCTCGTCCTTACTGAGGTGAGCGACCAGCTCTTTTATATCTGGAATTCGGGTTTTGTGAGCCACCAACACGACATCGTCGGTTCTGACCACCACCAGATCGGAGACTCCGTAAGTGGCAACCAGCCCCGGGCCGTCGTTGAGAATTGTGGTCTCGTAGGTGTCGAGGGCGAGAGCCTCTCCGATGATAACGTTATTCTCGCGGTCGAGCTTCTTGATGCGGGATAGAGCCAGCCAGCTGCCGACGTCGTCCCAATGGATATCGGCTTTGATGGTCAAAACGTTCTTGGCTTTCTCCAGAATGGCGTGATCCACAGAGACATTCTCCGCCTCTTGGTAAAGTTCCCTCCGAGCTGGGAGCTCACCTGCGGTTCCGATTTTCTCCTGATACTCCCTCAAAGCACCGGCCAAATCCGGCTTGGCCGACTTCATAGCCGACAGCAAAGATTTAATTGACCAGACGAAGATGCCGGAGTTCCACAGGTGTTTACGGTCGTAATAATATTCTTGGGCCGCAAGCTTGGAGGGCTTCTCCTTGAACTTTTTGACCCGATAAATCGGGATGGCCGCTCCCGCGGTGACCATCTCCTGCAGTTCGATGTAGCCGTAGGCAGTCTCGGCTCGGGTGGGAACCACTCCTATGGTGAGAAGGCAATCTTCCTCCTGAGCGTGATCGGCGGCGGTCTGCAGGATCTCCACCAGCCTTTGGGGTGGGGAGATCTGATGGTCGGAGGAGAGAACCACCATGACCGCCCCCGGATCCTGTTTGCCGAGGTGGGCAGCGGCCAGTCCGATGGCAAGGCAGGTGTTTCTTCCCCGAGGCTCTACCAGAAGGTTGTCCTCTTTGAGAAACCTCATCGTTGAGAGGATTTTCTCTTTGAGCTCCTCCCCGGTAACAATCAGGGTGCGCTCCAGAGGAATGAACCCTTCCACGCGGGAGAAGGTCTCCTCCAGCATGGTCTTATCAGAGGTCAAGCGCAGGAGCTGCTTGGGTGACTCACTGCGCGAGAGAGGCCAGAACCTCTCACCCCGCCCCCCCGCCAATATGACCGCATAGAGCATAGTTGTACCTCTGACGGGTAAGTTTCGGTTTGATCAGTGCTTCCCGGTCTTTCCCACGTCTGTCACCGCCACCGGGGGATGTCGGAACAGATATCTCTTTATCTTTCGGGTGGAGGTTTTCTCGAATTCCTCCTCTCTGATGGTGAAATACTTCACCCTCTTATAGTCGGCTATCTCGGCGCACCTTTTGGAGACCTCCTCCTTGATGGTGGCCTCGATTTTGGCCTCGTCGAAAGCGATGCCTCTCTCCTGAGCTATTTGATCGAAGTACTCATAGTCCGGGACTACTATGGCCCATACCTCCTCCCTCCTGACTCTCTTGGGTGTGGCCTCCTCGGCCGCTCTTCCCAGCACCAGCGTCTCCAATATATATGGACTCTTCGCCAACGCGAATTCGACCTCTTCGGGGTAAACGTTTTTGCCGGCGGCGGTGACGATGACATCTTTGATACGTCCAGCGACATAGTAGTAACCCTCCTCGTCCACGCAGCCGGAATCGCCGGTGTGAAAGTAACCATCTCTCAACACCTCCGCGGTGGCCTTCGGGTTGTTGTAATAGCCTTTCATCACCATCGCTCCCCTCACCACCAGCTCTCCAATTCCCTTCTCATCGGGATTCATGATCTTTATCTCTACCCCCGGAAGGGCTTTCCCGATGGAGGCGGCTTTCGGTTTGTCCTCCGGGTTCAAGGTTAAAACCGGCGAGGTTTCGGTGAGACCGTATCCCTGCAAAAAACCTATCCCCAGGGTGGTGAAACCCTCCGCCACCTCCGGGGGGAGTGGAGCTCCACCGGAGATCAAGAAGCGCAGGGAGGACAACCCCGCCTTCTCCCGAAGCCCCTTGAAGATCTGAGCGCCGGCATCGTAGCCGGTGAGCTTCTTCACCATCCGGACTCCCACCAAACCGGTTTTGAATAAAGCTCGCGCCGAAGCGGGCTTTTTCTCCACGGCCTTCAGAAGCCCGGTGAGCATCTTCTCGAACAGAAGCGGCACTCCCAACAACATGGTGACGTTGTTCCGTTTTATATCCTCCAGCAGCTCTCTGGACTTCAGACTGCGAGCATAGGTGATCATGGCACCGGCTGAGAGCGGGGTCAAAAAACCGCAGGTGCACTCGAAGGTGTGGTGGAGGGGCAAAACCGAAAGAAAGTTGTCGGTTGGCTGGAATTCGATGGTTTGCTGCAGAGCGGCAATGTCGGACATAATGTTTTTATGAGTCAACATCACCCCCTTGGACTGCCCGGTGGTGCCGGAGGTATAAATCAGAGTTGCCAGCTCCTCCGGATCCACCTTGGGGAGATCGAAATCCTCCTGGGCGCCGCTGGAAGTCACCTCGTGATAGGAGACCCGCTGGAAACGCGGTTCGGTTCCCTCCTCCAGCTCCGGGGCAGAGGTTGCCGCAAGCCCGTCCATGTAGATGAGGGTATCAAACCCGGCGATGTCGGCGACAAGCTCCTCTAAGTCGAAGGCGAACTTGGCGGAGACAATCGCAAATCTCGCTCCCGATTCCCTGATGATGTGACTGAGCTCCGGGCCCTTCAACTGGGGATCTAGGGGAACCGAGACGCCTCCCGATTTCAGAACCGCCAGATAGGCAGTCCCCCACGCGGGACGGTTTTCCGAGAGGAGGGCGGCTTTATCCCCGGGGGCGAAACCGAGTTTTCCCAGACCCCGAGCGAAGTGGTCGATCTTCTGCTTCAACTCCGCATAGGTGATGTCCGGGAAACGCCCCTGGGTGAAATAACGCATCGCCACAGAGCTGCCATACTGCTGGGCGCTGTAGTCGAACATCTCCGGTATGGTCAGCTCTGCCAGACGCTCTTTGTAAAAGCCCTTTGTCACCGTGAACCTCGAGATGGTGTCACAATCCTTCTCACCCTGACTCTGTTGCCTGCTCGGAAACCACAATCACGAGTCACAAACAGACAAAAAACTCAAAAAGATCCAGGTTTGTCAACTGCCCGAAACAGCTTCTAAAGTTATAGCGGCCCGACAAGAAAAGTCAAGCTATTTCCTGATTCGATCGGCAGCATCCGCGGGCGGGAGCGGATCTGTAGTGAATGGCAAATGGTGAATGGCAAATGGTGAATGGTAAATGGTGAATGGTAAATGGTGAATAGTGAATAGCAAATAGATTACTTTGCGGAGGTGGTCGAGCAGAAATCCTTTCTGTCCCCATCTGCTATCACTGCTCCGCATTAAATGACCTGTCCGGCTTTCTCATTACTCCAATAACAGGAAGGGTTGCCTATCTGTCTTTCGAATGCTTCACGACCTATCTGATCAATATCATCTTCCTAGTCTGGCTGAAGTCGCCGCCGGTTATCTTACAATAATAGACCCCAGAAGCGATCCCCGAAGTCTCCCAGATAACCGACCAGTTTCCTGCCTCCCGTCTACCATCGACCAGGATAGCCAGCCTCTGACCGAGGAGGTTTATTATCTCCAATCTCACCTCGGTGGCGAGCGGTAACCGATAGTTGATGGTGGTATTAGCGTTGAAAGGATTCGGGAAGTTCTGCGACAGTGAAAATCCACTCGGCAGAGGCAACCTCTCCCGTTCATCGGGGGCCTCAGTGAAAAGCCGGCCAGAGCCACACTCGGGAATGCTCCCACTCTTCGCAAACTGGACATGGGAGCTATCGATCTTCACCGAGGGATATTCTCCCACATAGGCAACATAGGTATAAGTCCCCGCGGGCGCGCATCCCGGTACATATTGCCTGAGGGAATCACGCTCCACAGATTGGTAGGGTGATAAAAGCGGCGTTGAGGTCTTCAGGGGACCGTGCCAACCGAGACCCGGGACCTCCACCATGACCCAGGTTGTGAACCTTTGACTCTGAGCAGTGTTATTTGTCAAGCTTCCGGAGAATGTGAAACGACCTCCCTGGGGAGGGATCTCAATCGGTGGGCTGTCGGGAGAGATAGAAATGGAAGCTACTGGGGAGATGGGGAAGTGCAGGATCATCAAAGACCAGGAGTCGGCTACAAAGGCATTTCCTCCCTTAACGAAGATACTCTCGGCAGAGCCGGGGGTCTCGTGACTGCCGGCAAAGGCGGGATGCTCCGGATCGGAAATGTCAATCACTTGCAGCCCCGAGGCTCCGTCGGAGACGTAAGCATAATCGCCCCATAGTTTCACTCCCCGAGCATAATCGGGAGTGTTGTATTGGCCAAGCAGATGAGGGTCAAGAGGGTCGGAGACGTCGAGTATCAGCAAACCACTAACCCCATCGGCCAGGTAGGCGTATCCCTCCCGGACGTAGATCCCGTAACTGTACCCACCGGTATTGAAATCACTGACGATGACCGGATCCCGGGGCTCGTGGATATCGATTACCTGTAGGCCGGAGGTGCCGTCGGCGACGTAGGCATAGATGCTGTCGACATACACCTTGCGGGCAAAATAGGGGGTGATACAACTGCCGACGATATACGGTTCATAAGGATTGGAGATGTCCGCTATCTGCAGACCACCGTATCCATCGGCAATATAGGCGTAGTCAGCTTTGACATGAATTCCCCGGGCAGAACCGGGGGTATCGCATCCTCCGGCATAGATGGGCTCTTCGGGATTGGATACGTCAATTACCTGCAACCCCGATTGATAGTCGCAGAGATATGCAAAAACATCCTCGATCCAGGCCGCGTAAGCGTTACCTGGGGTGTCGTAATTGCCGACTATTTCCGGATGAAGTAGGTCTGAGATGTCAACCACAAATAGACCGGAACTGTGAGCGGAGATGTAAGCGTGATCTCCGCTCACGTAAACCCCGATGGTGCTACTCGGGGGCTGGTAGCTTCCCGCCAGGACTGGAAAGAGGGGATCGGTGACATCGACCACGGGAACACCTCCCCGTCCGTCAGCGAGGTATACGTACTCTTCACTTGCATACACCGAAGAGGTGAAATCCGGAGTCTCATAATTGCTAATCAATTCGGGATTCGTTGGATTTGTAACCTCTACAACCTGCACGCCACTGTATCCATCGGCGATGTAAGCATGCTGTCCGCATACAAAGAGGTCACCGGCGTTGCCGGGAGTATCACAGCCGCCAGCGAAGCTGGGTTGGGTGGTCTCGGACACATCTATTATCTGCAGACCGGAGCTGCCATCGGCGATGAAGGCATAACCTTCACTAACGAAAACGGCATTGGCACTCCCGGGGGTATTGTAAGCGCCAACCCAGGATGGATGCTCAGGGTCGTAAATATCGAGGATCACCAAACCTTCATGGCCGTCGGCCAGATACGCATATCTGTCGCTTACGAAAAGACCACAGGTTTTACCGGAGGAATTATATTCGCCCACGATAAATGGGTGAATGGGATCGTCGATATCAATTATCAAGAGTCCTGAGGTGTCGTCAGCCACGTAAGCATAACTGCCATAGACGTAAACATCGTGTGCATACCCGGGGGTGTCCAGACTACTGACCAAATTGGGTTGCGCCGGGTTGGAGACATCTACTATGTGTAGACCAACCTCCCCACCGGCAAGATAGACGTAATTCCCTTGAGCAAAAATGCCTCGCTCTCCGGTTCCCAAATAGCACTGGCTTAAAAAAGCTGGATTGGTAGGGTCTGACACCTCCAAGACCAAGAGCCCGTTGACAAAGGAACAATAGGCATAATCGCCCGCTACGGCGACACCGTATGCTTTAGTCCACAAGGCGCTGGAGACATAATCGACATTTTGTGCCAAACAGGGTTGCCCCCAGAAGAGCAAGAAGACCACAAGGTATGTTGGTATTCTCAATTTCGACATTCTACTATCGAAGATGTCAGTGGTTAACAGTCACATTCACAAAGGCAGTTCTCTTTGCCACGATTCTCAAGGCTTATCATTTTGGCTACCTTAGAAGCATCATCTTCCGGGTCAGAGAATGAGCCTCGGTGGTCAACTTATGGAAATAGATGCCGGAGGAGACTCCAAAGGTCTCCCAGATGATGGAGTGAGATTCCATCTCCTCAACCGGCTCCAGAAAGCTGGCAGCTCTCCTCCCAGAGAGGTCAAATATCTCCAGCTTGGCAGCGGCCCTTGTCGGCACATGCAACATCCCCATCAGGACCTCCCCCCCCCAAGAGCTCTTCGCGGTGCTGGTTTCCCAGAAGCAGGATCGCAGGTTCCTCCTCCAGAAAACGATTGTCTGAGATCTTCAGGCACCAGATGGCCAAGCTGTCTTGGGTGGGGTGTCGGATAGAATCGAGGCGAGTAATCTCCGAAAAAGCGTTATGGAGAGAATCGAGTTTAAGTATTACTTCCTGGTAGGCCCGATAACGTTCATCCAGTGCATAGGCTTCCTGCGAAGGGCTCTCCAGAATGGGAAAGAGAAAGGCAAACACAAAAGGACTCGCTCTGGTAACGAAAATCGTGAGAACTCTCATATTTTGAATATAGGGGAAAAACCGGAATTGAAAAGAGGTTTTTGCTGTCCTCTCTAGGAAGGGGTGCTCAAAAGTTGACCAGACAGAAGGCGGTTTCAACTCGAGGCAGTTGAGTTAGCGGAAGGTGATTTACGAGCTTGTGGTCGACTTAACTAAATGCGCTTTTGCAGGCTTCGGCGATGCTGGGATCGAATTGGGTTTGAGCGCAGCGGACCACCTCTTCCACCGCCTCCGAGAATTTCTTCCCCTTACGATAAGGTCTATCAGAGCTGACCGCATCCAGAGTGTCCGCCACCGCTAATAACCTTCCCTGGATGGGTACCTCCTCCCCTTTCAGGCCGTAAGGGTAGCCTTTGCCGTCGTATCTTTCGTGATGATATAGAATATAGGGGAGTGCCGGTTCCAGAAACGGGATTCCCTCGACAATCCTCGCGCCCTGAACCGGATGTCTCTTCATGACCTCGAACTCTTCGGTGGTCAAGAGACCCTGCTTGTTGAGGATTCTGTCTGGAACCGCTATTTTGCCGATGTCGTGAAGAATCGCTCCCATGCGAAGTTCCACTTTCTTCTCTGGTGGCCAACCCAGCTCGCTTGCAATGGCGGTTGCGAAACTCCAAACCCTCTCAGTGTGACCCCGGGTGTACTTGTCTCGAGCCTCGATGGAGTTGGCCAGCGCTATTATGGTGGCAAGGTAGGTCTCCTGCAAGTCATCATAAAGCTTGTAGCTTTGAATGGCGGTGGCGGCTTTGGAGCCCAGAATTGCCAGAGAGGCCAGCTGCCCCAAGGTGAAGGGCTTGAAGCTGTGGGTGCGCATCAGAAACAAAACCCCGAAGAAGTCCCCGCGGGCCAACAGCGGCTGTGAAATCGCAGATTTAACAAGCCCTCGGGCAGTGCCGAAAAACGTTTGCGATCCTGCGGAGAAATTGACATCATAAAGATAGGGTTTGGAGGAACTCTCTATCCACAGGGAAGCGTTATCTTTGCTGAACCAGCGATTCTCGTTCGCGAACTCGGGGCTCAGTCCCTTGGTGGCTTTTAATTCCAACTGCCCGTTTTTGCTGTCGTAGAGCAGGATCGCTCCCATATCTGCCTCGAACTCTTTGAGGGCGGTCTCGATGATGAAGTCCAGAAGGGGCTCTAGCTGAACCGTGGAGCCCATCTTCTCGCAGATCTCGTGCAGCGAGACGATCTCGCGGAGCTTTATGTTCTCCCTCTCCAATTTCTGTTTGGAGAGGCCCCCTTCAACGGTGGTCTTGAGCTGTTCGGCGGTAAAGGGCTTGACCAGATACTCGAAGGCTCCGGATTTGACTACAGATACTGCATTCTCGATGGTGGGTTGGCCGGTCATCAGAATGAGAACTACGTCCGGCTGAGAGCGATTCGCAGCGTTGAGTATATCCACCCCGCTTATCTCCCCCATCATCAAATCGGTGATGATGACCTCCAGGGGGCGGGATTCTATGAGCTTTAGACCCTGGTGAGGATCGGCGGTGGCGATGATATCGTATTCGCCGTCGTCGAGCATCTCGGTGACGATTTCACAGACGCTCTCCTCGTCGTCAATTACCAGGATGGTCGGTTTTCCCCCGCGAGGGGTTGTCTCCTCCCCGGCCAGAGGGGAAGCGGACTTAACACCTGCCTCCATGGGCTCTCCCCGTTTGCCGCACCTTTACTTCTGGTTTCAAAGCGCCGCTTGCTAGATGCTATATCGTCAGGGTAGATGGGAAGGTAAACGGGGGCGCAATTATCAATCAGGGAAATGGTGAGAAGTCCCGCAAGAGACTGTTCAGGTTCTCAGCAGCAATGTCTTATGGGAGAAAAGCTGTATCTGCCGGTGCGGGAGAGTCCCGGTTGGAGTTGGGCCAGAAACCACAATTGTGGGGCTGTAAGACGTCATGGCGAACAGGGACAGGCGGAGCCGGTGGAGTCCAGCGAGAGGTTATCGGTCCCAGCGGGGACCGCTCACAATTTAGCATTCACTGACAGCCGGCTATCCCCGGAGGCTTTCGATATACTTATCGGCGGCGACCGCAGCGGTGGTGCCATCTCCGACGGCGTTGGTCACTTGGCGACAGAGCTGGGCTCTGACGTCTCCGACGGCATAGATACCGGGGATATTGGTTTCCATTCTGTTGTTGGTGAGGATGTAGCCGCCGGGGTTTAACTTCAGACCCTCCCGCACCAGCTGGCTGTTGGGGACGAAGCCGACGAAGACGAACACCGCACCGACTTCGAGTTGGCTCGTCTCTCCGGTCTTCTTGTTCTTCAGGGTGAGGGATTCCACCTTTTGTTTGCCGTTTATCTTCTCGACGACGCTGTCCCAGACAAGCTCGATTTTTTCGTTCTTGAAGGCTCTGTCCTGAATGATTTTCTGGGCTCGAAGCTCATGGCGGCGATGGATGATGTAGACCTTGCTTCCGTACTTGGTCAAAAAGTTTGCCTCCTCCACGGCGGCATCACTACCTCCAACCACGGCGATCTTTTGGTCTTTGAAGAAGGCACCATCGCAGATGGCACAGTATGAGACGCCCCTGCCGGCAAATTCCTCTTCTCCAGGAACTCCCAGCTTCCGGGGCTGTCCGCCGGTAGCGATTATGACCACCGGGGCTTTATATTTCTCCTCGTCGGTGACCACCATGCGGTCATTTCCCTCGCAGTAGATTTCGCTGACGTTTTCGGAGATTATTTCGGCGCCGAACTTTTTGGCGTGCTCGGACATTCTGGTGGCCAACTCCGCCCCGGAGATGGACTCAAAGCCGGGGTAATCCTCGATGAGCTCGGTATTGGCAACCTGTCCCCCGGGAAGATATCGCTCGATAATGAGGGTCTTGAGCATGGAGCGGGCCCCGTACATTCCGGCGGTCAAACCTCCGGGACCCCCACCGACGATTATTATGTCGTATTCCTTCATCTCCAATCTTTCCACTTATTATTCTGTTTCCCGATTAAATCAAGGTTGATCGGTAGCGATTCACTGACTAAAAACTAACCACTCACCACTCACCACTAACTACTAACCAACCTAGTAATCTATTCCTTTCATCGCGAGGACCCCCAGCTGGTAAGGATGTTTTATGTCCAGCATCTCGGTGACCAAATCCGCAATCTTCACGATCTGAGGATCGGCGGCTCTCCCGGTCAGAACTAAGGTGACCTGCTCCGGTCGGGATTCGATCAGCTCAAGCACCCTTTCAATCGGTATCAACTCCAATTTGACGGCGACATTGATTTCATCTAAGATGACGATGTTGTACTTTTCGGAATTGATTTTCTCGGTGGCCAATTCCAGTGCCGACAGAGCCTCCTTTCGATGTTCTTCTAACGGGAGCTTGTCTCCCAGGATCCCGACGCACCCCTTACCCATGACGTGAAGCTCCACGTTGGGGCCAAGCTTTTTGAGTCCCTCTATCTCTCCGTACTTCCAGGTCCCCTTCACAAACTGGATGATGCAGATCTTCAAATTGTGTCCGACCGCCCGGACGCACATCCCTAAAGCGGCGGTGGTCTTTCCCTTACCATCGCCGGTGTAAACGATGACCATTCCTTTTTTCGGCTCTAGCTCCATTCAAACCACCTCCGAGATCAGCTCCGCCGGGTGTCGGACTTCGATCTCTTCTCCCATCTGATTCTTGAATTGTAGAAGGCAGGTGGGACAGCTGGAGACCACCATCTCAGCACCGCTATCTTTCAGGGCTTCTCTTTTTCTTTCGAAAATCTTCTCCGATTGTTCAGGATGAAAGAAATAGTATGTCCCCGCAAAACCACAGCAACGGTCGGCATAATCCATTTCCACGAATCTGTCTGCAAAGATAGCTTTCAAAAGCTGTCGAGGTTCCTCGGTGATGCCGGCGGCTCGGAGGTGACAGGGGTCGTGGTAGGTCACCCTTTTGCCGTTGGAAATACTCGACAAAGAACTCAGCTTCGTTTTCTTAATGATGAACTCGGAGAAATCGTAACATCTCCCTGCCAGTTCTATGGCCTTCTGGTGATAGGGATCTGCCTCCTCGAAAACCTTATCGTATTCTCGCAGGGCCAAAAGGCAACTTCCGCATCCAGTGATAACATGCTCAAATCTCAGCAGGGAATCGATATTGAAGCGAGCTACCTCCGCTTTCATCTCCATAAACCCATAAGTCTCCATAGGTAGACCACAGCACGTTTGCTTCGGTAATGTCACGGTGAAACCCAGCTTCTGAAAGGTGGAGATGATAGCCTCCCCAGTGTCATTGTCGAAAGAACCATCGGCACAACCGTAGAAGTAGGCGATATCTGCTTGCGGTCGTTCCACCAACTCGGGATGACGATTACGAAGACTGACTCCTGCCAACTTGGGAAGCCTGACCTCGCTTCTCAATCTGAAAGAGGAAGGGGAAAGAAGTTCCACCAGGGGTCGGAAAAAGTTGTTGTCCCAGAGTTTTTGGGATCTCCCTTGAAGGGAGAAGATCCTCTCTAAAAGTTCCGGTCGCTTCATGGCGCCAAGCCAGGGGGCTAGTATCTTGGGAGGATGTTCAGCCCAGCGCTTTATGGTCTCCTGGGCGGTGTCGCATCCGGCCGGACAGATCACTCGACAGGACTTGCAATTCAGACAGTCGTCTAGAATGTCGCGGGCCTCTCTGAAGTCGTAGTTGCTGTAAGATATGACTCGGAACCGCCCCCGGGAGCCGAAGGAGTCTTCTCGATGGGCTTCATAGGAGGGGCAGTAGCTGTTGCACTTCCCACAGGAGGAACAGTCCCAGTTGAGCTTCTCGTAATCCAGATTCACCAGGGCCTTCTTGTTAGAGAGCTTGACATCGGGATTCAAGATGTGTTCGGGGTCGAGCAGGTTTTTAATCTCCCAGAAGAGCTTGTAGACCTCCGGACCGAACTGCCTCTCCAGGAAGGGAGCCCGGGTGCGACCGTCGCCGTGTTCTCCGGCGATGGTGCCGCCGAGCTCAATCACTTTGGAGTAAAAAGCCTCCGTGAGGGGCTCGATCTTGGCGAATTGGGCGGGGTCGTTGCCGTTGACCAGAGGGTGAACGTGGAGGTTGCCATCACCGATGTGGCCGAAAGCACCGAACTTGAAATCGTAGTCTCGCATCAGCTCTTTTAAGAAGAGGAGCATCTCCGGGACCTTCTCGGAGGGGAGGGCAGCATCTTCGATGAAGGAGAGAGGTTTCTTGAGGGGATCATATCTGTACAGAGCGGGTAGAATCGCCTTCCGAGCTTTTGACAAGGCCTCCTGTTTGGAAGCCTCCTTCTCCTCCACCGGTGGGATAGACAGTCGATATCTTTTCAGAGCCTCCCTGGCCTTCCGAACCTTGTCTCCCAGTTCTCCATAGTCGACCTCGATGAAAAGCATGGCCTCCGAATTCGGCGGCAGGTTATATTTCTCTCGACCGATCAGATCCATGGAGCTACCGTCCACGATCTCGATGCTGGTGAGTCCTATGGGAAGAAGATCATTCACAGCATGGGCCACCTCCTGAATGTCCTCGAAGAAGACAAGAAGAGTGATCTTCTCTCCGGGAAGATCGACCAGATTGAGGGTGGCGCTACTGAAGACCGCCAGGGTACCCTCAGAGCCAACGAAGAATCGAGGCAAATCGAGGTAGCCTTGGTCCAGACCATGAACCAGAGCGGGTAAATCATAGCCGGAGGAGTTCTTCTTTACTTTTACTTCCCTTCTCAGAATCTCCTCCCGCTTTTCCTCGACGAGCTGGACGATCTTTTTGAACTCCGGATGGTTGTAAAAGAACTTGTCGGTCTCCGGCTCCCCGAGTTTGTATTTCTTGATTGAAATCTTCCGCCCGGAGGCGAGGTAAGCCTCGATTTCGAGAACGTGGTCTTTGGTGGTCCCGTAACGGACGGTTCTCGGTCCGGAGGAGTTGTTGGCCAGCATCCCCCCTATCTGGCAGGCATCCCCGGAGGCGGGGTCGGGTGCGAACATCAGCTTATGGCGTTTGAGGTGGATGTTCAGCTCCTCGTAGATATGTCCCACCTGGACTTTGACCCATTTCTTCTGGGGATTGACTTCGAGGATTTGATTGTATTTGGAGAAATCGGCGACTATTCCGGAGCCGACAGCAGCTCCAGCCAAGCCGGTGCCCCCGCCACGGATTGTCAGAGGGATATTCTTGCTGTGGGCGAAATCCAAGAGCTTGGGAACATCTTCTTCCTCCTCGATGAAACTCACCGCCCTGGGGATCAGTTTGTAGATGCTGGCGTCGGTGGAATAGGCGGTGATGGTGCCGGGGTCATCTTTGACCTTGCTATCACCGAGGATATTTCGGAGTTCTCTTGTTATCGACATCTCAGACAGTAGGTAGTAGGTAGTAGATAGTAGATGTAGGTAGGGTGACCACTCCCCACCCCACCCTTAACTCTGACTTTCCCGCCAGAGGCGGGTCAGCCTCAGGCTGAGGACTATTCACGATAACGACTCACCGATCACCAACAACACCATTAGTGAAAAAACGCTGGCACCGGGAGGGAGTTCCCAATGCCAGCGTCGAGTCTGTCCCTTCTCACGCTCCCAGGGTCAGGTATTCGCTGGGCACTTTGATGAAGCCGGTGTCCATCATATTTCTCGTGAGCTGGCGCGCCTCCTTGATCCTTTCGGAGGCCATCTCGAAGAGCTCTCTGCTGGAGTAATGCGTGCCTGCCACTCCCTGCTGTTGGGCCTTCATTGCCACCGCTACCGCCTCTCGAGGGAAGACTTCCCACTCGTCCATGGTCGGGAGGAGGTGTTCGTCATGTAAGCCCTTGTCGACGGCGCACTGGGCCAACTCGTGGGCGGCGGCGATGCACATCTCGTCGGTGATGGTCCGGGCCCTGACATCGAGAGTACCTCGGAAGATTCCCGGGAAGCCCAGGGAGTTGTTGACCTGATTGGGGAAATCGGACCTGCCGGTGGCGACGATTTTGGCGCCGGCCTCCTTGGCATCCCAGGGCCAGATCTCGGGAATGGGGTTGGCGCAGGCGAAAACCACCGAGTTTTTATTCATGCTGGCGACCCACTCCTGCTTGACCACGTCCGGTCCCGGAGTCGATAGCGCTATACAGACGTCGGCCTTGACGAAAGCGCTGGACACCTCTCCTTTCAGCTGCTTCTCATTGGTAATCTTGCAGAGCTCCCACTTCTCCTTGAACTTTTCCTGAAGCTCGGTTCGACCTTGATGTAGAATCCCCTTGCTGTCCGCCATGACAATGTTGCCGGGCTTAACCCCGGCTTCGATCAAAAGCCAGGCGATTCTTATGTTGGAGCTGCCGGCCCCCACCATCACCACCTTGACCTCGTCGATCTGCTTTTGGACAAGCCTCAAGGCGTTAACGAAACCGGCTACGGTGACGGTGGCGGTTCCCTGCTGGTCGTCGTGCCAGACCGGGATGCGGGCCTTCTCTCTTAAGGTATTCAAGACATAGAAACACTTCGGCTGGGAGATATCCTCCAGATTTATGCCTCCCAGGGAGGGCTGGAGAAGAAGAGCGGTCTTAATGATCTCGTCGGGGTCTTTGGTGTCCAGACAGAGGGGGAAAACGTCAACCCCTCCGAGATATTTGAACAACAGTGCTTTTCCCTCCATCACCGGCAATCCGGCCTCCGGTCCGATGTCTCCCAAGCCCAAAACCCGGGTTCCGTCGGTTATGACCGCCACGGTGTTGGCTTTGTTGGTATACTCGAAGACCTTCTCCGGATTCTCCTTAATATCCAAACAGGGTTTTGCCACCCCGGGAGTGTACCAGATCGCGAAGTCATCGAAAGATCGAATGCAGCATTTGGGAACCACCTGCACCTTTCCCTTGTAGAGGGGATGGAGCTTCATGGCGTCTTTTCCCGGTTGCTCTGCCCTGGCGATAAGCTCTTCTTTGGTTATCATCTGAACTCCCTATTTGAAGAAAGAATTCACGGCTTA
Organism: Candidatus Zixiibacteriota bacterium; assembly: GCA_030605835.1. GTDB lineage: Bacteria > Zixibacteria > MSB-5A5 > DG-27 > DG-27 > DG-27. The sequence goes on along the minus strand of JAUWHO010000023.1, from coordinate 228,208 downwards.
CGAGAAAGCCCCGCAGGGGGCCTCAAAGTTTTCGACAATATCTGTAATGAACAGTGTAAATTCAACCGCAAAATGGAGGTCGGGGCTGCAATGAAAGATCAAACCAGCCCGAACCTTTCGATGTTTCCGTCTGCGATCTTTTGAATCCTTTTGATCTCCTCTTTGCCTTCTGGCTTAGCAAAAAGATGTCGGAACCGCCCCTGAGGCTTCAGATATGCCTCCACCGGTAATCTCTTCTTTCCCAGCTTACGCACCTTGGTGACCTCACCGTTTTCCATCTCGTAGATGGGATAGAGCCCGGTCAATACCGCTAATCTTCCGATCTCGATGGTATCCTCTGGTTTGTGGGCCCATCCCAGAGGACAGGGGACGTGCACCTGAAGATACTTCGGGCCCTTGATGGACAAAGCTCTCTTCACCTTATTCTGCAGATCCACAGGATAACCGGCAGTGGCGACGGCAACGTAGGGAATGCCGTGAGCGGCCGCGATCTGAGGTAGTGGTTTTTTCTCGGTGGGATTCCCCCAGGAGACACTCCCGGAGGGGCTGGTGCTGGTGTGGGAATCGAAGGGGGTGAGCCCGGAGCGCTGCACCCCGGTGTTCATGTAAGCTTCGTTGTCGTAACAGATGTAAAGGATGTTGTGGCCCCTCTCGAACATTCCCGAGAGACAACCGATCCCGATATCGGCGGTGGCGCCATCGCCTCCCTGGGCGATGATGTTGATCCCGGCCTCTCTGCCTAGAGCCCGGAGGCCAACCTCAATCCCAGCCGCAACTGCGGAGGAGTTCTCAAACAGAGAGTGGATCCAGGCAACCTTCCAGGCAGATTCCGGATAGGGGGTAGAGAAAACCTCTAAACATCCGGTAGTGGTGGCAACGATGGTGTTTGATCCGGCGGCATCCATAATCAATCTGGCGGCCAAAGCTTCACCGCATCCAGCACAAGCCCGATGGCCTGGCGCCAACAGGCTCTCAACCACCGGTGGCTTCTCTTTCTTCTTAGCTGTATCTACCATGATTATGTTCACCTTCTCAAGGTTAGTAGTCCACCTCTAAAGCTTCTTTCCTCAAGTCTACGAACACGTCCCTGTTATCCTGCTTCTTTGTCTTTTCGTATGCCTCCACGATAGACTCCAGAGGGATATCTCTGCCTCCCAGACCGAAGATGAAATTATCAACCTTGGGAGCTTGAGGGTTTCTGTAGAAAGCCTGTTTGATTTCACTGGCAAGGATTCCACCGGCGCCCAGGGAGATCATCTTCTCCATCACAACCACGTTTTTGACCCCGCTCAAAGCCTCAACTATCGCCTCCGTCGGGAAGGGGCGAAAGACTCTGACCTTCAATACCCCAGCCTTTTCTCCCCCCTTGCGAAGCTCATCGACGGCATCTTTTATGGTGCCGACGACCGAGCCCATGGAGATGAAGACACTCTCGGCGTCCTCCATTCGATATTTCTCAAGCAGTCCCCCGCTGAAGCGCCCGAAGGTCTTCTCGAAATCCTTGGAAACTCCCTCTATTAACGGTTTTGCCTCCTCCATGGTCTCCTGGATCCGGTAGCGCGTCTCCTGATACCAGGTCGGCTCGAAAAGGGCTCCAAAGGTCATGGGATTTTTCACATCCAGGTAGTTAAGCGGTTTGTAAGGGGGCAGAAACTCGTCCACCAACTTCTGGTCACAGACCTCCACCGGCTCAAAGCCGTGGGTGAGGATGAAGCCGTCGAGATTAACAATACAGGGCAGGGAGATCTCCGGATCCTCAGCGACCCTGTAAGCCTGGATCATCAGGTCGTGAAGTTCCTGGTTGTCCTCCGCGAAGAACTGGATTATGCCAGCATCTCGCAGGGCGGCGGCATCCTGATGGTCGTTCCAGATGTTGATGGGAGCAGAAACGGAGCGGTTAGCGCAAGCCAGCACTACCGGTAACCTCATTCCGGCGATATTAAAGAGAACCTCTCCCATCAAGAGTAGGCCCTGAGAACTTGAGGCAGAAAAGGTTCTGGCTCCAACGGCGGAGGCTCCCAGCACCACGGAGGCGGCCCCAAACTCAGATTCGACATTGACGAACTCGCTTTTCAGCTCCCCGTTGGCCACCATTTGCGCCAGATTCTCTACTATGTGGGTTTGTGGGGTTATCGGATAGGCGGCGATTACGTGAGGCCGGCACACTTTGACCGCCTCCGCGACGGCCATTGAACCTTCCATTATCCTTTTCATTCTATTTCACCTCCAGCACCATCTCGATGTCCTCTTTGGGGCATTCCCGAGCGCAGATCCCGCAACCCTTGCAGTAATCTAAGTCGGCGTCGTAGCTGGAGTCGGAACCGAAGATGACCCCGTCGGGACAGACCATCACGCAGATGCGACAGTCGTTGCAATCCTTGTGTAAGAAAACTGGGCGGGTGGTCCTCCAACTTCCGGTTTTGTTGGCCTTGGAGCTGCCCGGTTTGGTCACGATTCCAACGGGCTTAGACATCAGTTGCCTCCTCCGTTGCCACCCTTCATCATTTCATAGGCTCGCTGGACTGCCTGGGCGTTCTTCTCGCCGACCGGCCCGGGGAAATGCTCTCTGACGCTCCTCTTTATGGCCTCAACCGAAATTAGCCCCGTCGCTCCGGCAAAGGCTCCCATCAGGGTGGTATTCTGGATAGCTTTGCCAATGACCTCCAGGGCGATCTTGGAGGCGGGGATGGTCTTGATTTGGGCTTCAACGTCGATCGCCAGCTCCTCCGGCCGCTTTTCGGTGTCGATGATTGCCAAACCATCCTTTTTCAATCCCTGGAAGACGTCAACTGTTCCGATCAGGGTGGGATCCTGAATGATGAGGTAATCCGGATGGCGGACCTGGTTTCTGGCTCGAATCTTTTTTTCATCGATTCTCACAAAGGCCTGCACCGGTGCACCCATCCTCTCGGATCCGAAGGCGGGGAAGGCCTGGGCATATTTGCCGTCCTCGAAGGCCGCCACCGCCAATAGCTCTGCGGCGGTTACGACCCCCTGACCACCCCGACCATGGATTCTAATCTCTTTCAAAGTCTCCCTCCTCCTCTTCGGCAACTGGATGAATGCCGACCGCTGAGGACTTCAATCTAGCCGTCTATTCTCGGATAGGTTATTTCTCTCTGCTGTTGATACTTCCCCTGCTTCTCTTTATAAGATACCGAACAGACCTCATCAGCCTCGAAAAAGATCACCTGGGCGATTCCCTCATTGGCATAGATTTTCGCCGGAAGCGGAGTGGTGTTGGAAATCTCCAGGGTGGCGAAGCCCTCCCACTCCGGCTCAAAGGGGGTGACATTAACAATTATGCCACAGCGGGCATAGGTTGATTTCCCGAGGCAGATGGTCAGGATGCTGCGGGGGATTCTGAAATACTCCACAGTTCTCCCCAGAACGAAGGAATTGGGGGGAATGATACAGATCTCAGCTTTGAGGTCCACGAAACTTTTCTGATCGAAGTTCTTGGGGTCGACCACTGCAGTATTCACATTGGTAAAAACCTTGAACTCATCGGCGATGCGCACATCATAACCGTAGGAGGAGAGACCGTACGAGACCTTCCCCTTTCGAGTCTGGCCCTCCTCGAAAGGCTTAATCATCTCCCGTTCCAACGCCATCCTACGTATCCACTTGTCGGACTTTATCGCCATATTGCATCCACCAGGATGAGTCGATAAGACAGTTCAACTCAATCTACCTGAAATGGCTTTTGCTGTCAACGCCTTTTGTTATTTTTTTCACAAATTAACCCTTATCAGTCGTCGCAAACCGATGCTGGAAATTGGAACCTCAAAAACGGGCCCGAGGTTTCCGCCGGCGATCGGTTTCCCGTTTGCGCTTACTGAATCTGGGGATCTGGCTTGTCGGGAGATTTTTCGTTCCTCACTGTTATCCTGTCAAACATGAAGAGAGCCATGCGCCGCCACGTATCGGCAGATGAGAGAGCGTTGTCATAGTGCTGGAAGCCAAGGCAGAATTAGATTGGGTAACAGGGAACAGGAGACAGGAAACGGGAGACAGGAGACAGGAGACAGGAAACAGGAAACAGGAAATAGGAGATAGGAGATAGGAGATAGGAGATGGGGGTTAGGGGAGGTCTGTCGACGATTTACCATCCACTATTCGTCGTCCCAGGGGGTAGCCCAGTGGCCTCCGCCACCGGGGCTGAGTCAAGGAAACAGTCATTGCGGGAAACTTCAACTTTTCGAAACTCCCAGCTCGGGCGGGGGTCATACCCCCACTCGTGAGCCGGCCTGACCGTTAGGCCTCCAAGGATTGAGGTGTCATCCGCAGGGTGGAGGTTTATCTCATCCCCTCCCCACTCTTGCAGCCAAAAGCCTAAGCGCTCTCTCCTGACCGTGAACTCTAACACATTGGCTTTCTCTTGACAACCTACCAGACTTTGGCTATGTTATTTGCCAATTTGAGGGAGCTCTCTTACCTGTTAGATTGGTGCCACCCTCATTCACAAGGTAACGAAATTTTCGCTCATTTTAGCTTGGAGGGATAGATGCCCGAGAAAATGAAAGCGGTGGTCAAAACCAAGAAGGCTCCAGGGGCGGAGATGCTGGAGGTGGAGGTTCCCAAGATAAAACCGAATGAGGTCTTGATAAAGATCATAGCCACCTCAATCTGCGGAACCGATGTCCACATTTACGAGTGGGATCCCTGGTCTCAAGGCCGGATAAAGAATATTCCTCAGATTCTGGGACATGAATGCGCCGGGGAGATCGTCGAGGTCGGCGCGAACGTCACCCGCTTGAAAGTCGGCGATTACATCTCCGCCGAGACCCACATCCCCTGCAACAACTGCATCCAGTGCCTGACGGGCCAGCAGCACATTTGTGGCAATCTGAAAATCCTGGGAGTCGATTGCGACGGGGTCTTCGCCGAGTATGCTGCCATTCCGGATGACGTCGCCTGGCTGAACGACAGAGCCATCGCGCCGGAGTTCGCCTGCGTTCAGGAACCTCTGGGGAATGCGGTTTACTGCACCCTGGTGGAGCCGGTGACGGGCAAGACCGTCTTGATTTTCGGTGACGGTCCCACCGGCCTGTTTTCGGCCGCGGTGGCCTCTGTTGCCGGAGCGGCTCGGATCTACTTAGTGGGACGACATCCGGTGAGAATGGAGATCGCCAGGAAGGTCGGCGCCGACGTCCTCATAAACGATAAAACTGACGATGTCGAGAAGATCGTCATGGAGGACACCGAGGGTGTTGGAGTTGATATCGTGCTCGACATGGCCGGGACTCAAAGAGCGATCGACTTAGGCTTTAAGCTGGTGCGCAAGGGTGGGCGCTATTCCGCCTTCGGGGTGGCCAGCGGGCCGGTCAACTGGGATCTGAACAACGGGGTGGTCTTCAAAGGCGCAACCATCTTCGGAATCAACGGCCGCTTGATGTTCGACACCTGGTTTAAGGTCAAGAATCTTTTGAGATACAAAAAGCTGGACATCTCTCCGATTGTGACTCACAAATTGTCACTGGAGGAATACGAAAAAGGGTTCGAACTGATGATGAAACGGCCCAAAATCTCCGGGAAGGTGGTCCTCTTTCCGGGAGGAGTTCCAGCCTAAGTCCATTCCAGATAAAGAAGAACTCAATTAATTTGAAGAGGAAATCATGTACGGTGCGATAAAAGAGAGCTTAAGAAAAGAGTTAGAGGAGATCAGAAACGCCGGACTTTTCAAAGACGAACGGATTATCGTCTCCCAGCAGGATGCCGCCATCAAGGTAGAGACCGGTGAAGAGGTGATGAACTTCTGCGCCAACAACTATCTGGGCCTGGCAAACCATCCCAAGTTGATCGAGTTTGCCAAGGAGGGGCTGGACAAACACGGCTACGGGATGAGCTCAGTCCGCTTCATCTGTGGCACCCAGGACATCCACAAGGAGCTGGAGAAACAGATTTCCAGCTTCTTGGGAACCGATGACACCATTCTATATTCCTCCTGCTTCGACGCCAACGCTGGGCTCTTCGAAACCATCCTGGATGCCGAATGCGCAGTCATATCCGACACCCTGAATCACGCCTCCATCATCGACGGGATTCGGCTCTGTAAGGCCCAGAGGATCCGCTTCAAGCACAACGATATGGGGGACCTGGAAGAGAAGCTAAAGGAGAGTCAAAACACCAAACTACGATTGGTCGCCACCGACGGGGTCTTCTCCATGGACGGTGACGTCGCCAAAGTGGACCAGATCTGCGACCTGGCGGACAAATATGACTCTCTGGTGATGGTGGACGATTCCCACGCCACCGGCTTTGTGGGCAAAACCGGACGGGGAAGCCCGGAATATCGTGGGGTCCAGGAGCGGGTCGATATTATCACCAGCACTATGGGAAAAGCGATGGGGGGAGCCTCCGGCGGCTTCACCTCCGGGAGACAGGAGATAATTGACATCTTGAGACAGAGGAGCCGTCCCTACCTCTTCAGCAACACCCTGGCTCCATCCATCGTCTACACCGCCATCCGGGCCTTCGGGATGCTGAAGGAGACCACCGCCTTGAGGGATAAGCTGGAGGGGAACACCAAGTATTTCCGGGAGAAGATGACCGCCAACGGCTTTGACATCCTCCGCGGCGACCATCCCATCGTCCCGATAATGTTGGGGGATGCCAAATTAGCTCACGACTTCGCCCGGGATATGCTGGAGAAGGGGATTTACGTGATCGGTTTCTCTTACCCGGTCGTTCCCAAGGGAGAGGCCAGGATTCGAGTTCAGATATCTGCTGCCCATAACAAAGAGCACCTGGATAGGGCCATCGAGGCCTTCGCCGAAATAGGGAAGAAATACGGAGTGTTGAAGTAGCTGTACACTGAGAAGTGGAAGAAGCGAAGCCTCCGCGGTCAACTCCGCGGGGGCTTCTTTGTTGTTGGCTTAAGTCCCTCCCCTTCAGACTTTTTCGGTATTGACGATTATTGAAAATAGGGGATAGGAGGTAGGAAATAGGACATAGGAGATAGGACGTAGGAGATAGGAAAGGAAAAAGAGGTAGAGATGTTACTAAACATTCACCATTCATCACTAACCACTCACCAGTGCAGTTGATTTTGAATCTCGGCTAACGTAATTTCCCTGTACCGATGGTAAAGGAAATCCCCTTTAAATGTTCTAATCGGGCTAATCCCTCCGGGGTTTGCTGGTTAAATCCGGTCTATCTTTCGCTTTCGGGAGAAGAGAGGCTGCCGCTTGAGAAGATCGTAGAGTGCCGCAACTGTCCAACCTTCCTGGACGCCGAGGAACGTTCCCGGGGGCGGCGGCAGGTGGACAAGAACTTCCAGACGATGTTTAACTCGATCTTGCCGTGCCTAGGCCAGTTCAACGAACAACTGCAGGAGAAGATCGAGGAGTTGAGCCTCTTAAAAGAGGTTACTGAGAATCTGATCAAGACCAATGATCTGCAGGAGGCGTTGGCGATAATCCTGGCGGGGGTTACCGTCGGTGGTGCTTTCGGGTTCAACCGGGCCGCGGTTTTCCTGGCTGATTCCAAGAGGGACTTGCTGTCGGGGAGACTGGCGGTGGGACCTAAAGACCCCGAAGAGGCCAGAGTCATCTGGAAGGCCCTGGAGGATCAGGAACCATCCTTGGGTCAAATTGTGGAGGGAATTCTCTCTCACCTCGATGAAGAAAAAGAGGGTTTGAGCGCCCTGATAAGAGAGGTCAATATCCCCCTCGACCAACAGGACAACATTCTGATCCGCTCCCTGAGGGAGAGAAAGTCGTTCAACTTAGAGACTACCCGGGAGACATTCTCCGATTTCTCCCCTTTAGACAACTACTCCGCCGGTGCTCCCTCTCTGGTCGTCCCGATCGTCAACGAGGAGCGTGGAATCGGGGTTCTAATTGCCGACAACAGCATCACCGGAAAACGTATCACCGCCGAAGATGTGGTAGCGCTGGAGACTTTTTCTAACACCGCCGCCCCGGTCTTAGAGAACATCACCTTGAGAAGGAGGCTGGAGACCCGACTTCGAGAATTGGAACAGGTGCATCAACTGCTCAAGGAGAACCAGGATTACCTCATACGCCACGAGCGATTGGCGGACATCGGGAAGCTAGCCACCACCGTGGCTCACGAGGTGAGAACCCCCCTGGTGACCATCGGAGGTTACGCTCAGAGGCTTCTTCGCAATTTCGGCACCGACAGATTTGAGAAGGAGGACCTGGAGGTAATTGTCGAGGAGGTCGACCGTCTCGACCGCATCACCAGGGAGCTTCTGGAATACTCCAAGGAATCGCCTCTGGCGCTCGAGAGCTGCGATTTGAACCTCCTGGTCTCAAAAAGCATGGAGGTTTTAGCGCCCAAGCTCAAAGACCACAATATCACCTCGAGGCTTGACTACTACCCTCAGGAGCTTAAAGGCAAGCTGGACCGTCACCGCTTGAGACAGGTGATATTCAATCTGGTCGAAAACGCCATCGACTCCATGCCCACTGGTGGTGATCTGACCGTCGCCACCGGGCTGAGGAACAACTACCTATCTTTGGAAATCAGTGACAGCGGTTATGGAATTCCGGAGAATGAACTTCCTAAGCTCTTCACCCCCTTTTTCACCACCAAGTCGAAAGGCTCCGGTTTGGGGCTGCCGGTTTCTAAAAAAATCATTGACGCCCACGGAGGTTTTATCGATATTACTACCGAAGTCGGAAAGGGAAGTCGCTTTACCATCTTTCTACCAATGCGAGAATAACAGACAGAAAGAGGAGCATAGAGGATATTTGGGTGCTCTCTCCCCGTCAGGGATGGCGGTATTGATCTCTCGGAGGGTTGCCGCCTCCTAAGAGGGCTGGAGGATTCAACAAGGAGGAGCAATTGTGAAGCGGATATTGATTGTCGAAGACGAAATGAACTTGCAACAGCTTTACCTGAACGAGTTGGAACAGGAGGGCTACTTGGTGGAGACAACCTCCGGCGGGGATCGGACTATCGACAGGGTCAAGGAGCTCTCCCCCCAGCTTGTTGTGCTGGATCTGAAGTCACCGGATCTTGGTGGGCTTCAAGTCCTGGAGCAGATAAAGAGCTACGATGAACACCTGCCGGTTATCTTAAGCAGCGCCTACACCACCTACAAGCACAATTTCAGCAGCTGGATTGCCGACGCCTATATCATCAAGTCCGTTGACTTAGAGAAGCTGAAAGGGAAAATCAGGGAGCTTCTGAGCTGTTGAAATGGGGGAGCGCCCCGAATTTCACTGAGAAAGAAACCTCCTAACTCCCCGGTTCTATTGGAGCTAATCCAATCCCAATCTGAAGGATAACACCTCAAACATCTTCTCCTTTACAGGAAATCCCATATCGCCGCAGCTACTGAGAAATACCGGCGGTTTGTGAAGCATTTCTCAGAAACTGCTTGACAAAAGGGGCTAAACAATTATTTTTACGGCTAAACTCTTTGTACACTTTAAGGTAAGAGCAGAAGAAGTAACACCCAAAGATAACCTTTCAGGAGGTTTTTTTATGTCCGATCAAACCTTAAACCCCTTCAAGATTGCCCAACAGCAACTGGATATGGCCGCCGAGAAACTGAGACTGGAGCCCGGCCTCCACGAGGTTTTAAGGTGGCCGATGCGGGAACTCCACACCCATTTCCCGGTGCGGATGGACGATGGCACCACCAAGGTCTTTCACGGTTTCAGAGTCCAGTATAATGATGCCAGAGGACCCTGCAAAGGAGGGTTACGCTTTCATCCATCCGAGACTATCGACACCGTCAGGGCTCTGGCGGCCTGGATGACCTGGAAGACGGCGCTTTTAGACCTGCCTTTGGGTGGTGGAAAGGGGGGAGTGGTTTGCAACCCCAAGGAGCTCAGCACCACTGAGAAGGAGAGGGTCTGCCGCGGCTATATCGACCAAGTCGGCAGAATCTTAGGCCTCACCAAGGATGTGCCAGCTCCGGACGTCTACACCAATCCCCAGGATATGGCCTGGATGATGGACGAATATGAGAAGATCACCGGCTATCATGAGCCCGGGGTCATCACTGGCAAGCCCCTGCCGCTGGGAGGTTCTGCGGGAAGAGGCGATGCCACCGCCAGAGGCGGTATCTTCACGGTGCGGGAGGCCGCCAAGGTTTTGGGCCTAAACACCCAGGGATCCACTTGCGCCATTCAGGGGTTCGGAAATGCGGGGCAATTTGCCGCCACCTTGGCTCAGGAGATTTTGGGTTCGAAGGTGGTCGCGATCTCCGACTCCAGAGGCGGCATTTACAACGAAAAGGGCATGGATGCTCAGAAGCTGGTGGACTTCAAGCTCAAGACCGGCAAGGTCGCCGGCTTCGATGGCGCCGAGGAGATCTCCAACGAGGAGATTCTAGAGCTAGACGTCGATGTGCTTTACCCCTCCGCTTTAGAGAACGTCATCACCAAGGATAACGCCAATAACATCAAGGCTAAGATCGTGGCCGAGCTGGCAAATGGCCCCACCACTCCGGAGGCGGACGACATCCTGTTTAGAAACGGGGTCTTCGACATCCCTGATTTTTTGTGCAACGCCGGTGGCGTGACGGTCAGCTACTTCGAATGCGTCCAGAACGCCTACAATTACTACTGGGAGGTGGAGGATGTGCACCAGAGATTGGACAAGAAGATGACCAGAGCCTTCCACGATGTTTACAGCATGCAGAAAAAACACAACGTCCACATGCGCATGGCGGCCTATATGGTTGCCATCGAAAGAGTGGCTGAGGTGATGAAGTTACGTGGTTGGGTCTAATAAGAAAGACGTGGCTTGAGACCACCACAGGGTGACAAAATCAGCCTGGAAACCCCTCACCAGTTGCACTGACAAGAGAGAGGCGAGACTATCCTGCCTCTCTTTTCTTTGCTACTAAATACCGTCGCAGATGACTCAGAATCAAAAAGACTAATTCGGCAAAAATGCGAGAAATCGTATATGGGGATCAACCGCCTCTGTTTTGAGAGTTCGATTCCTGCAATCTCCTTGTGATGTTACAGCCTCTTATTCTGACCTCCCCTTTTTCCCCTACCCGCCCTTTGACCTCGATCTCCACCGGAAGGAACTGCCTCACCACCCAGGCGTTTGTCAATAGATGTTGAGTAATCTTGCTGACAGTGAATCGTGATGCTTCCTTCCCCAGCGCTAGATATAAGATTATCTGGTCTGCCAGATGAGGCTCAAAAGCGCACCGAGAATCCCAGTATTCTTTGAATAGCTCACAAGCCTCCAAAGCCACCTTCTCCGCAGGCTTCCCCCTTTGCCCTAAAGAGGAGAAGCCGGCAAAGACGTTTTCGAACTCCGCCAGAACGAAAACGGAGGTTCCCTGTCGCGCGGAGAGGGTTTTTTTGATTTTCAGCGTCGGGTTCAATCCCATCTTCTTCAAGAAGTCGGAAGCGCTCTTGGCTTGCCTCTGGGCGATGTGGTCTGGAAGGTTGCTGACTGCGGAGAGGACCGATATCTCCTTTAACCTCCCCGGCTCTTCTATCTCAATCGGCCTGATTCCGGAGGCGGGTTCTATTTCGAAGAAGACCTCCCCTCCACCGACTGGATAATATCCCCACTTGCGGATTTCGGCGTCACAGTGGATTCCCAGTTTTCTCAGCGTCGGGAGAAACGCCTCCTGCAGATAGTCGAAGGGGGGACTAAAAGGGACATGGGTGCCTCCCTTCAAGATTAAAGTGGAGGCTTTGGAAGTGAAACTCAATGGTAGAAGTAAAGTTTGAAAGACTAGAGAAGTGCTGCCAGCGCTCCGCCGAAGCTCGGCGACATCGAAATAGTAATCTCCAGCAGCAACGTCATTGGGAGCGAACTTCAGGGACTGTGATTCTAACTGAGCACCCTCCAGCTCCGCGGAAGTGATCCTCCGGGAGGCCGAAACCGCGGTCAGGTGTTGGGGTGCCAGACCCGGTTTGGACCGCCCCTTCCTGATATTGAATATCTCGATCGGCTGTTTCAGCAAAGAGGCAAGAGCCAAAGAGCTCCTCAGGATCTGTCCACCGCCTTCACCGTAACTGCCATCGATTCTTCTAATCTTCTCTGTAGAGGTCATTGGACTGACCGACAGGACACGCCATGGTTCGGTGCTGACGGAACTGTATTTTTTGGGAAGTAAGTTAAGCTCTGTCGTTTCGGAGGTATTATCTGAGGTCGGGTTTTCAAATCTCCGTGAATTCTTCCACGGGGACTTTGATTTCCTTCTTAGCCGCCTTTCCGGAAAGAATAATCTCTCCGAAACTCTTCTCAATCTTTTTCAACACCTCTGCCTTGAAATATTGCTCCCCGCAATATTCGCACTCCTCACACGGCACGTTATTCACAATAAGAAGTTGAGTGTCGTGCCTGTAAATATATTGAACATGCTTTTCTCGGAAGTTTTTGTTTCCACAAAAGTTGCATGTTTTGTTCATCTTTCACCTCTCTCGTAAGGTGCTTTAAACTTTGGTGGGCGGGGAATGTAAACGGTTATGACCACTAACCAGTCTCCCCTTGCTCCACATACAACGTGAATCGGCTTACCCATTTCTGTAAAACCTGCAACTAAGCAACTTTCTCCCCTGCCTGTATCCTCATACTGTTCTATGATTCTGCCTGTAAGTAAGGCTTCTTCAATCTCTTTTATAGTTAAATTATCATTCTGTCTTTCGAGGTCTGCATGCTTTGAGAAATAATATTCACCTTTTCTAACTCGGTTTTTTATCCAGTCTATTTTAAGCATATTTTACTATACACCATAAACGGCGGCTTCAGATAACGATTTTCAGCAGAAAAAGCAGGCGTTCACGATGTGACTATCCTTCAAGAGAATAATAGTCTGCCGTCGATTTGATGTCAATTTCTTTGAACTTGAGTTTCTACCTCCCATGAGAATTATCGGAAGCGCGCACTTGTCAGTCAGCCAGACCTATCGCAATGAAATTCGTGGCTATCGGGAACGCGGTGGTTAATACCCCCACGACCTGATACTCTCCACCAGGATGTTTCTCCTCTAATTTGGCGGTGTCCCACGTTTCGGTGAATGCCAAGCTTTCGCCGGAACGGAGATCTACACTTCCGTGTACCTCCTCAAAGGGCTTATCGTAAGACCACCTCCACACCAGATCCCCCTTCTTGAAGATGAAGAAGTCGTATCTCTGATTTGTCGGGAATTTCAGGTTGACGACCTCCTCGGAGATATTCTTGATCTCCATCTTCAGCTCCACCGGGCTTCCGAGGGCATATCCGGTCTCCTCGGTGAGCATCTTGGCGTCGAGTTTGCCAAGCAGCTCCATGCCGGTGTCGATTTTTTCTCTCTCTGAGATTTCTCTCTCCCCGCAGGTCACAAATAAGGCGATCACGAGCAGGAAAACGAGAGTGGAAACGAGGCTTTTGACCATCTCTTACTCCTTTAGAATTAGAAAGTCAGACGAGACTTTTTAGGTTTGATTTTTTCCGGCGAATATTATATTCTCTAGTTAACCTAAGGTGAACCGCTTTTTGATCTAGATGCGAAGCAAAGGGATCCTGCTTTTGGTGCTTTGGGGGGCACTAGTCCTCACCTCTTTTACAGGTGCCCAGGATTTCGAGCCCAACGTCCGAGTGGATGACGGCAGCTGTGCAGCTAATCCCTACTTCTCGGATTTGACCTCCACTCCGGAGGGGGAGCTCTTCTGCGTCTGGTCGGATAACTCCGGCGGTGGAGCAGAGAACGTCTATGTGTCGAAGTCGCCCGACGGTGGAATGAGTTGGTCACTCTCCTTCCAGCTTAACGATAATCTCTATTCTCAAGCGAGTTGTCCTTCCATCACCTCTGATGATTTGGGCAATCTATATGTTGTCTGGCTGACCGGGCCAGATGCTGCCAAGATTTTCTCCACCAGCTCCCGCAACAACGGTGACACCTGGTCTGGCCCTTCACAGGTCAACGACGATGGTCAGGGATTATTCCAACACGGCGAACCCGCTTTGGCTTTCAATCCCGAGGTGGGGGCAAGCGTCTCCTTTTTCGACTGTAGAGAGGAAAAACCCCACATCTATTTCGCCTCGGAGAGGACCACTGGCATATCTGACGATGACTCAAAAACTTACCTCTCCCCCAGACAGATCTGTCGGATCGAGAGCTTTCCCAACCCTTTTAACTCGACAACGAAGATAATATATCGGCTGCCCAATCTGAGGTCAAGCTCAAAACACTCACTGAAGATCTATGACCTCACCGGGAGATTGGTCCGCACTCTGTTCGACGGTCAGTTCTCAGTTGACTCTGCAGGTGGGGTGAATCAGATATCCTGGGACAGCAGGGACGACGGCGGCGAGCAGGTGGGAAGCGGCCTTTACTTCCTGAAACTCGAATGCGACAAGCTGGAACAGACCACAAAGGTGGTCTTGATCAAATAGAGATGGTTAGGCCATTTTCTTTCCGGATAGACCAATGAAGAAGAGTTCGCGAAGCCACTTTAAGTTCATCTTTGTCGCACTCGCCTTTCTCTGTCTCGGAAACACAAAGACCCCCGCGGAGGAAGTTATCGCATACGACACCGACCCCATGTTTGTCTGGGACGAGCTCACCGAGGTCGGAATTCAGTGGGCAGTGAGGTTCACGCCTTCACGACCTTGTACTCTCAGTTATTGCGAAGTGGTCTCAGAAGGGGGACCCGGCCCAGCCAGGTTGCACCTCTGGCTCGATGATGGGTTCGGCTATCCTGCAGGAGATCCAATTCTCTCCAAGGAGGTTTTCTTGTATGGCAATCTATCATACCAGGAGATAGATTTCGAGTCGAAGATTGATATCGGTTCGGGCGATTTCCACCTCGGGATAGAATATACTCGCGAGCCGCCACCATTTGTGGTCGGGGATGATGACGGCGGCACCGAAAGCCGCTCCAAGTATAAGCTTCCCAACGAAGATTGGGTGGTTCTGAGTGATAATGATCTCAGTATACGTGCCTGGGTAATTTACTATGAAGCCGAGGATTTGCTCCCCCCGCTGATACTACATGCAGACATCCCCATGGGCTTTACCAAGGGAGGGGATTACCTGGTGGAGGCGACTATCACTGACCAGTCCGGAGTCAGGCGAGCCTCTGTTCATTATTCAGTCAATCAAACAGACTGGACGGAGACCCAAATGGACAGCCTCGGGGATGACCGATACAGGGCTTATATCCCCTCTCAAGAAGCGGGCACTGAGGTCTGGTATTACATCTGGGCGGTCGATAATTCCCCCAAGCGGAATGGCGGCTACTTTCCGGAGGGAGGTTCTTCCGACCCTATCATCTTCGAGGTGGTGGAGGGATGGGGAATAAGATATGACGACGGACAGGCGGAGTCCTTTTTCTCGGTTGACTCTTCATATTATGATAATAACTCCTGCGCTGTGAGGATGACTCCCCCGGTCTATCCGGTGGAGGTATCTTGGTGTTGCGCCTATGTTGATGACGTGCAGCAATTCGAACTGGCGGTATATGATGCTGTTGATGGTTTCCCCGCGAATATCTTAGCTGGCCCCTATCGAATTAATGCAGTTGCACCTCCAGAGTGGGTGAATTTCGAGATCCCCGAGGAGGAGAGACCGACAATCGGCTTCGAGGATTTCTTCATAGTCTTCAACTGGTTGCCTGACTCCCCCGAAACCCCAAAGGTAGGAACCGACGAGAGCGACCCTGATTTGCGCTCTTTTTTCCGCTTTGGGGAGAACTGGAGCGAGTGGAACTCCGGGGATTTCATGCTGCGGGCGGCGGTGACGGAGATACCAGAGGAGATCGGGGATTTCGACATTTCAAGTTTGCCGGAAGAGCTCTATTTAGCCCAGAATTATCCCAATCCCTTCAATGCTCAAACTCGGATTGAATACTGGTTGGACAGAGATGGAGATGTTTCTCTAAAGGTATTTGACTTAGCCGGTTCGCTCATTGCCACTCTGCAGGAGGGGAGACAAAAGGCGGGTAAACACGTGGTTCAATGGAATGGCGAAGGATTTGCCTCCGGCATCTATCTCTACCGTCTTATCTCCAGGGAGTCAACCCAGACCAGGAAGATGATCCTGCTTAAATAGGCTCTCTGCCTGCACCCTGAATAGGTCAGGCATTCCTGCCTGACAACCCCTGAACCACGACCCTTAAGAGCAACTCTCCCCTTTCCGATAATGCCTTTGGGAGGATGAAAAGCCCCGCACGGGGCGGCTTTTGTATTGGGGCAGAGCGACATGTCGAAAACTAAGTTAGCCGACCAGGCCATCTTCGTAATCATAAGCAAGTTCTTCGAGCCAATATCGATCTTGGCATTGGCGATGATCTTGACTCGCAGGATGGACCTCTCCGATTACGGCACCTACCAGCAGGTCATGCTAATCTGCATTACCGTTTCTATTTTCATCGCCTTCGGCCTGCCGGATTCGATCTACTATTTTCTGCCCCGAAGCGAGAACAAGAAGCGCTTCCTGTTAAGGACCCTACTGCTTTTGAACCTCCTGGGGATTGTCACCACTATAGTCATCATCGCCGTCAGAAATCCCCTGGGGCAGTGGATGAACAACCCCAGATTGGCTGAGCTGGCTTTGATCTTTGGCTTCTACTTCATCGGCCTGGCCTCCTACCAGATGCTGGACTCCACCTTCCTCTCTCTCGGAAAAGGTAAATCCTTGGCTTTAGTAAATGTCATCTTCAGTGCCCTTTTCTTCCTCTTCGTGTCAATCCCAGTATTCTTAGGGATGCCCCTGAAGGGAATCCTAACCTCAATGCTGGTCTACTATTTCGCTCAAGCAATATTCCTTCTGGGTTACATCTTGAAACTCTCCGGGGAGATCGGAAGCCTTCGGAAGGGGGACAATCTGAGGGAACAGCTGAAATACTCAGCACCGATTGGGGGTTCACGTCTCTCCGGGACCTTAGCCCGGGCGGTGGACAGGTTCGTCATCAGTTTCTTCTATACCCCTAAGGAGTATGCCATCTACGACCGCGGGGCGATGCAGCTCCCCTTCGTGAACATCTTCGCCTACACCCTTGGTGGGATTTTGCTGCCCAGATATGTAGAGTTTTACAAGGAAGGGAAAAGCGAGGAGGTGTTAAAACTGTGGCACGAATCGATCCGCCAAGTCGCTCTGATAATGTTTGCCATCTTCTCCCTGTGCTTTTTCTTCGCGCGGGAGGTGATTACGGCGCTATTCACGGATACCTATCTGGCGAGCAGCTCCATTTTCAAGATATATCTTCTCCTCTTGCCGACCCAAATCACCGCCTACGGAAGCATCCTGAGGGCGACCAAGAATACCAAACATATACTGTATGTGACCTTGATGGAACTTACCCTGAACCTGTCTTTAAGCCTCATCCTGGTGAAGTTTATGGGCCCTCGGGGCCCGGCGGTGGCGACGATCATCACCCGCTTTACCGGAGTGAGCTATTACCTGGTGGTGATAAAGAACATCTTGAAGGTCGACATAAAAGGGGTATTCCCCTGGAGGGTACTGTTGAAGCAATTCACATTGGCTTTCGCTTGTGGCTGGTTGATTTATTTTCTGATGGCATATCAAGCTTCCGGTCTGGGGAAACTGCTCCTGGTGGGGTCAGCCTATGCGGTTATCTACATAGGTTTCCTGAAACTCCTGAAGATGTTGACTCCCAGGGATGAAGAGATCATCAAGAGGTGGGTGACCTTGAAGGCGGTTTTCGGAAGGGCCTGAGTTCATGAAAAAAGTCCTCGTGATTACATACGCGTTCCCCCCGATGTCGGTGGTGGGTGTGTATCGCACCTTGAAATTCTGCAAGTTCCTTCCGGAGTTCGGGTGGGAACCGGTAGTCCTGACCATCAAAGGGGGGAAGGATTGGGCCTACGATGAGTCCCTTCTCTCGGACCTGCCTCGTGGCACTAAAGTCTATCGCACCAGAACGTTTGAGCCACTCATAACTTATGAGAATTTTCAGCAGGGGAGGCGGAAACGCTCCGGTCCTGCTGATGCTTGCGCTGGACAAAACCAGACTCAGGCTGACAGCAAAAGCCTTTTCCAGAGGCTACGGTCCTATGTTGCCGGTTGGCTCTCGACGCCGGATAAACAAGCCTTATGGCTCCCCTTTGCTCTGGCTGAGGGGAGAAAGATCCTGAGGGAGGAGGAAATAGACCTCATTTACACCTCCAGCCCGCCACACTCGACTCATCTGATCGGGTATTTCTTGAAGCGGTTTTCCGGCCTCCCCTGGGTGGCTGACTTCCGTGACCCCTGGACTCTGAACGAATATTTTCAAGAGAAGGCGACCACCCCCAAGATGAAGCAGTTGGAGGCTTATCTGGAGAGACTGGTTGTCAACGGCTGCGATCACCTCGTCGCCAACACCCGCTCGGTGGCAGAGGCTTTCAGATGGAAATTCAACCACCTTCCGCTCTCCAGAATCTCGACCATCCCGAATGGTTACGACCCCGAGGATTTTCAAGGATTAGAGCCTTACAACTTCGAGAAATTCACCATCACCCACCTCGGGAGTCTGTACGGTCGGCGGCAGCCGATTGAGTTTTTGAAGGGGTTGAGGCTTTTTCTTCAGGGACATCCAGAGGCAAAAGAGAGAGTCAAGGTGCTCTTCGTCGGCAATATCGAAGAGACGATATTAGAACGGATGAGAGAACTCGATCTGTCGGAGGTGGTGGAGTGTCGACCTCATCAGCCCCGGCGGCAGGCTTTGAGGCTCGCTTTTTCCTCGCATCTGCTTCTGTTGATTCTGGGTCATGATCCCAAAGCTGCCGGGATCATCCCGGCGAAGCTCTTCGAATACCTATTCACCGGGAAGCCGATATTGGCCTTAGTCAGCGAGGGTGAAACCGCGGAGATGATCCGTTCTCACGATGCCGGAACGGTAATTACCTCCCCGGATGTCAAGGAGGTCGGACTGAGCATCAAACAGTACTACGAAGATTATCTGAAGGGAAATCGATTCCAGAGCCGATCCAATTCAAGTGAGATCGAGAAATATCATCGGCGGCATCTGGCCGCGGAGTTGGCAGAAATATTTGACCGCCTGGTTTGCCGCCGACCGGCGGGAGAGGTCCAACCAAGACGGAGTCTGGAAACGGCTTACGGGTCGACTTAGACCCACTGGATCCAAATGTCGATGGAAACATACACACAGTTACCGCATTATCCTCCCAGGGAGCTGGATCGGAATGTTTTCCGCTACCTCTTCTTGATTCTATTCTCGATTGTGACTGGAGTTCTGCTCCTTTTCCTCGATCCCCTCCTGATATTTGCGGGCCTGCTGGTGATCGGAATTGCCGGCGCCATTTTTTACTATCCCTACCTGGGGCTTTTGTCCTATCTGGTTGTTTTCCTGCTGCGACCCGGAGAGCTCTTCCCTGCCCTGGCGCCGTTACACCTGGAGCGGATCTTAGGAGTTTTGGTCTTCGTTGTGATGCTCCTCCACAACAAATTGAAACATGGGGAGTTCCGCATAACCCACGACCGAATCAACTACTGCTTCCTCTTTCTCTTCGGGGTGGTGTTGCTCTCGGTGCCCACCGCTTTCTGGAAAACGGCCAGCGTCGGTCAGTCGATAGAGTTCGGCAAGATCGCAGTCTTTTACTTCTTGATAATCGGGCTTGTGGAATCGGAGCGGCGGTTAAAAGCGTTCGTCTGGCTGTTTGTGCTTTTGATTTCCTATTTGGCCTTCGATTCGCTGCGATTGTATCTCTTGGGGAAGGCGGTGGTGAAGATCGACATCGTCAGGGCCACCGGCACCAACTCCGCCGCCGACAATTACAACAGCCTGGCGGCGACTTTGGTCTCTACTCTCCCTTTCTTGTATTTTGGCCTCTTCGCCAGCAAGAGATTTCTAACAAGACTTTTTTCGATCTCGCTTATAGGACTGTTTCTGACCACAACGATTTTGACCGGCTCCCGCTCTGGACTTCTGGGGCTGTTCGCGGTCATCATCTACATCTGGTGGAGAAGCCCGAGGAAAATGTTGACCGCGTCTATTATCGTCACGGTGGCCGTCACCGGTTGGCTGACGATGGGTTCCTCCTATCAGAGGCGATACGAAAGCACGTTCTCGCGGGAGAGAGACGAATCTGCGCGGCTTCGTCTCCAGACCTGGGGGGAGGGGATGGAGCTTTTCTTCGAGCGCCCCATAATCGGCGTCGGAGCTGGCTCCTTCTCCGCCGCCAGAGGGGAACGCTTCGGCAACTGGCAGAACCCTCACAGCCTCTATGTTCAGCTCCTCTCGGAGCTGGGGATAGTGGGGACTTTGGCCTTTTTCCTGCTCCTCTCCCAGATTCTGCTGTTGAACTATCGTGCCCGCGAGAGAATCCTGAAAAGCGGGAAGGGCAAAAGCTACCTCTATTACCTGACCTTTGCGGTGGAGGGGTGCCTGATTCCCCTCTTCGTCACCGGCATCTTCGGTCACAACCTCTATCGCTACACCTGGTATATGATGGGAGCCATGGTGGTGGTCATCGGGTATTTGTCCAAACTGAGACTTAAGGAATATCGGTGAGAACTCAGATGGACGTTTATACTCCAGCAGCGAAGAGAGTCATCATCCCCCTCTGGAATTTGAAAGATGGGCATCGATATGGGGAGATCCTGAAGGCATACGAGACCTCCCAATATTGGCCTGCTGAGAAGCTCAGAGAGCTGCAGTGGGAGCGATTGAAAGATCTCCTCCAGCACGCCTATCTATTCTCGCCCTTCTACAGAAGGCGATTCGAGGAGTTGAGACTTACTCCCGAAGAGATAAAATCATGGGAGGATTTCGAGATCATTCCCATTCTGACCAAGGAGGAAATCAAAAGCAACCTCCAGGAGATGTTGGCGACGAATATCCCCAGGGGGAAGTTGATTCACAAGAGGACCGGAGGCTCAACCGGGGTGCCTCTACACCTTTACGTGGACAAAAGAGGAATGGATTTCAAAAGGGCCGCCACCATCAGGCACAACCGCTGGAGCGGTTACGAGCGGGGAGATAAAATCGCCATGATCTGGGGAAACCCCGATATCTACAAGTCGAGAAAAGCGTTTCTTCGCAATCTCTTAGTGGAGAGGGCCATCTTTCTGGACACCCTGAGGATGGACGAGGAGTCCATGAGGGCCTTCGTCTCTGAGATAAGATCGTTCAAACCGAGGTATCTTTTGGGGCATGCCCGTTCGATTTATATCTTCGCTCGCTTCATGGAAAGCGAAGGGATAGGAGGAATCGAGTTCGCCTCCGTCATCTCCACCGCCATGGCGCTGTCTGAAAAGGAGAGGCAGACGATGAAGAGAGTTTTTTGTTGTGAGGTCTTCGACCGCTATGGTTGTGAGGAGACCAGCCTCATCGCCAGTGAGTGCGAAAAACACAACGGGCTCCACCTCAACGCCGAAGGAGTCTATGTAGAGGTTGTCAAAGAGGGTAAGTCAGGCAAGAATTCATCAGGTGGGATTCTGCTCACGGATTTGACGAATTATGGAATGCCGATCATCAGATACAGAGTCGAGGACGTTGGCCTTCTCTCGGAGAGTCTGTGTCCCTGTGGACGGGGCTTACCGCTTCTGCAGGAGGTCGGGGGCCGGACCTCCGATTTCATCGTGACCCCGGAGGGGAGATTGGTCTTCGGCATATCAGTCTTGGACAACTTGACGATTCACATTCCCGGATTCAAACAGGTCCAGATAATCCAGGAGGAAATCGACCACCTCCACTTCAAAATCGTCAAAGGGCAAGGCTACTCCGAGGAGAGCGTGAGGATTTTCAAGCGGGAATTACCGAGCTACTTCGGCCAAAAGATGAGGTATAGCTGGGAATTTGTCGATGAGATTCCGAAGGAGAGCTCCGGGAAATACCGGTTCACGATCTGCAAGGTGAAGAATCCGTTTTATTGAAGTGAGGCTATAAACGAAGTCAATGAGCGGAGGGCAGAAGATGACATACTTAGTCACCGGTGGGGCTGGCTTCATCGGGTCGCATCTGGTCGAGAGGTTGCTTCAGGAGGGCTTTGAGGTGGTTTGCTTGGACAGCTTTGACGGCAGCTACGACCCGGCTTTGAAACGAGAGAACATAGGGACGGCTCTGGACAACCCGAGCTTCTCTCTTCTGGAGGCTGATCTCCGGCAGGGTTTCCTCTTAGAAGGTCTTTTCTCCAAGTTCGACATAGACACCGTGATCCATCTGGCGGCCCGCACTGGCGAGAGCTGTTCACTAAAAGACCCGGTGGGGTACGGGGAGGTGAACGTCAACGGAACCGCGCAGCTTCTGGAATGCTGCCGCAAATTTGGGGTGA
The DNA here is from genome assembly GCA_030605835.1 of Candidatus Zixiibacteriota bacterium. GTDB lineage: Bacteria > Zixibacteria > MSB-5A5 > DG-27 > DG-27 > DG-27. Next base: position 206,035 of record JAUWHO010000023.1, on the reverse strand, counting down.
AGAACTTCGTCTTTGCCTCCTCCGCCCCAGTCTACGGGGAGGGACCCAAGCTCCCCTTCGCGGAGGATGCCGAAAGCGGTGTCCCCCTTTCTCCCTATGCCGCCACCAAACTCGCGGGGGAGTTTCTTTGCCAAACCTATCGCAGATTATGCGGGATGAGTGTCACCTGTCTGCGCCTCTTCACCGTCTACGGGCCCAGGCAGAGGCCGAAGATGGCGATCAGATCTTTTGCGGAGAAGATGTTCAAAGGGGAGGAGATAACCATCTTCGGGGATGGCAGCTTGAGGAGAGACTACGTTTACATCGATGACGTCATCGAGGGGATAATCTCTGTCCTGAAGAAGAGGTTCCCCTTTGAGGTCATCAACCTCGGAAGCGGGCGTCCGGTCCAGATTTCGGAAGTGGTAAGCACTTTAGAGAGAAAGACCACTTTAAAGGCGAAAGTCGAATATCTGCCTCCACAGCCGGTGGAGATGGAGGCCATCTGGGCCGACATCTCAAAGGCAGAGCGGCTTTTGGATTATGAGCCCGGGGTGAGCTTCGAGGAGGGAGTCACCAGGTTCGTCAAATGGCTCACGGAAAGGCAGGAACCGAGCGCCCTTAAGGTCGTGGCGGAAGAGAAAAAGCTGTCGATATAAAGAGAGCGAAGTGGTAGAAAAAAAGGAAAGATGCTGTTGCTCAAATTGTGAGCATTATGCTTACCTACCTTTTGTGGTTTGCAATAGTGTCGCTTACGCTCTGTGTCGTAGGCCTGACCTCCTACCTCTTGTTCTTAGCTGCGGTCTATTATGCGAAAGATGAACGCCCTCCCTACTATTATCCCCCCGAGACGAGTTTCGCAGTAATTATTCCCGCCCACAACGAGGGCGCACATCTCTCTCAGACAATAGGGAGTCTGACGTCCTGTCTCTACCCCGAGGAGCTCCTCTCTATCTTCGTCATCGCCGACAACTGCACCGACAACACCTCTGAGGTGGCGGTGACTTGCGGCGCCGACTGTCTGGTTCGAGAGGAACCGACTCTCCGCGGGAAAAACAATGCTCTGAGATGGGGTTTGGAGAGGATTGATCTGGAGAAATTTGACGCTGTTGCTATCATCGATGCCGATACCACCGTAGAGCCGAATTTCCTGGAGGCATTGAACGACTATTTCTGCGCCGGTCATCGGGCGGTTCAAGTCCCCTACCGAATAAGGGGGGAGGAGAATACCCCCTTCGGAATCCTGCAGGAGGTAGGAAATACTGCGGAAAACCTGCTTTTCTACGGCGGCAGGCGGAAGCTCGGCATCTCCACATTCTTGCGGGGCAACGGCATGGGCTTCAGCAGGGAATTGTTAGAGGAATTTCCCTTCAATGAGAGATCAGTTGTGGAGGATCTGGAGTATACTGCCAGACTCTTGGATTCCGGAGAGAAAATCGAATTTGCCATAGAGACCGGAGTGGTGGCGGCAACACCTCCCGATCTCGCCAGTTCCTTTTCCCAACGCATCCGCTGGGCTTCGGGCACCTTCGGGGTTTGCTTCAAATACATACCGAAGTTCCTCTGGAAGGGGGTCTTCCGGAAGAGGCGGGATCTGTTGGAGGCGAGCCTTGGTTTTCTAACCCTCAGTCGTCCCCTTCTCCTGTATCTGTCCTTGATTCTGCTGTTTTCTGCTCTCCTCCTTCTGCCTGCAGCTCTATCTCTACCTTTTTTGGTCTTGAACCTGCTCTCTATCTTTCTGCTTATCTCCTATTTCCTCCTGGCAATCCCCTTCGAGAAAGAGAAGAAGAAGGCTTTGAGGTCATTTCTGATGGCCCCTTTCTTCGGGTTCTATCTGGGGATAGTCCAGCTTCTGGCGCTGGTAGGCTTCAACAAGGGCAGATGGGTCAGAACCGCCAGAGAGTGAGGTTAGAGTGAGAAAGGACCGGCTCAGGATAATGCATCTGGTGGCCTGCAACTTCTTCGGAGGACCGGAAAAGCAGATTCTCCGGCAGGCGGAACACCTCGACTTCACTCTCTTCGAACTGACCCTTGCCTCCTTCACCGATGGGGGAAGTGAAAACGAATTGCTCCGATGGGCGAGGGAGAGGGGAATAAAGACCTCGGCAATCTGGACGAAGAACGCCTACGATTTCGGCTCGGTCAGAAGAATCCGTCGAGCGCTGACTGAAAACAGACTTGACCTTCTTTGTACCCACACTTACAGGCCGAATATCCTGGGGTTCTTCGCGGTCAGAGGAACGGAAGTGAAGCAGATCGCATTCTCCCGGGGCTGGACAGGGGATAACCTCAAGGTGGAATTCTATCACTGGTTGGATAAGAGGCTTTTGCGCAGACTCAGACATATCGTCGCCGTCTCCGAAGCGAAGAGGTTGGAGCTGGTGGGATTGGGAATCCCGGAGGAGAGAATAACAGTCATCCCCAACGCGGTTGAGTTGCCATCACGACGGGATTCTGAGGCTTTAGATCTCAATCTCAGGCAAAAATATAATCTACCTCCAGACTGCAGATTAGTTGCCAGCTGCGGGAGGCTATCCCCGGAGAAGGGACATTCTATCTTTCTCTCGATGGCAAGTATTCTTGAGCGAGAGTTCGACAACGTCCGATTTCTCTTAGTCGGGGAGGGACCTCAAAGGAAGAGACTGAAATCCCGGGGCAAAGCTCTAATTCAAAGCCGAAAGCTAATTCTGGCCGGATTTGTTCCCAACTTCTCACAATATTTGCCCCAGGTGGACATACTCGTGAACGCCTCCTTTTCGGAGGGGATGCCGAACGTGATCCTGGAGGCTCTATCTTATGCCAGAGCAGTCGTAGCCACAGATGTAGGAGGAGTGAGGGAGATAATTGAGGATGGGAAAACCGGCCTTTTAGTGGAGGCCGGTAACGCCCAGATACTGGCTGATAGAGTGAGCGGACTTCTGACGAAGCCGGATTTGATGAGGCAGCTCGGCGAAGCCGGAAGAGAGTTCGTTGCCGGACACCATTCCTTCTCTGCCCAGGCGGAGAGATTGAAGGAGTTGTATCTGAAGGTGGCCGACGTTGGGAAGGGTAATCTCTGCTGAAGGGCAATAGAACAGTTTCGGCAGTGGAGCTACGGCGTACGTAATACCGGTATGGAGACCAAAACTGTAGACAGAGGGGTCGAAAAAACCGAAGCCGAGACATATCCTTTCATCTCGGTCGTAATCCCGGTCAGGAACGAGGGAAGCTCTGTCGGTGGAGTCATCAAATCCCTGCTGAAGCAGAGTTATCCTCAGGGGAGATGTGAGATAATCGTGGTTGATGGGGAATCGGAGGACAACACCAAAGAGGTGGTGGAGAATTTCTCTCGGCAGAATTCTCAAATCAGGCTCTTCAACAATCCCAAAAGACTCTCCGGCGCAGGGAAAAACATCGGGGTTAAGAACTCCAGGGGAGAGATTATCCTCTTTGTGGATGGTCATTGCTATCTTCCCGGCATTTATCTTCTCCGGGAGATATCACGTCTCTATCTACGTGATGATAGGCGGGTGTTGTGTCGTCCTCAACCTCTGGATTTTCCCGGAAATAGCCTTTTTCAGGGAGCGGTGGCCAGCTGTCGGGCGACTCTCTGGGGGCACGGTCTGGATTCGACTATATACACCGAACAGGAAGGGGAGGTCAATCCCACCAGCTCTGGGGCGATCTATCCCCGCAGGCTCTTTGAGGAGGTTGGTTACATAGACGAGAGCTTCGACGCCTGCGAGGACGTCGAATTCAACTACCGCTGCCACCGGGCCGGATACCGGGGTTTCACTAGCCCGAAGCTGAAGGTTTGTTACGAACCTCGCAGCAATTTAGTTCAGCTTTTCCGGCAGATGTACCGTTACGGATTGGGGCGCTTCCTCCTTTTTGCCAAACACCCGGGGAGTTTTTCGCTCGGGCAGTTACCACCGGCCTTCTTGGTGCTGTTTTTGCCCTTATCCGGCTTGGCTCTATTCACAGGAGGTCTGCTGGCAAAGATAGCCTTATCAATCTGGGCGTTTTACTTTTTGATGACGCTAGCCTTCTCAGTCACAGTTGGCCTGAAGGGAGGGTTTCTCCTACTGTTCCTGTGCCCGCCGATTTTCTTTGTGATCCACTTCGGGTTGGGCTCCGGTTTTTTAGGCGGGATTTTGGAAGCTCCTTTTCAAAAGAAGAGAGAAAGGCCCACCTCAACAGAGAATCGGCACAAGGAGGGGCCCTCGAAAATCAAGGTGATGTTTATCATTGACTCTCTCCCCAACAGGAAAGCGGGAACGGAAAAGATCCTGGCCTCCTTGATTGAACGCTTAGATCGGCAGAGGTTCGAGCCTTTTCTCTGCTGTCTGCATGGAAGCGATAACTTGGAATTCCGAGAATGTCGGTCGTTGAATCTGGAGTTTCGCTCCTTCGCCTCTTTCAGAGCTCTGAAGAGGTTATTCGCCCTGGCGAGGTTTCTGAAAAAGGAGAAAGTCGATCTATTGGTGACGTTCTTCAAAAACGCCAACTATTTTGGGACCTCAGCGGGAGAGCTTTCTGGCAGGACAAGAATTATCTCCAGCAGGCGCAACCTCGGATACTGGCAGACCGGAAGAGACCTGCTTTTGCTGAAGATCATGAACCGCTGGACAGACCTTGTGATCGCCAACTCCGGTGCAGTGAGAGATACTGTGGTGAAGAAGGAGGGAGTCGATGCAGGGAAGATAGAGGTGATTTACAATGGCATCGACTTAGATGAATTCACGAACAGACTGATCCCCAGAGAGGAGGCGAAAAGGAAGCTCGGCATTTCACCAGAGATGCTTCTTGTGGGAACCCTGTCGAACCTCCGCCCCGTCAAGGCGGTCGACATTTTCATTAAATCCGCCTTTGTGGTGTTGAAGAGATTTCCGGAAACGAAATTCTTCATCCTCGGGGAGGGACCACAAAGGAGAGATCTGGAGACTCTGGTTGAACGTCTGGGAATAAAGGACCGGGTAGTCTTCGCTGGAGGCGCAGAAGAGGTTTTCCCATATCTTTCCGCATTCGACATCGGAGTGTTATCCTCCTCCTCGGAGGGGTTCTCGAATTCCATTCTGGAATATATGCTCGCGGGCCTGCCGGTGGTGGCGAGTGGAGTGGGAGGCAACCCCGAAATCATAGATGAGGGAGAAAACGGTTATCTCGTTCCCCCGGGAGAGCTCCAACCTCTGGCGGAGAAAATCATGGCTCTTCTGGAAGACGAGAGGTTGCGCCTAAACTTTGGTGAAAACGCTCGCCTGAAGGTTGCGGAGAACTTCTCACTGAAGAGGATGGTCGATGAATTCGAGAGGTGCTTTGTGAGGTTATGCGGAGAGGAGGGTGGGACCGACGACGGGGATATCGATCTTCGGGAGAGGGAAGTCTCCGTCAGGGAGGAGAGCCTCGTGGTTCTGTCGGAAAAGGGGGCGTAAAATTGGTCGAAAACTCGATGAAAAAATCTCTTGCGAAGAAGCTCGTTACTCTCTTATCTTGTGCGGGAGTTTCACCAGTGATTATGTTGGTGAGGCTCCACAAATATCTCTTCAGAAGCGATAATCTCTTCGCTTCCTTCGCTCAGGCTCTGGCCCTTGTTCCAGGGAAGCTGGGCAGCTACTTAAGATGTGCATATTACCGATTTACCTTGAAAAGATTCTCCGGGGAGGGCTTCATCGGATTCGGTTCCTACTTTCCGCACTCCTCTGCGGAGGTTGGGGATGGGGTCTATATCGGGGCTTACTGTGTAATCGGAAATGTCTCCATTGGAGAGGGGAGCCTTTTGGCCTCCAGGGTCAGCATTCTCTCTGGAGCCCATCAACACTCAATTGAGGGGAGGGGAACAGAAGGGGAGCAAAAGAGCAACTGTTATCGAAGAACAGAGATCGGGAAGGGATGTTGGGTCGGAGAAGGTTCTGTGGTCATGGCCGATGTCGGGGATTTCTCGGTAGTCGGAGCCGGAAGTGTGGTGACCAGGACAGTCCCGGCAGGAGTGATTGCGGCCGGGAATCCCGCCAGAGTGATCAGGGAGATCTCAACCTCCGAGAGGGAGAACCCAACGCTGAAGGAAGTTAAAGGGAATTGAGCACTAAGGATTTTTCTCACAGGGACAGGATCTTCGCACAGAAAGGGAGTCTTTTCTTTCTTGTTTTTCTGATTTTGCTCATAAACACCTGCTTCGGGACCGACTCCCGCCAGAACTGGTGCACCCTGTACGGGGATGCACCTCCACCAAGCATTGATACTCTCATCGCCGCCAGATATGAAGTGGCGATTTCGGGGCGCGTCTCCACCGTCAACACCGTGAAGGGGCTCAATCCCCGGATGAAGTGGATGTTCTACAACTCCGTCTCGGACAACTACATAAGTGGGTCTGGAGTTGACGAGCACGGGTTCTTGCTGTCAGAATGCCAAAGCAGAGGCGCAGATCCGGAGTCTCTCTATTACCACTATTGGGATGATACCGTCATAGAGTTGCAGGGGCAGCAGATCTTCATCCCCGGCTGGGGGGGTGGGTTTGCCCCCGATGAAAGCGCGGCTCGGGTGCCGGTTTACTACGCAGACTTGTCTCGAAGGGCGGTCAACCTCAACAACCAGTTTACTCGCCAGTTGGAGAAGGAGTATAACCTCGAGAAGTTCAAAACCCTTCCGGAGGGCTCCCAGGTGGGCTATTATGACGGGATCTTTCTGGACAACTCCACTCACAGGTTCTACAACTACGGCTCGGTTCTCTCCGGGGGGAAGATTGCCGAACATCCCGCTCATGCCAAGGTGACTGAGGAAGAGTTTCAGAGCTGGTATTGGGAGGGTTTGAAAAGGTTTCTGCAGGAGCTGAAGGATACCCTGGCATATGGTCACACATGGTCCCCAGACGGAAAGGACAAATTCTCCTGCATCAACATCTGCAGAAGCTGGATTGACGAGTACGCCACCGACGAGGTTGCGGACATGCTCCTGATGGAATTTCAATACAGCCCCGTCAAGAACGCCGAGAGCATGAACACCCTGGCGGAGGCTTACCGCCGTGACTCCCTCTCGGCGGTCAACGGTGTCTGCCAGCTTTACAGCCCCTCGGTGGTGACGGAGCTCTCCGGATACAGCGGCCACTACACCTGGGGTGAAGCTCTGCTCGGAAATCTGGCCTACTTCTATATCAGCAGGTCGGACAGCGCCTACCTCTATATCGATTTCAACTTTTCCTATTCCCCCAGCTATCCCGGCTGGGATACCTTGACCTGGCACGAGTGTATGGATTATGTCTTGGGTGAACCCGTGGAGAACCGTTACCGGATAATCAAGAGTGGCGTGGACGGACGAGGCTACGAATACAAAGTATACTCCCGGTGGTACCGCAGGGCCCTGGTTCTGTGCCGCCCCCGGGGCGGTTGGAACGAGCATTTCGACGAGAAGACCCGTGTCCGGGTGGATCTGCCGACGAACTTCCGCGCCCTTTTGCCGAATGGAAACCTGGGGCCTCTGGGCCGTCGAGTCCATCTGCGAAATGGGGAGGCGGCCATTCTGATCCCGGCGGCCTTCGGCAGCTACATCGAAGGGGAGGTCTGGGGCATCTGGGCTGAAGCCGGAAGCCCTTACAACGTCATCGGGGAGGTTCGAGTGCCGTCGGAGTCAACTCTGGTGATTGAGCCCGGGGTTAAGGTCAATTTCCAGGGACATTATAGGTTCGTCGTGGACTCTTCGGCGACGCTTTTGGCGATGGGAACAGACAGCAGCTCTATCCACTTCACTGCGGACGACACCGCCACCGGCTGGCACGGGATAAGGTTTCTCTCCGCCGACAGCGATTCCCGGATAAGATACTGTCGCTTGGAATACGGAAAGGCCACTGGGACTGGGGAAGATGCTAAAGGTGGAGCTATCTACTGCTTCCATTCCAGCCCAACCATAAGCGACAATACCATCAGCAGGAATTCCGCCTACCTGGGCGGCGGCGGCATTCACTGCGACTACTCCAGTCCAGTGATCAGCAACAATATCATCAGGGATAACAACTCGACGGCCGCCGGGGGTGGAGGCATCAATTGCTGGGAGTCGGGTCCAACGATAAGCGGGAACAGCATCTCCAGTAACTCGGCGGCTTCATACGGGGGCGGGATTCATTGCGGGGGTAACTCCAACCCGACGATAATTGGCAGCACTATCGCCGGGAACTCCGCTGACGGCGGAGGGGGCGGAATTTACTGCAACGAATCCGATCTAACGATCACGAACACTATCCTGTGGGAGAATAGAGCGCCGGTGGGTCCGGAGATTTACCTCTTCGGTGGGGGTAGCCCCATAGTCACGTACTGTGACGTTCAGGGTGGGTGGGAGGGCGAGGGGAACCTTGACGCCGACCCCATCTTCGTCGGTAGAGAGAGAGATGATTTCCATCTCCGCTGGCACTCCCCCTGCATCGATGCTGGGGATCCCTCCCTAACCGACCCCGACGGCACCCGCTCCGAAATCGGTGCCCTGCATTTTAACCAGGCCGTTCTGGGAATTGTGGAGCTTTATCCCCACAACACTCCAATCGTTATTCCTCCTGAAGGTGGCGACATCATCTATGATGGCTGGGTCTTCAACTTCTCCGGTCAGCCGGGCGAAGCAGACCTTTGGACCTACGTCTTCATTCCCGAGATTGGGCGCTACGGCCCCATCAATCTATGTCAGAACGTCAGCATCCCGCCCGACGGCCTCGGTGTGAATGGGATCGTTCAGCACGTCCCGGGGTCTGCCCCCGAGGGAACCTATGGTTTCGTCGCCTATATAGGTAGTTATCCCGGTATCATAACAGACATCTCTTATTTCTACTTCACCAAGACCGGTTCCACTGCAGGTGGCACAAAAGGTTGGTTTGAGGGTAGGGGGTGGTTCAAAGAGGTTGCCTCAACAGAAACTGACCTCCCCCGCGCTTATGCGCTCTCCCAGAACTACCCCAATCCTTTCAATATCACCACCGTAATAAACTACCAATTGCCCACTGACAGCCACGTCAAGCTGGAAGTTTACAACACCCTGGGTCGGAAGGTGGTCACCTTGGTCAGCGAAAAGCAGCAGGCGGGCTATAAGTCCGTCATCTGGGACAGTGCGGACCTATCGTCCGGTCTTTACCTTTATAAATTGATTGCCGGGGATTTTGCTAAAAGAAAGATTATGACGCTGGTGAAATGACGGCAGGCAAAGAACGGACGCTGCTATACAATTTCTCCTCTGAGACGAGATAGCTCCCAGACGGGCCACGAGATAGGGGGATATGAGTGACTTGACATCACTGGCTGTCTTCGGGAGGGAGTCGATCTTTTGTCCCCTTTTTAGATTCTCGAGTGCGTGACTGACCATCTCATAGTGCCGGCAGATAAGGGGTCACAAACTCAAAAGAGGTTTCACCTGCGGTCGGGATCCGAATTTCCGCTTGCAATCAAGGCAGAGATCGATATATTCTTGAAAGTGAAATAGAAGGGGAGGGAATAGGAGTTTTTTCGTCTTACAGACCGTTGTTTTTTTGCCGATTTCAACTAGCGGGGGCAAAAAAAGCACCTCCAAAATCCCCCTTTGGCAGGGGATGAGAAAACATCGAGTATGAACCTCAGCGGGATGTCGGTTTCGGGCGGGGTTAGAAAAGCGAAAGTCATGCACCTTCTGAATCGCCTCAACCGTGGCGGCCAGGAGGTCTTAGTGTATAACCTCGTCCGAGAGTTGAACAAGCTCCGCTACGAACATATCATCTGCTGTCTCAGGGATGGGGGAGGACTCAAAGAGGAGGTTGTCCAATCCGGCATAAAGGTGGTCGTCCTCGACCTTCCCCGTCGGAGCATCTTCCTTTTTCCGATTTTCCTCTATGACCTCTTCCGAATAGCAAGAAAGATGTCCCGTCTCATCTCCGAGGGAGAGGTCTCCTTAATCCAAACTCATCTCCCACACACCGACCTTTTGGGTTGCCTGGTGGGGAGACTCACCCAAACTCCGGTGGTGATGTCGTTCGCCAGCAGCAATATGCTCTCAACGGTCTGGGGAAAGGGCCCCCTGGGGATCAAGTTTCGACTGCGGATGTCCCTGCTTCGCAGACTATCTCGCAGTGCTAAGAAGATGATAACTGTCGGAGAAAACGTCAGCGAGGCAGTCAACCGAACCCTGCATCCGGAACCTGGAAAACTTCAGGTGGTCAGAAATGGAGTCTTCATCCCCAAGCTCGCTTCCTCGGAGGACAAGATTGGAGCTAGAGAGAAACTGGGGTTAGCGGCTGAGGATTTCGTAATCACCTGCGTCGGTCGCTTAGTCCCTTTCAAAGGTCAACACTTCTTGATCGAGGCTGTGAAGATTGTAGCGGAGCAGCATCCCGAGGTGAGGTTGCTATTGGTCGGAGGTGGGCCGGAGAAGGACAGGATTCAGGAATTGGTTGAGCAATCAGGTTTGAAGGAGAAGGCTTTTCTCCTTGGGGAGAGAAGCGACGTCCCCGACATCCTCATTGCCTCCGACCTCTTCGTTCTTCCCTCCTTCTGGGAGGGGATCTCGATCGCGCTTCTGGAGGCGATGTCCTACGGGCTTCCGGTGGTGGTGACCGACGTCCCCGGTAACCGCGAGGTTTTAGGCAGTCAGGAAAATGGCGTACTGGTGCCGCCAAAGGACAGCCTGGCCTTGAAGGAGGCGATAGTCTCCCTCTTGGAGGGAGCAGACCTGAGGGCAAAGCTGGGCCAGAAGAGCAGGACCCGGGTGGAGAGATATTTCAACTTCGCAGACACCGTCGCCGGCACCGAAGGGGTTTACGAGAGTATCCTGGAGAGTTGAGCTTTGGCACAGAACAAGCCTCCTAGAATCAACTTCATGGCTGCCATCCACTCGATGATCGTCGGGGGGGCCGAGAGGATTTGCGAGGATATACTCCTGCGAATCGACCGCGACAGGTTCAATCCCATTCTTTTGTGCATGCGAGAACCGGGCCCGTTGGCGGAGACGGTGGCGAGGGAGGGGATAAAGGTCTATTCCAACCTGATCTCCGACAAATATGACTTCACCGTGGCTATGAGACTTCAACGGATTATGAGACAGGAAGAGATACATGCCCTGGAGACCTTCGGGAGCGGAGAGAAGCTTTTCTGGGGAAGGTTGTGTGCCAAGTGGGCCGGGGTCCCCGTTATCACCTCCTCCCTGCACAAGACCTTCATCAAAGGCAAGACGCACTCGGTGGAGTTTCTCAACCGGATGCTGTGGGGACTGAATGACCGCATCATCGCCATCGGGGAGGCCTCCAAAGATTACCTGGTCAAATACGAGGCGGTCCCTGAAAAGAAAGTCACCGTCATTTACAACGGAGTCGACTTGGAGAAATTCAAGCCCCATCCCCCGGAGCTGAGGATTAAAAGCGAGCTGGGAGTGCCGGAGGAGAATCAGGTGGTGGGTATCCTGGCGGTTTTGCGCCCGGAAAAGGCCCACCGGGTCTTCTTAGAGTCCGCTAAGATCATCTCTCAGGAGCTCCCCAGGGTCAGCTTCCTGGTCGTGGGAGACGGCGGGGAGCGGACGAAACTGGAAGAGTTCTCCTCGGAGTTGGGGTTGGATGGCAGGGTGATATTCGCGGGCAATCGAAGTGACGTCCCCGAGGTTCTGTCGATATTCGATGTCGCGGTGCTGTGCTCCGACCCCTATATCGAGACCTTGCCGACGGCGATCTTAGAGGCCATGGCCATGGCCAAGCCGACGGTGGCCACCGAGGTCGGCTGCCTGCGGGAGATGGTGATTGAGGGGTCCAGCGGCTATCTTGTGCCGGTCCGGAAACCTAAAGAACTGGCCGAGGCGGTCTCAAAACTGCTGAAGAATCCGGAGCTGGCTCAGAAGATGGGGCAGGAGGGGAGAAAGCGGACCGAAGAGCTCTTCTCCATTGAGAGGATGGTCGGCAAACGGGAAGAGCTTTTCGAGGAAATCCTTAAGCAGAAAAGGATAATTTGACCGGGAAGCTCTTAAGTCTGCGATGATTAACGACCTTCACGGCAACGCCGTTAGCCATGATTGCTATTACCCGATTTCAGACGCTATCTCGAGGAGGGTTACTGGAAGCGGCAGTTCACTAACGGCACCGCGATTCCGGACCTTGAACTTCACCTATTCACGTTCGAAGCCAGAGGGGTTGAGCCTTGAGAATGGGCCAGCTTCTCAAAAGATGATCAGCAGATAGTCTTTGACCTCTCTTCGCAGGTTAGTTCTCACCCGAGACTCTTTGCGCTCCTTTGAATCTCTCTGTCACCGGAGAGATGCTCAATATCGAAGTTCGCCCAAAGTTTCCTGTATATCAGAGGTGCTGTCATCCCCTAACATCATCAACTGCTCCCTGTTGTGGGAGCTTTAGAGAGAGAAGTCCCCAGGGAGGTTACACGGAACCGGACACTACTAAGCGGTTCAGTTGTTCTGCCTGGGGAGTTCTGCCTCTTCCTGCAGTCAGAGCCCTGATTTAGCAACCGATCTGAACTAGTCTGCAGACTAAGGCGGTCTCGATGGCGACCAGGACTCTCCTGCTTATCCCAGAGATAGCAATCTCTCAACCTCCGCCGAGGATGATCGGGAGGCCAGCTTCACCTGCGCCGATGATGACTATCTTGGCGTTTGGGCTTGAGGCTAATTTCTCGGTGGCCTCAATGCCTTTCCACTCCAGCAAGGATTTAGTCAAACCGGCGGAGACGATCCTCTGGAAATCTGCAATTCCCTTGGCCTCGATCCGCTTGCGCTCCGCCTCCTGACGTTCCCGCCGTAGGACGAACTGCATCTTCTGGGCGGCCTGGTCGGCGGCCAACTTCTCGTCGATGGCATCGGAGATCCTCTTGGGGAGGATGACGTTGCGAATGATGATATTGTCGACGGAAACGAATTTGTCCCCCACTAGTTTCTGGACTGCCTCCACAATCTCTCTGGCCATCGCCTCCCTTTTGGTGGAGTATATCTCTTCAGGTTTATACCGTCCGGCGACGGCCCGAGCCTCACCCCGCAGTGCTGAGCCAACGATGACATTGTAGTAATTCGGTCCCACGGTGATTTGCAGGCTGTCTATTTTTTCGATTAAGGGACGGAACCAGACCGAGACCTCCAGCCCGATGGTGGCTCCATCCGAGGAGAGAACCTGCAAATTCTCTTTGCGTTCGTCCACCTGGGTCTTGTATATAAAGAAGCGGTCCCAGGGCGCTTTCCATTGCCATCCCTCTCCATAGATGGTGCCCATTTTAGTCCCTCCCCCGAACGTACGATACTTGACCGCATGATGTCCGGAGGGGACGGTGGTGCCGCAGCCCTGGGCCATAAACGCGATTACGATTATGCCCACGATCAAGAGAATGACCACCGAACGACCTGTCGGTTTTGGAGTCGTCATTTAACCTACCTCCTCTTTTGAAATTCGACCAAAATCTCTTAGAGGGAACGTAACATAACCCCGGTGAGATTGCAAGGTTAAAAGAGAAGGACTTGACGGTTGTTTCAGATCGTCAGATGATTGGAAGCAGGAGAGGATTTAACCGAGAAATCTTTTTTCCTCATGGAAAGGTATACGGTGGGCGCAAATCCCCAGCCGGTAGATGTCAACGACTACAGGCGTCCATTGCAGGAACGCCTTCTGAATCTGGTATGATCACCAAGATCGAGATTACCAGGTGATTTGACTTCCTCGTGTCCCCGCTTTCTTCTATTTCCCGGATGCACCTCCTGTACCGGCGGCCTTTTCAGCTTCAGGCGAAGAAATCGGGATTCACTTTTTCTGGTTTGGGGCAAACCGAAAGATGAGATTTTTGTAGAAAGTCGTTTCTAAATCTCCAAAAACATTCCGGGCACTGCAACACCTCCTCAACAAGCTCCATTCTGGCCCCACAGAAGGGGCAAGTTTGTTCCTTGGAGTTGGCGAACATAACGGCCTCTCTTTTTAGTTTTGAATAGTCAGTCTGAGTGAATTGCCCTTTGAAATCACAGCGGCTATCCAATCACTCCTCGGACGCAAATACCGGTTCGATGGTGAGGGTGGATTCCCCCACCTTACTTAGCCCCACCATTCTCTGGGATAGAAAATTCTGGGCGGTGATCCATTCTCTGGACATGCTCAGAACTTGCTCCTGGGTCACCTCCTCGGTCCAATCAACTGTCAAGCTGTCAATTCTCTTCTCCCCCACTTCCAAATCTTCCATGGTCAGGATGAACCTCATCTTCATTTTCCTCGCCTCCCTGGAAGAAGCCTCCAGCGTTTGAGTTTCAATTTCAGATGAGGTTTCAGGCAATTTGCATACCTCTTGGAGGTCTGTTTCCGAAGAGGCAATCACCAGCCATAAGCATTTAGGTGACAAGGGGTTAGTCGTCCTGAACGTGGGGGCTCCCTGGTTCTGAACTAAGTCTGATGAAGAATGATCGAAAAAGTGTTGGATTTCTCCAATAGAATCTCAGGGTTGACCAATAGGAAATCTGAGATGGAAAGAAGCCGGAGGCTGGCTGTCAAAAGGTGGAATTATGCGGTATAATCGTCCTCGGCCGCCCGCAATTGCCCGCAGGCGGCGAGAATATCTCTGCCTTTCGATTCCCTTAAAGTTACCGCCGGAGCTCGGGGATAAAGGTAATCCCGGAAGGCAGTGACCTTCTCCTCTTCTGGTGCTTGATAGGCCTGACTGGTGTGAGGGTTAAACCGAATCAGATTTATCTTGCAGGGAATCCCCTGAATGATTCTCGAGAGCTTCTTTGCACACTCCAGGGAATCGTTGAGGCCACCGATTAGCACATATTCGAACGTTATCCGTCGGCCCGTTTTTTCAGCATAGAAATTGGCCGCGCTCAACAGCTCATTGAGAGGGTATTTTCCATTCACGGGCATGATTTCGCTTCGCAGTTCGTCGTCGGGGGCATTCAGCGAAATCGCCAGGCCGAGTTTTAAGCCCTCCTCCGCCAGCCTGTGAATTCCCGGGACTATCCCGACTGTGGACACCGTGATTTTCTTTGCACCGAAGTTGGGACCCAGATCCGAGACCATGATGCCGATCGATTTCAGCAAGTTGTCGTAGTTCAAAAGCGGCTCTCCCATTCCCATGAATACTAGATTGGTCAAGGGTCTGTCTTGAGCCTTTAGGAGCTGGCTCACGATTTCACCTGAGGTGAGATTCCTTCTGAAGCCAACGTTTGCGGTGGCGCAGAACTGACAGCCCAGGGGGCAGCCAACCTGGGTGGACAGACAGAGGGTCAATCTTCCCTCATCGGGGATCAAGACACTTTCAATCATCTCGCGGTCGGAGAGCTTCCAGAGGAATTTCTCCGTCCCGTCAAGTTTTGACCGCATCAACCTGTGCTCCACTATACCTTCGATGGTTGCGGTCTTTTTCAGTCTATCTCGCAATCCCCTGGAGAGATCTGTCATCTCCTCGAAACCTCTGGCTCCCTTCCTGTAAATCCAGGAGAAGAGCTGTCGGCCGTGAAACCTCTTATCTCCGAGGTCCTGAAGGAAGTCTTCCAGCTCCTCTAAATTCAGTCCCAGCAGGTTTGTTTTTGATGAGTTCATAACTTATCTGTGGCGACAAGTTATATTCAATAGCAGCTTTTCCGCAAGATAATCTTGTGAATGAGAATTATAGATAAGACCCAGTGGCGGCCCGCCCTGTCTGCCTCGGGCAGGCTCGAGGCGGGAGGCCACTGTGCTACCCCACAGCTATGATTTTTTCAATACCGGGGCAGCCCCCTGGCCTCTGCCAGGGGGATTATGAATCTAAGGTTCGGTCAGGACCGAAGGGATAGCGTGGGATGGCGGAGGGGCATTCTGCCGGAGGCAGATCCGCCCCTGGCGGAAAAACCCCTCCCTACGGATGGTCTAATGTTTGTGGATGACATTTCTTATGATAGCTGTAGGGCTGGGGCTTGTACCCAGCCGGGGGCAGGGAGGTGTGTGGGATAAAAGATTTGTCTCCACTTAGCTCATTTCTTATCTTTTGCAGCAAATTATATCTGATGGTCGTTTTCTGCAAGGCAACCTCGTGGAGGAGAATTGAAGATAACATTCCTGGGTGCGGTGAGAGGGGTGACCGGCTCGATGCATCTCCTCTCCGTCAACGGTGACCACGTCCTCATAGACTGTGGTCTTTTTCAGGGGAGGCGAGCAGAGTCCAATAGGCGCAATCGTCAACTGCCGGTCAATGTCGATGGGATAGACCGTGTCGTTTTGGGACACGCTCACATCGACCACAGCGGAAACATCCCCTCTTTGGTAAAGAACGGTTACCGCAAAAGCATCTATTCCACGTTTGCCACCAGGGACCTGTGCGCGGTGATGCTGGCTGACTCCGCCCATATACAACGGAAAGATGCCGAGTACTTGAACAAGAAGAAGAAGTTGAAGGGGGAAGATAGAATCGAAGCGCTATACAGCGTGGAGGAGGCCCGGAGGGCAATTGAGCTTTTCCGAGGTGTCAGTTACCACAAGCCGTTCTACGTCACGAAAGACATTCGACTGACCTTTTTCGACGCCGGACATATCCTGGGTTCCGCTCTCTCCT
Source organism: Candidatus Zixiibacteriota bacterium (assembly GCA_030605835.1). Classification (GTDB taxonomy): domain Bacteria; phylum Zixibacteria; class MSB-5A5; order DG-27; family DG-27; genus DG-27. Next base: position 189,590 of record JAUWHO010000023.1, on the reverse strand, counting down.
TTTTTGAGATCTACGAGAACGGCAGCAGGAAAACCCTCCTTTACGCTGTCGATCTGGGTCGCAAAGACCTTCCGATTTTGAGAGACCCCGAAGTGGTTAAGGAGGTGGAATATTTAATCCTGGAGAGCACTTACGGGGGACGCCTGCACGGGGAGATTTCCGGAGTTGAGGATCAGCTTGCCGAGGTTGTCAACAAGACTCATTCAAGAGGCGGGAAGATCATTATCCCGGCTTTCTCTCTGGAGCGGACTCAGGAGATCGTTTATTGCCTGCACCTCTTAGAGGCTGCCGGCAGAATCCCGGTTCTCCCGGTGTATGTCGATAGCCCCCTCTCCACCAACGTCACCCAAATATTCCAATTGCATCCGGAATGTTTCGACCACGAGACTAACGAGCTTCTGGCCCAGAATCAGAATCCCTTCGGGTTGAACCAGATCAGCTACGTCCGCGACGCGGAGGAATCGAAGAAGTTGAATCTGCTGAAACAACCCTGCATAATCATTTCTGCCTCCGGCATGTGCGAGGCCGGGCGGATTCTGCATCATCTCAAGAACAACATCGAGAATCCCAATAACACCATTCTGGTCGTCGGCTTTATGGCCAGGAACACTTTGGGCCGAAGGCTGGTGGAAAGGCAACCGAGAGTGAGAATCTTCGGGGAGGAGTACACGCTGAAAGCGGAGGTGGAGGTAATCGATACCTTTTCTGCCCACGCCGATCGGGATGACCTTATCAATTACGTTGATTCCCTGGGCAAAAGCATCAAAAGGATATATCTGGTGCATGGAGAAGAGGAACAATCCCGGGCTTTGAAAGAAGAGCTGGAAAAGCGTGGCTATACGAATGTGAACTTGCCGGAAGAGGGGGATGAAATAGAGTTGTAGTCATCAATGTAAGGCGCCGAAGTGTGGGAAATCTCAACATTTTAGAGAACGGTCAATTCCAAGAGAGTACCTAAATGCGAGTTGGGTTCCTACAGTTTCATCCAATCTTCGCAGATATTGGTCAAAACTTGAGCAGGATCGAGGCCAAGTTGTCAAAGGTCGACGCGGATTTGCTGGTCCTGCCGGAATTGTTCAACACCGGTTACCTTTTTTCGGGACGAAAGCAACTGAGGCAGCTGGCAGAAGAGATTCCCGACGGCCAAACGACCCGAGTCTTGAAAAGCCTCTCAAGAAAAAGAAAGATGGCTATTGTAGCCGGAATCGCCGAAAAGGACAAAGACAAAATCTATAACTCCTCCATATTCGTGAAGCCAGGGGGAGATATACACCTCTACCGAAAGCTTCACCTCTTCGATCGAGAGAAGAGATGGTTTGACGCCGGCAACCTCAAGCTGGAGGTGATAAGTTTCAGGGCTGCAAAAATCGGGGTGATGATCTGTTTCGATTGGATTTTCCCGGAGGTCGCCAGGAGTCTGACCCTCTTAGGAGCAGAAATCATCTGCCATCCCGTCAATTTAGTCCTCCACTATTGCCAGCGGTCGATGCTGACCCGCTCTCTGGAGAATGGGATCTTCACCATCACCGCCAATCGCATCGGCACCGAGCAACGGAATGGCGAAAGAATCACTTTCACTGGAAGAAGCCAAATCACCTCCCCAAAGGGAGAATTAGTGGTTTCCTCCCCCCGCAATAAAGAGAGCCTCGAGGTCGCCGATATTAATGTAAAAGAGGCGCGGGATAAGTTTTTTACGCCCGCTAATCATCTCATAAAGGATCGGAGGAGAACCTTCTACCGGTTGTGAAGGGAGATTCCTCAACATAGCTACGATTCAGGAGAACCCAATGTTAGGGGATAAGATTGCTAAATTAGGGCGCATTCTAGTCATCGATGACGAGCCGGAAATAACGGAGATAATCAAGGCCTATATGTCCAACGCCGGCTACGAAGTGGAGGTCGAAAACCAACCTCAGAACGGATTGGGAGACGCCAAAAACTTCAAACCGAACGTCATCATATTAGACATACAAATGCCCTTCATGGATGGGTATGAGGTCTGTTCCCAGTTGAGAGCCGACCCCGACACCGCCGAGACGCCGGTGCTCTTCCTCACTGGAAAAGATGCCCGGGAAGACCAGGGGAAAGCATTCGGGGTGGGAGGCGACTTTTATATCAAGAAGCCCTTCAGCTGTCAGCGATTGCTTCAGATGGTTAAGACCATTATGCTGACCTCCAATAAGCCTGCCTGAGGTAGATTCAGTTAGGGTTGGATTCCGGCTTCTATAAACTTCGCCAACGCAACTAAAGCTTCAAGCTCACGCTCAGTGGGCTCGTATGCCACAAGTTTGACCAAGAACGCTCCTTTGACAAACTGCGCGTAGCCGCCGCTTCTATAACCTTTATCTCCAATCTCGAAATTGGCAGGGGAGTCGCCACTCTCTGTCCTGTAGATGAAGTCTGCCTGAGAGGGATTCTGCATCCGGTAAACCTCGACACTTATCTCTTGACCGGTTTCGTTTGAAACCACAAGGGTGGTCGCTAACTTGACGAAGCCATTCTTCAAGTAGAACTCCGCACCGCCGTCGAGGTAGTAATGCAGATTCTCAGGCGAATAAACCGAGATGCTGTCACGAGATTGGAAATCCTTGAGTTTTGAAAGGTCGCCCAGGATGGCTTCACAATCGCTTTTGGGTGCTCCTGCTTCCCTTTCACCCGGAGAGCAGAATGTGAATGAGATGGAGAACAGCAGAATGAATGGCAAGAAGAATGATTTGTGTGAGCTCATAGAAGTGGAGGTTATTCTTCCCCCTCTCTGAAGATCTCGGCACTGAAAACGTATATCTCCGCATCCTCCTTCCAGGCATCAATGGGGAGGCCAGATTTGCGGCAGACGTTTTCCAAAAACTCCCGGCGATTCCACTTCCAGTCTGTTGCCACCTGAGGCAGGAGCAAACCGCGGCGTTCACCCTTTTTGAGATAAAGTCCGTGCAGACCGACCACGATCTCGTCGATGCTGTCGACTTTCTTAAAGGGAGACAGAACTGAGATCTCTATTTGGATTTCCTGCAGTTCATCCTGAGTCAGGCGCGGGAAGCGGCGATCCTGGGTGGCGGCCATGATGGCGCATTCGGAAACGGTCTGATAGAGAGGTCTCTCCGGAGTGGTGTAACCGATGCAACCCCTCAAACGACCGTTTTTCTCCAAAGTGACAAAGGCAGCCCCCAATTCAGTCAGCTTGCGTTCACTTACGTCAAAACTGGGCTCTTCTCCGTGACGCAGGAATCCGTCGATGGAGGTCCGAGCAATCTCTAATAGTCTCCGCCTCTCTTTTGTGGATAATTCACTCTGTGGCTTTTCAACGTTTAGAGGCACGTCTATTTCTTTTGTGGTTCCGATGGCGATGGAGGCGTAACCCACCACCGCGGAGATATCACCGCTGACATCCCCGGAGTCACCGTATCTTACGACCTTTGCCCAATCGGTCCCCAGTTTCAGGGCTGTCATAAGCACTGCGGCAACCGGCCCGCCGCCGCAGGCCTCGGTCTTCTTATACCTCAGTTTATAGAGGAGCTTGGCAGGGTTCAGCATAGTGATGGTAGCGATTCCCTCCTCGTCCAATCGTCTGGCCTCCGCTCTCGGGTGATGGTGAGACCAGTCAGTGCTGGCTAAGAGCAAAACCCTCTTGTCGCTCTCCTGTAAAACCTTTGTGATGGCGTCCGCAACCCGGCGCACGGTGGCCGAATCCTGCGGTCCCATCATTATGGGGACGATCGAGCAATCAGGCAGGACCACCTGCAGGAAGGGCAACTGCACCTCCAGAGAGTGCTCCCGGGCCTGATCACGCGGATTGAAGCTGAACAGCTCCCGGTCCTGTTTTATGATCGCCTGCGCCAGCTCTGAGTCTACAGGAACATTTCCCAGCGGAGTCTCGAATTCTCCCTTAGCATAGACTGAAGCTCCAGGGAGGCGGACATAGTGGCTGGGACCGACCATTATGACGGTCTCAACCCGTTTATTCCTCAAAAGAGAGTATGCATAAGCGGCCACCTGTCCGGAGTAAATCAGGCCGGCGTGGGGAACCACAATTGCCTGCAACTTCCCGTAGGGGATTTCGACCTCCTTGGCATTGTCCAGAAAGCCCCGCACCATCTCTTCCAATTTCTGCCCATCGTTGGGATAGAACTGACCTGCCACCGCCGGTGAGCGGTGATACTCCCCCGCCTGGGCAGAGCTCTCTCCCCCTTTCTTGCAATTCGTGGTCGCAAACAGCAGCAGTATGGAAATAAAAAAAGCCAATGATCTTCTTGTTATCAGTGTCGACATCGCCGACCTCCAGGGCTGTTCAGATTCAAGACTATGATAAGCCGCCTGTGATGCGCAGTCAAGCGGAAACGGGAAAAGACAAGGGAGGGGCACAGGACCCCTCCCTACGGTTCAAGATGGTGTGAATTCTACTTCAGCAGCGTCATTCTCTTGGCCTCGGTGAAATCGGCAGTGGTGAGCTTGTAGAAGTAAACACCAGATGAGAACTCTGAAGCGTCCCAGGTGACGCTGTGCCTACCTGCAGACTGTTCAGCATCCACCAGTGTGCCCACCTTGCCGCCCTGGATGTTGAAGATTTCCAGGCGCACTGGACCGGCCTGTGCCAGATCATAGGTGATATTGGTCTCAATGTTGAAGGGGCTCGGATAGGCACCCAAAAGAGCAGTGCCCAGCAGCTCAAACTCCAGCTCCTCTCCGAAGATGTCAAACACTGCAAAAGCCTCCCCAGAAGCGAAGTCCTTGCTCTCAAGCTTGGTGAAGTTGAAATAAGAGCTGTCCAACTTCGTATCCGGGTAATAACCGACATACCCCACATAAGTGTATTCTCCTGGCGGAGCCCAACGCTTTACCCGGTGAGAAATCGTCTGGGAAGTATCGCCGTATGGTGCTAAGTCTAGATCCTGGAAAAGCTTTTTGGGACCAAGCCTGTGGCCGGTAGGCAGAAACACCATCGTCCAGGCATCCACAGTCACACCGGCGTTGGTGCTGTTGGTGACGACTCCATCGTAACTGAAGCGGCCCCCTTGCGGTGGTATCTGAATCGGCGGATTGTGGGGGGTGAGTGTGACCCGAACCTCCATCGAGATATTCTCCCACCAAGCTATTTCACGTCCAAAACGGACGACCGCGATAACATCCAGATCGTCGTCTCTATCGAGGTCGACGGCTCGTACGGAAAAAGATCCGGCACCGGGAAGAGTATGTTCGGTGAAGCTGAAGTTGCCCTCATTCTCAAACCATCTGATATAGGTACCCCAATAGCTTGCGGCCAAAGCATCGCCATCACCATCGTCATCGAGGTCGGCGATGTAGACGGAGTTTGGGTGGCTGATAGGATTGGTGGAAATGACGTGCTCAGAAAAACTTTGGCTACCGTCGTTCTCCAAGGCGGAGACATAACCCTCAAAACCCACGAGCAGATCCACATCTCCATCGTTGTCCAAGTCTGACGCACGGACATCAAGGGGATTTGCTGAAAAACCACCAATCAGGTGCCCTGTGAAGTTTTGATTTCCGTCATTCTCCCACCAACGGACTTCCCTAAGAGATCGGGACCACCCTATGACATCTACATCGCTGTCGCTGTCCAAGTCGGCAGCGTAGACAAACGCGCCTTCGAAGCTTCCTTCAATGACATGTTCAGCAAAACTAAGGTTGCCCTGATTTTCCAGCCATACTATTGACTGGGGTGCTTTTCTGGCAATGATGTCTGTATCTCCATCGTCATCCAGGTCAATCGCATACAAGTAGGGGTAATCGGCAGGGGTAGCAATGTCATGAGCTGTAAAATTCTGATAGCCGTCGTTTACCCAAACAGTTACACGGTAATTGATGTATGGCTCATCTGACCGCATTACTAGTATGTCCCAATCCCCATCACTGTCCATGTCCGCAACTTCTACCTCCCAGAAATTATCGTCACCGGAGATCGCGTGTTCGACAAAGTTCTGGCTTCCGTCATTTTGCCACCAGGAAAGGTGGCCCGCTCCGAAACAGGTCGAGGCTGTTACAAGATCCATATCGGAATCGTGGTCCATGTCGATAGCCCTAATCTGACAGGGATCGGAAGGATAACCACTTGCGATAACGTGTCTTGTGAAGTTGATTTCTGTGGCGAACACCACACTGGAAAGCGAAAGCGCCAAAAGGCCGCAGAGAACGGTAAGGATAATTGTCTGTCTCATTTTAAGTTTCCTTTCATCAAAAGATTTGTTGAAAATGGATACGGAAAAAGCGAAAATAGCAGACTTTGAATCTCTTACTGCACACATCTTTAATCTCCTTTCGTCAAAAGCTTTCTTAAAGCTTTGATTTCGACCTTCTTGACACCCATTTAGTCTCTACTGCTGAGGCAGGGGTTAAGACCCTCCACCCCAATCAATTACAGGCGGAAGTTTGAATTCACACCCCACACGGGAAAACCAATTCTACTCATCCGACAGGAAATCATGCCAGTTGGCAGGCCTCTATTAGGGCCAAATGGCAAAAACACAACAAACCTCCTCTTTGATGCTCACAGTCAAAGTCTACCCCAGGAGAATACTCAGAAACGAAAAGGCCTTAGCCCGATGGTGAATAGAGTATCTATATCAATCTGCTTTGGAAGTATAACTTTTCATCAATGGTTTGTCAAGCACTTTCTTGAACAATGCAAGTATTTGAGGCTCTATCAGGACGAATATGATAGGGTGTCCTGCCGCCAATCAACGCAAATTCTGAATTCCCCGTATGTGAAAGAGCGGCAGGGTGATAGAACCTCGCCGCCCTCATTCGACCAAGTCGTAGTTTTACTTAACCATGTTCATCCTTCTGATCTCGGAGAACTCTCCAGCCTGTAGCTTGTAGAAGTAGACGCCGCTTGAGACCTGGGGGAATCAGAGTTCTACTCTCGGGAAGCGCTCAGGGATTTACGAGAGATATTGCCGTTTCTCGCTCTTAGCGATTAGTAGCTGCTGATTGCCAAGCTGGAAAGCCCAGCGTCGATGTAGATGTCGATCTTCTTTTCTGCAGTGGAGTAATCCTCGGAAAGGTAGGTGGAGCCGGAGACTTTGTCCAGCTTGATACCATTGTGGTTGAAGAAACTCAGGGCTGCATCCTTAACCAGCTTGAGACCGACACCGCGGGGGATTTGAATGTCGAGGTCTGAGACTCCAACGTCGATGGTGGCACGGAGATGCTCGGAGCCGTCTCCGAACTTCAAGTTGATGTCACAGACTCCGCCGTCTAACTCGAAGTCGGTCAGCTCCAAATCGGAAAGGTCCAAGTTGAGCTCACAGGCGCCGGCGTCAACGCTCAAATCCAGAGGGTATTTCTTGGAAACCTCGATCTTAGCGTGGTTGTGATGTTTCCGGGAGAACAGTGAGAAGCTTTTCTGTTCACTTCGAATCTTTATAGACACCACTCCCTCGTCGACATCGTAGCGACAGCGAGGGAGATCCCGGTCATAGTCAAACTTCGCCGACAGCAGAGCCCCCTCACCGCTCTTAAGCCACAACGAGCCCGCCCCGAAGTCGATGTCGAGCTTAACTGCACTATAGCCGCCTTCGTCCTCCACGCTCCAGTGATGAAGCTCTCGGTCATACTCCTGGAAATCGGCGAAGTACTCCTCCTTCGAGAACCCCTGGTAATAGATGACCCCAGCAAAAGTCAGGGCCATAAGAATCGGTGATATATAGGTCAGACCACTAAGTCTGCTGTCGCGGAAGAGCCTTTCCAGCCCGAAGCAGATGAGGATGACCGGCCAGAGTCGAAGCAGATCATACCAGATGTCCCAGTCCAAGAGAGCGAAGTTATTTAAAAGCAGAACCGACCCGATGCCGATCAGAAAGACACCTCTGCGGACGATTTTGGCGCTCATCTCAGGCCTGTTTAGAGAAGCTCTTCGATAAGACTACAATTCCGATAATGATCAAGGCGATGGGCCAGAGTCGGTCGAAATTGAACCAGGACCAGATGTAGATGTTGTTGAGCAGGAATATGATCCCCAAAACCAGCAGGACGACGCCTACCCACAATTTCCCCTTCCCCGGTTCATCCCGGTGCAGAGCTTCTAATTTCTCGTCAATCTTCTCGGTGACCTTCCCCAGCCTTTCCTCTGCCGGTGAGGAAACCCTCTCTTCTTCATCTTCGGTTTGGGCTCCCTCTTCGAGGGCAAAAGGTTTTTGAGGGATTATTATCCAGGCTATGATGTAGGCGATAATTGCCGCCCCCCCGGCGAAGACCAGAAGCACCGCCGCCAGACGGACGATTGCAGGATCGATGTCGAAGTATTCCGCCAGACCTCCACAGACCCCGCCGATCATGGAGTCGGCGCGAGAACGGTGTAGCTTTCTTGCCATCATTCCTCCCCGTTATTTCAAGTATAACTTAGCACTATCTCCAGGTATTCCTACGAAAACGCGGTCATAATGTTACGCAATTAAACGCTGGTCTCTGAGGGTGTGGGGAGCTTCCCCCTCTTCGGTCTCCTCAAAATAATGAAAACAACCAGTCCAATGATAACTACAGCTCCCAGGGTCACTATAATGATCCTGAACCAATGCAATTCTCGGCTTTCGGCATAGAGGGAAAACTCTTTCCCCCAGAGATCGAGGTTATCGAATTCCCACACAAGTCGGTTTGCCTCTTTTGTGGAGGCATTGGTCGCAACCACCCCGGCGGGCATCAGGACTTCGCATCTGAAGTTGAAGGGGTTTTCGAAATCGTAGCCGTAAGCCCCGAAAAGGACCACTCCCCTTCGCTCTAAGTAGTCTTCGAACTGTTTTTGCTCCTCGGATAAGAGCGAATCGAGCTTCTTGCGAAAGGCCAGCACCGCCACCGGACTGGCTCCCCCCTGGCGATAGAGTTCGACAAGCTTATCTTGCAGGTTCTCAGTTTCTCTCTTGTAGATTGCCTCTGCAGAATCGAATTCTGTGGGGTTGTAATAGAGGGTCTCAAAAAGCTGAAGCAGGGGCTTACAGTAATGTTCTTCAACTGCAGTGGCAAATTCCTGTGCGGTCTTTTCGTTTCCTCCAAGCTCCTTCGACATGCCGGAGATGATAGCCTGCTTCAAGCTGTCGATGCCGGTTGTTACCTCCGCCAAGGCCTTTTCTGCGTCGATGATATCGGTGAAGACCTCCTGGTAGGTGTAGGTGGTGGAGAAAAACCCCGTTCGACGTGAGAACTCCACCCGGTTTTTTGACTCCCCACCATTGTCGGGAGCATACCTGAGGTAGTCCGAGAACCCTCCTTCGGGATACGAAAACTCTCTGTCGGCACGGAAATAATAGACAGAATCGATGAGCTCAAAGGTGATGTTCCACTCTCTGGAGTCGGGCAAAAGATAATTCTCGGAGAGGTAGTCCAACGCTTCCTCGGAGCTGATGGCAAGCCGGGTGGTGGAGCCTTTCTCGGCTTCGGTGTCGAAGCGGTAGACCGCAAACTCCATCACCCTGTGGAAATTCCCCTCTTTGTCGATTTCGGTGCGGAAGTTCGTGTCCACTCGGGTGGTAATACAACTGCAACAGAGTAACGAGAACCCGAGAAAGAGAAAAGCAAGCCTCATGGTCCAGTTCTTATTGGAAAGGAACATTGTGGTTTCTCCTTGAGAATTGAAATACTCTATCGCCTCTCGGCTTCCCCGGTCATGGGGACGAACCGCACCGGAATGATATTCTCCCTTTTGATTCCCGATTTGGTCCTGGTGATACGGACCAGCTCCTGATAACCGTCACCAACTGGCAGGACCAATCTGCCTCCAATCTTCAATTGTTCCAGCAACGGCTCGGGGATGTGGTCGGGGGCGGCGGTCACGATCACAGCATCGAAGGGAGCCGCCTCCGGCCAGCCTTGGTAACCATCGGCGCAGTGGACCTGGATGTTTTCGTAGCCCATCTCCTCAAGCAGGTCCCTGGCTCTGTCACACAGAAGGTCAACTATCTCGATGGTGTAAACCTCCGCCGCGATCTCGGCTAAAACTGCCGCCTGGTAACCGCTGCCGGTGCCGATCTCCAACACCTTCTCTCCCCCCTTCAACTGCAGAAGCTCGGTCATAATGGCAACAATGTATGGCTGGGAGATAGTCTGGTTTTCTCCAATGGGGAGAGGTTCATCGTAGTATGCGTACCGGTGCAGATTTTCCGGGGTGAAAAGGTGCCGGGCGACCTTGCGCATACTTTTCAGGGTGAGGCTGTCTTTGACACCCCTTGTGACTATCTGCTCCTCCACCATTTCTAAGCGTCTGGTGGTGTAAACATCGGTTTCCGTCTTTTCTCCTCCCTTAGTAGATTCTGTATCTTTTCCGCTGTGGGACTGGCAAAACGAGAGAGCTCCCACAACTAGCATAAATGAAAAAGCGAAAATGGATATGTCCTTGAAGATGATCATTGGTTTCCACGAAAATACCTGCCCCTAAAGAGTATGTCAATAACTATATTGTGTGCCAACCAAGCCTGATGCGCTGTGGCAATCAACTTCTCTGACATCCTAACCGCTGTTTTTTTGTCCCCTATCTTCTGTGGGGTGGTGCGAATCGTGAGACCGGCACGGGATGCCCACATTAGACGCGAGCAGCTCAGATTTCGTGGAAACCTGAAGGTTTCCGCTACAATTACTCTTAGTCCCAGTGGCAGAGGCCACTGGGCCACCCATGGTCGGCTTCTCGGTCATCGCTCACGTTCGTGGACAAGCCCCTGTTCCCTGTCTACTGTCCCCTGTTTCCTGATTCATTCACTTCTCTCCCCTTTTCCTGGAGAGGTAAAGACGGGCGCCCTCTTTGATGCCGGTGAATTCCTTGACTTTACTCCACAGCTCCTCTGGCCAGCTCTTCTTTTTCATGATAGACTTGAGCTTCGGGTGGCTGACGGAAGTGATTTCCTCCCACTTGCCCGCCCCGCGGATCATCTCTTCAAGCACCTGCCACTGAGGGTCATTGGCGGGGGGGAAATGATAGTCCTCGAAGAGGGAGATCCTGAGTTGTCGGTCGCTCCCCACCAGCCTGGTGAGGTTCTTTTCCCTGGCGAGCTTGATGATCTGCTCTCTGGTCTCCTCCAGTTCCCTTTCAACCTCCCTTTTCTTCTCGGTCAGTTGAGCATAGCTATCGACTAGCTTGACTCCATCGTTGTGCTTGAACTTCTCCGGAGGTAGCTTCTCGACCTCGAAGAGATGCCTGTGCGCCGGGCAGATGTCGATGTATTCGCACCAATTGCACAGAGCGGTTTCCGTGGGAGCAAATTCGGTTTGAGATTCAATCTCATTGATTAGTTCCAGAGTTTCTCCTTTGAGAACCTCTAAGTCTTCCGAAGTGCGAGTTGAGACCAGCCTCTGGTCGTAAACAAGATAATGCCAGACCAGACGTATCTTCTTGGCTTCCGGGAACCTCTTCGTGACCGCAATCTGATAGAGCGCCAACTGGCGATCGGCATCGACTTCGCTTCGGCTGGGCAGATGGCGGGAGGTTTTGTAATCCTGGATTTCAATTGCTCCCTCCGGAGTTATCGCCAGGCGATCGATATATCCCCGAATGTAGACCGGCGAGGTCTTCTTACCGCGGCCGGGAGGTCCGATCAGCGGAAACGTGATGGACTGCTCCAAACCCAGAGTCCTGTCCTGGTCGAAGGGATGATAACGCTGATAAAACGAACGCAGACAAGAGCGGCCCAGATTGCGGTAATCCTCAGCCGAATACTCCTTTCTGACAATCTCCACTCCAGAGTGCCAGTTTCTCTCCCAGTCAGTGTCGAAGAACTGCAGGATCTCCTCCAACGCTGGAATCTTGGTCATCAAGACGTCCCGGTAGAGTTTCTCTAAGGCTTCGTGAACCCGACTCCCCAGAAAGGCCTCGATGGTGTCATACCCTTCGACCTTAATCTTGTCGATATATTTGAATTTGTATTTCCGGGGGCAGGACTCGAATGCGGAGAGCTTCGAGTGGGAGTAAGTGGGCATCAGTTCCCCTCTTTTTTGTCTTCCTCTATTTTCTCGGGGTCGTCGTAGTCCGGAGAGCTGTCGAACCAACCACAGTTGTAGCAGGTGTATTGACCATCTCCGTTGGGCAATTTCTTATACCCCAGGGCGTGAGCACCGCATTCAGGACAGATTCTAAGTATCATTGCAGGATTAATTTATCCTCGGGAGAGAAAAATGGCAAGCGCTAATAACAAAGCGGTGCGGAGAAGGTCTCCGTGACCGGTGGAAGGAGCAAGAAAGACGTGATCTATGCTTCGGTGTGCAACTTCCTCAGAGGCTCCACCAATAGTTGGCTTTGATCAAGAAGGTGTTGTTGGCGCTTAAATTCCAGATATCTTTCAGGCCTTCGTCAAAGGGGAGGTGGCCGTAGTTTTCATCCTCGTCGCGAAACTGAGTCCAGACCAGATAAATGGTGCTGCCGGGGCGATACTCCCATCTCAGTACCAGATTGGCGTTGAGGGATTTCCAGTTGAAGTCAGGGTCATCTTCGTAGGTGTTGTAAGCGAGATTGCCGGAATATTCAACATCACCGAGAGGCTTGAAGCTGCCGGGGCTGTCCAGTAGCTTAAAATTCTCATAATCTCCGATGGCCATAAAGGCCTGTACCCAGAGTTGCAGTGAAAGGTTTTTGGTGAAGGTCAAAGTGGAGCGGAAGTTGATATCAAATTCCCTGCTTGAGAGCTCGCCGAAGACATAATGCTCATCCCCGAGGCTGTCTTCAACCGTCTCTACCCAGCGACTGACGTGGTAGTTTGCGTTGTAGGAGGGTCCGATGCTGAATTCCAGATTGGAGCGCGGCTGGATCTCGAGTTGAGCGGAGTAGGATTCGTAGATGCCGTCCCAATTTGTGCCGAAGGAGTGGTGGAGGTGGACTACCCACCCCTTGCGGGTGTCCGAATCCAGCCACATCCAGATGTCCCATCCGCGGGGCCGCTTGTAAGGGGGGCCATCTCTGGTCTCGCGATCGTCGTAGTACGGAATCTGGAAGCCGTAACCACCTCCAAAGCACCAGTTGCCCGTAGTCCGGATGCTGTTGTTGTAGTTTCCACCGTGGGAGATCTTGTACCCATCCAGGTTCCAGGCGTTCCAGTAGCTTAGGTTATGGTAGGTCTCACGAATGAAGTGCCAGTCTTTGTAGGTCCGATACTGCCACCAGGTACCCCCACCATTGTAGTTGCCCCTCCCTATGAATCCCAGCCTGTTTATATTCAGGTTCCGGGATTCGTACTCCCACCAGACGGAGCCGCGAACGTGTTCACCGGCATCCTTGTTGATGCCAGCCCAGAAACCACCGCCGTGTTCATCTCTGCCTGTCCGGCTGCCGACAACCTGACCTCTGGCAACCCAGATCCCCTTGGGGAAGTGCAGATCCCAGTCAATGCCGCCGGTGTAAGCCGGGGTTTCCTGCTTCTGGTTCACGGCAGTAGTCATAATACCGACGCTGGAGTTTGTGAAAATGTCCTGTTTCAGTCTTATGACGTTGTAGTTGGCGGAGGGCTCGATTACAATCTCACGCTTGACGCCGAGGGTGTCCATATAGCTGGCCCTCTCCTCCTGGGTGACGGCGTTCATCACCCCAATAGAAGTTCCGCCCCTGGTGCGGCCGCTGAGTTTCAACGCCGACAAGATGGTGGTTGTGGTAGGTTGGTCGATGATATAGTCGGCTTCATCGTCTAAATCCGTGGACGGTTTCTTCCCGATCCGCCGGGAGTAGAAGAGGTCAAACGGGGTATCAAAGATGGTATTCCCCTCCAGGAAGAAGGGCCTTTTCTCCTCGTAGTAAGTCTCTATGGTCGAGAGGTTCAAGACGGTGGCATCCGACTCTACCTGACCGAAATCTGGATTGATGGCGGCATCCAATGTCAGGTCTGAGGATATGCCGTATTTAAGATCCATCCCGATATTGGAGAAGAAATCTCTGCCGTCGGCGTTGCCGGGGCGTTTTGGCTCTGTATTCTCCGAAGAAACCGCATAGGGGAGAAACTCGAACCTCCTCGGAGGTTTGATGTTTTTCAGACCATCCAGATGCCCGAAGCGGGAAACGAATCCCCCCTCCTCCTCGGGAACGTAGACCCAGATATCGTATTCACTCTTGCGGCTGATCCAGCGCCCGAAATTGATGCCCCAGACCAAGGAGTCCGATTTCGCAAATCTCAGGCAACTGTAAGGAATCTTGAACTCTGCAGTCCAGCCATCCTTCACAATCTGGACCTCGGATTGCCAGACCCCGTCCCAGGAACCATCTGTCCAGGTGTCCTTGTAAATGCAGCCGTCTCTCTGGACTCCAGCGGCGTTGGTCTGGAAGTAAAAACCGGTGAGGTGGTCGTGGTAGCTATCGATACCGAACCTGACGAAATCAGACTCTACCCAGCGGTCACGGCGAGTCAGCCTGGCAATGATCTTGTTGGGCTCGGAGTCGTACATGGTGAGGCCGAAATAGACGGCCTCATCGTCGTATGCGACCTGGACAGTTGTCGATTCCGTCGGGGCGACACCCTCCTCCGGCTCCTCCTGGGTGAATCCCCCGAACCTTGGGGCCAGCTCCCAGACCGGGTCGTTCATGAAGCCGTCAATCACCGGCGCGGAGGGATTACATCGGACGGCGGTAATGGATTTGACTTCTTCCTCTTCTCCCCAGGAGACAACAGCGGCCAGAAAGAAAGCGGACCAGCACAACAGAACCACTGCTTTCTTTCCTATCATTTGATCTCCAACAGCGAGCTCGCTTTCGCGGAGTTTGAGGTGTGTGCCGACTACTCGTTTTTTTCTACGGTTTGGCTTCAAGGTTAGTTGCATTTTTTCCGGTGGCGTCAGAGAATGTTTGGCCGCCACTGAGCCATCGAGCTGAAACAGAGAGTCTGCGCAATCTGGATCGGGCGTGGCATCCTATATGATTACGATGAGGCACTGTCAAGTAATCTGCCATTGCTACGCCAAATTGACGGCCTGCCTGTCGCTGTGGCTCAGTTGATGTCAATATGACACACTCTTTTGATTTTGTAGTTGAGATCTTTTCTTCCTGAAATCTTTCTAATCCTTTATACAGTATTAACTTAATCGGACCTGTCCGCTAATCGCACAAACTTGGCACGGTGGTTGCTTTAACAGTTCTGTGGAAATGAGAACAAACAAGAAAACTGAAACAGGAGGTGTTGAAAATGACACTAGTAAGATGGCGACCCCTGCCCGACAGGATTTGGCAGGCGGGGATGAGAGACCATTGGAACATCCAAGAGGAAATCAACCGCGCTTTCGGTAGCTTCTTTGGCAGAACCGATCGGGAGGAACTCACCGACGGCTACTGGGCTCCCGCGGTTGACATCGCCGAGGCCAACGACGAACTCAAGTTCAACGTCGAGGTCCCGGGGATGAAGAAAGAGGACGTCAAAGTCACCTTCCAGGACGGAATACTCACCATCAAGGGTGAGCGCAAACAGGAGAAGGAGGAGCAGGACTTAAACTTCCATCGGATGGAGCGCTCTTACGGTTCCTTCTGCCGGAGCTTTACTCTTCCCACTATGGTGCAGGGTGACAAGATCAAGGCCAACTACAAGGATGGTATCCTCTCGATCTCTCTACCAAAGGTCGAGGAAGCCAAGCCGAAGGAAATCACCATTGGCGTCGCCTAGGCAGGAGAAGGGAACCTCCTGGAGCACGGGTGCCGGGCGGAGAGTCCGGCACTTGTGCCTTCTCTTAAACGGAGCCTATTCACAGCAGCTTGCCCGCCTCAGGCGGGATTAAGCAGATGAAACAGATATGGTAAGTCCCGGACGATGCCTATATCTGATACCACGAATGACAATGTTCAATGAAAAAGGAGGTAGATAACGATGTCCAAAACCATAGGAATAGATTTAGGGACTACTAACTCTTGCGTCTCGGTGATGGAAGGCGGCGACCCCGTTGTCATCACTAATGCGGAAGGGTCGCGCACCACTCCCTCAGTTGTAGGATTTTCCAAGACCGGTGAGAAGTTGGTAGGGCAGGTCGCCAAAAGGCAGGCCATCACCAATCCCCTTAACACCATCTTTTCCATCAAGCGCTTCATGGGGAGGAAATTCTCGGAGGTAAAAGAGGAGATCAAGAATTTCCCGTACAAAGTCGTCGAAGGCCCCAACGGCGATGCCAGAGTGAAGATCGAGGACAGGGAGTATTCCCCCCCGGAGATCTCCGCTCTGATTCTCCAGAAGATGAGAAAGACCGCGGAGGACTATCTCGGGGAGAAAGTAAACAAGGCGGTGATTACCGTGCCGGCTTATTTCAACGACTCCCAGAGGCAGGCCACCAAGGACGCCGGTCGAATCGCCGGCTTACAGGTGGAGAGGATTATAAACGAGCCGACGGCTGCATCTTTAGCATACGGACTCGACAAGAGAGGCGACAGAAAAATAGCGGTCTACGACCTCGGGGGAGGTACCTTCGACATCTCCATATTGGAGTTGGGTGAAGGGGTTTTCGAGGTTCGCTCCACCAACGGCGATACCCACCTGGGTGGCGATGATTTCGACAAGAGAATCATCGACTGGATGGTGGCGGAGTTCAAGAAGCAGGAGGGGATCGACCTGTCCAAAGATCCCATGGCCTTGCAGCGCCTGAAAGAAGCCGCCGAGAAGGCCAAAATGGAGCTCTCCACCACCATGGAGACCAACGTCAATCTGCCCTTTGTCACTGCGGATGCTTCCGGGCCAAAACATCTGAACTTGACTTTGACTCGCGCCAAGCTGGAGCAACTGGTGGATGATTTGATCGAGCGCACCGCTGGGCCTTGCAAGCAGGCTCTGGCGGATGCCAAGCTTTCCGCAAGCGACATCGATGAGGTCATCCTGGTCGGAGGTATGACGCGGATGCCGAAAGTTCAGGAAGTAGTAAATGAGCTCTTCGGAAAGGAACCACATAAGGGCGTCAACCCCGACGAGGTGGTCGCTCTCGGCGCAGCCATTCAGGCTGGAGTCCTCTCCGGTGATGTTAAGGACGTGATCCTCCTGGATGTCACTCCCTTGTCGCTGGGAATCGAGACTCTGGGTGGGGTCTCCACCAAGCTGATCGAGAGGAATACGACCATTCCCACCAAGAAAAGCGAAGTCTTCACCACCGCCGAGAATAACCAGACCACGGTGGAGGTTCACGTCCTCCAGGGAGAGCGCCAGATGGCGATCGACAACCGCACCATCGGACGATTCCATCTGGACGGAATTCCCCCGGCGCCACGGGGAGTGCCTCAAATCGAGGTCAGCTTCGACATCGATGCCAACGGGATTCTGAACGTCTCCGCCAACGATAAGGCCACCGGGAGGTCGCAATCGATCCGGATCGAGGCCTCCAGTGGCCTCTCCGAACAGGAAATCCAGAAGATGGTAAACGACGCCAAACAGCACGAAGCCGAAGACAAGAAAAAGAAGGAGGAGGTTGACCTTCGAAATCAGGCCGACCAGCTTGTCTGGCAGACTGAGAAGAACTTAAAGGAGTTCGGTGACCGCCTGGAGGCGGACAGCAAAGCCAAGGTCGAAGCCGCCACCGAGAGGGTCAAGGTCGCGATCAAAAGCAACGATAATGCTGAAATCCGCTCCTCCGTGGAGGCTTTGAACACCGTCTGGCATGAGGCCACCGGCAAGATGTATCAGGGCGCCACCGCCGACGCTCAAGAGTCGCAAACAACCCAGGGACCTTCTGCCGAAGCGAAAACTGAGGCAGGCAGAAAGGACGAGAAGGCCGTGGATGCCGATTATGAGGTGGTGAACTAAGATTGGGCGTCGGGAGGATAGCTCCCGACGCCTCCGCACAACCTGGTGCGGATACCGATTGACAGAAGTCACCTCAAGATATATCTTGGTCGGACAGTTTTTGTATGAGACAACGAGAGGAGAGAACAGACGATGCCCACCTATGAATATCGCTGCAAAGAGTGTGGAAAGCTGTTCGAGAGATTTCAAAGAATCACTGAACCACCAGTAGATCGGTGTCCCTACTGTGAGGGTGAAGTGGAGAGGCTGATCTCTTCGGGGGCAGGCTTCCTCTTCAAAGGTAAAGGCTTTTACATAACCGATCATCGCAGTTCCGAATACAAGAAAAAGGCTGAGGCCGAAAAGTCCAGTACGGATCCATCTGCACCCAAACGGGCGAAGAAGAAGGAAAAGAAGGTATCAACTTGATCCGTGAAAGGCTTCGTGATGGATTCTGACAAAGCGAATGCTCTAAGTGCCCGCTCG
The DNA here is from genome assembly GCA_030605835.1 of Candidatus Zixiibacteriota bacterium. Lineage (GTDB taxonomy): Bacteria > Zixibacteria > MSB-5A5 > DG-27 > DG-27 > DG-27. The sequence continues at coordinate 171,453 of JAUWHO010000023.1, read as the reverse complement.
AGGCGGGTCAGCCTCGGCTGACTCGCTTTTTTATTCAAATGGCACCACCGATGATTCGGATACGGTGTTGGGACGGTGAAGAACTACTATAGAATTCTGGGGCTTAACCCCTCCTGCGATTTGGAAGAGTTGAAACGTGCGTTTCGCCGTCTGGCGAAGAAGTATCACCCCGACGTCGGAGGTGGCGCAATCCCGGAGCAGTTCCTTCGGATCAGGGAGGCTTACGATACTCTCAGCGACAGGAGAAGAAGACGGGAATACGACCTGCGAATGAAATATGGAATGGTGCCCCCCGCTTACGAGGTCAGACCGATGCGTACCAGGCCGGAGCCGGTTCAGGACCTCTTCGATGATATTGTCGATGCGGTGCGCGACAGCTTTGGCTTTTCTCGTCAAAGGACTCTTGAGGCAGAGGTGGTGTTGAGTCAGAGAGAGGCGCAGGAGGGTTGCATATTTCCTCTTGCCATACCGGTCAAGAGAACCTGCCCGGCCTGTTTCGGATTCGGCAGCCGGTTTTTCAGCGACTGCCCCTTCTGTGGAGGCGAGGGAAGAATCACAGTCAAGAAATACATCCGGGTGAAAATTCGACCCGGTGCCTTCACCGGACAGCTCTACGAATTGAACCTGGGCTCAGCCTACGTCAAGTTATACATCACGGTTCGATGAAAGCTGAATCTCACACTTATATCGGCACCGATGAGTCCGGCAAGGGGGATTTTTTTGGACCTCTGGTTATTGCCGGGGTTTTGGTCACCACGAAGTCTCTAACGAGACTGGAGGAAATCGGTGTTCGGGACAGCAAGAGGATGACGGACAATAGAGTAAGAGAGCTGGGGACAATTATTAGAAGACAGTTCCCGAACTCGATTGTGGTAATCGGCCCGGAGAGATATAACGAGCTCTATGAAAAGATAAGAAATCTGAATCGGCTTTTGGCCTGGGGACACGCCAGAGCGATCGAGAATATTCTAGAGAAAAACGAATGTCACTGTGCTCTCACGGATCAATTCGGCGACGAGAAATTCGTGAAGAACGCTCTATTGGAAAAAGGCAGAGAGATCGAGCTTGTCCAAAGGCCCAAGGCGGAGGAGGATATGGCGGTGGCGGCGGCCTCGATTTTAGCGAGAGGGGAGTTTCTTAAAAGGCTAAAGAATCTATCAGAGAGCTGGGGAGTTGACTTGCCGAAAGGCTGCAGTAGTGACATTGTCGGAGTTGGAAAAGAACTCACCGAAAAATTCGGGGCAGAGATTTTGAGAAAAACTGCAAAATATCATTTCAAAACTACTAAGCAGATTTTAGCGGGGTGAAAAAATGCGTTTGGATAAATTAACCGAAAGGTCTCAGGACGCTTTACAATACGCGCAGGAGTTAGCGCAGTCAAAGAATCATAGTCAGATAGAGATCGAACATCTCCTCTCGGCGCTTCTCTCTCAGGACGACAGCCTGGTCGCAGACATTTTGAGCCGTGTCGAGGCAAACGTCGAGGATATCAGAAGGAAGATAGAGACGGAGTTGGACAGTCTGCCTCGTGCTTACGGTGCCGGGGTACAGATTTATATGTCCGGTCCACTTCGAGAGGTCTTAGACCAATCCTGGACCGAGGCACAGAATTTCAAGGACGAGTTTATCTCCGTCGAACATCTGCTTCTGGCGATTTTGGAGGTGGGTAATTCCAAATCGGCGCAAACCCTATCGGCCGCCGGGATCACCAGGGACAAAATCCTGCAGACTTTGACCTGTGTCAGAGGTCACCAGAGAGTGACGGACCAATCCCCGGAATCGAAATACAAGGTTTTAGAGAGATACAGCCGCGACCTGACCGACTTAGCTTCCAAAGGGAAACTCGATCCCATCATCGGCAGGGACGATGAGATTCGCCGGGTCATAAAGATTCTCTCTCGAAGGACCAAAAACAATCCCGTCTTAGTTGGGGAGGCGGGAGTGGGCAAGACCGCTATTGTCGAAGGTCTGGCACAAAAGATCATCTCCGGGGAAGTCCCCGAATCTCTGAAAGATCGCAAGATCGTGGTCTTAGATCTCGGCGCCCTTTTAGCCGGCTCCAAGTTCCGGGGCGAGTTCGAGGAGAGGCTGAAGGCCATCATCAAAGAGGTGGAGAAATCCGAGGGGAAAATCGTTCTTTTCATCGATGAGCTTCACACCATCGTCGGCGCCGGGGCCGTCGGGGGGGCGATGGACGCCTCCAACATGCTCAAGCCGGCCTTGTCTCGCGGGGAGCTGCGCTGTATCGGCGCCACCACCCTGGACGAATACCGGCGGAACATCGAAAAGGATACCGCCTTAGAGAGACGCTTTGCCGTGGTTATGGTGAATCCTCCGACGGTGGAGGAGACGGTCTCGATTCTGCGGGGCCTCAAGGAAAGATATGAAGTTCACCACGGCGTGAGGATCCAGGATGGCGCCCTGATGGCGGCGGCAAAACTGTCCGATCGCTATATCACCGATCGTTTTCTCCCCGACAAGGCCATCGACTTAATGGACGAGGCCTCCGCCAACCTGAGAATCGAAATCGATAGCATGCCGGCAGAATTGGATTCACTGGAGAAAAGAATCCGGCAATTGGAGATCGAGAGGGAGGGCGTTAAAAGGGAGAAGGACGCCGAGGAGCGGCTCAAGCCGATCCAGGGGGAGTTGGAGGAACTATATCGGGAGCGGGATGAACTCAAAGGTCAGTGGGAGAGAGAAAAAGAGGCCGTCACCAAGATTCAGAAGTTGAAGGAGAAAATTGAGACTGCCAAAGCCCGGGTAGAGGAGGCGATCCGCTCCCAGGACTACGAGAAGGCTGCCAAACTCCGATACGGAGACATATCTGAATATCAGAAGGAGTTGGAGGAGGAGAACCGGAGGTTGGCGGAAATCCAATCCCGTAAGAAGATGTTGAAGGAGGAGGTGGACGAAGAGGACATCGCCGAGGTGGTGAGCAAATGGACTGGCGTTCCGGTGACGCGGCTGACCCAGGAGGAATCAGACCGCCTATTGCACTTGGAAGAGGAACTGTCCAAGCGAGTCGTCGGACAAACGCAGGCGGTGGAGGCCGTATCCCAGGTTGTGAGAAGCTCCCGGGCGGGTTTGACAGACCCTCGCCGACCCTCCGGCTCTTTCATCTTTTTGGGACCGACCGGAGTGGGGAAGACCGAGCTTGCCAAGACCCTGGCGGTGGCTCTGTACGGTGACGAAAACGCCCTGGTCAGAATCGACATGTCCGAATATATGGAGCGATTTTCGGTTTCACGTTTGATCGGCGCTCCCCCGGGATATGTCGGTTACGAGGAGGGGGGGCAGTTGACGGAGGCGGTGAGGCGCAGGCCATATACCGTGGTGCTTTTGGATGAGATCGAGAAAGCCCACCTGGAGGTTTTCAATATCCTGCTTCAAGTCTTAGACGAGGGTCGCCTGACCGATAGCCAGGGCAGAACCGTCAACTTCCGCAATACCATTCTGATTATGACCTCCAACATCGGGGCGGAGATGATCATGGAGCTCTCCTCCCGGATCACCCCGGAAAACCGGGAGGAGATGCACAAGAATATGAAGGGGAGGGTGCTGGAGCTTCTGAGGCGAAACCTCCGCCCGGAGTTTCTGAACCGCATCGACGAATTCGTCGTCTTCCGGGCTCTCTCCGGAGAGGACATCCGGAAGATAGTGGAGGTCCAACTCCGAGACTTGGAGACGAGATTGAGCGACCGGGAGATCAAGCTCGAGGTTGCTGACGAGGTTAAGGATTTCTTGGCCGAAGAGGGTTATGACCCCTCCTTAGGAGCTCGCCCCCTGAAGAGGACAATCGATAGATATGTGGCACATCCGCTGGCGAAGCAGATCTTGAGCGGCAGCGTCAAAGAGGGCCAGGTGGTGGAGCTCTCCCTGCGGGGTGGTGAGGTCGTGTTCCGTGCGGGAAGGCGCAAGAGGGTCGAGGCTGAGCAAATGAGGTAAGGAAGCGAGGTGCTCCTTTTTAGCCTTGCAATATTCGAGAGACGATATATCTTAATGAGTGAGGGGGAGATGGAAAGCTTAAACGACCGGGAGGTCCGCGGTGAGGATCTAAAAGTCTGAAGCGATGAGAGTCGAAGATGTTCACCCTCGTCTGGCAACTTCTGGTAACCTTTCTTTTGATAGTTCTGGTGGTGCTGGTCTTGCAGTTTCTGAGGCCACCCAAGAGGAGAGTAGATGAGAAAAAGGTAACGGTCATGAGAAACAAGCTCTACATAGTTCCCCTGGATGAACCGAGTCGCTTTCTGGTGGACTATTTGATGGCGAAGCTCACCTCCAAATTCGATTATAAGTTCCAGTCGGGGCTGGTCGCCAGGCTTCCGGAGGAGGCCTTCAGTCCCACCCGGGGACAGTTTTTCTGCTCCGTGATCTTGAATAAGCTTCAGCTCCTGAAGGGGAACGATGCTGAGATCATCCTGGCCGTGACCGACGAGGACCTTTTCCTGACCACCGACAGCTTCGTCTTTGGACATGCCGATTCTTTGGGACGGGTGGCGGTGGTATCCTCCCACCGTCTGCACCCGGAGTTCTATGGTCTACCTCAGAGCAACAGAATCTTAAAAGAGAGGTTGGTGAAGGTTGCCATCCACCAGTTAGGACACATAAACGGGCTTTCGAATTGCGACAACCCGGACTGTGTCATGTTCAAGGCCACCAGCATAACTGAGATGGACGACCGCCAGGATGGTTTCTGCCCCAGATGCTTGATGGAGCTGGCGATCCCCAGCAAGGTGGGGAAATTGTAGCGATTTTTCGCCGGTTGATACGCACCCTCTCCCCGATCGCAGAGCTTTCACGAGCGAATCATAAGCTCTCTTTTAAGCTTTGAATCTGCCGCAACTTCTAGATCACCTCAAAAACTCTCCCGAATTTATGAAGGGGGTAACCCACTGGGAGATTCTCCCCGCCAAGGAGGGGGTTTACTGTGACTTCCCCCCGCATATAGAGGCGAGACTGGTCGAAGTATTAAAGAATCAAGGGATAGACAAACTCTATTCTCATCAGGGAACCGCGGTCGATCTGGTGTCGAAGGGCAAGAACGCGGTGGTGGTGACTCCCACCGCCTCCGGCAAGAGCCTCTGCTACAATCTGCCGGTCCTGGATTCTATCCTCAAAGACCCGGACCTCCGGGCTCTGTACCTTTTTCCCACCAAGGCTTTGTCTCAGGATCAGGTTGCGGAGCTCCTGGATTTGATCGAGGCTTTGGGAGTGGATATAAAGACTCACACCTTCGACGGCGACACCCCGGCCTCCGCCAGGAGAGCCATCCGCACCGCAGGGCAGATCGTGGTGACCAACCCGGATATGCTTCACACCGGCATCCTGCCCCACCACACCCGCTGGGTGAAGCTCTTCGAGACTTTGAAATACGTGGTGATCGACGAGGTTCACCACTATCGAGGCGTTTTCGGGAGCCACCTCACCAACGTCATAAGGAGGCTCAAACGTCTCTGCGACTTTTACGGGAGCAAACCCCAGTTCATATGCTGTTCGGCCACCATTGCCAACCCCAAGGAGCTGGCAGAGAGGATCATCGAGGAGGAGGTCGAACTGGTCGATAACAGCGGTGCACCTTGCTCGCAGAAGCATTTCATACTCTACAATCCGCCGGTGGTGAACAGGCAACTGGGCATCAGGAAATCCTCCATAAAGGAAGCCCAGAGAATCGCCGCCAATTTGATCTCCAACCGGATCCAAACCATCCTCTTTGCCCGTTCCCGCTTGAGGGTGGAGATTCTCACCACCTACCTGAAGGAGGCAATCGTGGGAGCTCGAAAGAATCCGGAGTTCATCAGCGGTTACCGGGGAGGTTATCTCCCGAACGAGAGGCGGAGGATTGAGAAGGGCCTGCGGGAAGGCCGGGTGATGGGGGTGGTTTCCACCAACGCTCTGGAATTGGGGATCGACATCGGTCAGCTTTCGGCTTCGATAATGGCCGGTTATCCCGGAAACATCGCCTCCACCTGGCAACAGGCCGGCAGAGCCGGCAGGAAGGCGGGGCTCTCACTGGCAATCCTGATCGCCACCAGTTCCCCCTTGGACCAGTTCATCGTCAATCACCCCGAGTATTTCTTCGGGGCCCCACCGGAGACGGGGATAATCGACCCTGATAACCTCTATATCCTGAGCAGTCACATCAAATGTGCGGTCTTCGAGTTGCCGTTCGGGGAGTCGGAGGGCTTCGGGAGGGGCGAGACCATCGAATTCCTGAGATACCTTGAAGATCGCAAGGTCCTCCACCGCTCCGGGGACAAGTTCTACTGGACCTCAGAGATTTACCCTGCAGAAGAGATCTCACTCAGGACCGCCAGCCCTCAGAACTTCGTCATCCTCAATCGGGACAAGGATGATGCCGTCATCGGGGAGGTCGATTACTACTCCGCGCCGGAGCTGATTCACCCCGATGCCATCTATATGCATCAGTCGCAGCAGTTTCAAATCACGGAGCTCGACTGGGAAGGGAAGAAAGCTTACGCCAAGGAGGTGGGGGTCGATTACTACACCGACGCTCAAACCAAAGCTGACATAAAAGTCTTAGACCTCACTGAAGAGGTTGCAGCCCGCAGAGCTGAGGAGGAAGAAGCAAAAGTTGGCTGGGGAGAGGTTTCCGTCACCAAGACCACAGTTCAGTTCAAAAAGATCAAATTTCACACCCACGAGAACGTCGGCTGGGGGAAATTGAACCTTCCCGAGATCGAGATGCACACTACCAGCTTCTGGTATCAATTCCCGGAGAAGATCGCGGAGATCTTGAGGATTAAACCCGGAGATCTGGGAGGCGGTCTCAGAGCGCTGGCCAACATCCTAAAGAATATTGTTCCGGTGTGGGTGATGTGCGATCCCGCGGACATCCGAGCTCTCTCCATGATCCGCTCACCTTTCTCGGAGAGACCGACGGTCTATCTCTACGACAACTATCCCGGCGGGGTCGGGTTTTCAGAGAAAATCTTTAATCAGTATCGGGAGATCTTCTCTGCCGCTCGGGATTCGGTCAGCTCTTGCGGGTGCGAGGCCGGTTGCCCCTCCTGCGTCGGACCACCGCTGGAGGTAGGAGAGAGCGGAAAATCGGGAGCCTTGAGCTTGCTCGGCTGGAGCCTCGATGGCTTCTGATCTCACTCCCGTACGATTCGACTGATCTTGAGTAGTCTGGCGCTGAAGTTTGAGCCCTCCATTTTCGTGGCTTCGTAGTTTATAACGATCTTCATTTTCTCCTCAACTAAATCTATGCCAACTGACACCCCCCTCTCCACAAGTTCTGGGGAGGTGGAAAAGCTCAAGATTCTCCTGTCCCTGGTGAGGCCAATGATTTCGTGGTGCAAATCACCGTTGCCAGTTGTAATGATTAGAACATGGATTCGCTTTCCCGGAAGTAGTTCAGGGAGGTTTTGAAAGGTAGAGTAATCAAAAGGGAGAATTTCGAGTGATAAACCGCTGACCTTTTTGTCCCGGTACTGTTTGAAAGCCTCCAGAACTCTATCTTTGTCCTCAACTGAAGAGTCATCTTCCGGGTTGTAAAGCAAGCCTATATTGAGAGTATCTTGGGCGTTTTCTTTTAGAGCCCGGTCGTAGGTAAGAATCTTCAGAAGGAAGGGGAACTGCGCCTCTTGAGGGACTTTGATCTCCTGTCCCAACGATTGGCACTCCCCCAGGATCAGAAAGGAGATTACCAGTCCAAAAACCAGCTTGCCCCTATGAGTTTTCATGCCGCCTTATCTTTAGCTCAGATTTGATCTAGCCTCAAATCCCCAACTTATAATTGATATTGAGGACCACTCTACGGCCCTCGTGCTTCAGAAGCACCACCGGATAGTAATCCTCGAAGATGGGGTCGATTATGTCGGTGTCCAAGAGATTCTTCACGCCGGCATGAATTGACAACCCCGGAAACATATTGTTTAGATGCAGCCACAGGTCACAGGTAAAGTAGGACTTTGCGACCTGACCATCGTAGGCATCGCGCTCTCCGACGTATCGAGCTAGAACTGAGCTCCGGACTTTGTTCTTCCACAAAGGCGCTGACAATCCGAAGTTGGCGAGAAATCTTGGCGAATTTGGAGGCTTTTGCTTAGTCTTTTTGTCCTTCACCGATTGAATGCCGAAATTCAGAAAACCGGAGCAACCACCTCTGGTCTGCTTTTCCAGGCCAAATTCCAGCCCTCTAAACTCGATCCTGTCAAGGTTGTAATACTGATTGACGATGTCCAGATAGGGAGCACCGGGGTGGTCGGGGTCTCCGGCGTGGACTTCCCGAGCGCTGATAAGGTTTTCGGCTATACCTTCGTAGCCGGAGATAGAAACTCTGACGCCTCCCCGAAAAAACCTCTCGTAGATTATCTCCGCGGTGTTTACCTTCTCCTGAACCAATTCGGGATTTCCGATCTGGGAGATGCCGTTGTCAAGAGTGAGCTCGAGGATGGAGGGAGCGCGAAAAGCTTGTCCCAGGATACCCTTTAAGATCCCAAATTTCCTGTCTGTAAAGATCACTGCCATCTTGGGGGCAAAGAAGGATTTCGAGTAATCTCTCGCACTGTAATTGCCGGCTCCAACGATGTTAAGATTTTTGCCAAGTTTGATTTCGTTCTGAAAGTAGAGGTCGCAGAAATTCAAATGGATACGCCGAATTCCCTCTGCTACCCTTTCCTTCTCTATGTAGGTAAGAGTGGAATCCAGCTCCCCTTCGCGCTGACCTATGTGGTGGCTCTGATAAACAGCACCGACAGTCAACCTCTCCCAGGGAGTGACCTCCCAATCGAATTTGGTCTCCCCTCCCCAGAAGTCATCGAACCCAGAAGTTGCCAGGACCGGCCCGGGAAGATAGGGAGCCTCATACCCAAGCAAAGGATAGAGGGAATAATAGTTGTAAGCCATCTGCCTGGCCAGATAGTAGTCGTCATAATGGACCCTGGTCATGAAATCTAAGTTCCCCGTCAGTTGGTGCTGGAACTTCAACTCCACGAAGTTATAGTCTCCCTTCAAGTAATTGTTCTTATCGTCGAAGAGGGAACCGAAAGAACCGGTTGGGGTTCCCTTCTTGCTGCTGGCCAACATTGCTTGTAGAGTCCACCCCCTCCATTCCAGCCACCCCAGAAGATGTCCCGATTTCATGAAGTCGGTTCCGGAGGTCAAACCACCGGTGAAGTCATCAGCGCTCAGGTAATATTGATTAAGACCATTTTCGTCGGGCACGAACAGGGAGAGGTCGAAATTGCTGTACTCTGGGAAAAAGAGTCTGGCCCCCTTCATATCCTTCATGGAACCTGAGACGAAGACCTGCAAACCGCTACTGAAAACCTTGGAAAACAGAAGTTCAGCCTCTCTATCTTTGGTGTGATGAGTGTATCTCCCAGTGAAGTCGAGTCTTCCTCGGGTCTTGGGCTTCTTTGTGATTATGTTTATGGTGGCGAAAAAGGCGCAGCTCCCGTAAAGTGATGAGGTTGGTCCCCGGACGACCTCAATCCTCTCGATGCTGTTTATATTTGATCCAGCCACGGCTCCGAGAATGGAGGCGCCGTACCATTGGTCCTTGAGGAGATGCCCGTTTAAGAGCAGTAAAATCCGGTTGTTCCAATCCCCCTGCAAGGCCATACCTCTGACACCCAGACGGTGAATGTTCCTATCATAGGTGACATACATACCAGGCACAATCTGCAGGGCCTCGGCAACACTCTCAAAGCCATAGTCCTCTATCATCTCCGAGGTTATGACAGTCACAAACGCTGGAGCCTCGGAAAGCCTCTCTTGGCGTTTGGAGACGGTCACAACCACCATATCGGTGAAGCTTTCTAAGGAGAGCTCGTCGAAGTCCTTGAACTCCGAGGGCAACTGTCCCCGGAGCGTCAGAGGTAGAAGCAGTAGACTAACAAAGAGAGCTGCACCGAGAATGGATTTGAGAGGATGAGGTTTGTTTTGAAGAGACATTTCGCCCCCCAGGAATTGAAGTTTACCCCCTTGCACCTTTCTAATAGTCGGTAAGACAGGTAGACAATTTACCTTGCCGGGAGGCTTTTGAGGCCGACTTTGGGCACCTTGCGCACTCTAGACGCCGGAATCAAATTCTCCCCAAAGCCGGGGAATTGCTATTGACAGTTGGAAGAGGCTTTGTTATATTCGCCAGCTAAGAAAGGGATATTTTTTTGAGAAGCTTTGTGAATATATTCACTATGTAGGATGTTTGAAGTCTATTTCCCCCTTTTGGTTCTGGTATTCTTTGCCACCGCAATTGCAGTGATTATGGTTGTCCTACCCCGATTCCTGGGGAAGAAGGAGATTACGCAACCGAAGCAGACCCCTTACGAGTGCGGAATGATTCCGGTGGGAGATGCACGGGAGAGGTTCCCGGTCAAATTCTTCCTCATCGCTTTAGTCTTTATAATCTTCGACTTGGAGGTGGTCTTCTTCTACCCCTGGGCGATAATCTACAAACATTTAGGGCTTTTCGGCTTCATCGAAATGATGGTGTTCGTGTTCATACTCCTGGTCGCGTATCTTTATGTCGTTAAGAAGGGAGTGTTGGAGTGGGAGTAGAGAAGCTGCTGGGGAATGGGATTCTGCTCACCACCGTTGATGCTGCCGTCAACTGGGCGAGGAGATCCTCGCTGTGGCCTCTGGGCTTCGGCTTGGCCTGCTGCGCCATCGAGATGATGAGCACCCTGGCCTCTCGCTTTGATTTGGCTCGCTTCGGGGCGGAGGTGATGCGCCCCTCCCCGAGGCAAGCCGATCTCATGATAGTCGCCGGTCGCCTCTCCAAGAAGATGGCGCCGGCCCTGCGGCAGCTATACGATCAGATGGCGAATCCCAAATATGTCATCTCCATGGGAGCCTGCGCCTCCAGCGGCGGGATTTTCAAGAATTACGCCATCGTCCAGGGGGTTGATAAGATCGTCCCCGTGGACGTTTATATTCCGGGTTGTCCCCCACGACCGGAGCAGCTCTTAGACGGCTTCATGGCCCTCCAGGAAAAGATAAAAAAGGGCGGTTCCTTGAAGGGAGAGAGGGATTTTGGATACAACCTCAGACGGAACCCGATTGACAAAGTTCAACTCTAATTGATGACCGGAGAGAGCTTAGCTGAGAATTAGAGGATGGCAGAAGAGATAGCGGCCGGGATCTTAAAAGGTAAATTCCCCGACTCCATTCTGGAGCTCAATTATTTCCGAGGCGAGGAGACCATCCTGGTTAAGAGAGAGGAGATCGCCGAGGTCTGCCTCTTTTTGCGCGATCATCCGGAGCTTCAGTTCAACTATCTCACCGAGGTTTGCGGGGTCGATTTTCCGGAAAGGGAAGCGAGGTTCGAGGTCGTCTACCATTTATACTCCCTCAAAACCTATAAGCGCCTGCGCCTGAAGGTCCAGACTGACGAAGAGAAGCCGGTCCCCTCCGTCACCTCGGTCTGGCCAACCGCCAACTGGCACGAGAGGGAGGTTTACGACATGTTCGGGGTGAGATTCTCCGGCCACCCGGATTTGAGGAGAATTCTCATGCCGGAGGATTTCGAGAAGCACCCCTTGAGGAAGGATTTCCCCCTGTTTGAGGAATCGGATCTGTAAATGAGCACGGAGTTGGATCTATCAGGAGAGAAAGGCCTGGAAGCACCGAGCAAGGTCAAGGATATAAAGACCAAAACCATGATCCTGAACATGGGGCCCCAGCACCCTGCTACCCATGGGGTGTTGCGGTTGATCATGGAGTTAGACGGTGAGACCGTGGTCAAATGCACCCCGGATGTCGGCTACCTTCACACCGGTATAGAGAAGACCGCCGAGAATAAAACCTATTACAAAGCTCTGCCGCTGACCGACAGGATGGACTACTTAGCCCCGATGATGTACAATCTGTGCTACTGTCTGGCGGTGGAGAAGCTTCTAGACCTTGAAGTCCCCCCCAAGGCTCAGTGGGCTCGGGTGATGCTGGCGGAGTTGACGCGGCTGGCAAGCCATCTGGTCTGGCTGGGCACCCACGCCATGGACATCGGCGCTATGACCATGTTTTTCTATTGCTTCCGGGAGCGGGAGAAGATTTTAGAGATATACGAAACCTGCGGGGGACAGCGCATGATGTCCTCCTACATCCGCTTCGGAGGTCTGTATGAGGACCTGCCTTTAGAGTTGGACAGAATGGTGAAGGAAATCCTCGACACCTTCCCGGATAAGATCAACGATTATGAGAATCTTTTGACCACCAACCGCATCTGGCTCAATCGCACCAAAGGAGTGGGAGTGATTTCGGCTGAAGATGCCATCGCCTGTGGGATTTCCGGTCCCAACTTACGTGGGAGCGGAGTGAAGTGGGACGTGCGCAAAGCAAATCCATATTCCTCTTATGAGAAGTTCGATTTCGTGGTCCCGGTCGGAAAAAACGGTGACGTTTACGATCGCTACCTGGTCCGTCTGGAGGAGATGCATCAGAGCCTAAAGATCATAAGGCAGGCCCTGGAGGGGATGCCCGAGGGACCGTTTATTAACCAGAACAGCAAGTACCTTCTGCCTCCAAGGGAAGAGATTTTCACAAGCATGGAGGCCTTGATCCATCACTTCAAGGTGGTGGTGGATGGTTTTCGACCGCCGGTGGGAGAGGTTTTTCAGAGCATCGAGACCGGAAAGGGAGAACTGGGCTTCTATTTAGTCTCCGACGGGAGCGAAAAACCGTATCGCTGGAGGGTCAGAGCTCCCTCCTTCGTGAATGTCTCGGCACTTCCCAAGCTGGTAGAGGGGAGGCTCTTCGCAGACGTGGTTGCGAATATCGGCTCTATAGACATCGTCCTGGGGGAGATAGATAGGTGATGGTTCTCCCTCCTGTTGGTTTCGGATGACCGCCAGCGGCGGCTAAACCCTCATCCGAAACCGAGAAGCTGAATGAATACAATGTCACTTTCCAAGGAATCGATAGAGAAACTCCAGGAATTGAAGGACAAGTTCCCGGACCGAAGAACCGCTATACTTCCAGCGTTACACGTGGTTTACGATCAGTTCGGCTATGTCGGCGACGAGCAGTTGAAAGAGGCTGCTGAGGTCGTTGAGCTGCCTTATGTGGAGCTGGCTGAGAACGCCTCCTTTTACACCATGTTTCCCAAAAAGCCGGTGGGGAAATACTTTATCCAAGTCTGCACTAACCTTTCGTGTGCCTTGTTGGGGGCAGATAGTCTGGTCGATTATCTGTTGGAGAAATTGAACGTGAAGTTGGGAGAGATCACTCCGGATGGTCTTTTCACGGTGGTAACGGTGGAGTGTCTGGGCTCCTGTGGTAGTGCCCCGATGATGCAGGTCAACGACGAGTATCACGAGAACCTAACCCGGGAGAGGGTGGATGAGCTCTTAGAGGAATTCAGGCGAGAGGGAACAAAAAAGGGAGGTCCCCCATCTTGAGAAAGGCGCTGTTTGTAGTGATTCTGATCGTCTTTCCGGTGGACGTCGTGGCTTTCTCCCCCGAGGTGCTTTACCTCGCCGCCGACAGCCTCTGGAATGAGGGGGAATTCCGGGCCATCGTCAAATTAGTGAACGAGGGGTCGCAGGAGGAGGAAAGAAGTCCCGCTGCCACCTACTGGATGTGCAAAGCCTATATAGGCCTGAGCGACTACGATAGCTCCGTATTCTACGGAGAGAGGGCGGTGAAGCTTGCGCCTGACAGTTCTTACTATCACCTCTGGTATGGGATGGCTTTGGGGATGAAGCTATCCCAGGGGAGCGGGCTGGGTGGCCTTTTCAGGGCGAAGAAGGTCAAGGGAGAATTTCAGAGGGCGATTGAGCTCGATCCCACAAACTATGAGGCCAAGTTCAATCTGATGCAGTATCTCCTCCAAGCCCCGGGGATTGTCGGAGGGAATAAGGATGAAGCTTTGAAGCTTGCCGAAGCCTTGAAGGAGATGAAACCGGCGCTGGGACATTTCGCCAAGGCCCTCTGTCATCAAGTCCGGGAAGAATACGCCAAGGCCGACTGGGAATTTCGAGCCGCAACCGCTTACGACAGCACCAACACCGAGTTTGCGTTCAGGTATTTCTATTTTTTGCTCGATCGTGAGGATTTCTCCAGGGCGGAGGTGGTCCTCGAAGAGATCGAACAGACTGACCCTGACGATTCCAACATACTCTATCAGCGAGGCAAGCTACATCTCTTCAGCGGGAAAGATCTGAAGAAGGGGCTGGACTGTTTTAAGAAATACCTTGAGCGGGAACGCTTACCCAACAGCCCCTCTTGGGCCGCGGCTCGCTGGCGGATGGGGATGATCTACGAGAAGATGGAAAAGCCCGATTCCGCCCGGGTTGAGTACCGGATATGTCTGGAATTGGAGCCGGATTATAAAGAGGCGAAGAAGGCTCTGAAGAAACTTAAGTAGAACTCAGATTTATGCCTGAGAAGATTCTCTTCAAATATATCGACGAGCCCGGTCAGGACACCATCAAGGTTTATATGAAAAACGGTGGGTATACCGCCCTGCCCAAGGTTCTCAAGGAGTATACTCCGGATCAAGTCACCGACATCGTCAAGGAATCCGGGCTTCGAGGCCGAGGCGGAGCAGGTTTCCCGGCCGGGGTGAAGTGGAGCTTTGTCCCCAAAGATTCGCCCAAGCCCAAGTATCTCTTAATAAATGCCGACGAATCTGAGCCCGGCACCTTTAAGGATCGGCAACTGCTCGAAAGAGACCCCCATCAGCTGATAGAGGGATCGATCATTGCTGCTTACGCCGTTCAGGCCCACACCGGCTTCATCTATATACGCGGGGAGTTCGGCTACGGGGCAAAACAGCTACTGAGAGCTCTAAGCGAGGCGGAGGAGAAGAATTTCCTGGGTAAGAATATCCTCGGTTCCGGATACGATTTGACAATCCACCTCCATCGAGGCGGCGGCGCTTACATCTGCGGAGAGGAGACGGCGTTGATGGAGTCAATCGAGGGGAGGAGGGGACTCTCCCGGGTGAGACCTCCTTATCCTGCAATTGTGGGATTGTACGGTTGCCCCACGGTGATAAACAACGTCGAGACCCTGTCGAACGTCCCTCACATAATCAATAAGGGTGCGGAATGGTTCGCCTCCATGGGGACGCGGAAGTCAACCGGGACGAAGATATTCTCTTTGTCGGGACAGGTCAAACGTCCCGGCAACTACGAGCTGCCGATGGGGATCTCTCTGCGGGAGCTGATATACGAATACGGAGGCGGGATCTTCGAGGACCGGGAGCTGAAAGCGGTCATACCGGGTGGCTCCTCCACCCCGATATTGACCCCGGACAAGCTTGATGTCAAGCTCGACTTCGAGTCTGTTGTCGAGGCCGGCAGCATGCTCGGCTCTGCGGGAGTGATCGTCATGGACGAGACCACCTGCATGGTGAATGTCGCCTGGAGGCTGACTAGATTTTATCAGCACGAATCCTGTGGGAAGTGCACCCCCTGCCGGGAGGGGACCTACTGGATGCTGAAAATCTTAGAACGGATAGAGAACGGCAAAGGAGAGTCGGGGGATGTAGAGTTGCTGCTGGATATATGCAATTACATCGAGGGATACACTGTCTGCCCTCTGGGAGATGCAGCGGTGCCGGCGGTGCGCTCCACAATCGAGCATTTCCAGGAGGAATACGACTATCACATAAGGAATAAAACCTGTATGGTAAAGGGGAAGCCGGTGTTCAAGTAAGCCGAAGATGGACAACAGTAAGGTAAAATTGACTATAGATGATCGGGAGGTCGAAGTCCCGAAGGATAGCACCATCTTGGAGGCGGCCTTAAGCGTCGGCATAGATATTCCCTACTTCTGCTGGCATCCCAATTTGGAGTCTGTCGGCGCCTGCCGGATGTGTCTGGTGGAGGTCGAAAAGATGCCCAAGCTGGTGGCCTCCTGCGTGAATCCGGTGGCAGAAGGGATGGTGGTTCACACCAACACAGAAAAGGTGATAAAAGCTCGGGAAAAGGTTTTGGAGTTTGTCCTCACCAATCATCCCTTAGATTGCCCCACCTGCGACAAAGGAGGGGAATGCGACCTCCAGGATCTGACTTACGATCACGGACCGATGATGACCCGCTACCGTGAGGATAAAGTCAGGTGGATCGTCGATACCCATTATCGCTTCGACGACCTTCAGCTGGGACCGTTGATCTACCGAAATCAGAATCGCTGTATCACCTGTTTCCGCTGCGTTCGCATCACCAGGGAGATTTTCGGTTACTCCGATTTAGGTGTTTTCGGGCGGGGCTCGAAGACGCATATATCTGCTCCGGGAGGTGAGAAGTTCCTTAACGAGTTTTCCGGCAACACCGTCGAGTACTGCCCGGTGGGAGCCTTGACGGCCCGGAACTTCCGTTATAAGATCCGTCCCTGGTTGTGTGAACAGACCCCCACGGTCTGTCCTATGTGTGGCGATGGTTGTAATATGACCGCCTGGTCACACCAGCGGAAGGGACATATACGAAATACCAGCAGGAGGAATGACTCCATCGACGAGGGGATGCTCTGTGACCGCGGTCGATTCGGCTCTGTATTTTCAAACCATCCCGACCGCATCAAATCTCCGATGATAAAGGAAGGTGACACTTTCCGCGAGGTCCAGTGGGAGGAGGCTCTGGGTTTCATTGCGGAGGGGATCAAGAAGATAAAATCTGAGAGCGGGCCGGAGGCTCTGGGTGGGATTGCCTCCGATCTGGTCTCCAACGAAGAGGCCTATCTCTTCAGCAGATTGATGCGACAGGGAGTCGGCACCAATAACCTCGATTTCCGTGGGGACAGAAAAAGCCTCCTGGGTGCGGGAGCGTTGAAAATCCTCTTCGAGATGCAGAAGATGTCGGTTCCCTTAGAAAAGGTGGCGAGCTTCGACACCGTATTTGTGATCGGAACCGATATCGCCTCTACCCATCCGATTTACACCATGTGGTTGAAGAGGGGTATACGCAAAGCCGGCCTCAGAGTCCTGGCGGCGAATTCACGCAAGCTGGACTTCGGAATCTACTCGGTGCAGAATTTCACTTACAGGCCTGGGGGGGAGTTGGCTTTGCTTCTCGGATTGCTGAAGGTCATCGTGAAGGAGAAGCTTTACAGCGATGCCGGGCCGTTCCGCGGGGGGCAGTTCTCGCGCTGGGCAAACTCCCTGCAGAAGACGAATTACGACACTATAGCTGCGAGCTGTGGTCTCTCTGAGGAGAGGATCAGCATCCTGGCGAGAGCCCTCGCCGAATCCGAGAATTGTCTGTTCGTTGTCGGTCAAGATCTGTGGGAGGGGCCTCTGGGGAGCAGTTGTCTTCTGGCAATAAACGATCTTGCGGTTTTGACCGAAAACAACGGCAACCCCAGGGGAGGCGTGAACCTGCTCTTTGATTCCGGCAACTATCTGGGAGCGTTAAACTGGGGGCTCACTCCCGATTATCTGCCCGCAAGGAGGCACCGTGAGGATAAGGTGGGTCGGGAGAAAATCGAGTCGCTGTGGAACTGCCGTCTCCCGGAGGCAGAGGGTTTTGACACCATAAAGA
The DNA here is from genome assembly GCA_030605835.1 of Candidatus Zixiibacteriota bacterium. Taxonomy (GTDB): domain Bacteria; phylum Zixibacteria; class MSB-5A5; order DG-27; family DG-27; genus DG-27. The sequence continues at coordinate 154,000 of JAUWHO010000023.1, read as the reverse complement.
TGTTAGAGCAAATCCGCAAGGGCAACATCAAAGGCCTTTACCTCTATCAATCCGACCTCCTCTGTGATTTCCCCGATTGGGAATATATTCACGATTGTCTGAGCAAGCTTGACTTACTTATAGTCCACGAGCTCTTCTTGACCGAGACCGCGAAGATGGCGACAGTGATATTGCCGGCCACAAGCTTCGTCGAAACCGAGGGGACATTTACGAACACTGAAGGGCGGATTCAGCGCTTCCAGAGAGGGGCGGCACCGTCGAAGGGTGTGAGGGAGAGTTGGCAAACGCTGTCACGTTTGGCCCAGAAACTCGGTGCCGAATTTGTCTACGAAAACCCACCGGAGATCTTCCGGGAGATGGTCACTCTTTCCTCCGACGCTGCCGGACTCGATTATGACAAATTGGGAGCCAGGGGAAGAATCGTTGCCTTGGCTGAGAGGGTGTTCGAGCCTGCGCTTTACGAGGTCGAGTTTGATAGTTACACCTCAGGTGACAGCGATTATCCTTACCCATTGCTGACCGGCGATCTGGTGTATCACCTCCGTCACCTGACTAATTACAATGAGGACATGATGCTGGTGGCGCCGGAAGCTCATCTGGAGATCAGTCCCGAAGATGCCAAGTCCTTGGAGCTGAAAGAGGACGACACCGTCAGGGTGGAATCGGCGAGAGGGGCCTTAGAGGTGAAAGTCGCAATCTCGAAGAAATCTCCCCCCGGGGTGGTGTTTCTGCCTCGCAACTACTCGGATAAGAATGTTAATAAGTTGAGAGATAGAGAGAAGACCTTGGACTACGTGAGAATAGCGAAGGCTTAGCAGATGCTGATCCCGATCATCATAATGGTCGTCAAGGTCCTGGTCATATTTGCCGGGCTTATGACCTGCGTCGCCTATATGACCTATGCGGAGAGGAAGGTGGTGGCTCACATACAGGTGAGGAAGGGACCGCTCTTCGTGGGCTATCATGGCCTGCTGCAGCCGATAGCTGACGCCGTCAAGCTTCTCTTCAAGGAGGATTTCACTCTCGCCGGCTGCAACAAGATCATTTATAATCTGGCACCACTGGTGACGTTCATCCCGGCTCTTCTGGCAATCGCGGTAATCCCGGTGGGAGACCAGATAACGGTTGCGGGCGAAACCACCAACTTGATGATATCGGACCTCAACGTCGGAATTCTGTTCATCTTTGCGGTGAGCTCCCTGGGCATATATGGGTTAGTTCTGGGGGGATGGTCCGCCAACAGTAAATACTCCCTTTTGGGGGCGCTGCGCAGTTCCGCCCAGATGATAAGCTATGAGGTCTCCCTGGGGCTCTCGGTCATCGGTGTTTTGCTGCTCGCAGGCACCCTATCTTTGAACGAAATTGTCAAAGCCCAGAGTGGTGGAATTCTCGACTGGTTCATCTTCCGCCAGCCGATTGGGTTTCTCTTGTTTGTGACCGCCGCCATAGCTGAGACCAACCGTATCCCCTTCGACTTGCCGGAGGCGGAGGCGGAGTTGGTTGGCGGCTATCACACTGAGTACGCAGGGATGAAGTTCGCAATGTTCTTCATGGGGGAGTACGCCAGCATGATCACGGTTTCGGCTCTGGCGGCGACACTGTTTTTAGGGGGTTGGAGTGGGCCAATTCTGCCGCCGGTGGTCTGGTTTCTCCTGAAGATGTCATTCTTTTTGTTCAGCTACATATGGATTCGGGGGACCTTGCCCCGTTTCAGATATGACCAGCTGATGAGGTTCGGGTGGTTGGTGCTGTTTCCCCTGGCGCTCTTGAACACCATGGTGACGGCTTTGATTGCAATCCTGTGATTTTGCGGTGGCAGATTTGATTAGAATTCTTGCGAGCATCTTTTTAGCGATCCCGAAGGGTCTGGCGACCACCTTCAAACACCTCTTCAGGAAAACGATCACCATCGATTATCCTCGCAAGCCGGCGAAATTCGCGCCGCGTTACCGGGGATTGCACTACCTGACTCGCTATCCTGACGGAGAAGAAAGGTGCGTCGCCTGCGGTTTGTGCGCCATCGCCTGCCCCTCGGACTGTATATATTTGGAGCCGGAGGAAAACGAGCGAGGGGAAAGAGTTGCCAAACTGTACGAAATAGACGAAATCCGGTGTATATTCTGCGGCTATTGCGAAGAGGCCTGTCCGGAGGAGGCCATAAGGCTGGGCTGGGAGTTCGAGTTCTCGCAATACGATCGCAAGAACTTCGTGTGGACTAAGGAGATGCTTTTGGAGAACTTCGACAAGCTGGAGAAAGGGAGAGCTAAGGGCTTCATCAGAGAAAAGAAGTTTCAGTTCCGGGCGGAGCCTGAAACGTATTTCTAGTAGCGGTTTCGAGCATGGTTACGGCGGCATTCATAATATTTGGTCTGGCAGCGATCGTCTCGGCGATAATGGTGATATCCTTTCGTAACCCCATGGCCTCCGCCATCGCCCTCATCGTCACGCTGTGCTCTATTGCGGGTTTATTTGCGATAATGGGGGCAACCTTTGTGGCCGCACTGCAGGTGATCGTCTATGCCGGCGCCATAATGGTGCTGTTTTTGTTCGTCATCATGCTTTTGAATCTGAAACGAGACGAGTTCGGACCGGAGAAAAGGAAGATACAGAGAACGCTGGGGATAATTCTGGGGCTGCTGTTAGTCCTGGAGGTCGGCATATTCATACAGGCGGGCTTAGGTGATTTCGGGCCCAGCCCTGCTGGAGATAAAGGCAGTTTCACCAGCATAACCGAACTGTCGAGCCTGCTCTTCACGAAGTATCTGTTTGCGTTTGAGGTCACCTCATTGCTCCTGCTGGTCGCCATAGTGGGAGCGGTAATTCTGGCGAAGAAGAAGCTTTAGACACTGATGTTTATGTTCTTAAAGAGAAGTCACTAACTGCTGAACACCGGATACTGAATATGCCTGTACCGTTAGGATATTACTTAGGCTTGGCGGCAATCATTTTCACGGTTGGGGTCATAGGCGTCCTGGTACGGCGCAACGCCATAATTATACTCATGTCGATCGAGCTCATGCTGAATGGCGCCAATCTCACTTTGGTCGCCTTTTCTGTCCATTTGCAGGAGCTGTCCGGACAGGTCTTTGTCTTTTTGGTGATGACCGTCGCCGCCGCCGAGGCCGCCGTTGGGCTGGCGATCATAGTCATGATATTCAGAAACAGGGAATCGGTCAACGTGGATAATTTGAACATAATGAAATGGTAGAAGTTCATTCACAGCGGATTAAGCAGATTAAACGGATTCAATTCCAGCTACTCATCGATTATGAAGGCTTGGAGGTAGTCGCAGTCAGAGTGAAGGATGCTCGATAAAGTCTGGTTAGTTCTGCTTTTTCCACTTCTGGGGTTCCTCTTAAACGGGCTTTTTGGCTGGAAGTTCAAAAGGGGTTTGATCAATCTGATTGCCTGCGGGAGCGTGGGGCTATCATTTCTGGTCTCGCTGGGAGTCTTCCTTGACCTCTTGAAACTGGCTCCCGAAGCGAGGCATTTCGAGAAAGTTCTCTTCCCCTGGGTGGTCTCCGGCAGTTTCAAGACTGCGTTCAGCTTCTTAGTTGACCCCCTCTCGGCTTTGATGATTCTGGTAGTCTCCGGGGTGGCCTTCCTCATACATATATATTCGACCGGATACATGCACGATGACCCCGGATATGTGCGCTACTTCAGCTACCTGAATCTGTTCACCTTCTCAATGTTACTGTTAGTCCTGGCTGACAACCTCCTTCTAATGTACATCGGCTGGGAGGCGGTGGGCTTATGTTCCTACCTTTTGATCGGCTTCTGGTATGAGAAGAAGAGCGCCGCCGATGCCGGCAAAAAGGCCTTCATCGTCAACAGAATCGGGGATTTCGGTTTTGCACTGGGGATAATGTTGACTTTCGTCATCTTCGGCACCGTTTATTTCACCCCGATCTTGGAAAGAGCACCTGAGGTGTTACAATACGGAGGCGCCGCCGCCACCGCCATTACCTTGTTGTTATTTCTCGGAGCGGTAGGGAAATCAGCACAAATCCCACTTTACGTCTGGTTGCCCGATGCTATGGAGGGACCCACGCCGGTGTCGGCACTGATTCACGCCGCCACCATGGTGACTGCGGGCATATATATGGTGGCACGTCTGTCGGCTCTGTTTCTGATGGCACCGGTCTCCATGCTGGTGGTGGCCATCGTCGGTGGCGTCACCGCCCTGTATGCGGCCTCCATCGGCTTGATGCAGAATGATATCAAGAGAGTCTTAGCTTATTCCACCATAAGCCAGCTCGGCTATATGTTTTTGGCCTGCGGAGTGGGAGCCTTCGGTGCCGGCATCTTCCACCTGATGACCCATGCCTTCTTCAAGGCGCTGCTCTTTTTGTGTGCTGGCTCGGTGATGCACGCCCTAGCCGGCGAGCTCAATATCCAGAAGATGGGCGGCCTCAAGAAACATATGCCGGTCACTTACTGGACTTTCCTGATGGGAACTCTGGCCATCGCGGGCATCCCCGGTTTCTCGGGATTTTTCAGTAAGGACGAGATCATCTGGAAGGCATTCTCCAGTGCGCAGGGGCATTTTCTCCTCTGGTTTCTGGGAGCGGCGGGAGCCCTCATGACCGCCTTCTATATGTTCCGACTCCTGTTTTTGACCTTCCATGGGAAGTCGCGTCTGACTCCGGAGCTTGAGAAGCGTGCCCACGAGTCCCCGAATAAAATGACCGTACCTCTGATCATACTGGCAGTTCTCGCAGTCATAGGAGGTTACGTCGGCATTCCGCATCTGTTGGGCGGCGGCAACCGCATAGAGAAGTTCTTGGAACCATCTTTTGGACAGGTGTCGAAAGCGGTCGAAACTCACCACTCCGGAGGAGTGGAGCTGTTGATGATGATAATCTCAGTTCTGATCGCCCTGGGAGGGGTCTATTTAGCTTATACCTTCTACATCAAGAAGACCGAGCTTCCCAAGAAGCTGGCTGAGAGATATCGCTCCATCTACACCCTCATTTACAACAAATACTATGTGGATGAAATATATAACGCCGTGATCGTTCAACCTCTCAAATTCTTCGCAATAATCTGCTGGAGGTTCTTCGACGTAATAGTGATTGATGGTAGCGCCAATGGGCTTGCCAAGCTGGTGGGTCTGATCGGGAATCTGATAAGGAGGTTCGAGACCGGTTATGTTCGCAACTACGCCCTGGGATTCGTAGTCGGGGTGGTCATCATCCTGGGATACTTCATGCTCAGATAGGACCTGAATGAATATGGGTGAGAGTTTTCCGATCCTGACAGTAGTGACCTTCCTCCCGGCTCTGGGGATTGTTCTACTCCTGTTGGTCGATAAGAATCGCCAACTCCTTGTAAGAAACGTGGCGCTGTTCACCTCCCTGGTCACCTTCCTGGTGTCGCTTTTCTTGTATTTCAAATTCGATCCCGGCACCGGCGATATGCAGTTTGTGGAGCTCTATTCCTGGATCCCCAGTCTGGGAATGGGATACCACATGGGGATCGACGGCATAAGCCTCTTTCTGGTGCTCTTGACGACGTTCTTAACGCCAATCGCTATATGGTCCAGCTACAACGCCGTCACCGAAAAAGTGAAGGGATTCATGATATCGATCCTGGCGCTGGAGACCGGGATGATAGGGGTTTTCGTCTCGTTAGACCTATTTCTGTTCTACGTCTTCTGGGAGGCGATGCTCATACCGATGTATTTCATCATCGGCGTCTGGGGCGGACCCCGGAGGATATATGCCGCCGTGAAATTCATTCTCTTTACGATGACCGGTAGTCTCTTGATGTTAGTGGCCATTCTGGCGCTCTATTTCGTCAATCAATCCTATACCGGGGTGGCGACATTTAACCTATTAGATTATCAGGGCATACAGATACCTTTCAATTATCAGATCTGGATGTTTTTGGCTTTCGCTTTGGCCTTCGCCATCAAAGTCCCGATGTGGCCACTGCATACCTGGCTCCCCGACGCCCACGTCGAGGCTCCCACCGCCGGGAGCGTTCTTCTGGCGGCGGTTTTGTTGAAAATGGGCGCTTACGGTTTCCTGAGATTCTGTTTCCCCCTCTTCCCGGAAGCGACCATTCACTTCATCCCGCTGTTCTCGATCCTGGCCATAATAGGCATAATATATGGGGCCTTCGTGGCCCTGGTGCAGAAGGATGTCAAAAGCCTGGTGGCGTATTCTTCGGTATCGCATCTCGGCTTCGTGATGTTGGGGCTTTTTGCTCTGAACATGCAGAGCTTAGAGGGTTCTATCCTTCAGATGCTGAGTCACGGCATATCGACCGGAGCGTTGTTCTTACTCGTGGGTATGCTATACGAGCGTCGCCACACCCGCCTGATAAGCGACTTCGGAGGCATAAGCAAGGTGATGCCGGTCTTTGCCGCCTTCTTCATGATTGTGACTTTATCCTCGATCGGACTTCCGGGGACCAACGGCTTCGTGGGAGAGTTTTTAATCCTCCTGGGGACCTTCCGCGAGAACTGGCTATATGCTGCCTTCGGGGCCACCGGCATAATTTTGGCAGCGGTATATATGTTATGGATGTATCAGCGGGTGATGTTCGGGAAAGTGGACAAACCGGAAAATCAGAAGTTGAAGGATCTGTCGCTCAGAGAAAAACTGATCCTGGTTCCGATAGTCATAGTCATTTTCCTGATCGGAATATACCCCTCCGCTTTTACAAGCAGAATGGAGGCCTCCGTCGCCAAATTGATGGAGACCGTCAATGAGAAATACCGGGTCGAAGAGGTAATGCCACAAGTGCAACCGAGAAGAGATTTTCAGATTGACGAATCTCAATTGGAGGTTTCAACCCACAGTTTTGGGGGTGGGGAAATACACCGAGGGCAGTGACAATGGATAAGAAGGTCACCATATACACAAAGACCGGCTGTCCTTACTGCGTGGCCGCCAAGGAGGATCTGAAGAAATGGAATGTCTGTTTCGAGGAGATCAACGTTTACGAGAAACCAGAGGCCAAGAAGAAAGTGGTGGAGTTGACCGGGAAACGTCTGGTCCCGGTGATCGTGGATGGTAACAGTATCGCGGTCGGATTTCAAGGCGGAGGTTGAGATTTTTGAGACAGCGGTCGCCGTCACTGAGGATCTAGCTTCCCCACAGGTGTAGCATGTCAATACCGATACCTTCGATTAACATAGGCGCCATCCTGCCGGAGATAATACTGATAGCCACGGCTTTTGTTATCATCTTTGTAGAGCTGTTTGCGCCGAAGAGATGGCGCCTCGGCATTCCGATCATATGCTTTGCCGGCCTCCTGGCTGGATTCTATGCCGTCGGCAGCCTCTGGGGAGAAACGATCTTTGCCTTCGGCGAGAGTGTCACCTCCGACAACTTCGCCCTGTTCTTCAAATTCATCTTCCTTTTGGGCGCTCTGTTGGTGACTTTGATCTCAGTCGATTACCTCAAAAGGGAGGGAATCTATCACGCGGAGTATTTCTTCTTGATTCTGCTCTCCACCGTGGGGATGATGATTATGGCCTCCAGCCTGGATTTGATCTCGATCTTCCTGGGTCTGGAGGTGATGTCGATAGCACTTTACGTTCTGGCGGGCTTCAACCGGACCGACCCCCGTTCCAACGAGGCTTCTTTAAAATATTTCCTTATAGGAGCCTTCGCCAGCGGATTTCTCCTTTATGGCATCGCCCTATTGTATGGGAATTTCCACACCACCAACCTCGGGGAGATATTCGCCCTTCTTTCAGGTCAGGAGTCCTTATCGATTATCGGTCTAATAGGCATAGTCCTGGTCTTGATAGGATTCTTTTTCAAGGTCGCCTTTGTTCCGTTTCACATGTGGGTGCCGGATGTATACCAGGGCGCGCCCACCTCCGTCACCGCCTTCATGTCGGCGGGTCCCAAAGCTGCGGGATTTGCGGTGCTGTTGCGTATCGTCATATATGCTTTCAATACTAGCTCGCCGGAATTCACGAATCTACTCTGGATTGTCGCGGTCGTCACTATGTCGGTCGGCAACATCGTAGCCATCGCTCAGAACAACCTCAAAAGGATGTTGGCCTACTCCAGTATCGCCCATGCCGGGTATGTCTTAGTGGCGGTGGTTGCCGGTGGTCCCGTGGGAACCTCGGCGGCGATGTTCTACCTTCTGGTCTATACCTTGATGAACGTCGGCGCCTTCAGTATCCTCATAGTCTTCGGGAAAAGAGGTGAGGACAACCTCAATTTCTCCGATTATGCCGGGCTGGCCAGCAAATATCCGCTGGGAGCTTTAGCGATGACGCTGTTTATGCTGTCACTGGCGGGGATCCCACCCACCGCCGGTTTCGTGGGGAAGTTCTATGTCTTCTCCGCGGCGGTCTCGCAAGGTTATGTCACCCTGGCGGTGATAGGGGTTTTGAACAGCCTGATTTCGGTTTACTACTATATCCGCGTTGTGGTGGTGATGTACATGAGCGCCAAGCCGGCCGAGAAGTTCTACTTCACTTATTCCGTCCCCGCTATCATAGCTCTGATTATCGCCGCCTGGGGCACCCTCCAATTGGGGATACTGCCGGAGCGGTGGCTGTCGCTCGCAAAGGACTCCATCTTTTCCTTTCTCCTGTAAATTGCCGACTATTTTCAGTAACATCCTTTGATTCATGGTCTCGCCGATTTGATGGACGGGAGGTTTAGCCATATACCTCCCCGCGGAGCGATTGAAGGGGAGAAGATGTCAGCGAACAGGAAAGAGCAGTCTTACACCGTGGGGAGGGGGCTTGTCCCCCTCCGTTCTACTTCGAGAGCGGCACTAAATCAAAGCTTGCCAATTTGCCGGGAAGATTTATATTATCTACCGTTCAACGACAGGACTGGTGTCGGTTAAGCTTCAGGATGGACTTTTCCGATAAGGAGTTTGGCGTCAAGATAGCACTGAGATGTTCGAAGAACTTACAGAAAGATTAGAGATCGTCTTTAAGAAGCTCCGCGGCCGCGGAAAGCTGACGGAAAAGAACATCAAAGAGGCCTTAAAGGAGGTGCGGCGAGCCCTCCTGGAGGCGGATGTCAACTACAAGGTCGCCAGGGAGTTCATCGACGAGATCCAGGTCAAAGCCGTTGGAGAAGAGGTTCTAAAGAGCATCACCCCCGGACAACAGGTAATAAAGATCGTCCACGACCAGCTGATCGAACTTTTAGGAGGCAAGGCGGCTCCGCTGAACCTCTCCGGCAGTCCCCCCATTACCCTCATGCTGATAGGGCTTCAGGGCTCGGGAAAGACCACCATGGCCGGCAAGTTAGCGAGATTCGGTCAAGGGAAAGGGAAGAAACCGCTTCTGGTTGCCGCCGACACCTATCGTCCCGCCGCCATCGAGCAGCTGAAGATCTTAGGGAAGTCAATAGATGTCCCCGTCTATTGGGAAGAGAAAAATCCCGTCAGAATCTGTTCCAACGCGGTCGAAAAGGCCACTGCAGAGTTCTTCGAGTGGGTGATCATCGACACCGCCGGGCGTTTGCAGATCGATGAGGGCCTGATGCAGGAGCTGACCGACATCAAATCTGCAATCTCCGCCAACGAAACTCTCCTGGTCGCCGACGCCATGACCGGCCAGGAGGCCGTGAATGTCGCGGTGGAGTTCAACAATCGCGTCGGCATAGACGGGGTGGCCTTGACCAAGCTGGACGGAGATGCCCGCGGGGGAGCGGCTCTATCCATACGTGCGACCGTGGGGAAGCCGATCAAGGTTGTCGGCGTCGGTGAGAAACTGGAGGCTTTAGAGTTTTTCCATCCCGATAGGATGGCCTCTCGAATCCTGGGCCTGGGGGATGTGGTCACTCTGGTGGAAAAAGCCCAGCAAGCTGTGGACTTGAAGCAGGCTGAGAAGTTAGAAAAAAAGCTCAGGAAAGAGGAATTCACCCTGGAGGATTTCTACGAACAGCTGCAGCAACTGAAAAAGATGGGGCCGCTGGAGTCCCTGCTGGAGATGCTTCCCGGCGTAGGCACCAAGGCTCTACGAGGGTTGAAGGTCGACGATGGCGCCATGGTCAAAATCGAAGCCATAATAAACTCCATGACTATCGAGGAGAGGCGACACCCTCACCTCGTCGATGGCAGTCGCCGTCGGCGGATCGCCCGAGGAAGTGGCTCCAGCATTCAGGAGGTCAACGGCCTTCTGAAACAGTTCTTCGCGATGCAAAAAATGATAAAAAACCTGACCAAGGGGAAGTTGAAGGGGATTCCAAAAGGGATGTTGCCATTTTAGAGAAGAATTTAATTGAAACAGATTTTGGAGGTAAGTTTGGCAGTTAGGATCAGACTTCGCAGAATGGGAGCTAAGAAAAGGCCATTCTACCGCTTTGTGGCCGCCGATTCCAGAAGCCCCCGAGACGGACGCTTCCTTGAAAACCTGGGCTGGTATAACCCCATATTGAAGCCCGCGGAGGTGCACCTCAAGGAGGAGAGAATCTATGAGTGGCTCAAAGAGGGAGCGCTACCGACCGAGACCGTCGCCTCTTTATTCAAGCAGGTGGGACTGTGGAAGAAGTGGGAGTTGATGAAGAAGGGAGGGGATGTCTCCGACCTGACAATCACCACCCAGATTAAAGAGCGGCCCAAGAAAAAGAAGAAAGGCAAAAAGGCCCCGGAAGTCAAAGCAGAGGCCCAAGAGCCTGCGGAAGCCGAAGCGACCGAAGAGAAACCCCCAGAGAAGTGAGACATTGAAGGGTAGCTCTGGAAGGTAAGCTCATAACCATCGGTAGAATAACCCGCCTTCGGGGGCTAAAGGGGGAAGTGGTGGTGACCTCCTCGACGGGAGAGTATTCCATTTTTGAAAAAATGGCCGAGGTGAGGATCTCGGGAGGCAAGGTCGAACAGACGTTGAGAATCGAAAGAAAGGTAACGTTGAAGAACCGGATGGCTCTGAAGTTCGAGGGGATCGACACTGCCGAGGAAGCCTCCCAACTTGTAGGGCGTGAGTTGGCGATAGAAGAAAAAGACCTTCCGGTTCTGCCGGGGGAGCATTTCTACTGTTATGAGCTGATGGGACTGAAGGTGGTCGACACCGACGGGGAGGTTATCGGGGAGATAGTCGAAATCCTCGAGAATCCCGCCAACGACATCTTCGTTGTCAAATCCCCGCAGAAAGAGGAGATACTGATTCCGGCAACAAAAGGAGTGGTCAGAAAGATCGACTTAGAGAAGGGCCTTATTGAAATAAAACTCATCCCGGGCCTTTTGGACTGAGCCTTACGACATGCAAATCGATGTCCTGACAATCTTTCCCAGGATCTTCGAGGATCCGCTAAATGAGGGCCTTCTGGGCAAGGCTCAAGAGCGGGGAGTGGTGAAGATCAACATTATCGACCTTCGGGACTTCGCCGGGGATAAACACAAGACCGTAGACGACCGCCCTTTCGGGGGGGGAGCGGGGATGGTGCTTCAGGTGGAACCGCTCGACCGGGCTTTGGGCTCTATAACCGAGAAAGACGCAAGTCCTCACATAATCTTGACGGAGGCCTCCGGGAGACGGTTTGACCAAGAGCTGGTGAAGGAGCTCTCTGGGAAAAAACATCTGGTGATCATCTGTGGCCGATACAAGGGCGTCGACGAACGGATCAAAGAGCTCTACGAAATTCAAGAGATCTCACTGGGTGATTTTGTCCTCGCCGGAGGAGAGTTTGCCGCCCTGGTGATGATCGATGCGGTGGTGCGGCTCATCCCCGGGGTCATGGGCAAACTTGAGTCCGCGGAGACCGATTCCTTCCACAGCGGGCTTCTGAGCTATCCCCAATATACCCGTCCCGCCGAATACAAGGGGTTGAAAGTCCCGGAGGTGCTCCTTTCCGGGCATCATCAAGAGATCGAGAGGTGGAGAAAAGAGATCTCGCTTCAAAGAACGAAAAAGCATCGCCCCGACCTTCTGAAGGGGGGAGAGTTCGAGTAAGACCCTTTCGGTTCCCTATTGACAAACTACGGAGGTTCCCATTTCTTGAGCGCTGGAGGAAGAACGAAGATGTCGATAATAGCACAAGTCGAGAGCAAATATCTGAAGAAAAAAATCCCCAACTTTGGACCGGGTGACACCGTCAAGGTGCACGTGAAGATTCGGGAGGGGGACAAAACTCGCACCCAGATTTTCACTGGCACCGTCATTGCTCGCTCCGGTTCCGGTGTGGGAGAAACCTTCACCGTCAGAAAGGTGACCTCCGGCATCGGCGTGGAGAGGATCTTCCCGCTACACTCCCCCAATCTGTCCAAGATAGAGCGGGTGCGGGAGGGTCGGGTGCGACGCGCCAAGCTTTACTACCTGCGAGGATTGACCGGCAAATCGGCTCGCATCGCAGAAAAGAGAAAGGTCACTAAAAAGTAGACGTTCCGGTTTGCAGAAGTCGAAGTCAAAATCTCCGCCTCGGTGGGGGCTGGAGAGAGGTCTGTATCGCTCGGGGGTGAACCTCATCTGTGGGGTGGACGAGGCCGGGCGGGGTCCCTTGGCCGGACCGGTGGTGGCTGCGGCGGTGATTTTCCCCCCGGCAATGTTCATAAGCGGTGTGGATGATTCCAAGAGGCTGTCCCCTTCCAAGAGGAATCTCCTTTACAGGCGCATCCTGGGAAGCTCTTTGGAGGTCGGAGTCGGCATTATCGGTCCGGACTACATCGACCAACACAATATTCTTCGAGCTTCCCTTGAAGCCATGAGGTTGGCTGTGGAGAGCTTGACAGTCAATCCCAAGCTGATTCTGGTAGACGGTAATCGGTCCATTCCCGACACGGATCTGGCCCAGAGGACAATCATCTCTGGAGACCGCAAGTGTCATGCCATCGCCTCTGCCTCCATCGTTGCCAAAGTAACCAGAGACCTCCTCATGATGGAATTGCACCGCTTCTATCCGCAGTATGATTTCTTCAACAACAAAGGCTATCCCACCCCCGCCCACGCGGAGGGTTTAAGGAGGTTTGGTCCCTGCCCCATCCACCGCAAGTCCTTCAAATTTCATCATACCAGATTGACCGACTGGCCCTGAGAGCTTCTTTCAGATTAGTGCCCGTTTGACCGAGAAAGAGGGGGAAGGGAATAGGAAATAGAAGATACGAAATAGGTTATAGGGAACAGTGCAATAAGCAAATTCCAGGCACAAAGTGAGTGGGGGCAGGCTATTTACTCTTTACTATTCACCATTAACCATTAACTGCTCAGTACTCGCCACTCACCCCAAATAAGCTTGCAGGGGATTGACCTTACCCATCTGGGAGTTATATTAAAAGGGAGGGTTAACTGGTTGGGCACCGGGGATTCTTCGAGAGCTCCTAATATGGAAACGAATCGTGCCAAATATGTTTTAGCCTTGAGGCATTATGCCGGAGTTGGTCCTAAAACCTTCCAGATGTTGACCCTGCGCTTCGGTGCCACCGAGAACATTCTGGAGGCCGAGATCGAGGAGCTCACCTCTCTCCCCAGGATAGGCCAAAAGAGAGCTCAGAGGATCCTGGAGGTTCGAAACCGCCTGGAGGAGGCGGAAGAAATCCTCGAGGAAATGGCAGGCCAGGGAATCAACGTCACCACGGTTCTGGACGAAGGCTATCCTGGTTGCCTCCGGCAGCTGGCTGACCCCCCTCCCCTTTTCTATTTCAAGGGCGGATTTGAACGGCAGGCGAGGCCTCGGGTGGCGGTGGTGGGGACTACCGAAGCCTCTCAGGAGGGTTTGCGCTGTGCAGTGGATATCGCCCAAAGACTCTCCGAATTAGGGGTTACGGTCGTCTCCGGGCTGGCCCGGGGAATTGACACCGCCGCCCATCTGGGGAGCTTAAACTCCAACGGGAAGACCTATGCTGTCTTAGGATCGGGATTTGACAGAATCTATCCTCCGGAGAACATCCGGCTCTCCGAGCTGGTTGCAGAAAGTGGAGCGCTACTGACCGAGTTTTTGCCGGATACTCCGGTCTCCGTCGGCGGTCTTATGTCCAGAAATCGGATCGTGGTGGGGCTCTCTCAGGCGGTAATTGTGGTGGAAATAAAAGATGAAAATAGAGACAAGAGCGGCAGCATCGACGCCGTAAACAGAGCTCACCAACAGGGGAAGCCGGTTTACATCTTAGACCTGGAGGGGAAGCTGACCCCTGAAGATCGACGGCAATTGAACGCTCAGGCGATAGACGGAGTGGGAGACATAGACACCATTGTGCGATATCTAGTGTAGAAAAGAGGCCATAAAGCGATGGAAGAGACAGAAAAGATCGCCCGCCTGAAGAAGTTGGTCGACTTCGTGAGCGAGCAACTCATCTCCGGGGTGATACCTAAATCGACGGCGCTGAAGCTGGTGGAGGCGACCAGGGAAAAGGCAGAGAGGATTATTCCTCACGATATGGAGCTCTACGATCTTATTTACGGAAACCGTTTCAAGAGATTGATAGAGCAATTCATCCTCGAATAGCTTTTTGCCGACCACCCCGGTTAGATCAATTTCCTCAGATGTTGAATTTGGACTATTGCCCCGAAGATACAATCGCCGCGATTTCGACTCCGCCCGGTGAGGGGGGAATAGCCATCGTCCGCATAAGCGGGAAGGAGGCCTTGAAGGTCGCCGCCAGGGTCTTCAGAGGGAAGGTCTCCCCGGCGAAAGCAGAATCCCACACCGTTCACCTTGGAAAAATCGTCCACCCCGACAGTGGAGAAAAGATCGATGAGGTCCTGCTCACGGTGATGCGCTCCCCCAAAACTTACACTGGCGAGGAGGTAGTCGAGGTCAACTGCCACGGAGGATTTTTAGTCTCTCGAAAGGTTCTGGAGGCAACCATCTCTGCCGGAGCCAGGCTTGCTCATCCCGGGGAGTTCACCTTGCGGGCTTTCGTGAACGGGAGGCTAGACCTCTCTCAGGCGGAGGCCGTCGTCGAGATTATCCAGGCCAAAAGCGATCTTGCCCTGAAGGCTGCTTTAGAGCAATTGGCGGGGGGGCTCTCCTCAAGAATCGGAGAGATGCGTGGGAAGCTCATAGACTTTTTGGCGCAACTGGAGGCGGAGATAGATTTTCCTGAAGAGGAGATCGAGAAGATGGATGCGGGTCTATCCCTATCGGCAATTGAGGCCCTGGAGGGGGAATGCGAGCGACTCTTAGACAGTTATGAAGTGGGAGAGACGCTGAGGCACGGTTTCTCGGTTGTGATCGCCGGAAGGACGAATGTGGGCAAATCCTCCCTTCTGAATAAACTCCTGGAGAGTGAGCGGGCCATTGTCACCTCCCTCCCGGGAACCACCAGGGACGTCATCAGCGAGTACCTGGACCTCTCCGGGCTTCCGGTCAAGCTAATCGATACTGCGGGACTTCGTCCCGCCTCCGGGGAGATAGAGAATCTCGGGATTCTCAAAACCGAGGAGGAGATCAAGAAGGCAGATCTGGTTCTCCTCTTATTTGACGCTTCCGAGAAACCTAACGAAGAGGATAAGGAGGCCTTCAGAACCATCTCTCAATACCGCTTCCTCCCGGTCATAAACAAAATCGACATCGCCTCCCGGGAGAATGTCGAAGCCCTCGAGAGGGAGTTCGGCAACCAAAGCAGCATAAAGATCTCTGCCCTCTATGGCACTAATTTAGACACCCTCAAGAAGGCGATTAGAAAATCGGCGACTTTCTTGGAGGAGTGGCATCAGCAGCGGCTAGTCTCGATTAATAGTCGTCATCGGGAGGCTCTCCTGAGAGCGAAAGAGAGCCTCCTCTGTGCAGAAAGGGGGTTAGCTGGGCGGTTGTCTTCGGAGTTCATCGCCGCCGAGGTCCGCTCCACTCTCAGGCATCTGGGAGAGATCGTGGGGGAGACCGTTGATGAGGAGATACTAAACAGAATCTTCGAGAAATTTTGCATCGGCAAATAAGCCTCTGACAATTGTGCGTGGATTGACTTGACTCCATTGGCTCACCTGGGCAGTCATTTCAGGTCGGAGGCATTATCTTGAGTATGGTTATGAGAGCGGTGAGATTCGTCATAGTCGGAGGATTTCTGGGCGCCGGCAAGACCACCTTGCTGTGCCGGTTGGCGGAGCGTTACGTTGAGCTTGGGGGAAAGGTGGGTTTCATCACCAACGACCAGGCCGACAATTTGGTCGACACCAAGCTAGTCGAACTGCGCGGCTTTCAAGCCAAAGAGATTCCGGGCGGCTGTTTCTGTTGCCGTTTCGATGAGTTGATTATTGCTGCGGAGGAGTTCGTAAGAGAGACCCAACTCGAGATTCTATTGGGTGAGCCAGTGGGGAGCTGTGCAGACCTTGCGGCGACGGTTATCCAACCGCTCAGGAGGAAGTATAAGGACCTCTTCGAGCTCGCCCCTTTCTCGGTGGCCGTTGATCCCTTCCGTTTGGAAGAGCTACTGATGAAGGAAGGGCGAGGGAAATTTCGAACGCTGCTCACCTACCTGACCGAAATATTCATCCTGAAAAGAAAAAAACCAAGATTCCCAGCCTCCATCGCCTACCTCTTCGCCAAACAGCTGGAGGAGGCGGACATCATCGTTCTGAACAAGGTCGACCTTCTCTCGGAGACAGACAGAAGACGGATGCTGGGGTTTTTGAAGGAGCGATTTGCCGATGCCGTAGTCGTTTTAGTCTCTGCCCGCACCGGTGAGGGTTTAGACCGTTGGCTGGCTGTTCTGAAGCAAGACCTCTCTGCAGGGAGAGAGCCTCTGGAGATTGATTACGATCGCTATGCCGAGGCGGAGGCAGAACTTGGTTGGCTCAATGCCACCTTCAAGGTATCACAAAAGGATGGATTCGAGGCCGGCGTCCTCTTACAAGAGCTGGCCCTTGATCTTCGAGAGCGTTTCTCCCTCCAGAAAGCTGAGATTGCCCACCTGAAAATGTTTCTCGGCTCTGGGGGGAGAGGTGTCTCGGTCAGTTTAGTCCGAAATGAGGCTGAACCGGAGCTCAGCGAAGAGGGAGAGGACACAATTCATGAGGCTACCTTAACGATCAATGGACGCGTCCACATATCCCCGGAGTTGCTGCGCCAGGCAGTCGCTGGCGGCGTGGATGCGGTCACTCGTAAGCTGGGAATCAATTACAGCATGGCACAACTGAGCAGCTTCCGGCCCGCATACCCCACCCCCAAATATCGCTATAATACAGCGGCGGAGGAATGAAAGCAGGAGAATCTGTAGCCGGCGGAATTTGTCCGCCCGAAGTGAGCGGTAATAAATTCACCCCTCTACGAGTTCAGAATAACCCCCTGGCAGAGGCCAGGGGGCTACCCTGGTGAACAGGGAGGTCAACTGAACAGGAAACCTTTCGGCTGAGTGTTCCTCTCTTTTTGAGGTCGTCTTAGGACCGGAGCGAAGTCAGTCCCGACAACTTTTAACGTCAGGACACGCTCCGCTTCGGTCCTGACGCAACGTAAAGTAGTGAATGGTAAACAGTGGATAGTCCACCCCTAACCCCTATTTCCTATCTCCTATCTCCTGTTCCCTGTTTCCTTGATTAAGTTTTCCTCTCCTTTTTCCTCGCCGCCGGAAAGAGAACGTTGTTCAGTATCAGCCGATATCCGGGGGAATTCTTGTGCAGCTCCAGTTGTGTTGGGGGATCGCCAATCATATGCCGGTAATCCTCGGGGTCATGACCTCCCAGAAAAGTGAAGGTACCCCTGCCGAAGTTTCCGTGAAGATATTTCACCTCCCCTTTTCCCTCGGTCTCTCCCAAGATGGTGATATATCTCTTCACTTTATCTTTGTGGTAACCGGTGCATTGCCCTAAAAAACCGTTCACCACCGGAACGTGATTTTGAATCAGCATCGTCGGCACCGGGTCATATTTGGCCGAGAAATCGAAGAGGGTGAAATAGTCCGCCTCCGGTCCGGGAATCCTCATCCCCCGGGTGGGGGAGGTATCGATATCCGAATGTTCGTAGACCATGGGATTCAACTCCACTGCGAAATTCTCGAAGGCGAAAGTTTTAGAGTAGTCCAGTCTCTCCTGACAATCGGGGTCGGCGGGGTCACCGTCCAGTTCGGTGGGGACGATGTCCACCCCCTCGGCGGAGAGAGCGATGTCGTAGGTGTCGGTGGCCGAACACATGGCAAAGAGGAACCCACCCCCAGCTACATATTCCTTGATGGCCCTGGCCACTGCCAATTTCAACCGGGACACCTTTTTAAATCCTAATTTCTTGGCGGTGGCCTCATTGAGAGCTTTGTTCTGTTTATACCACAGGGCATTTCGATAGGAGCCGTAGAATTTTCCGTATTGACCGGTGAAATCTTCGTGGTGAAGGTGGACCCAGTCGTAGTCGTGAAGTTTGCCGGCCAGGAGCTCCTCGTCCCAGATGACCTCGAAGGGGATTTCAGCATAAGTCAGGGCCAAATTAACAGCGTCATCCCAGGGTTCATTTTCGCTAATCGGGGGAGCATAAATGGCGACCTTCGGAGCCTTCTCTAAAAGCACCGATTCCATGTTGTTGTCCTCGATAGTCTTTCTGATAGAGGCCTCCTCCGCAGGGGACACCACTGAATGAGTTACTCCCCGAAGCTTGCAGAGCTGAGCGACTTCGTCAGCGTAATCGCTCATGAAGGAACCTCCCCGATAATTCAAGAGCCACTCGACATCGTATCCCTGCTCCAAGCACCAGTAGGCAACACCGTAAGCTTTCAGGTGGTCGGTCTGATCAAAATCCATAAAGATAAGAAGCCTCTGAGCCGAAGCACTCGAGATGAAAAGGAGGAATAAGCAGACTGAAGCAGATAACCGGATAATTCCTTTAACGATCCTAAAACTCATCTTCTACCTTTTCTAGGAAGTCTTCTGCGAAAGGTTATACGCTTGAGCTTAACGGAAGCCACCACTCCCGCTCCAAGAAAAGGGAGCATCTATGGTTATCTCTCAAAGACTAATGGTCGCTTTCGTTTTTCAAGAAATCGCAAATCCCCTGATAGATAGACTCAGCACATCTCTTTTGAAATCCCTTTGTGCGGAGCATCGCCTCCTGTTCGGGGATCATCATGAAGGCGCACTCCACCAAAACTGCCAGCATCTGCGTGGGACGAGTCAAAACCAGATTGCCGTAATACAGACCGTGGTCCGGAAGGCCTAAATTCTTGACCATCCTTTTATGTATAGCGTGTGCCAACGGATAGCTCTGGGGATGATAGTAATAGGTGGAGGTGCCGTTGTTGACGAAAGGATTGACACCATCGGGCAGAGCGTTATTGTGTACTGAAATCAGTATGTCGGCATTACAGTCCATCGCCTTTTCAGGCCGATCGTACAGTTCGACGTGCTCGTGACCATAGCGGGTCATATATACAGTAGCGCCGTGCTTCTCTAAGATCTTCCTCAGTTTGTGAGCAATCCAGAGATTAACGTCCTTCTCCTTTAAGCCGGTGGGGCCGACGGCGCCGCTGTCGTGAGAGTGACCGGGGTCTATCATAAAAGTCAGCCCGGAAACCGATGATTTCAAAGCTCCCCCGAATGTCGGTTCCTTTTTTATCTCTAAGACCAGGGTCTTCTCTTCGTAGAATATATCATATCCCCACTGCTTTCTCTGTCTGAGATTGACTTTGATCTGATACACCCTTTTTTGAGATTGCCGCCAGCGAATCTGATCAATTATGTTGTCATCAGAATCGTATCGTATCCAATCGGTGTCGGAGATTCCGCCGAAGATGTTCAACGTCAGCATTCGGGGGTTCACGCTTTGCTCCACGTTGTATGGTAACCTCTGCCGCAAAGGAACTCTCACCTGGACACCCCTCTCGGTTTTTCGGGTGCGTATGTATGTTATTTGACTCTCAGGAATCGAGGTCCCCTCCGGCAGAAACTGAATGCTGTCCCTATGCGCCCAGGCTTCCACCCCTGGGGCCAAAGCCAACCTCACCCAGTCGCCGATCTGTCCGGTGGCTTCTGTCCTCACTCCCGGAGGTTGATACAGAAGCAGATATCCCCTTCTGGGACCGGTGCGGACGACCTGTTGTTCTCCGGTAAACTCAACCACCCGAGGAACATCATATTGCTCTATGCAGATGAGGGCCCTGGTTGAATCCGTTATTGAGTCCCCGCGAGCCAGCTTGAACTCGATCGGAGCCTCCTTAAGACTGTCATCTTTGTCGATGCGGTAAACTCCCGAATAGATCCCGCTGGGTTCTCCTTCTGTGCCTTCTTCTCTTCTTCTGAAAACCTCTCCCCAGGAGGGCACCTCTCCTGTTGGAAGCTCCACCATCGGTATATCATCCCTCACCCCGGGAATGGAGAAAAGTGAACTGCAACCGGGGGTTCCGCGGAAACGAACCTCTAAGACATCGCCGGCGGTCAACGTCATATCACTGGATGGCCACATATTTGTGATCAGCAGACTGTCCTCGGGGATGATAAGCTCTTCTGGGACTCTTACATTCAAATCCTTGGTCGTTACTCCCAATTGATTTCGGGCTTCCAGATGAAAAACGAAATCCCCTGGTTGTATCGGCAGAAAGGCTAAGTAGCCACCATTTTCGTGAACTTTAACGTGATGTCCATTGATTGTCAGTTTTGACCCTGGAGTGACCTGTCCGAATATGAACGTAGAATCGCGCGCCCCGATTCTCGCACCTTCGTTAGGATACACCACCTTCACAAAAGGTCCATGCTCTGCCACCTTGTCTCCAGCCACAACCTCCCCGCCCAGACCTGTGAAGAGCAGCAATATGATGCTTGCTGCAAATAGGAGGGTATTACGAATCATCCCTTTTCTTTATTCCTAAACCGGGTGCATCAGAGAGAACCACCTTGCCATCTTCGAGTCCCAACCCCTCGAAAGGGTCATTCTCAATCAGAAGGTGACCATCCAAATCCAAATAGTCTGCTAATGAAGACAGCTGCACGGCAGCGGCAATGCCGACGCTGGTCTCAATCATACATCCCAACATCACCTTCATTCCCAGGGCGCGTGCCGTATGTATCATCCGCAACCCCTCACGAATGCCCCCACACTTGGAGAGTTTTATGTTTATACCGTCGACCGCGCGGTAATGTCTCGCTACATCCCTGGAGGTCATCACTCCCTCGTCGGCGATGATGGGTATATCCACACGCTCACGGACGTATCGCAATCCCTCGAGATCGTCTCTCTCCACCGGTTGCTCCACAAACTCAATATCATATTTGTGGAGCGATTTGATCTTCTCCACCGCCTCTTTCGGTTTCCAGCCGCAGTTGGCATCTACTCTTATTTTCGCCTTCGTGGTCTCTCTGACGGCAGCGATCATCTCCTCGTCTCCGGGAACGCCGACCTTGACTTTATATACGGAGAACCCGGGGGCCTTCTCGGTTTTCCTCTTCATGGTCTCGGGTGCGTCGATAGCGATAGTGAAGGAAGTATAAGCGCTGTCGGGTCGGGAGAGCCCCAATAGCTTATAGACCGGCAGGCCCAGAAGCTTCCCCAGGTTGTCATATAGAGCGATATCGATGGCCGCCTTGGCGGAGCCGTTCCCCTCCATAATGGAATCGATATTCCGGAGGATTTCCTCCAACTTGAAGGGATCTTCACCGATAAGGCTCTTGGCCCTTTCAATGAAAGAGGTTACAGTCTCGACGTCTTCGCCGTAGAAGCTGCTGGGAGCGGCCTCACCGAAGCCGCCATCGATCTTGAGAATGATGCTGGGACTAACGGTAGTGGTGCCCCTCGCGATCCGGAAGGGGTCGATAACTTTCAGATCGGACCTTTCGTACGTCAATTTCACAGCTTAGATAACTCCCGATTCTAAGAGTGTGAACATCCTTTTATCTGTGTCGATTCTTGCTCGTACACCCAAGGGAAGAGTGCAGATATATCTGCCATGCCCGCACGCAAAATTATATATGACTGGATAATCTGTTCCCGCAAGGACATCTTTCAGGATTTGGGTTATAGACAAACTCGGCCGACCGCTTTTGGTCGGTTTGCAGTTCGTGAACTGTCCGATTACCAATCCTGATATTTTGTCCAGCAGACCCGCTAACTTCAATTGAAAAAGCATACCGTCAATGCTGGAGGGCTCTTCATCGGTATCCTCGATGAAAAGGATCTTCCCCTTTAACTCTGGCATGTAAGGTGTCCCCGCTAACATCGCTATGAGGGTCAGGTTGCCGCCCAAGAGTATCCCCTCGGCAACACCTCCTCTCAGAATCCGCCAACTTCGCATGCCTTTCGGATTTCTTAACGGAACTCTCGGTGTTTTGTCGCTTAAGGTGCCAAGCAGGGAATCTCTGTTGTAAATTGGCATTCTCTTGCTGAGCTCGGTCTGCACCATGGGGCCGAGAAAACTCACCAATCTGGTTTTCCTGTATATCGCCAGATGCAGACTGGTGATGTCGCTATAACCGAGAAATATCTTTGGGTTTCTTTTGATGTTATCGTAATCTATCTGAGGCAGAATCCTCACAGATCCGTAACCGCCTCGGGCGCAGAAGATGGCATCGACCTCTTCGTCGGCGAAGACTTCATTCAATGCCTGAGCACGTGCATAATCCTCGCCGGCCAGATAGCCTCTCCGACTATATGCGGAGGGATGGATCTTGACTTTGTATCCCCAGCCCTGTAATCGCTCGATCCCACGGCGCAGACGAGAGGAATCTATTGGACTTGCCGGCGTCACTACCCCGACTGTATCCCCCTTTTTCAGTCTCTTAGGCTTGATCATATCACTGTTTGTAGCTTAGAAAGGACGCAGATGATATGCCACCCCGTGGTGACCCGTCCAGGCTTTCTCCAATTCGTTTCGATCATAGATGATGACACCCTCAGCCGAATTGTGAAAGGCGGGGTCGTTACAGATCACGTTCCCGTCAGATGTGAAGCCCCGGACTACGATGAGATGCCCATCGGTCTGGCTTACCGGAGAACCTTTGAGCTCCCCCTCACGAAAGGCGATGCTGAGAACAACCGGGAAACCCTCCTGGAGCTCCTTCGCGATCTCACCGAAACTGTTGTGCCTGTCTACCCAGGAAGTGAGCCCATAGCTGCGCGCCACGGTTATATTGAAGGGCCAATTGCCATATATGTCGTTAGGGGCATCATAGCATTTCCCTGCGACCTCTAGTGGGGAAACCTTCACCCCGTGGAAATTCATGACCATGGTCAAGGAAGTAGGGCTGCATGTCTTCCCGGAAATCGAATCTGGCAATCTCTGTTGAGAGAGATAGGGAACCTCCAGATTTACCTCCGGGAGCCTCAAATCTGCCGAAGGGGAGTGCCTCCTGAAAGCAAAATAGTTGGCACGCGTGTCAGTATAAACAAGATATGTGCTCTCAAGGTGGAGTCCTCCCTCACCGTCAGATGATTCTAACTCAAACCTGAACTGAATATGGTTGTGTTTCTGACTCAACACCAAGTAGTCTTCGTTAATGTATCCATCCTGATCCCGCTTCACCCCGACTTCCCTGCCTGATTTTAATCCCGGCCACCTGGCAATCTCATACCAGCTGGTCCAGGCCTGATTGTCCTTACTGGCCCTGACGGAGGCGGTCAGATATCCTGCCTTGGAAAGCTGGCAGTTCCAGGTGAGAACCACCTCATTGAAGGGAAACTCTGTCTTGAAGGGTTTGGATATGTATGCGCCTTTGCTCCCGGAGAGAACTGTCACTACCTTGCTGCTTGAGTCAAAATGCATATTCTCAAATTGGCCCTCTCTCCAACCCTCCTCCCCACTGATCGCTATGCGTCCGTGAATGATGAAGTCTCTGGAGGTCTCAAGCTTCAAGGCTACCAACCCAGACATTATGACTACGAATCCCAGAACGATTATGACGGCTTTGATCACGAATCCGGCTCAATCAACCTTTTTCGTCAGGCTTGGCTCCCTCAGCGCCTCAGCCTTGATCATCGTTTCCGGGGTCTTATGTAGGTCTTTGCATATCCGAGGCAATCTCAAAGACAGCCGGCTGATGATTTCGTAGCTGATGGTTCCGCTGGTTTTCGCTATCTCGTGCACGGTTATGGTTTCATCCCCCTGTTTGCCAATCAACACCACCTCGTCGCCTAGCTGGACATCAGCTATGTCGGTTACGTCCACCATCAAGGCGTCCATGCAGACCCGACCGATGATATTGGCTCTTTGACCCCGGATTAGAACCTGTCCGCAGTTCGAGAGTTGGCGGGGTACCCCATCGGCGTAGCCGATCGGGAGAGTTGCGATTTTGGTCAACCTTGTAGTTGTGTAGCTGTTACCGTAACCTAAAGGTCGTCCACAATCAACCTCCTTCAGCAGCAACACCCTGCTCTTCAGAGCGAAAACCGACTTCAAAGGCACCGTCGAAGCCTCTTGCTCGGAGGGATAAGATCCGTAAAGCAGGTGACCTATGCGAACCAGATCGAAATTAGATTCGGGGAGGTCCAGAAAGGCCGTAGAATTGGCGACCGAACGCAGATAGTCCCTGAAACCCAAGCCTCGTAACTTGCGATCGACCTTTCGAAATGTCTCTATTTGCTCCAGTGAATATCCCTCCCTGCCATTCTCAGGGTCGGAGAGGTTTGTTGAAAGTCCCGCGAGACGCGTCTTGCTCATCCGCAGTAGTTTCTCTGCTAAAGAGAGGAGGCTCCCGGGAGAAAGACCGTAGCGGCCCATGCCGCTGTCCAGCTTTAGAAAGACGTCTCCGATTCTATTTGACTGTGAGCACAGATGGTTGAGTCTCTCCAGAAAGAGTTGGTCTGACACTGTGGGGATCAGGTCGTATTCCAGAAAGAGCTCGGCCCTTTCTGGAGGCTCGGGATACAAAACCAATATGGGCGTGGTGATTCCGGCCTTGCGCAGCTCGATCCCCTCTTCAACGATAGCCACCCCCAAGTATTTTGCACCCGCTTCCGAAACTGTTCGCGAAACCTCGACAGCGCCCAGACCGTAGGCATTGGCTTTGACCACCGCAAGCAGCTTGACACCGTCTCCTAACCTCTGCTTGATGCTCTTAACGTTGAAGCGGATGGCATCTAGATCAACCTCTATGAAAGAGGGACGTGAGTAGGCTAATTTGTCCTCCGTCAAAACAGATCCTCTGGTGTCTCTCTTTTTCGAATCAAAGTTACGTTATCCCTATCTACCAAGACCTCCGCAGGCCTCAATCTGGAGTTGTAGTTGGAGGCCATGGAATAGCCGTATGCGCCCGCGGTCATCACTGCCAAGTAATCACCTGCTGATGGTGATGTCAAGGGGACGTCTTTGGCCAAATAATCGCTGGCCTCACAGACGGGACCGACGACATCGAATCGCCCTTCCTCCCCGGTTGGCGTTTCCACCGGCCAGGCCTGGTGCTTGGCACTGTAGAAGGCTGGGCGCACGAAGTCGTTCATTCCGGCATCCACAATCAGGAAGTTCTTACTCGAAGTGCTTTTGAGGTATAGAATCCTGGTGAGCAGGATTCCCGCGTTCCCCATTATGCACCGGCCCGGCTCTGCAATTATGGTGGCGTGGATGTTTTCGAACAGCGGTATCAGGTGGCTGACATATTCGTCCGGAGTGGGGACATCATCCGACTCACCCAGGGGAACTCCCAGACCTCCTCCCAAATCGATATATCTTAACTCTATTCCCGAAGACATCAGTTCGTTGTAAATTGCGACAAGCTTTTTTGCGCCCTGGTAAAAGGGAGATAGAGTTATGATCTGAGAACCAAGGTGCATGTGAATTCCCACCACTTCCAGATACTTACTACTGCTGGCTTGGTGATAAAGTCTCTGTGCCTCCTTCTCCTCCAAACCGAATTTGGTGCTTTTGAGGCTGGTTGCCAGATGGGGGTGAGAAACAGGATCGATTCCGGGGTTTATGCGGAAGGAGATGGGAGCAACTCTATTGAGCTGCTTTGCTATTGTCTCTATCAGTCTTAACTCCGGCTCCGATTCCACGTTTAGCATCAGGATATCGGATTCTAAGGCATACCTTATCTCCTTATCGGTTTTTCCAACTCCGGCAAAGACGATCTTCTTCGGCTCAATGCCGGCTTTAAGCGCCAGGAAAAGCTCTCCGCCGGAGACGACATCAGCCCCACATCCCTGAGCCTCTACAATCTTCAGAATTTCCAAATTAGAGTTGGCCTTGAGGGCATAACAAATAAGGTGGGAAACATCTTTGAAGGCACTCTCCATCCTATCGAGATGGCGCAGAATTGTCCTCTTGCTGTAAACGTAAAGAGGGGTGCCAAATTCGGCGGCGATTTCGCTCAGCGGAATCTTCTCACAGAACAGTCTATTGTCGAGGTAGTGAAAGTAGTGCAATTCGACGTATCCTCTCGATCTCTTTCCCAAGACGGAGAAGAAAAATAGAGATTGGTAGCATTGCAGGCAAGTAGATTCAGCTCACCTAAGAAAAACAAACCCACCTGCCCAAAATGGACAGGTGGGTCTTATTCTCAGGTGCGTGCTATCCTATTCGCCGAAATGTTCGAGGATGTCACGGAAGGTGGGCTTCATATCCGGCTCAGGCATATAGTAGGTGTCGAACAAGATGAATGCGGTCTTGAAGGTGCCACTGTCGTAGAAGTGTCCAATCGGTTCCTGATAACTGCCAAGGGGAGGCACCGATCCGTCAACCAAGAGCCCGTTGACGAATATCGGGACGGCGCCGGTCCTCAGATACGGTGTGTAACAGCAGAAACGTTCCTGGTCACCGTATTTGGCGACATCGATCTTGGACGAATCTGGAACCAACGCCCAGCCAGCACCAAGAGCGGTGTCTCGAACCGCCCAGGTGAAATAGTCCTCTCCCCACGCACCGGTTGAATCGACGCCAAGATATTCGAAATCAAAGTCGCCCGCAGCCGGCGGGTTGGTGTTATACATAGCGTTCAGCGCCATGTATCCGGAAATCATGACGTTGCCTCCGTCCTCTAGTAAGAGTGTCAGCACATTGGAATCTGGGTCAGCGCCAACCCAATACCAAAGGTGATAGTATGCGCCATCGTCTTCCACCGTCCAGATAACCGTCCTAATACCCATCGAATCCAGTTGTGCTTTAGTCGGAGCAGCTGCACCTTGTGCCAGCACATCCCAGTCGGCGAAGGCAAAACCTTCCATCAGATTGTGATAGAAGGCAGCTTCGGCCCGTTCTGCGATTTTGTCCACGTTCCCGTAGGCGTCGGTGAAGACATAATCGTCGATCCACAGTATGCTCGCTGCCTTGATGATGAAAACGGGGGCGGAAATGCTGGAGAGACTGTCGTCTTCATCCTTCGCCTGCACCGTGGCGACCGCGGGGTCACGGGCGGCGAGGTTGGCATAGTTTGCTGAGGTAGCCTCAGACCAATCCGACCAGGTGCCGGTGGTGGTATCTCCGCCGGTGGTCAGGATGTGACGACACTGGATGATACCGTTGGCCGGGAAACTGTCGGACACAGTCCAAGTGAAGGTCACCGACTTGCCTACCGCCACGAATGAAGATTCCTCTGGGGCACTTACCCCAACAATTACCGGGGCGTCAGTATTGGGCACCGCCGCAGCAGCAGAATCGACTGGGAACCAGCGGCTATCCTCCGCGGTGCTGCTCTGGCTGTCAACCACACGAATGTGGAAGGTGAGGGTGTCGGGACCGACCAGGTTCTTATAGGTGACCGCGGTGGTGTCGGTCAGGCTCCGCCAGGTGGTCTCCACTCCTTGCAGATAGAATTGGTAACCGGCGATAACTCCACTACCGCCCCGGGCAGACCAGGTGAAGGTGGCATGGGAGGTGTGGGGGACGGGGGTGTTCGAATCCGGTCCGGTGATGATGTTCACCGTCAAGGGCTGGGTTGCTGGCGGCTCCCAGGGGGTTTCGGTGCTGCAACCGAAAATCAGGAAAGCCATCAACGCTATCCCCAGTCCGGTCGCAAACAGTTTATAGAAGTTTGACATCTTTGCCGGTCTCCTTATTTGAAAGATTTCACTCTTCATTTCCTTCATGTCCGTCACCTCCTTTACTCCTCACCGAACCAGGTGGTCAAGATGTAATCGTAATTGTGGTGGGAGGCGGTGGCGTCCAGTCTGTAGGAACGTCCGGAGATCCAGACAAATTGACCGTGACCTCCTCCTTTGTTGGTCCTGAATCCACCTACCATCGCGGTTCCGCTGACGTCGAAGCTGAAGACCTCTGTGATCCCAGCGCCACTGATCTGGCACATCTGTGCTAGAGAGGCGGCGCCCCCTATATCGACTATGTCAGGGGCATAAGTAGTGGAAACCAGGGGGTTTGCGTCGGTGATGGTAACAGTTCCAGACCAATCGCTGGTGCCACAGTACTCCGCCAACCCCGCGATGTCATCGCTGTCCTCATCGAAGAAGCTTGCTCCGTAGCGGCAACCTAAGATGACATTGCCACCGTTCTCAACGTACGCTAACAGATAGGGAGCCGATTCCTCGTAGAACGGGAAATCACCAGCGTAATTGTTGCCGATCCAAACGATGCTGCTGAAATACTGCGGGTCGAATATCCAGCTCGGAATTGAGCCAATCCCTAAGGGTGAGCCAAGGCTATCTGGATAGCCAGCTCCCGGTGGTACCGTGAACACATCCCACCAGGTAACATTGTGATCGCCGACTGTCGATTCGGCATTGTACATGTTGACAATCTCGCTCCCGTATGTAGCCCAATCGACGCCGTTCACCAGGAGGATACCCTGGTCGTAATTCACAACCTTCTGGTTAAAGTCCACGCTCTGCCTGGTGACCACTGAGGCCGCGTCTTCAATCTTGACCCACAAGCGATAGCCATCTTTGGCGGTCACGTTCGTGAGCGTAATGGTGGTGTTGGTGCCGTTGGAGACCCAGGTGGTGGTGTCGTTCACGGTCGTATCGGTGAAGATGTAGGAGATCTCCTCGACGGCGCTGTAGTAGAACTCCACGTCGACGGTCAAGTCGATGGCGGCAGTATCCAGGACCGGATTATCCTCCGGGGCGACATAGGAGAAGCCATCCACAAAGGGGAAGGCGAACTCCGGGGTAAAGGTGGTCAGTGCCTCGAAGCTGGCCGACAGCGGACTTGCATCGACACCGCCAAAATTATCCTTGGCCCTGACGGCGAAGGTGCGTCCTCCGGCAGTTACACCGGTGACGATTATCTCCGCGGTCTCGGAGGCCATATCCGCCGCCACCGAATGCCAGGTGGTGTCGTAGTCCATCCTGTATTCGAAGGCCGTCACGGAGCCATCTATGTCGCTTCCCTTCAGCACAAACCTGACCCCCTGCCCCGTCTGGGCTCCATCCGGAGGTCTGGCGAGGAAAGAGGTGGTGGGAAGATAATTACCCTCCTGGTAGCTTCCGCGGTCGATGTTGACCGATGCCGGGGTGGTGTCCCAATTCCCCCAGTTATCCTGGCCGGCCACCTCGAAGAGATACGGTCCCTGCCTCTCCGCGTAGAAAAGCAGAGTGAAGGTTACCTCAGAGACGCCCGTCGTCTGCCAATCCATGATATCGGGATCGATGTTGGCAGTGTCGGCGTTAGTCGGATCCGTCACCCGGAAACGATAGCTGCCTACCACCCCGTCGGGATCGGAACCTTTCCAGTACACCGTCACCCCATAGTAGCTGCCGGAATCCGCATCGGTGTTGATCCGGTAGCTGGTGACGTAAGTCTCCGGAGCCAGGTTCCCTGGAGGGGCGGTGGTCTCGTGGGTACAACCCGCGAGAAGCAACCCCACGGATACGAGCCCCAGAAAGATAAGTTTCAAATGAGCCTTAGCAAAATTCATCCTTTTGCCTCCTATCTACAATTCAGATTCCTACCTTCAGAACGAGATACTAAAGGAGCCACGGTGAACCTGGTCCAACCTGCCGAAGTCGGTGAAGGCGTAATCAAAACTCACCGACCCCAATGTCTCGGAGACAAGCTTTATGCCGGCCCCGGCAGTAAGGCCGCCCTCGTCGGCGTTGACCTTGTAACCGGTTCGCAGAGCCAGCATATCGCTGTACCAGTACTCGGCTCCAAACAAATACCTCTCCTCGTTATCAGAAGGATGCATCAGCTCCGCTAACAGGGTAACCCGGTTGGCCTCCAGATCGAGGACGTCCATGGCCAGCCCAACCCTGAAGGATAAGGGCAGGGGTAAGGTGGCCTCCTCGGGGTCTTCGTCGACTAAACCGTCACCGTCGTTATCCTGACCATCGATTTTGTCCTCGCTGGTCTTACCGTCCTGGTCGTTGTCAACCTCGTAGCGCATATCCGGGCCGAAGTTCATTATGCTCATCCCGATCCGGATGGAACGGTAACCGGTGTCGTAGTGAGTTCCGATGTCCGCGGCCCAACCGTTGACGTTGTAATCACCGTAATCGCAGAGCGTTTCATGGATGAGCTTGAAGGTGGCTCCAAAGCTGAAACGGTCGGTCAGGAAACGGGCGTAAGTTAAGCCCGCGGCCCAATCCCCGGCGGTGAAGGTGCCCCTGCCGTCGGGGAATTCCGGGCTGGTTATGTTCATCTCTCCGGTATAGAGGTTGGTGAAGGAGAGTCCCACCGCCCCGAAATTGGGCATATTGTACACGACGCCACCGGAATAAAGGTGGATGTCGGCGGGCCAGCTGGTGTAAGCGGCGATGGCCTCGAACTTCTCCACCTGGGCAATCCCGGCCGGATTCCAGAACAGGGAGGTGGCATCATCGGCGATGGCCACGAAGGTCTCACCCATTGCCAGGGGGCGAGCTCCCACCCCGATGTCCAGGAACTTGAATCCCACGGTGCCGGCCTTGGTTTCGGCTGCATAGCCGGGGAGACACCACAGGGCCGTCAGGACCACCACCACTGCATATTTTATTAATTTCCTCATCTTTTGTCCTCCTTAAGCCTTTCCTATCGGATGATGACGAACTTGCCGATGGTATCGTCATCCACGATCTTGTTCCCTTCGGCATCGTAATCTTCGGCGTCGTCGATGTTCTCCACGTGGAAGAGATATATCCCGGCTACCACCTTCTGTCGATTCTTGGAGATCAGATCCCAATCAAGGACCTTGGTAGAGGGATCGGTGTTCTCCATCTCCTCGATTAAATCCCCGGTCAGAGAGTAGATGCGCAACTTACACCGGCCGGGCAGATTGATGAAGGCAATCCGCTCCTCAGAGGCAGACTCATTAGTGATCTCGAAGTACCACGAATCTTTCAGGTAGTAATAGGGGATGAATGGATTCGGGACTACGTGAACCTCTTGGGATGGGGTGATAATGTTCCGTCCCGGAACGGCGGTGTAAGCCGGGGTCTTGCCCGACTCTAAGGACTCGATGCCACCTACAGGGTCTCCCCTGTCGTAAGAGGTCACGGCGTAATAGTAGGTGGTGTTGTTGATGACATCGTAATCGGTATAGGAGTGGACCAAACCGGTGTTCAAGCCGACGCTGTCGATTATGTCGAAATCCCCCTGCAGGCTCCAGAGCAGCCCGTCCAAGCTCTTATACAGACGGTAGCCTTCGAAATCGGCCAAGCCGCTGACCGGGTCTAAGGCCGACTCCGGGGCATCGTTCCAGGATAGGTAGACTTGCCGATCTCCGGGCTCAACGGTAGTTGTCGGTGAGGGGGGAGCGCTGGGTCCCACCCAGTTGTGGTCGAAAAGGTAAGCCGCCCAGTAGAGGTTGGCGCGCAGCCCCTCCACTCCCTCTCCGATTCCGAAACCGTACACAATCCGGATGGAATCACCAGCCGGAATAGTGAAAGGACCTAACTTCTGCAGGTAACGGAAATCATGCGGGGAGGGAGGCTCTGAGAGCCACAGCCCGTCGGTGATGCGGTTATACCAAGACCCCGGGGTGTCCGGGTCGGAATTCCAGTCCCACCAGCCGTGACCGCTCTGCACCGTGGACTCGGTTGACCCTATCGTCGGAGGACAATACAGAAGTCTGGTTCCACAGTAGCCGGCACTCTCCTTCGGGATTTTATTTCCTCCGGTGTCGTCGCCGGCGATGACGGCGTTGTCGTAGTCGTACATGTAGGAGATGTATTCGTGATTGAGATCGTCGCGGTAATACCCGACCTTATCGTCACGGTTGAAGGCTCCCGCTCCAGAACCACCCTCGGCGGTGGTAACGTCTAAATCGGCATGAAAGCCAGCGTACAGACTGTCCAGGGACGTTTCCGATATGTTGGTGACCCAGAAATCGTAGATTATGAAATCGTCACGGTAGGACTCCGACCAGGCATAGGTGTAAGCGTGAATCCTCACCCCGGGCTGCTCGTAATCGTCGGCAACCAGGTCTGATCGGTCAGTTATCGAGAAATAGGTATCGTAAGCTGAAATCGCACCCGGGTCCGCGCTGGTCTTGACCGTAAGCGAATCTGAGGTATCGCTGGTGAAACCGATCAAGCCTCCGTTGTAAGCCAGACGGAAACTGGCATAGTAGAGATAGCTGTTTTGGCTGTAAACCGCCGGAGTCTTCCAGACCATGGAAGCGAGCTCCGCGGAATCATCTCCCAGCAGGACACAGTAGTTGTTGTCACCGGTGACCTTCTCCACGGTGCTGTTGGTGATGCGGTTTGCGACCATACCCACCTCGCAGACCACCTCGTCGACCCGGGCGGGCTTGTACAAGGCTGAATTGACACCAGGGCTCTGGCTCGCCTGTTTTCGACACCACCCGGGGGCGGTTATCATCACCAGGGCGAGCATGGAGATGGTAGCAATCCAGAGAAGTTTCTTTAGTGTGATCATCTAATACCTCCGTATATTGACGGGGGTCAGTCCGCCAGAGGCGGACCGACCCTCAACCTATTCTAAAACTCCACCTGCATTCCCAGAATGAACCGACGGGGGTCGCTCCAGGTGCTGGGATCGTCGAACTGCCCGTTGGCGTTGATCTCGCCTCCGTGGTCACGAACATACCTGCTCCAGGCATCCTGCTGATCGGGGGTTCCGTTGGCGTCAGCAAAATCGTCCAAATCCTTGCTGTCCACGTAGCGGGTGATGTCCTTGATGTCCTTCAAGTTCTTGGCGTTGGTGAGATTGTAAACCTCCACGAAGAAGGAGGTAGACAAATTCCCGAAAAGCGAGAAGCCTTTCTCCAGACGGGCATCTATGTTGTAGGAGGCAGGATAGCGCTTGTCGTTGATGGGAGGCAGCTCCGGTGTGGGCGGATTCGTGCCCGAAGAGTACGGTATGCCGCTCCCGTAATTGAAGATCACGCTAGTATACCAATCACCCAACAGATGTGCTCCAAAACTCTCCGGACCCCAGTCTTCGGGAATCTCGTAAGAGACGACGGCGTTAACCGTATGCCTCTGATCCCAGTCCAGGTTCCAATCCTCGGTGCGCGGCTTGCGACCATAATAATGGTCCAAGAAGCCAGAGTTCGTGGTGGAGCTCTTCCCGGTGGCTATCTGATAGGTATAGGCGATCTGCCCCGACACCCCTCGCCAGGGACGCTGCATCAGGCTCACCTCGAAACCCTTTACCCGGGCATAGTCGGTGTTGGTGTAGCGGTTGAAGAAAGTTCCCACTTCCGGATTCTTGACCCAGTAAAAATTCACCAGACCGGAGATGTCCTTGTAGAAACCGGTCACCGACAGTCTCAGATAGTCGCTGAAGCCGTGGTCCACCCCGGCTTCGTAGGCGACGGTCTTCTGCTCCTCCAGGTCGGGGTTCCCGATGTACTTGTGAGCTCCGGAGAGGTCGTATGCATGGTTATTGTAGAGATCGTCAAGAATGGGCATCTGGAAGTAGTGCCCGTAGGAGAAGCGCAGCACGTCCTTTTCGGTAATCGGGAAGGAGACTCCCACACGCGGAGAGACCTGGTATTTCTTCTCGGCTCTCACCGGATTCTTGAATCTCTCCTTGGGATCAAATACCGCTCCGGTCTCCTTGTCGTTGTATTCCTGTTTTAAGGCATCAGAGGGGTCGTAGGGAACCCAGGTTTTGGGGTCGAAGTAGTCGAACCTGGCCCCGAAGGAGAGAACCATCCCCTTGGTCTCGATCTTATCCTGGGCGTAACAGCCAAAGCCTATCGGTTTGACGTCAAATTGCGACTTGTAGTTGTTGCCTCCTGAGGCTCTGCTGACATAGTCCAGAAGGAGGTCATAGGATTTGAACTGGAAACCCACCTTGACCAGGTTGCGGATGTCAATCTGGCTGGTCACATCCCCTTTCAAGGTGAATACGATCTGCTCGTCGTCCTGCCTCTGCCGGGAGATGTAGTTGGGATTGATGTACCAGTAGTTGTTGTATTGCTTGACCAGCGGGTCGAACCTCTCCTGCCCCATCTCGTCGAAAGTGAGAGGATGACCATCATAAGGGTCATAGGAGCGGAGTTTCTGGGCGGTCTTGAATCTGCTGGCCTGCAAGGTGTAGAAGGTCTTGGGGCTGATGCTGTGAGTGAAGGACAGACTCACCTCGTGCGACCACATCTCATAATTGGGAATGTTCTCCAGCATGCTGCGATTGACCGCTCGGACGGAATCGGTCCCGTTGGCATTGTAAATCCAGGGGACATAGACGGTGTCGAAAGAGCTGGTACCGACGTTCCAGGTAAGATAACGGTCACCCTCGACGTAGCGCACGAAAGTGGTGTCGCTGCCGGTGACCACTGTATCAGGCTCAAAGACAGCACTGGTGATCCTGGTGGTCCATTGATGAGACCAGCGATTCGGGTCCTGCTCCGATTTCAAGAAGGTGAAAACAAACTTCTTGTCAGCCGAAGGATCCCAGGTGAGCTTCCCCCGGACCGACCAGATGTCATCGAAGTTGCGGTAAAAGGCATAGGAGTTAGGTTCGAAGGGGAGATTTTCGGAACCGAAGCTGTGAACATCCCCGGAGACGTAAAAGCTGGCGTTGCCGGGAATCTCCATCTTCTCGATCGGAATCGGTCCGCCTAAGGAGAACTCGTAGCGACGGGTGTCATAATAGCGGGTGCGCCCATCGTTCTCGTGCAAAACATCGAGGCTCTCCCTCACCGGTGAGCCGAGACTATCCAGGTATTCGTGGATCTCGTAACCCTTGGCGATGTCGTGCAACATCCCTTCATCGTCGAAGATCCCTGCACCTCCGAAGAGCACCTCCGGCGAGGCTGAGGCCTTGAACTTGCCGTGGTATTTGCTGCCTCCCTCCTTGGTGACGATATTTATGATCGCCGACTGCACCGAGGGATATTCGGCAGTGAAGCCTCCGGTCAAAACCTCCGCCTCCTGAACCGCCTCCCGGGGGAGGTTGGTCGCCAAACCGTCATCGGAACCCTGCCCCGGCATCTGACCGGAGTGGGAATCGCCCAGAGGGTTGGCCAGAGAGACGCCGTCAACTAAGTAAATGGTCTCTCCCTCACCACGACGGCCACCGCGGAAGCTTCCCTGAACACTCCCCGCGGCGAGAGATACCGCCGCTTGAATGGTTGAGACCGGGACGTTCACGAAGTCATGGGCATCGAAGTAGGTCCGGGAGGTGGTCATGTCGACCTCGACAATCGGCCTCTTGGCCTCCACGGTGATGGTGCCCATGTCGATGGTCTGGGTGGTCAAGTTGAAGTCGACCGTGGTGGTCAAATCCAAGCTGACCTTGACGTCTTTGACCTCCACCGGAGTGTAGCCGACCAGGGAGGCTTTAATTGTGTACCTTCCCGGGGGGACGTTGATTATGAAGTACTCACCGGAGATGTTGGTGGCGGCTCCGATAGTCGTCCCCAGTATCTGGACCGCGACCCCGGGCAGAGCTTCCCCGGTCTCACTGTCGGTCACCACCCCGGCAATCTTGCCGGTGGTCCCGGCCCAAGATGCCGAGCTGAAAAACAGTAAAATTAAAAAAGCCGTAGCAATTTTCTTGACGTTCAAGACTATTTCCCTCCTTAACAGAACAGTTAGGGTTTTGGTTAATTCCTGCTTAGCTTCACCTCCTTCGGAACTTTCAATTTTATCTACTGTAGTAGTCTATTCTCACTTTCCTCTGGATTGCATCCTGTTGCAGCATGCAATCGACTGTTCTTCGTTATGCTTTATTATCGGAAAACTTGTTCATAATTTTAACAGGTTTTCTCGAAAATGGCTGTCTGTCCTTTTATTATCTCCCATCGTCCTGCAGGAGCGACACTCCCTTTTGCCGGTAAGAAAACTGAGCGCAGTTGTGTAGCCGGACAGTGCTCTCTGATGAGTCTTAGCGTTTAAAGGGAAAGTTTTAACAAGTATCGGCTATTGTTCCTCCTTAATCTAGATAGTCCTCTTGCCGAAACAACTCGGATCAATAATAGCTACCCTTTTTCTCGCTGTCAATAAAAAAGTTGACATTTTTTCATTTTCTTTCCGGAGCGCTATCCAATCTTCTGGACCGCCTCCTCAATTCTCCCCAGGGCCTCCTTGATATTCTCCACCGAGTTGGCACAAGATAGGCGCATATACCCCTCACCGAAAGCCCCGAAGGAGGTCCCGGAGAGCATTGCCACTCCGGCCTCGTTGAGAAAATAATCTTCTAGCTTGAGCGATTTCCAACCCAAGGCCTTCACATTGGGAAAGACATAAAATGCTCCCCTGGGAAGGAGACACTTGAAACCTTCGATGCGGTTCAATCCCTCCACCATGACGTCTATTCTCCTTTTGAACTCCGCCACCATCCTTTCGACCTCCCCTTGAGGCCCGGTGAGCCCCACAATCCCGGCCCGCTGAGGGAAGGAGGCAGTGCAGGAGTTGGCGTTGGTCTGCAGCTTGGCAACTTGCTCCGCCAGCTTCTCCGGCATCACCCCGTACCCCAACCTCCAACCGGTCATGGCGTAAGTTTTTGAGAAGCCATCCAGGATGATAGTCCTCTCCCGCATCCCCGGGAATACGCTTATGCTGTGGTGTTTCCCCTCGAAGATTATGCGAGAATAAATCTCGTCTGAGAGCACGTATGTGTCATTTTCCACCGCCAGCTCAGCAATCACCCTCAAATCCTCCTCAGTCAGAACCCCCCCGGTGGGGTTGGCGGGGGAGTTGATTATCATCATCCTGGTGCGCTTGGTGATGAGTCTCTTTAGCTCCCCCACATCCAGACGAAACTCGTTCTTCTCCCGCAGCTCTATCGGCACTGCTTTGGCGCCGACGAGATTTATCACCGACTCGTAAATGGGGAAACCGGGGTTGGGATAGATAACCTCCTCCCCTTCATTCACCAGCGCCAGTATCGAGAAAAACATTATCGGTTTACCCCCGGGGGTGACCACGACCTCAGCGGGCTTGACCTCGATGCCTCGGGATTTGGAGACCTCTTCGGCGATCACATCCTGGAACTCCGGCAAACCGGCGGAGGGACCATAATGAGTCCACCCCTGGTTTAAAGCCTCTATGGCGGCATCCACAATGTTCCTTGGAGTGTCGAAATCCGGCTCCCCGATCTCCAGATGGATTATCTCTTTTCCCTTGGCTTCCAGGGCCTTCGCTTTGGCTAAAACCACAAAGGCGGTCTCGGTGCCCAGACGGGACATTCTATTAGCTAATCTCATTTATCCTCCGAACAAGCTTAATCAATTCAATGCTGAAGCCTTATCAGATAGAGTCCGCGAAAAGCCTGGACCATCGTCGAATTGAATTCAACTCTTCTTTCTCAGATCGTAAAGCTCCTTGGCCTTGGCGGCGATGTGTTCGGCCGAGACCTCGAACTCATAGATCAGCTCCCAGGGCTTGCCGGATTCCCCGAAGCGATCCTGCACTCCGATCATATCGAAAAGACACGGTTTTCCGGAAAGCTCCCTGGAGCTGGCGAAAGCCGCCGCCACCCTGTTCCCCAACCCTCCCACCTGGTGTTCTTCGGCGCTCACCACGATGCCGGTCTCGGATGCGGCTTTAGCGATAGCGTCGTTATCCAGGGGCTTTACGGTGTGGAGGTTCAAAACCCGGGTCTCGATTCCGAAATCCTCTTTCAAGATATAGGCGGCGCGCATCGCCTCCGGCACCGAAGGTCCACAGGCGACGATCGAGAGGTCCTCGTTTTCACTCCCATATTCAGAGGCCAACGTCGTCTCGAAGGCCTCAATGAATCTGTCCTGCTCCCCACGGTAGCGGATGACGTTAGCTTTTCCGAAGACGAAAGGGGTCTCCTCCGTGGTGATAATGGGGGTGGCCTCTCTTGCAAAGCGGACATATTTCGGACCGTTTATCTCGAAGAGAGCATACTTGGTGGCACGATTGGTCTCGATGATATCGCAGGGCACGATGACCCGCATATTGGGCAGGCCGCACATCTGGAATAGCTCCTCTAAGGCCTGATGGGTGGCTCCATCCGGTCCCACCGATACCCCACCGTGGGCCCCGGCGACGAAGACGTTGAACTCACCGTAACAGACGGTGGTTCTCAACTGGTCCAGATTCCTCCCGGAGGCGAAAACACCGTAGGTCCCGATCACCGGCAGGAAACCCTCCTTGGCCAACCCCGCGGCGGCGCCGGTCATGCTCTGTTCCGCAATCCCCATGCTTATGAAGCGAGGTTTCCTCTCGGGATGCTTTTTGTAGAAGTCACTGATGGTGATGGAATCGGAAATGTCGGCTCCGTAGCAGACTATTCGGGGGTCGTCCCCGACCTCGCTTAAGGCTCCGCCGAAGCCCTTGCGAGTGGGAGCCATATCCACCTTCATCCGCTCCCCTTTGTTCCAGAAGTAGTCCCGACTGAACTTGGGGATTTTGGCTTGCAGTTTGGCAGTGGCCTCTTCCTGATATTTGTTGGCTCGCTGGAAGAGGGCTTCGACCGGCACCGTCTTGTCCAGCTTCAACTGCTTCAACCCTTCCCACATCTCTTCAACGTTGGGAGACTTTCCGTGCCAGCCGGCCACATTCTCCATGAAATCGACTCCCTTACCTTTAATAGTGTGGGCGATTATGGCGGTAGGTTTCCCCTTGCTGTCTTTCGCCTTTTCGAAGGCTTCCAGAATCTCTTGTATGTTGTGGCCGTCGATCTCTATCACTTCCCAGTTGAAGCTTTTGAATTTGTCCACCAGGGGATCGATGTTCATCACCTCTTCTACCCAGCCGTCTATCTGGAGGCGATTCTTATCGACAATAGAGGTCAGATTGTCCAGCTTGAAATGGCCCGCCTCCATTATCGCCTCCCAGATCTGCCCCTCCTGGAGCTCCCCGTCGCCGTTCAAGGAGTACACGTGATAGGCTTTGTCCTTCAGTTTGGCGGCCTGGGCAATGCCGACCGCAATCGAAAGCCCCTGTCCCAGAGAGCCGGTGGAGGCTTCCACCCCCGGCAGTTTCAGCCAGTGAGGATGACCCTGATATGGAGCATAGAGCTTGCGCAGCCGGGCTACATCGTCAATATCGAAATAGCCGCTGGCTCCCAGACAGAGATAGAGAGTTGGAGCCTTGTGACCGGTGGACCAGATTATTCGATCGCGGTCTTCCCAGGAGGGGTCTTCCGGATCGTGGTTGGCGACGTGAAGATATAAGGCGGTGGCGATATCCATTACGGAGAGGGTGCCGCCAGCGTGTCCAGAGCCGGCTGCCGCCAGACAGACGAGGTTGTAACCGCGCAACAGTTGAGCCTTTTCGGCGATCTCTTCTGCGGTATAATTTTTTCTGATCTTGCCGGTTTTTGAATCTACGATGGGCATATCATTCTCCGGTATCCAAGAAGACGTTAGTCATCCTCTTGTGAAATTTTTAACATTGTTATATTAAACTGTCTATTCTACTTTGTCAACACCAGTTTTTGAAAATCTCTCTTGAATAAGGAGATACAGTTTCTCCGATTCCTGGCGGAGCTCCTCTAAGGTTCCATTATTTTCGATGAGATAGTCAGCGGACTCCCTTTTCCTCTCTGAGGATAGCTGAGAGACAATCCGGTCTTTCGCTTCCTTTTCAGACAGACCTCTCTCTTTGAGTCTCTGCAGTTGATTCTCGTAGGTGCAATCGACTATCACCAGGTAATCGAGCCAATCCTTGATTCCCCAATCCGGGATCAGGGCGGCATCCACGACGACTAATTTCTCTCCTTCTTTCTTCCTGAGTCGAGTGAGCCTTCCTTTCAGTTTCTCCAACAGATGAGGGTGAATTATCTCATTTAACTTCTGTTTGCTAGTCGGGTGATGAAAGGCCAGCTGAGCTAACTTCCGCCGATTTAGCTCCCCCTTTTCATTCAGGATTTCCTCTGAAAAAGCCTCCACAAGCTCTTTTAAGACCTGGAGATTCTCCTCGACCACCTCTCTCCCCAGCTCGTCCCCAGAGATGATGATTGCACCTCTGTTAGCAAACAACTTCGCCACCTCGGTCTTCCCGGTGGCTATCCCTCCTGCAATGCCAATCACTACCATGGCGCTAAGTAATCTGAACTTCCAGCAACTGTCAAGAGAAGATGGAGGGGAACAAGCCCTCTTTACAGCGTGAGTGAGTTCCCTGTATCCTATCTCCTAATCCCTATCTCCTATGAATTTCAGTGAGAATCCATTCTCGTCCAACTTACCATAGCTGAAGCTATACATCCAGTTCCCGCAATTGAGATAAACTCCCTTGCCAATCTCCTTCAAAATCGGTCTGTGGGTGTGGGCGATGACGACGGCATCATAACCGGATTCTATCATCTTCTCTGCGAACTCCTCATAGTCTTTCAGGTAGGAAAGATCACGGTTGTCGGTATATTCCCGGCTTTTCCCGGATACGGCTTTCGCCAGAGGAATTCCTATTACCGGCGGAATCAGTCCGTAAAGGAAGATATTGACTGGATTGCGAAAGATTCTTCTCAAGAGCCGATAACCCCAGTCCTTTTTGGCTAAGCCATCCCCGTGGGTGATGAAAATCTTCTTGCCGAAGTGATGAACCACCAAATCGGTTTTTGCGACTTTGACTCCGGTTAGATTTGTAAAAGATTCTCCTGCCCACCAATCGTGATTTCCGCCCAGCAGAGTCGTCTCCACCCCCGAGTCAGTGACCTCTTGCAAAGCATCCAAGACCTCCGGGTCTCTCCTTGGATAACCGCCCCGATACTCAAACCAGAAGTCAAATAAATCCCCGACGATGTAGAGATGACTCCCTTCATCCTTTACCATCTTAAGGAAGGGGAAGAGCTTCCTCCTTTTCTCCTCTTCCTTCTCCTTGGAGTGAGCATCCAAATGGGCGTCTGCGAAAAAAAAGACTGCCTTTTCACCTCCGTTTTGCATTTCTGACAATTTATCCAATCGGATGTCGATTGCAAGGCTTTCTATCCAATAGGCAGCTGCGGATAGCTCGGGGCCTCTGCCCCGAGGGAGATTTGGCTTGATTTGAGCCGCGAGTGGCGTTTATTTTCTCAAGAATCCCAGTGGCGGAGGCCACTGGGCTACCCTGGAAACTGGCGCGGCCCAAAATGAAAAATAAAGTTGGTCTATGGCTAGAAAAAAACATAGTAAAGTGTCCATATGTGAGGGCACTGCTGAGCGTGCAAGGGATCGTGGTGCTCGGACTGTTGATTTACACTCTGATAGCGGGCATTTGCCAGAAAAGCAAGCCTACCTTTGACGTTTGCGTGGAGAGGTCCCTGTGGTTTCAGTATGCTACAGACAAGTTGGCCGAGAATGGGCAACGTGTCATCTACCAGGAATGGATAGATGAACATGGGATTTACTCCTACGTATTGTTGGAACTCCTAATCGAGAATAGAAAGGAGTATGTGTCAACAATCGCTGACATAGTGATTGACACGATAGACCTGCAAGACTACGAACGTCTCCACATCAGGACAAAACGTGACCCGAGGTTCAACTTCCAATGGGCAGACTCGCTCGGTTATGAGAAGCGTTTCAGACTCTCAGACGAGAAAGCCCGGTTCTTTTGGGACCTTGATTGGGAAGGTGACATAGATCTCTCCGTTTTCCAGCCTAAGGAAAAAAGACCAATCTACGTCATACTGCAATTTAAGACGCACAGCGTCTTAGAAGGTGAACTCACAGTTCAATTCCACTTGATTGACATGGGAATGAACAAGATAGAGAAGGAATTCGACGCGCTTCAAGGAAGGAACGGCAAAGCTAGAGAATTCGTAGAAAGGTAGTTGATGTCTCGAAAGCGCTTTCTTATAGCACCCCTGACTTGCTCAATCCCAGCCCTGCTAGCCTTCGTAAGTATTTTGATCGCCTCAACACTCTTCTCCGAGACCCTCTACGTGGACAACTTACAGGGCAGTCAAACAGGTTCTGGAAACAAAGGCAATCCTATCCGAGACCTGCAATTCGCATTTGACAATGCCTCAGATGGCGACACCATTTTCATAGCCCCCGGCACTTACGAAGCTACTCCTGCTCCCTACATCGAGGAGCTTTGCGGCAATTGCCAGGAGCATAAGACCAAGGTTGAAGCTTCTCGAGGCTTTTTGATCAAGGACAAAGCGCTCACCATTATCGGCAGCGGTAAAGACAGCACTATCTTGGT
This sequence comes from Candidatus Zixiibacteriota bacterium, assembly GCA_030605835.1. GTDB lineage: Bacteria > Zixibacteria > MSB-5A5 > DG-27 > DG-27 > DG-27. The sequence goes on along the minus strand of JAUWHO010000023.1, from coordinate 111,854 downwards.
AACCAAGGCTGGCTATGGAGTCCTCTTCGAAAACAGCCGTGGCTCGCTCATCACAAGATTGACCATCACCGGCGGGAAACGTGATCACGACGGCATGGCCACCGATGCTGGAATTGTCGCCAAGTATTCCACGGTCACGGTTAAAGACGTCCGAATTGCTGACAACACGGACAGAGCGGAGGAGGTCGTTGTGGGGATCGGAGGCGTTTTCGGTCGTGAAAATTCGGAGCTTTTCATCATCGGCAATGAAATCATAAACAACGGTTGGGACGGCGTCGCTCTCTATCGTGGCGCCACCGCCTACATTGCAGATAACATCATCGACAAGGGACGTGGCGCCGGAATCGGCATCACCTGGGATGCGGTCGCAACTGTCTATCGCAATCGAATCTCAGGCTACTGGAAGGGGATTGGCAGCTTCGGCGATTCCAGAGCGGTGGTGCGCAACAACGCTGTCTTCGAAAATCTCGGCTGGGGAATAATCGCCACCGGCACCTCTTATATGGAAGCTTCAAATAACGTCATCGCCCGTAACGGCAACTGCGGTTTTGCGGTCTGGTCGGATGAGGCTCACGGTCAGGCGGTCAACAATATCATTGTCGAAAACGGCTGGCGGAAAGAGTGGGTTTGTCCTTGCGTGGGGGTGTGGATGAATGGCGACAGCCTCAAATTCCCGATTATGTTTAACGATGTCTGGGGGAATATCGACGGCCAGTATCGTGATATGTCGGATTTGACCGGTAGATATGGTAACGTTTCCATCGACCCCCAGTTTCTCGGCCCAAGCGATTTTCGCCTGCCAGAAGACTCCCCCCTCATAGACAACGGCGACACCCTTCTGACCGATCCCGACGGCACCCGCTCCGATATTGGCCTCTTTGGTGGACCCGCCTCCCGTTGAAAAAGAAGTCATATTTGCTTTGCGTTTGGGCGTGGATTTTATTATATTTCATCAAGTTATAGGAATTCCAGTTTTTCACCTTGTGGGGAGAGAAATGGATGTAGGAGCGAGCATTTTAGAGACCATCGGCAACACTCCAATGGTTAAGCTGAACAACCTGCTTGATCAAGACAGCGCCGAAATCTATGCCAAACTGGAGTTCCTCAACCCTGGCAGCTCGGTGAAAGACCGCATCGCTCTCTACATCATTGAAGAAGCTGAAAAGGCAGGACAGCTCAAGCCCGGTGGCACCATCGTCGAAAACACCTCCGGCAACACCGGTGTGGCAGCCACCATGGTGGCCGCCCTTAAGGGTTACAGAGCTATCTTCACCATCCCGGACAAGATGAGCCAGGAGAAGATAGATTGCCTGAAAGCCCTCGGTGCCGAGGTAGTCGTCACCCCCACGGATGTTCCCCACGACTCTCCAGAGTCCTATTACGAGGTAGCCAAAAACATCGCCCGGGAGACTCCAAACGCATTCCATATGGACCAATACGGCAATCCTGAGAACATCGAATGTCATTACAAGACCACCGGCCCCGAGATTTACGACCAGATGGATGGCCAGATCGATTATTTCGTCGCCGGAATCGGCACTGGAGGGACCTTCTCTGGAACGGCAAAATATCTGAAGGAGAAAATCCCGCATCTGAAAGCCATCGCTGTTGACCCGGTCGGTTCAATATTTTACGATTATTTTAAATCCGGCAAGTTGACTGAACCTCATGTTTACAAGGTGGAGGGGATTGGGCAGGATGTCCTCGCCGATGCTATGGACTTCTCCGTGGTGGACGATATGTATAGGGTTACGGACAAAGAGTGCTTTCTGATGGCGAGAAGATTGGCGAGAGAGGAGGGCCTATTCTGCGGAGGCTCATCTGGCGCCGCGGTTTTAGTCTCCTTGAAAGTCGCCAAAGACGGTGGGCCGGGCAAGAAGGTAGTCACCATCCTCCCCGACTCCGGCAACCGCTATCTGTCGAAATTTTATAACGATGACTGGATGAGGGAGAATGGATTTCTGGATTGATTATTCCCCTGCCTGCACAGTGCAGGGGTTTCTATCTCGAGGAAGATTTTGAGGGAGAGTAACAATTAGGTGATTTGTCATGGCAAAGAGCAAGAAAATCCGTTTCGCTGTTGTCATTGAAAGAGACGAGGACGGCTATTATGTTGCCGATGTTCCCGCATTGAAGGGGTGTCACACCCAGGCGAGGTCTCTTGATGGTTTGATGAAGCGAATCAAAGAGGCCATTGAACTTTATCTGGAAGTAGAACACCCAGAGATCGGAAAAAGCGAATTTGTGGGACTCCAGGAAGTAGAGGTCTCGGTTTGACCAGATTGACTCCCACTTCGTCTCGGAGACTTTGCAAGATCCTGGAAAGAGAGGGATTCGCGATCGTCAGGCGAAAAGGTAGTCACATGTTTTATAGACACCCAGATGGGCGAACAACTATAGTCCCGTTCCGTAAAGGGGAAGACATTGGGCGGGGTCTTCTCAGGAAGATATTGAGGGATGTCGAATGGGACGTTGAGTATTTTAACAAGCTTAAAAAGTGATGCTACGATCTTGAATAGGCAGTTCTCGGAATATAGGATAGACACGACAACATCATTTGTCGTGCATGACCTTGTCTATTTCAATGACAATGAGAGGCATAGCTCGGAGTTCCTAACCTCGAGGAGGATTTCCTGAGCATGAACTTCCGGGAGTGAAGATATGACCATAATCGATCGTGAAAGAGTCATTCCGGTTTTGATAGAAGAGGAGATGAAATCCTCTTACATCGACTACTCCATGTCGGTGATAACCGCACGGGCACTGCCGGATGTCCGTGATGGTCTAAAACCCTCCGGCAGAAGAATCCTGACGGCGATGAACGACCTGAATCTATCGCCCGGCAGACCCCACCGCAAATGCGCCAAGATCGCCGGCGATACTTCAGGAAACTACCATCCCCACGGGGAGCAGGTCGTCTATCCCACCCTGGTGAGGATGGCGCAGGATTTCAGTATGCGCTACCTGCTGGTCGAGGGGCAGGGGAACTTCGGCTCCGTTGACGGTGACGGGGCAGCGGCGATGAGGTACACCGAGGCGCGTCTCTCACCCGTAGCGATGGAGATGCTGGCGGACTTGAATAAAGGGACCGTCGATTTTGTTCCCAACTATGATGAAACCCTCACCGAGCCGACGGTTCTCCCCGCCAAATTCCCCAACTTACTGTGCAACGGTTCCTCAGGAATCGCGGTGGGAATGGCCACCAACATACCTCCCCACAATTTGAGTGAGGTAGTCAATGCTACCATTGCCTTAATCGACAACCCCGAACTGGAAGTCGAAGATCTGTTAAAACATATCGAAGGACCCGATTTCCCCACCGGGGGGATAGTCTTCGGCGGATGGGGTTTGGCCGAAGCCTATAAAAGCGGTCGCGGTCGCATCACCCTTCGTGCCAAAGCCAACGCCGAAACCTTAAAATCCGGCAAGGAGAACATAATCATCTCGGAGATCCCATACCAGGTCAACAAGTCCAATCTCTTAGAGCGGATTGCCGAACTCGTTCAACGTAAGACAATAGGGGGGCTTGCAGATTTGCGAGACGAATCCGACCGCGACGGTATGAGGATAGTCATCGAGCTGAAAAGGGATGCTCAGAGGGAGGCGGTCCTAAATCAGCTTTTCAAACACACCCAGATGCAAGTGACCTTCGGGATAATCATGCTGGCGCTGGTCAATGGTGAACCAAAGGTCTTGAACTTGAAGGAGCTGATTCAGCACTTCATAGACCACCGCCATCAGGTAATCACCAGACGCACGGAATTCGAGCTCAAAAAAACTGAAGAGCGAGCACATATACTCGAGGGTCTGAAGATTGCCTTAGAGAATTTGGATGCGGTCATCAAGCTCATCAGGGGCTCCAAAACTCCGCAAGAGGCCAGGGAGGGCTTGATGGAGAGATTCAAGCTCACTGAGATTCAAGCCCAGGCGATTTTGGATATGAGACTGCAGCGCCTGACCGGCCTGGAGAGGGGAAAAATCGAAGAGGAATATTTAGAAAAGATAAAGCTCATCGCCCGCCTGAAGGGAATACTGGAGAATGAATCCCAGCGGATGAACATCATCAAAGAGGAACTGTTAGGGTTGAAGGAAAAATATGGTGACGAACGGCGCACCCAGATAATTGCGGAGGCGCCCACGGAGTTCACCATCGAGGATTTGATTGCTGAGGAGGATATGGTCATCACCATCAGCCACTCCGGCTATATAAAGAGGCTTTCGGTATCCTCCTATCGCCGTCAGAGAAGGGGTGGACGCGGCGTCATCGGAATGGAGACCAAAGAGGAGGATTTCGTCGAGCACCTCTTTATCGCCTCCACCCACAACTACATCCTTTTCTTCACCGACCGAGGCAGATGTTACTGGCTGAAGGTCCATGAAATCCCACAGGGGGGGAGATTGGCACGCGGTAAGTCGATTGTGAACCTGATCGACCTCGACAAGGGCGAGAAAGTTGCGGCCTTCGTTCCCGTCCGGGAATTTGACGATGAGCACTACGTGATGATGGCAACCCGCAACGGAACTGTCAAAAAGACGGTACTCTCGGCCTTCGGCAATCCCCGTCGCGGGGGCATAAACGCTATGAACATCCCTGATGGTGACGTTCTGATCGAAACCGACCTCACCAACGGCTCTTTCGACATCATCCTGGCGACCAAAGGGGGTCAGGCGATAAGATTCCCGGAGACTAAAGTGCGAGATATGGGTCGGGCCGCTTATGGTGTGCGGGGTGTCGCGCTTCAGAAGGGGGACGAGGTCATCGGAATGGTAGTCGCCAAGCGGGAGGCAACTCTCCTGAGCGTCACCGAAAACGGTTACGGCAAACGCTCCTCCATCTCCGACTATCGGGTCACCAACCGTGGTGGGAAGGGGGTAATCAACATCAGAGCCACCGAGAGAAATGGTACCGTGATCGCCATCAAGGAGGTCTTGGATCCCGACGAGCTCATGCTCATAACGCAGAAGGGGATCATCGTCAGGATCAGCATTAAATCGATAACGACCATCGGGCGCGCTACCCAGGGCGTCAAACTGATCAATCTTGATAAAGGGGACAAACTGGTGGACGTGGCTCGGGTGGTGAGCGAAGAGAAACAGGGGGAAATGGAATAGCTGTTCAGGATTACGCTAGATACTGTGAGGCGCTACAAAGAGGAGTAACAAGGAAAAACTCCGTTATGCTCTGAGTGCAGTACGGGGAGAACGATGTCTTTCTTGGCCTGGATAGCAATTGCGGTCATATTTCTGATCCTCGAGATTGCGAGTTTCTCCTTCTTTTACGCCTGTTTCGCCCTGGGAGCAATTCTCGCGGGAGTCAGCGCTTTCTTCACGGACTCGGTTACACTGCAAGCGCTAATCTTTATGATCCTTTCTGTTGTATTGCTTCCCCTTTCGAGACCTCTGGCAAAAAAGCTAATCGGCGAGATAGCAGGTACGAGAGGGGCATAGGATGTTATTGCAGATAGTTGTAATTGTGCTGATCTTTATCTTCGCTCTGTTTCTCGCGTATCTGTTTATCGGGGATTAGAAGAGTTCACAAGCCATGTTTGATTTCTCCCGGACTGAAATCAGGGTGATTCTGTTTCTGGTTTTCCTATTGCTTGTCGGGAGCGGGATGACGCTCTATAAACGATCCAGAGCGAATCAGTCCGTCGATATAGTTTCCGTTATCGAAAAATCAACTCAGTCGAAGCCTAAATCTACACTTGACAGACAAGCTGAAGGGAGCATCGTTAAACCTGCGGGCGAAAATGAAGGTAGCGTCGGGGACAGAAAAGACTCCTCAGCTAAGATAGATATTAATAGTGCTGGGGCTTACGAGTTGGAAGGTTTGCCGGGAATAGGACCGGTCCTGGCCCGAAGGATCATCGAATATCGAGAAAAGCACGGGGGCTTCAAGAGCATCGGTGAACTGATAGAGGTGAATGGGATTGGCGACGAGAAATTGGAGACTATTGGCGACCACATTTATATAGAATAACAAACCTGATCCTGCCCCTCACAGATTCTGAAAAGACCTGCTTGAGAGTTCCCTATCCGATCTTTTTCTCTAAGTTCGCCACCGTCTCAGCGAGTTTGTCGATCTTCTCGTTGAGGCTTTGGAGTTCAGTCTTCGTCTGACTCTTGAATTTCTCGGTGGCTTTTTTCACCTGCTCCTCGACTTTGTCTTTGAGCTCTTTGGAGCGCTTTTCTGCTTTGTCCACAAGATTGCGGACCGCTTCTGCTCTTTCTCCCTTGGCAAGCTCTCCTTTTTTAATTAACTCATCGACGATCTCTTCGGCTCTTTCCTTAGAGAGGGTGAAAAGCCCCAGGCCGAATAATACCGATTTCCTCAGAATATCCACAGTCTCTGCACCTCCTTTAACTGCCAACTCCTTTATTATGTGAACGTAGTTTTTGCTCTGTTTTTCTTTTCTCAGTTGGTCGCCTAAGGCCGCGGTCAGGGTGGTCAAGGTTATGTCCTCGCCGGAGGAGTTGTCGACCACCACAAATTTCACCCCGTCGTGGATATAGTCGCCAAGCTCGTCCAGAGTGATAACCTGTTTGCGCTCGGTATCGTAAAGCCTTCGATTCTTATATCTCTTGATCAACCTCATTTCAATATCCATTATAGTGCATTGCACCATAAATGTCAAGAGTTTTTTCCGCTGCCCCCGGCAGAGGCCGGGGGGCTACCCACATGCGGGCATCGAATCACAACCGGGTAGCCGGGTGGCCTCTGCCACCGGGATTCCTTCTCCTACCCTGATTATCGGCTTGTTTTCCCCCTGGAACCAAGTATCTTGTCCAGCGGTAGGACAAGAGATGGCCGAAAGAATGCAGGAAGACTACAGAAGATTTCTACAGCCCGAAGTAATCTCCAAGCTCTCCAATTTGGAGCTAAAAGCCCGATTGGTGGTCGAGGGATTCATCACCGGTCTGCATCGTTCGCCGTATCATGGCTTCTCGGTGGAGTTTGCGGAGCATCGCCAGTATATGCCCGGAGACCCCATCAAAAACATTGACTGGAAGCTTTTCGCCAAGTCCGACCGCTACTTCGTGAAGGAGTTCGAGGAGGAGACCAACATGAAGGCTTACATCCTCCTGGATGCCTCCGCCTCGATGGGATACACCTCCTCCAAGATCAGCAAATTAGAATACAGCCGTTATCTGGCGGCCTCGCTCACATACTTGATGCTGAAGCAGCGGGATTCGGTGGGGCTTTTAGTCTTTGATGAGGGGATTAGAAGATACATCCCTCCCAAAGCTGCCCGCTCGCACTTGAACATCATATTGAAGGAACTGGACTCCGCCGAAGCCTCAGAAAAGACCGACGTCGGGGGTGCTTTTCACGAGCTGGCGGAGAGGATTAAACGCCGAGGCCTGATAATTGTCATCTCCGACCTTTTCGACGAACCCGACCGCCTGCTGGTCGGCTTAAAACATTTCCGGCACAAGAAGCACGAGGTCATAGTGTTTCATGTTCTCGACCCCTTCGAGAAGGATTTCTCCTACTCGCGGGAGGCGAAGTTCATAGACATGGAGACCGGCGAGGAGATCCTGACCAACCCCTGGCAGGTGCGGGGCTCTTACAAGGAGCGGCTTGGGAATTTCATCACCGATTTCCGCCGCGAATGCCGCGAATCCATGATCGACTATTTTGCTATTGATACTTCCGTCAGCTTCGATAAAGCTCTATTCGCCTATCTGGGAAAAAGGTCCAAACTGGGCTGACTGTTGAGCGAGTGGTGAGACAGCCTAAAGCTCTGTATCCCCCTTTCCGGCAAGGAGACGCTGTTTTCCTGCTGTCCTTGACAACGCGGCACGATTCGATTACTTTTCGCGATCGAGTCGATGGTGCTATGGAGAATGCCAGAGTAGCCACAACAGGGTTTAACAACGTCTTAGAGTAAACAGGGGAACAACCAATGCGTTTCTGCAAACTGACCATAACGAACTTCCGTTCAATCGGCCCCGAGGGCCTTGAAATCACGTTCTCCAAGGATCGGAACTTGGCCGCTGTAATTGGACCCAACGCCTCGGGCAAGACGAATATTGTCTCGGCTCTAGGTATCGTGTTAGGTATGTATCCCTTTAGCAGGTTTTCACCTGAGCCCAGCGATGTTCATATGAGTGATCCCGAGGGCGAACTATTGATTGAGCTCCACCTTAGCCCGCCAATCACCGAACACGATGTATACAGAAAGGAATTCGAAATTGCAGGTTTTCGGTACCGAGTCAGGCGCTACAAGAGTGGTGAGCGGAAGGGCTCATTTCACAGTGAGCACTATTGCTTCGATAGCGGTGGGAAGGATTTGCTCAAGCCCGTACGTATTTACCGCCAGAAAGGCAAAGCGGCTGACGCCGTTGACAACAGGCCAAGACCGGTGGCCGTGGGGGACCAAGCATGGAAAGTCGGGCATCTATTCTATCTTGATCCCCCCACTCTTGAGCGTTTCTTTGATAAGACCACAGGGTGGAGTCCGCTAGGACGTCTATTCGAGATCTACAGGGATGACTTTCAGGCCGACCACAATGTGTATCGAGCCGACAAAGACACCGAGTTAACGTCGAGGGAAGCGCTTCAGAAGTTCTCCGCACGGCTTGCAGATATTCTCCGCACCCCAAAGCTCGCGGAAATCGAGGACAAATTGTCTTCCAGAGTGGCAGAATACCTGGGAGCAACGAGTGACCAACCTTTGCGTGTGGAGTTCTCTCTGCCCTCCCATCGGGAGTTATTTGAGCGCTGGGTCACTCTGCAGGTATCGGAGCACAAGGGCGTACCTCCCCTCCCCATCGAACGGCTTGGCTCAGGCTATCGAGCCCTACTAAGGTTAGCAGTTCTTGAGACACTGCTGGATTTTCAGGAGGACGAACGAACATTTGTCCTGCTTGTTGAAGAGCCAGAGGCTTATCTGCATGTACATCTGAAGCGCTACTTCTACCTGATGTTGAGGAGGCTAGCTGAGAGGGGCCATCAGGTCATATACACGACACACTCTCCGCAGTTCGTGGACTTAGCTGAAGCCCACGAAATCATAAGACTTCACCGCCGGCTTGGGGAGTCGACCGTCGCCGACCAGATCGCGGAGACGACTCATCTCGACTTCAGGCGGGTGAAAAGGAAAATAGCCTACTTAGGCAACGAAGAACTCGCCTTCGCTAACTACGCAATATTAACCGAGGGGCAGGATGATCAGGCGGTGCTCCAAGAGCTCCTAGCCCGCAAGGGGATCAACCCCGACGTTCATAGCATCTCAGTTATAAATTGCGGCGGCGCCGGTCAGATCAAAGATTACGTTCAGCTTTGCTCTGGGCTGGGTATCAATTTCTACGTCGTTCACGATCAAGACGACCAGAGCAAGACAGAGATCAAGAAACGCAATGAGGAGATCGAAGCTGCGGTGCGGTCTGCCGACCCGATCTATCCTTCGATTCACACGTATAGCCCCACACTGGAGGCAGCCATGGGGACAGAGAAGGAACACAACAACATTGACCATCTCCTTGAACTTCTTGCAGATAAGGACTTCGCTGACATTTCCCGGGCATACCCGGACCTGGTTAAACCCGTGGTCGAGTTCGCTGCAACCAGGGGAATGGTGTGACAGCGCTTGTGGGTCTGCCTAGGGCTAAAGGCGAGAAGGATAGAAAAGCACTCAAGCTCAAGTAGCAAGAGTACTCCGTCACTGCGGCTTGGTCTGCTATCGACCCACGCTAGTTCGGTGACTCAGCAGAAACCCACAGGAAGCGGCTTAAATCGATGCAATCATCCTCTTTGAAGGTTATCCCTTCCTTTTTCAGGAGCTTCTTCTGGAGCTCATAGCCATGTCCCGGCTTCAGGGATATGCCGCCTTTGCTGTTCACAACCCGGTGCCAGGGGAGGTTCTCTTTCTGCCAGGCGGTGTTCAGAACGCGAGTAACCATGCGAGCGGCGCGGGGGCTGCCGGCTAAAGCCGCAATCTGCCCGTAGGTGGCTACCTTGCCTTTCGGTATCTTCTTTATCACTTCTACCGCTCTTTCGTGGAATGATTTGCTCATCCCTCTATAACCAATCGCGCCCCCCAACTACGAAATCTCAAAGTAACCCTGCTCGTAGTCGATAACGGTTCTAAAGTGCTTCAAGAAACTTAGGCCCAATAGCCCCCGAACCCCAGCCAATTCAGGTATGTCGTGACAGATGACTTCTACCTCTGTGGCTTCTGCATCCGCCACGGCTATACGCTCTACCGATAACTTCGGAACTTCGATGATACCATTGGCGGTAATAATCTCCTGGCGCTCAGGGGCGACTGCTGGATCGTAGCCAATTACTTTGAGGTCAGACCAAGAAAGGGCTGTCAGGGCCGCCCCGGTGTCAAGTATCATATCCACCGTGAGGAAGCCTTTAGGCCCAACAATCTTAACATTTCTCAGCAGCAGGGGGATACTAATCGGGAAACGCACAGACATCGACAGTTAGAAAATCACCGTATAACCTTCAGGGACAGGTGGGCCCGCAAAGGTGATATAGACCTCGGTCAACCCCCGTTGCAATAGTTCCTTATCAAATGTTCGGCGGTCTTTATGGTGCAAGACCACTTCTCCCTCCGGATTATCACCTTCCTCAGAGGCTCGAAAGGCAATCCATTCTCCTTTATACAGTGTCTTTGCTTCTTCAAGCTTCATGGTAATAACCTCCATCTTCATTCTTCATTATACCATAGTGTCGGCTGACAGGGCAGCCTTTTGCACAGTTAACAGCCGAACGGAGTTTTAGATTCGGCACGGGCCAAGTTTCTTTTCATTCTAAATTACCGCGGTTTAGAACTCCGCCCCCAGAGAGAAATAATAGCGCGGCTTCCCGGAGACCGTTTCCCAGTCGGTCCGCCAGGCAGCATCGAATTTCAAGACGAAGATGCCTAAGTTGGCTCTCGATCCAAATCCAAAGCTGGCCTTCCAGTCATGCAAATGGTCAGAGATAACTCCACGGAAACCCTCGTCCTTATACCAGACCGCCCCCATATCATAAAACAAAACCCCGTTGATGTAACCTAAAGTCATCGGCAGGGGGAAGCGCATCTTCAGATAGTCAATAAACGGATAGCGGAACTCCACGTTGAACAAAACATATCTGTCACCGCTGAACTCGAAGTAATCGTAACCTCTCAGGGGAGTCACCATGGTCCCGAAATACAGGCCCTCGATCCCGTATATGTCCTCCTCGTTCCTCAGCCGGGGTCCTATCCAGCTGGAGGTGCCACCCATGAAATAGCTCTTGGGATCCTTTCCTTCGGAGACCCCTCCGCTCACCCGAAATACGAAGTTGTATCTCTGTTTGAATCTCACATATCGCCGATAGTCCAATTGCAGCGCCTGGTATTCGAGGCTGTTGCTGAGCCAGGGGAACGACTGCTCGTAGGTCAGCATATAGCGGGTGCCATTTATCGGTCCCGTGAATCCCCAGATGACGGTGTCGTTCACGTAGGATAGGTCCGCCATGAGAGCGCGTCTCTGATAATCATCGAAGGGCCAATCGTAGTATTTCCGGTCAACGGTCATGGGCAGAATTGACAGCTCCACCCGGGTGAATTTGCTAAAAGGATAGGAGAAGCTGGCGATGGCTCCGTACATTCGGTCCGCGAAAAGTCGGTTCCAGTTGTCGATGTAGTAGTTCCGATTGTGGAAAATCCCCACCCCGTAGTCGATGCGATGCGGAGTATAGATGTAAAACAGCTGGAAGTGCGACTGGTCGATGAAGTTTCCTAGATTAGTGGCCAAATAGAAATGGTGGTTTCCGAAGATATCCGACACCGCGATGTAAGACTGTCCCCGGAATCCATAAAAGGTATCGTAACTCAAGTCTCCGGTCACGAAATCCGGTGAGAATTTTACAGAGTAAGTCTTCTTCTCGTATTCCCCTTCTGGTAGCTCAAATTCGGTGGTGTCTTCGGCAGTGTCCTCGGTGCTAACGCTGTCCTCAACTGGATGGGCAAGAGTGTCAAGGAAATCCCCCTCCGCCTCGAAGACATAATGGCTGTAATCGATTCGGGGTTTTTCCGCGGGAAGCTGTTCAGGAACGCCCGCCAGCTCTCTTTCGACCGGTGTTAGTCCCAACCCTTTTTCCTTCCTGGCGAAAAATGGGGTTTGGGTCAGCTCCGCGTCCGCTTCCACTGCCGGCTTTATCTCTTTTAAGAGGAAGATGTCGAAGCCTCCATCCTGGAAGGCCGAGAAAGCGATTTCGCTCCCATCCGGCGACCAGGCAGGACTCATACAACCGGAAAGGATATTGGTGATGGGGTAGATTTTCTCTTCTGCCAACTCCAGGATGTAGAGGTTGTCGATGCCGTTTCGGTTGGAGACGTAACAGATCCTCTCACCGTCGGGGGACCAGTCCGGGTATTGGGCCCTCTCCCCTTTGGGGGTCAAGGCGGTTATCTCTCCGGTCTCCAGCTCGATTTTGAAGAGGGTGTAATCCCAGAATCTGCCCGCCAAGGGCTCGTTCGCCTCCGGCAGGAAGACCGAATCAAGCCCGGCCACGACTGGACGGTCGGAGCTGAAGGCCAGGAACTTCCCGTCCGGAGACCAACTGGGGTCGAAATCGCCATAGAAATCGTGAGTCAAAGCCTGGGTTCTTCCATTTCTCAGATCGTAGACATATATGTCGGCGGCTCCGTCCTTGGTCGCCGAAAAGGCCAAGAGATTTCCGTCCTCGGACCAATCCGGATCGGAGATGTTGTCGAATTCGAATCTAAGTCTGCGGTAGATCTTCTTTTTCTTCACGTTGAAGAGGAAAAGTCGGTCCTTGCCGCCGCCCTTGGAGACGAAGGCCAAGTTTCTCCCGTCAGGAGAGAAGGCCATTCCGGAGGTGAATGAGTGAAACGATTCTATGTCGCCGGATTTCTCCCCCTTGATCAGTTTATCGATGATCCTTCCGTCTAAAGTGGAGATCAAATATATCTCGGTGTAGTTCGAGCGGTCGGTGAAGAAGGCCAGGCGGTCTCCCTTTGGAGAAAAGGCCGGCTTCTCGTTATAGACGGAGCCGTCCTTGCGGTGGTCGGTGAGCCTTTTGGAGAAGTCTTCGGCCACGGTGCGGTTGCCGATCTCGGGCCAGTATTCCTTGCGCATATGTTTCATCCATTCCTTGGAGAGCTCTTCGGTGTCGATCCCGATGGAGGCCTTGAGGGCCTTGTCCATGGAGAGGTGGAGCTTACCCTTGTTGAGGATCTCAGCGATTTTCTCTTCTCCATACTTCTCGGCGATGTATAGCATTGCCGATTGCCCCTCCTTGTATGCTAAAAAGCCACCGACATACTCCAAAGGAGTCAGATAGCCGTTTATAGTAGCATCCCGTATGAACATATCGGAGTAATAATCCCAACCATAGCGGGAGGAGTATTCCGCATACCCCTCCGCAAACCAGAGCGGTAACCTGAAGAGATACTGGCGAGAGAGCAGTGACCCGAGAACGTTCCCGTAAAGCATATCGTAGGTGAAGGCGTGGGTGAGCTCGTGGTGCAGAACGTGTCGGAGATCCTCATACGAGCCGGTGAAGGGGACCACGATCCGGTTCTTGAACGACTCCGTGAATCCTCCCACCCCCTCGGGAATGAGATCGTAGATGATATTAGTCTGTTGAAACTCGTTCTGGGAATTGTAAAGGATTACCGGGACCCGCCTCTGCAAGTCGTAATTCAACTGCTCTTCTATGAGGTCGTTAGCTTTTTCCAGCTGGGTGGTGGCAAAGTCGGCGATGCTGTCCATTCCCTCGTAGAAATAGATGTCGAAATGCTTACTTTGTAGATAATACCACTTGAACTGCTTATATTGGACTTTGTTCTTCCCGAAGTACAGATTCTCCTGGGACCAACTCTGGGGAAGAGAGACAAACAGCAGAATAGTCAGCACTATGATAGCATGTGGGAATTTCCGGCGCATGGTTCAAACCTCGATTCTACAACTCTATTCTGTTCAACTTCTGGAGTGTAAGCATGTTCCCGCCCTCTTTAGCTCTACTGCGGTCTCCTCTCGATCTCGGCTCCCAGGGAGGCTAATTTTGACTCCATATGCTCGTAACCCCGGTCAATGTGATAGACTCGTAATACCTCGGTTTGCCCCTCGGCGGCGAGTCCCGCCAAGACCAGTCCCGCTCCGGCCCTTATGTCCGAGGCCATCACACTTGCCCCCTTCAATCTTTCCACACCATTTACGGTGGCTTCGTCTCCGGACACCTCCACCGAGGCTCCCAGGCGATTCAGCTCCATGACATGAGTGAAACGGTTCTCGAACACCGTCTCGCGGATGTGGCTGACGCCGTCTGCCACGGTGGCCAGCGCCATGATGGAGCTCTGCAAGTCGGTGGGAAAGCCGGGATACGGATAGGTGGTCACCTTAATCGGTTTCAGTCGGGAAGGACCCCGAATCCGGATCCGCTTCTCTTCGGCCTGGATCTCTGCTCCCATGGTCGACAGCTTATCCACCACTATTCCCAAATGGTCGCTTTTGGGACCGTCCAGCTCCAGACGACCTCCGGTGACGGCGGCCGCCATCATGTAGGTCCCGGCCTCCAGGCGGTCGGGAATGGGGGTGTATTCCACCGCCTGTAACCTTTTGACACCGGTGATGGTTATCTGGGAGGTTCCCGCCCCGGAGATATTTGCACCCATGCGGTTTAGACAATTGGCCAAATCCACCACCTCCGGGTCGCAGGCGGCATTGACCAGGACGGTCGTGCCCCGGGCCAAGCTGCCCGCCAACATGAGGTTCTCGGTTCCGGTGTGGGTGGGGCGGTCGAAATGGATGGTGCTGCCGGAGAGCCGGTCGGCCTCCGCAATGACGTAGCCCCCCTCCTCCGAGATCTTAGCTCCCATGAGGGTGAATCCCAACAGGTGTAAATTTACCGAGCGCTGGCCCAGCACACACCCCCCGGGCAGTGAAACCTGAGCCCTCCCGAAACGAGCCAGAAGAGGTCCAAAGACCAGGAAGGAGGCTCGCATCTTACGCACCAAATGGTAAGGGGCTTCGTTGCCCTTGAGGTTTTCGCTGTTGATTGCGAGGGTTTTGTCTTGAGGGTATCTCTTAACCCTCGCCCCCAGATACTCCAGCACCTGCATGAAGATATCTACATCTCTGAGATCGGGGAGGTTGTGAATTATGCTCTCGCCTTTTTCGGGCAACAGGGTGGCGGCCAAAATCGGCAAGACCGCGTTCTTGGAGCCGGCAATCTCAACTCTCCCCGATAACCTCCGTCCACCAGTTATTACGAACTTATCCACTTTAGCTTATCTGGCTTTTGTCACGGCGTCAATATAATACAATTGGAAAGGTGGGCAACCCCTTTGTTCCCTGCTCGCCATCGGGAGTTCGCTCTCAAACCCCGTTCCCCTCTTGCTTTTGACAGTTGCTAGCGCAGACTCAGGAACTTCTGGGTGATATCGGCATCGCTCTCGGAGGAGATTACCTTAAAGTTCTCCGGATGCATGCTGGCGTCGCGGATGAGGTCGATTTTGTAGCCGAAACGCTTAGACAGCTTTTTGATGCGGTCCTGGCCCCCATCGGCCAGAATCTCCGCCACCAGTGGATGAAGCACCAGGCGGTAGTTCCTCAACCCCGAACCGGCTTTGGCGCGGGCAAACCATCTTTCCACTTTAACCGCGATGGTCTCTTTGGAGAGGACTCTCCCGATCCCGGAACAGAGAGGACAAGGTTCGCTGAAGGTGTGCATCAGGCTGGGCTTGGTTCGCTCCCTGGTCATCTCGACTATTCCCAGATCGCTGGGAGGATAGATGAAGGTCTTGGAGCGGTCCGGCCTCAAGGCTGCCTTGAACTCGTCGAACAACCTCTTGCGGTTCTCCTTCAGACTCATATCGATGAAATCGATGACGAGAATCCCCCCGATGTCGCGGAGCCTTATCTGGCGAGCGATCTCCTTGGCGGCCTCGATGTTAGTCACCAAAATGGTGGCCTCCTGGCTCCCCCTCCCGGTGAAGCGCCCGGTGTTGACGTCGATGGTCACCAGGGCCTCCGTCTGGTCGATCACGATGTAAGCACCTTTTTTGATCCAGACCTTCCGGTCGAGCATCCGCTCTATCTGGGGCTCAATTCCGAAATCGTCAAAGATCGGCGTGAGCTGGTTGTAGTATTCGACCTTGGAGCGCAAGTTGGGGGCGACTGCCCCCAGATAGGAGACGATCTTGCGGTAATCTCGCCTGGAGTCGATAACCACCCGGTCAACCTCCGGCGAGAGTAAGTCGCGGATTATGCCGGAGGTGACCTCCATATCTTTGTGGAGCAGACTGGGAGCGGTGCGCCGTTCCACCCTCTTTTTGATTTTCCTCCACAGTCTGGTGAGCATCTTAATGTCGGCTTCGAATTCCTTTTCGGTTTTCCCCTCTCCCACGGTGCGGACGATAAGCCCGAAGCCATCCGGTCTTTGCTCCCTGGCTAAACGCTTAAGTCTCTTTTTCTCGTCCCAGCCGGTGATCTTTCTGGAGACGCCGACATGTTCGGCCCCCGGCACTAAGACCAGGTAGCGTCCCGGCAGCGAGATCTCCGAGGTCGCCTTGGGGCCCTTATCCCCGATGGCCTCCTTGATGACCTGCACCAAAACCTCCTGCCCCCTTTGAAAAATGTCCTGGATCCTGGAGCGAGGGCCTTTCCTCTTGGAGGCAAACTCCGCCAGAGATTCGTCGTCCAGCTCCATATCGAATAAAAGATCGGTCCCGCCTCCGAAGGCACCGACATCGGAAAGATGCAGAAAAGCGCTTTTGGCACCTCCGATGTCGACGAATGCGGCCTGCAGGCCGCCAAGAACCGCGGTGATTTTCCCCTTGTAGATGTCCCCCACCATCCGCTCCTTCTCCGGCCTTTCCACTAGAAGTTCGACCAGACGCTCGTCCTCCAAGATGGCAATCCGAGTCTCGTAGTCGGAGACGCTGATGATAATATCTGTTTTGATATTTTGCTGGTTAGTTGGCATTGCCACAACCATTGGACATAAACTCCACTGCTGTCTCCAGGCGGTCGAGGTCAATCTCAGTGTTGTAACAGGGGCCATAAGGGCGCCTGTTCAAAACCCCGAAGACCGGAACGGGATAGGCGTCCTGAATTCCGCTGGTCAGGTCCCGCTCACAGGCGACGGCCACGATTGCGCTGGGTCTGGTATCTACAATGATTTTCCTCGCCAGGGTGCCCCCGGTGGCGACCGCAAGCTCGGCCTCGTATTTCTCCTTCAGAGTGATGATCTCGCCCAACTGACACTTCCCACAACGTTTGCAGTTGAGATGGGTGGCGGTGACGCGGTGGGGACAGTCGAAATTCTGGAGACACTGGGAAAGCAAAATCAACACCCGACGACCCTCAATGCGCTTTCGAGAGGCTTTGACCAGGGAGTTATTTACCTCCACGAAGGAGCTTCTGACGGTGTCTTTGGAGATCCCCAATAGTCTTCCCAGAACGATGTTGAGGGGGAAAAGGACTTTTACGGTAACCTGTTTCTCCCCGCGGGGCCAGAGGAAATCCCTTTCGGTACCGGAGGAGAGAACTATGAGACCCAACCCGATGGCAACTGTTCCCAGGGAGGCTATCATCGCCAATCTGATGACCCAAGCCAGATAGACATTGAACTCCTCCAACCTTGGCGCTATCAAATACCATAAGGCGGCAAAAGAGACTACGAGAATTGCCAGCGAGAGAATCGAAAGCCGCAGGAAAATCCACTTGCTCTTCATCCTAAGACCTCGCCGACCTCAACTCTATAACCACGAACGAACTCCTGACCAGTTATCGCTTTTTTCCCCTCGAGCTGCAACTCCTGAAGCCAAAGGGAGGCCTCCCCGCAGGCGATTGCCGTCCCCTCTTTGGGACTTGACAATAGCACCTCTCCCGGCCGGCCGCTCAACTCAAGATCACCGCTCCGCTGCGAGCGATAGAGTTTCAAAGTCTTCCCCCGGAAATGGGTGTATGCCCCCGGCAGGGGGGAGAGCCCTCGAATCAGGTTTCTAACCTCCTCAGCTTTCTTACTCCAATCTATCCGACAATGTTCCTTCTCTATCTTAGGTGCTCTGGTGGCCATACTTTCATCTTGGGCGGTAGTCTTGACCTCCCCGCTTTGCAAGAGCTTCAAACTGTCCAGGACCAGCTCCGCACCCTGATGCGATAACCTCTGACTGAGCTCCCCAAAAGTCTCCTCCTCCCCGATCTCCACCCGCCTCTGTAAGATAGTATCGCCAGTATCGACCTTCCTTTTCAGGAAAAAAGTGGTCAGTCCGGTCTCGGTCTCGCCGTTTATGATGGCCCAGTTGATGGGGGCGGCTCCCCGGTAGCGGGGAAGCAGAGAGGCATGCAAGTTGAAGGTAGCCCTGGAGGGCAACAGGAACAGCTCCGGGGGCAGAATCCTGAAGGCAACTACCACCATCACCTCCGCATTCAAGGACTTAACCTCGGTTAAGAATCCTTGCTCCTTGAGCTGTGAGGGCTGCAAAACTCGGAGTCCCAACTCCAATGCTTTCTGTTTGACCGCCGGAGCTGAGAGCTTCAACCCCCGGCCCTTGGGCCGGTCTGGAGAGGTAATTACTGCGGCGACTTCATAGCTGGCGCTGACGATCACCTCTAAACTGGGGAGGGCAAATTCCGGATTGCCGCAAAATAGTACTCTCATTCCACCTCATCCATCCGCCTTCGGCAGGGGTAGCTGGGTCGTCGAGTCTCGACCTCTAAGGAGAGTTTCCCTTGGAGATTTTCCTCATCCGAGCCGAGATTAGCTGCTTTTTGATAGACCCCACGTGGTCGATGATGAGCCTCCCGTTCAGATGGTCGAGCTCGTGTAGGATGGCTCTGGCGACAATGCCCTCGCCTTCAAACTGCAACTCCTCGCCCTCCAGGTTCAAACCCTTTACAGTCACTCGCTGGGGCCGCTCGATCTTCTCGAAGATCCCCGGAAACGACAGACACCCCTCCTCCCGCACCTGCACTCCCGAGACCTCCACGATCTCAGGGTTAATCAATATGAACGGCTCGAATTCGGGGGACTGCAAAGAGGCGTCCAGAGCGAAGATGCGATAGAGCTCTCCGACCTGATTGGCCGCCAGCCCCACCGCCTTGTTATGCCTCATAGTCTGCAGCATGCTCTCGGCCAGCTCTGCCAATTTGCCGTTGATCTTTCTCACCTCTCGGGCCACCTGCCTCAAGACGGGGTCGCCGTAAACTCTCACCCTCAATACTTCCATGGCCACACCGCCGCTTTGCTATCGATCCCCGAGGCCCTCGATCAGATTGGAGCATTCCCAGGGCTCGGAGCTTCTCGGGGGCTCAACCTCCCTCTTTATTTGTCGGCCTTCCCCGCGATCGAGGATCTCAGAAACTCCACCTTGGTGTTCTCTCCGATCCTCAGAACCACGATGTTGTCTTTGTCGCTTATTCCCACGATAGTCCCGAACATTCCGCCACTGGTCACCACCCGGTCCCCCTTGCTCAAGGTGCCAAGCATCTCTCGATGTTTTTTCTGTTTTTTCTGTTGGGGACGTATCAAGAGGAAATAGAAAATCACGATGATGAGCACAAATGGGAGAAAGGCCATCAATCCGCCGCCTCCGGCGGACTCGCCTCCTCCGCCGGTCCCCATGGCGTAAGCTACAGAAAACAAAATCTTAACCCTCCGTTTCTTTCCTTTCCTGGTATGATTCCAAAAAGCTCTTTTTCCAGCTCTTAAACCTCCCCTCCGAGACAGCCTCGCGAATTTGCCGCATCAGCTGTAGATAGAAATAAAGATTGTGCCAACTTGTCAAGCGCAATCCCAAGATTTCTCCGACCGACAGCAGGTGGCGGATATAAGCCCGACTGTAACGATGGCAGGCCAGACAACCGCATTCCTCCTCAATGGGGGCGGGATCACGAGCGTAGCTGGCCCCCTTGATGACCATCTTTCCCTGGCGGGTGAACACCGTTCCGTTGCGGGCGTTCCTGGTGGGGAGGACACAATCGAACAGATCCACCCCGGCGGCGACGGCTTCAACTATGTCTCTTGGAGTCCCCACTCCCATCAGGTAACGGGGTTTCTCCTCCGGCAGGGACTCGGTGCACACCGGCAAGATCTCGAAGGTGGCCTCTCTTGGCTCTCCCACCGCCAGGCCGCCGATGGCATAGCCGGGGAAATCGTAGCTGAGTAAAGCCTCGGCACAGCCCCTCCTCAACTCCGGGTAGACTCCACCCTGAAGGATTCCGAAGAGAGACAAGCCCTGCTTCTTCTCGCTTAACTTCGTATGTTCGGAGAGACACCTCTTGGCCCACCTCACGGTCCTCTCGGTAGCCACGGCGACGTAACTTTGCCCGGCCTCATACGGGGGACATTCGTCCAGGGCCATTATTATGTCAGCCCCTAACTGATGTTGAATTTTAATTGCCCTTTCGGGAGTGAAAGAGTGTCGGGAACCATCTATGTGGGATTGAAACTCTATGCCCTCGTCGTTGATCTTATTCAAGACCTTGAGGCTGTAAAATTGAAAGCCTCCGGAGTCGGTCAAAAGCGGCCGCCTCCAGCTGATGAAGCGGTGCAATCCCCCGCAAGACTCTATGACTTCCGGGCCGGGCCGGAGATAGAGGTGATAGGTGTTTCCCAGAATGATTTGAGCTCCCAACTCCTCCAACTCCCCGGCCTCGAAGGTCTTCACCGTTCCCTGGGTGCCGATGGGCATAAAGGCGGGAGTATGGATCTGCCCGTGGGCGGTAGTGATCCTACCTACCCTCGCCGAGGATTCCCCATCCTTACAGAGGATTTCAAATCTGAAAGTTTCTGGAGAGTGGTCCAATTTGAGCAGCTCTATGGTCCCTTCAGGAGGTCTTGCCTCTGGTGAAACCGTATTCCGCCAACATCTTCGAAAACCCTCCCCAGTACTGGTGGGCTTTGGTGCAGTAGACGAAGGGTTTCAGTTTCGCGATGTCGGGCCTTCCGGCGTTGTCGAGCACCTCTTCGTCCATGTGAGTCGCTAGGATCTCACCTATGAAGAGGTCGTGACTGCCGAGCTCTAAAGTGTAACGCACCGAACACTCCAGATTTATGGGGCATTCCTTTATGAGAGGAACATTGACCCTCTTGGCCTTCAAGGGGGTGAGCCCGGCCTCCTTGAATTTGTCCAGGTCTTTACCAGAGACCACTCCACAGAAATCGACCGCTTTGAGCTGATCCTCGCTGGCGATGTTGATCACGAACTCGCCGGATTCGGAAATGATCTTGTGAGAATAGCGGGTCTTCCGGATTCCGATCGAGATCATCGGGGGCTCACTGCAGGCCACCCCCACCCAGGCGACGGTGATGATGTTTGGTCTCCCCTCGGGTAAAGCACAGCTCACCATGACCGCCGGCAGGGGAATCAGCATCGTCTGAGGTTTGACTTCTCGTTTATTGGACATTATCAATTACTTAATTTTACCTTGAGCTAAAAGAGAATCTTCTCTATAAATCTGTATATTGCTTGCATTGAATTCGTGCTTAACCTGTACAAGCATAGTATCTGTGTCATATACACGCCAATGGACAGGTACGTATACCCTCCTTCCTTTCCTCGTGGTAGTTTCTATCTGAAAACTTAAAATGAGATGCCTAGCATCCTTAGTGATTTTGCATGCCTTCTTTGAAGGTGAGAAATAAAATGCTCTCTGAGTAGTGCCAATGTTTCTGAGATTGTATGTCTTACATTCCAAATAGGTGGTTCTCTCATAACTGTCGGTGATTTCGATATCGGGGTAGCCGCTGCTTTGCCTTTTGCCCGTTATAGTTACCGGTGTTTCTGCGGAAAGTCCAACCTCCTTCAAGGCTCCCTTTACATAAGGTTCAATATAATTACCAACTTCATTTGCGCGCCTAGATTCAATACCTTTACTATAGGCTGCGTTTCCGGCCAATTCCGCAGCTCTGCTTAGCTTTTCCAACAGTTCCCTGTCTTTTCTCTCTCTCCTGTCAAAAGCGAGCACCTCACGGCCTGAAATAGCTTTTATCGCAACAGGAAAGGGAATGTCATCAAGTGGTGACATGAACTTTGATATTACTTTTTCCAGTTGGCGGATATATTCATCATTCTTCCGCAATCTATCTCTCCTCCGGCTTCTTAAAAATCAGTATGTATTCCTTTTGCATGATATTATATAGCCCAAAGATGATCTTATCTACCTTCCTTAGCAACTGAAACCCTTCAGATTTACATGTTTCAATGACTATATTGGTGGTCTGCACTTCCTCGCTCCTATAGGTGACATTTCCAATCACAATGACGCAGAATCTCCCAGGTTTCAGAACTCGATACATTTCGCCTATAGCTATGCGCATATCTTCATTGTATAATTTAAACTTCTCAAATCCACTACCTCTAACACCAATGAAATCCTGCTTTATCTTGTTGAGATCGTAACCCAGAGCCTTTAGCGAGTGTGCGTCATTTTCAACGTAGTTCAAAGCGATGGAATAGGGAGGGGATGTAATGATGCCATCTATGGAATTCGCAGGAATATCTAAATGTCGAGCATCACCCTCGATTATGTTAACATTGCCTAGCTTAAGAGCAAGTTCTTTGCAGAGATTCCTGTAATCATTCACAGATTCCATCATTTTATCAATGTTCTCATAGAAGGACTTGACAAAGTCTTTCCCTCGTCTCGCTTGATCGCTATGAGCAATCATCTCGGCCATTTGATAAAAATTACGGACTCTCTCATCTTTTGCAGCCTCCCAACTTCTCTTTCTCATCAGGTCGGATTGCACCGACTCAACATTGCTGGGAGCGACTGAGCCTGCAAGCCTTTTCACTTCTTCGAATGCGTATATTGATTCAGTTTTGACCTTGGATATTAAAGTACACAAACGAGAAACATCAATCCCTATACAGTTGATACCCAAGAGCTGCGCCTCGACGGCCGTCGTTCCGCTTCCGATAAACGGGTCCAAAACCGTTTCACCCGGTTTAAGCCGAATAATATTCAGCAAACTGCGTATCATCTGTGGATGATATTTGCCTTTGTATGGGTAAATCCAGTGCGTCAGGTATTGATTGACGGAACGGGTTTGATTGTACTTCTGGATGAAGTAATAGTCGGTAAAGTCATCATCTATCTTCTCGCAGTAAGCCAAACGGTGCTTCAACGTTGATGTATCAGCTGTGCCATCAGCAGAGAATGACCTAAGGCTATTTCTCACCCTAAAACTCACACCCAATGACCTCAATTCCATCCGTGCAAGAGCAAGCTCGTAAATAAACTGTATGTTTGATTGCAGTCTAAGAATCATAATTCGTAATATAATCAGAATCTCTGCTTACTCCACCTCACATTTAACTCTTTAGCTGCCTTGGCTTCATCCAGCCTCCCCACCGGAGTCTGCTGCGGCGCGGATTTGACGATTTCGGGGTTAGTCTTGGTCTCCTCCGCGATCTTTTTCATCGCCTCGATGAAGGCATCTAAAATCTCTTTGCTCTCGCTTTCGGTCGGCTCGATCATCAAAGCCTCCGGGACAATCAGCGGGAAGTAAATCGTGGGAGCGTGAAAACCGTAATCTAAAAGCCTCTTAGCAATATCCAGGGTTCTCACTCCCAAACTCTTCTGCCGATTCCCGGAGAGGACGAATTCGTGCATGCAGGTTGCATCATAGGGGAGATCGTAGAATTCCTTCAACGGCTCCTTCAAATAGTTGGCGTTGATGATGGCGTTCTTGGCAACCTCCCTTAGTCCCTCCCCACCCAGGCTCCGAATATATGCGAAGGCCCGCACCATCACACCGAAGTGCCCATAGAAGGAGTGGACTTTACCGATGGAATCGGGACGTTCATAATCAAGGTGAAACTCCCCCCTATCCTCTCTCTTCTCGACTGTGGGAACGGGCAGAAAAGGGACCATCTCCTCTTTCACTCCAAGCGCACCCCCACCGGGCCCACCGCCACCGTGTGGTGTGGAGAAAGTCTTATGGAAATTGAAATGGACTATATCGAATCCCATCTCCCCTGGCGAGGCATAACCTAATAAAGCATTTAAATTCGCTCCATCCATGTAGAATTTTGCCCCGACACTGTGGACAATTTCGGCGACCTTTAGAATATTGGTCTCGAAAAGCCCCAGGGTGTTCGGATTGGTGAGCATAAAGGCCGCCACCTCTTCGTCCATGTTTTTCTCCAGTTCCCACAGATCAATCAGCCCCTGTTCGTTCGATCTTATCTGCACGGTTCTGTAGCCCGCCAGAGAGACTGAAGCGGGATTGGTTCCGTGTGCCGAATCGGGGATTACCACCTTCGAGCGGGGATTGCCATTCTTCTTGTGATAGGTACGGATCATCAGAAGGGCGGTGAGCTCTCCGTGGGCTCCGGCGGCGGGCTGCAGCGTTACCTTGTCCATTCCCGCAATCTCAGACAGATATTCCCCGAGGTGATACATCAATTCCAAGGCTCCCTGCACTTGCTCTTCACTCTGTAACGGGTGCAGCTCTGCGAATCCCGGCAACCTTGCCAACTGCTCGTTCAGCTTGGGATTGTATTTCATAGTGCAAGAGCCCAGAGGATAAAATCCCTTGTCGATATGATGGTTCAGAACTGAGAGGCGAGTGAAATGACGGACGCAATCATTTTCCGATACCTCCGGAAGCTCCGCTCTATTTTCTCTCAAGAACTCTTTCGGGAGAATCTTCTCCACCCCTTTTGGGGGGCAATCAAGCTGCGGGAGGGAATACCCTTTCCTGCCGGGGGATGAGAGCTCGAAAATCAGTTTCTCGGTCATATTTACAGGCTTGACTGATTCAATTAGTCATGGAAACCTAAAGGTTTCCGCTACGCCGCAATCCCGTAGGGAGGGGGCTTGTCCCCCTCCGCTTGAAGCCTCTCCCCCTCCTCCCACGGAGGACCATAAAGGTCCTCCCTACAATTCCTTCTCCTCGGTCAGTTTCTTTATCTGCTTGTTGACCCATTCCACGTTTTCGCCTTCGGGATAATCCTTCAGGTATCGATCATAGAGCCTCAAGGCTCTCTCTTTGTTGCCCCACTTGGCGTAAAAATAGGGTATATATACGATAACATCCTCCTTGAGTTCTGAATCCGGATACTTCTTGAGAAATTCTCTGTTGGTGTCGATTGCTTTCTGAAATTCCTTCTGTCTGTAATATGAGAATCCCAGGCTCATCAAGGCCTGGTCCGATTTCCCCGCTTCGTCCTGAGGATCCAACTCTAAGACCTTGCTGTAAAAGGAAGCCGACTTCTCATATTGAGAACGGGCCTCATATTTCTCCGCTAGGGTGAAGTTGACCTCGAGGTCATTGGGGTTATCCGCCAGACGGGCGAGAAAGTCCTGCAAGGTTTCCTTCCCCTCCAGATACAGATTGATCTGATTGATGAAGTCAGGAAGTGGCAGATATCCGTAAATGCGGTCGATCTCTTGGCTGTCAGGCTTCATTAAAACAATAGTGGGATAACCGCTGATCCCGTATTTCCTTGTGTTGAGTGTATCCTTGTCGGCATCGACCTTAACGAAGACCATTTCTGTTGACATCTGGATGACTTTGGAATCGGTATAGACGGAATCATCTAAGACCTTGCACCACTTGCACCGATCAGTGTAAAAGTCGACGAGCATATTCTGTCCCAGGTTTTGGGCCCTTCTTTGACCCAGCTCGAAGTCTTCAAACCAGCTGATCTGGGTTGGTGATTCCTCCTTTGCGCATCCTGTAAGGAAAAGGGGAACTAATAAAGTCAAAGCCACCCCAAACCTTAGGTTTACCATCTTATTCACTCCCGTCGAACCTTGCTGTCAAACATCACTTTTCTGTTTTTGCGTTTCTCAAGACGCCTCTTGGAACCGCAGGGTATACCCAACCAGCGTTTGCCAGAATACCCGGTGGCGGAGGCCACCGGGCTACCCAAGTTGGTTGATTGACGTATCAGGGTAGCCCCCTGGCCTCTGCCAGGGGGTTTTCTTAGACTCTAGATAGAGCCTCCACAAGTCTATCTATCTCCTCTTTAGTTCTCTTCTCCGTAACCGCTATCATCAGGCAGTTCTCCATTCCCGAGAAATAGCGTCCCAAATCCACCCCCGGAAGGATTCCCTGCCTGCCCAAAGATTCAACGATAACCTCCGCTTTGAGGCGGGTCTCAATTACGAATTCCTTGAAATAAGGAGAAGAGAACTTCAGCCTGAAACCGTCTAGCTTACAGATCTCCTCCTGAGCATAGCGGCTCTTTTCCAGGCAGAGCTCAGCGACCTCCCTTATCCCTTCCTTCCCCATCAGGGAAAGATAGATGGCGGCCGCCAGGGCGCAAAGGGCTTGATTGGTGCAAATGTTGGAGGTGGCCTTCTCCCTGCGGATGTGCTGTTCCCTGGTTTGCAGCGTCAAAACGAAACCGCGCCTTTCACGGTCGTCCACAGTGGCACCGGCGAGGCGACCGGGCAGCTTTCGAACCAGAGAGCTCTTGGTGGCCATCAGTCCCAGATAGGGACCGCCGTAACTGAGCGGGAGACCTAGAGGTTGTCCCTCTGCCACCGCGATGTCGACATTGTATTCCCCCGGGGTCTTCAGAATGCCGAGTGAAATGGGGTCGAATATCTGAACCAGTAAGGCACCGCTTCCGTGTACCTCCGGCTCGAAGAGAGAAATATCCTCCAACAGCCCGAAGAAATTTGGACTCTGGATGATCACCGCTGCAATCTTGTCCGATATCTTGCCCTCAAAGTCAGCGAAGTCCAAGAGTCCCTCTTTGAAGGTGATCTCGGAGAGCTCCACCTCCAGACCGGAGAAGTAAGTCCTCATCACTTGCAGATAGTCGGGATGAACATTACCCCCGACCAACACCTGTTTTTTCCCGGTCTCAGAACAAGCCAGAAGAGCGGCCTCCGCGGCAGCGGTTGCCCCATCATACATGGAGGCATTCGCCACCTCCATTCCGGTCAGCTCGCAGACCAGGGATTGAAACTCATAAATGCTCTGCAGGGTCCCCTGGCTGACCTCCGCTTGGTAAGGGGTGTAGGCGGTGTAAAACTCCGACCGCAAAAGAAGCTGGTCGATCACTGCTGGTATGAAATGATCGTAAACGCCACCCCCGAGGAAAGAGGTCACCTCCCCCAGATTCAGATTCTTCCGAGAAAGCCCGGTGAGAAGGGAGCTGACTTCCATCTCCGAGAGGGGTGGGGGCAGGTCGAGCGAATCCTCTTTTATCAGCGAGGCGGGCATACTCCTCTCCAGAAGCTCCCGGAAGCTTTCCACCCCGATTTTCTCAAGCATCTCCCTCTGATCGGATTCAGTGTTGGGGAGGTAGTTGGAACCCATGCTCTATTCTGTTTTTTCTATCAAAGCTCTGTAGTCTGTCGGCGAGAGCAGGGAATCGGCCTGGGAAGCCTCGGACATCTTTATCTTCATCATCCAGCCCTCACCGTAGGGGTCTTTATTCATGACCGCAGGGTCCTCTTCGATCTTGGGGTTCAGCTCCGAGACCTCACCGCTCACCGGAGAGAACAAATCCGCCACCGTCTTCACGGCCTCGATGGTTCCGAAAGGCTCCCCCTGAGAAACGGCATCCCCCACCTGGGGCAGCTCCACAAAGACTATATCTCCCAACTCTGATTGAGCGTAGTCGGTGATTCCGATCGTGGCCAGACCCTCTTCGGCCTTGAGCCACTCATGTTCTTTAGTATACTTGAATTCTTCTGGGACGTTCACGTGACCTCCTTATGAGTTGAAAACAGACCCTAATATAGGGAGTATTCGCGGCAGGGCAAGTCTTTCAAGTCTTGACTGACGGTGCCAACTTCTCGAGGCTGAGCGCCTCGATGTAGGCGGTGTCGTAGTGCCCGCTCAGAAAGAGCGAGTCTTGCAGAAGGGATTTGTGGAAGGGAATGGTTGTGGATACTCCCTCAACTATGAACTCCTCTAAGGCCCGACGCATCTTCTGAATGGCCTCCTGACGGTTTTGAGCCTTAACGATCAATTTGGCGATCAGGGAATCGTAGTTGGGGGGGATACGATATCCGGCATAGGCATGAGTATCAACTCTGACGCCGGAGCCCCCGGGTACGTGGAAGCTGGTGATCAGTCCCGGATGAGGAGCGAAGTTCTTTTCCGGGTCCTCGGCATTGATGCGACACTCTATGGCATGACCACAAAGATTAACCTGCGACTGTAAGCAGCCCAACTTCTCACCGTTGGCGATCCTTATTTGCTCCTTGACCAAGTCGAAGCCGGTGACCTCCTCGGTGACTGGATGCTCCACCTGGATTCTGGTGTTCATCTCCATGAAATAGAAATTTCCATGTCTGTCGAACAGAAACTCCATGGTGCCAGCGTTGCGATAACCGGCCTCCTTCGCGCCCCGGAGGGCGGCTTTGCCCAACGCCTCTCTTTTATCGGGTGAGAGGGTTGGGGAAGGGGATTCCTCTATCAACTTCTGGTGACGACGCTGGATAGAGCAGTCCCTCTCGCCCAGATGGATGATGTTCCCGTGCTCGTCGGCCAGAATTTGAACCTCGATGTGTCGAGGTCGCTCGATGAACTTCTCGATGTAAACCTCCGGGCTGCCGAAGGCGGAGGCGGCCTCCATCCGAGCGGTCTCGAACTGCTGGCCTAACTCCTCCGGCGATTGAACCAAACGCATCCCCCGGCCCCCACCTCCGGCGGCGGCTTTGATTATCATCGGATAGCCGATCGCCTCGGAGATCTCCAAGGCCTCCTCGGGGCTTTGCACCACTTCGTCGCTTCCGGGGATGATCGGCACTCCCGCCTCTTGCATGGTCCTTTTGGCCAAGGATTTATCCCCCATTGAGCGGATCACCTCCGGGGGAGGGCCGATAAACTTGAAGCCGCTGGATTCGCACATGTCCGCAAAGGAGGCACTCTCGGCCAGAAAACCGTAGCCGGGATGGATGGCCTCACACCCGGTGATCTCGGCGGCGGCGATTATCCGTTTTGGATCCAGGTAACTCTGAGTGGAAGGGGCGGGGCCGATACAGATATCTTCGTCAGCGAAGCGAACGTGAAGCGACTCCCGGTCGACCTCGGAGTATATCGCCACGGTGGCAATCGCCATCTCCTTGCAAGCCCGGATAATTCTCAAGGCGATCTCGCCCCGATTGGCAACTAGTATCTTTGTGAACATCTGAGGAACTTCAAATCGAGGTCAGGTAGACTCAACTCTCTTCCATCTCGGTGAACTCTCTCCAGCCGCGTTCAGCGGCCCCCACGATCCCCTTGACTCGCAATTGGAAATCCTCGGGATTGTCCGCCTGTGAGGTCGCCTCCTCATAGGAGATGAGCCCCGAAGAATAAAGCTTCATCATCGACTGGTCAAAAGACTGCATCCCATACTCGACGGAACCGCTCTCGATGAGGTCGTGAATCTGGAAGGTCTTATCGGGGTCTAAGAGGCATTCTCTGACGGCGGCGGTGTTCACCAGAATCTCCACCGCCGGAACCCGTCCCTGCCCCTGGGCTCGAGGCAAAAGCCTCTGGGAGATAATGGCCTTCAAGGTCCCCGCCAAAAGGAGCCTCACCTGCTGGTGCTGGTGGGGTGGGAAGAAGGAGATTATCCGGCTTATGGTCTCGATCGCGTTTAAGGTGTGGAGGGTGGTGAGGACCAGATGTCCGGTGTCGGCCGCCGTCAGGGCGATTCCCATGGTCTCGCTGTCCCTTATCTCGCCGATCAGAACTACGTCCGGGTCCTGCCGAAAAGCCTGCCTCAAAGCGGTGGAAAATGAATCGGTGTCAGCCCCGATTTCCCTCTGGACAATCATGCTCTCCTTGTTGTAGTGGACGTATTCGATGGGGTCCTCAATGGTGAGGATATTGACCCTCCTGGTCTGGTTAATGCGGTCGATCATCGCCGCCAGGGTGGTGGATTTCCCGGAGCCGGTGGTGCCGGTAACAATTGTGAGGCCTCGTTTAGCATCTGTCAGTTTGGCCACCACCTCCGGCAAACCGAGTTCATCGAACGCCGGGACTTCGGTCTGTACGGCTCTGAGCGCTATTCCTACCGTTCCCCTCTGGCGATAGAGGTTGACCCGATATCTCCCCAGCTCCCGTATGCTCAGAGCTAGATCCAGCTCGTTGTAGTTGTCGAACCTCTCTTTCTGCGCCGCAGTCAGAATGCTTTCGGTCACAGCCTCCAGATCCTCCGGGTGCAAAACCTCCTCCTTGAGGGTGACCAGCTCTCCGTCCACCCTCAGGGTGGGAGGCATCCCCACCCGGAGGTGCAAATCCGAGGCACCCCGCGAGCGCATCTGGGAGAGCAGTTGATCTAGATCCACGGTCGAGCCTCCTCCGGTCAGGTTCGGTGCGCAGTTTGAATCTTCATTGGATGAGAATCGACAGTTCGGTGCCTTTCTTAAGCTCGAAGGGAAAGCAACAAAGACGAATTTCTGAGGCTTTAGCTCTTCTCCGGCCGGGTCCAGAAAAGCACCTGTCCAAACTCCACCGGTTGGGCGTTTTCCACCAGGATTTTCTCCATGGTTCCAGAGATCTCGGCTTCGATTTCATTCATCAGTTTCATGGCCTCTATTACACAGACTACCTGTCCCACCGAGATTCTATCCCCAACCTCGACATACGGTTTGGCATCCGGAGCCGGAGCCCGATAGAAGGTTCCCACCATCGGAGATTTTATCTCCACTAACCCTTCTGCAATCTGTTTCTCCAGCGGCTCCGCCACTGGGGAGCCGCTAATCGCGGGGCTGGGATTGGTGATGAGGTTGGTAACGCTGTTAGAGTTGACCGGCTGAGAGGCTGGGACCGGGAGACGTTTGGTGATGCGGATCTTTCGTCCCCAGCGGGAGATCTCCAGCTCGTCGACACCGGACTCCTCCACCAACTTGATTAATCTCCTGATCTCTTTCTCTTTCATGATCCCACCTGTTGCCCGCCGGTTTGGTCGGGCAATGAATTGATCCAGAAGCGATCCTTCGACACCGCCGCTAAAGCTCCACCAACTCCTTGTTTGCCTTGGTGAGAAGCTGACAGCCCCCTTCGGTGATGACGATATCGTCTTCGATCCGCACCCCGCCCCAGCCTTGAAGGTAGATTCCCGGCTCGATGGTGATTACCATCCCTGGAAGCAGGGTGGCTTCGCTGCTGGGGCTGACTGCGGGCGAATCGTGCACCAAAAGTCCCAAGCCGTGTCCCAAACCATGCCCGAAGTTTTTCCCGTAACCTGCCCTGGAGATGACATCCCTGGCGACCTTGTCTAAGTCCTTGGCTTTCATCCCAGCCTTGGCTTCGGAGAGGGCCAGCAGTTGAGCCTCTAAGACCAGATTGTAAATCTTTTTCTGTTTTGGGGTGGCCTTTCCCACCACCACGGTGCGGGTCAGGTCGGAGGAGTATCCCTGATACTGACCTCCGAAGTCCATGGTGACGAACTCCCCTTTCTTAATCTTCTTCGTGGAGGCAACCCCGTGGGGCATCGCCGAACGCACTCCGGAGGCGACTATGGTCTCAAAGCTGGGCATCACCGCATGAGACTGGAAGGGGGGGACGCTCTCCAGGGCCGGAATCTTGAGACCATTTTTCTTCATGAAGTAGTCGATTTCACTGGCGATGTCGAGCTCCCTCACACCTGGCTTAATGAATTTCAGGGCGTGCTCGAAGGCCAAGTCTGTGATTCTCGCCGCCCGCCTGAGCTTTCTGATTTCCTCCTTATCTTTTCGAATGGAGATCGATTCGACCAAAGCCTCCGTCGGAACTAACTTCACCTGGGGCAAGAGCTTCTTTAGAGTTCCTAGCACTTTGACGGAGAGGTTCACGGCCTCGAAACCGACTCTGGCTCCCGGTCTGATGGGCGCTAAGTTTTTCAGTTCCGGCAAGAGCTGTCTCTGGGCGATCCTGATCCGATAGTTTTTGACCTCCTTTTGAGCCTGAGTCTTGTAACGGAAGTCGGTGAGAAAATAAGCCCCTCTCTGGGAGACCACCGCTATCCCGTTGCTACCGGAATAACCGGTCAGGTAACGGACATTGTTCAAGCTCGTCACCAGGAGGGCATCCAGCTTTTTGGCTCTGATTCGGGTTCTCAAAGCCCTCAGGCGGGACTGGGTGTATGTTGAGCTTCTATTCACGCTGGCTTCCGGGCCTCAGATCGAATTTGTCGGACATCTTGCGGTCCAGAGGAGTTTCTGGATCTGGGAACCTCTATCTTCTCGTCAAAAAATCGGGGAAACTATAACAAACCGAGCAGAGTATGTCAAGGTTTGCTGCCCCGAATTTGCTCTATGGTTTTTCTGTAGTCTCCGCTTTTGAAGAGCGCCTCCCCGGAGACCAAAACCTCAGCACCAGCCTCCCTGACCAGCGGCGAGGTTTCAAGTCCGATTCCCCCATCGACCTCGATCTTGGTATTCAGCTCTTTGCCCTCGATGTGAGCCTTAGCCTCCCTTATTTTCGGCAGCACACTGGGAATGAACTTCTGTCCCCCGAAGCCGGGATTCACGGTCATTATCAGAAGCAGGTCCGTCATCTCCATCACCGGGATGACGGTGCTAAAGGGAGTGCTGGGGTTGAGAGATACGCCGGCCTTGGCGCCAAGCTCCTTTATCCTTATGAGAGTCCGAGGCAGATGAGGTGCGACCTCCTGGTGGATGGTGAGCCAGTCGGCGCCGGTCTGGATGAACCTCTCCAAATACTCGTCGGGGTTGTCAATCATAAGGTGGACATCAAGGGGCAATTTGGTGCATCGTTTCACTGCCTCAACCAGAGCGGGACCGAAGGTGATGTTAGGGACGAAGTGACCATCCATAACATCGAGGTGAATCCAGTCAGCTCCAGCGGCCTCCACCGCCTCCACCTCCTCTTTTAGACGGCTGAAATCACAGGAGAGCAGAGAGGGGGCAACAATGATTTGCATTCAGCAGACCTCAGCTATTCGGAGAACATGTTCGAATTGGAACTTAACTATCTTGCAGGTTTTTGTCAACGATTAAGGGAAGCTCCAGCTCGGCACCCAAAGAGAAAAGGGTGGGAGTTCAACTCCCACCCTAGCGATGCATGTCCTGCTTCAGAGCAAAACCGTCAGTTGTCTTCGCTAGTCTTCCAGATCCTGTAAGGCCTCATCCCCAACAAGACGGCGGAATGATTCGGGGATCTCCATTTTCGCCCGCCCGGCGGTGCAGTGCGGGATGCTTCGCATGACTCCGTGAAAGCGGTGATAAGGGACTGAGACGATCAAATCCGCGGCTGTGTAACCTCGAATTCGGCGACTTGTGTAATCCATGAGGCTGACGTTTAGCTCTCCGGTGACGATGGGATAAGCGACTGCCTGATGACAGGTCGACCCGGACATCTCCAGCTTCGGGGGAATGCCGGTGTCGTAACCATCGAGGGTAACAAGACGGCATGCCTGCTCCGCGTTGCAGATAAAGAGCACCATGTCCGGCTTGAACTCCGCCTTCTCCAAAGGACAGAAAATGATATGTTCCGCAAGACCTAACGGCGGTGGCGTACTCAGGACCATCGCCCGGTGGAATGCGGAAATGGAGCAGAAGAGCTTTTCTCCATTTACAAGAAAATCTTTGAGGGCCCTGCCTGCCTCCCCTTTCGGACGCTCCCCGAGACCCAGATGCCAGGTTCCACCACTGCAGGCCGATGTCGAAGCTGTAAGGTCGATGACTTTGCCGTCTCTGCTATGCAGGAAGGCGTCACAGACACGATATTTCCCACCCGCCGAGGTCGATGGTGGCTCCATCGAATAAGTAATCGCAACCGGGCTGCCTTTGAGCCCAAGAAGCTCCCCGATTTCACCTGCGTAATTCTGCCATTCAGTGCTCATGTTTTCTCCTCGTGCCAACAGGAAGATTCATTTCACGGCTGTGTTGCGGAGCCCGAAGACCGCAAAAAACACTTGACAAGCCGAGTGGGATTTGATATTTAGTAAATAATCCACGTGATGGTGGAGGTGGATGACCGGCAGGTCATCGGGCCCCTTCGGGGGCTTTTTCAGTTAGGTGAGGGTCGGAGCGATAGCGCATCCTGACCCTTATCTACCGTCAGGACTCGTTTCACTTCGGTCCTGACGGAACTGGGGGTGCCTCACGAGCTCGGTCAGGGCCGAAGCGATAGCATGCTCTGACCGTCACTGCCGCCGGGACATGCTGCGCTTTGGTCCCAGCGGAACTTGAAGTTATTTTTCTGCAATGATGCCCCTTATCATCGCCTGCAGCTCTCCGGTTGATTCGGCGCTGGTGTTCACGAAGTATGGAGTGGCAATATTGAAAAGACGAGCGAAGTTGCGCTTCTGCAGCTCGATTCTCTCCTGGGTTTTGACCAAAAGATGGGGGTTGAAAAAGGGCTCGTTCTTGTAGCCACCGGTTGCGGTCTGGCTTCGGCCCTCCTCCAGATGTTTTATGGCAACATCGGGGTCAACTTTCTCAATCGGGGGAGAGACGGGGTCACGCTTCAGGATGAAAACCCATTTGACCGAAGTCCTCTTGCTATGCTTGTCGGGTCCCCCAATCCAGTAAGGATCGAGCATGGCCCGAGATTTATCCGAAGCCTCGTAACAGAAGGGAGCGCCGCGATCTAATCTGCAATTGTCCTCCTGCATGCACCTGGAATTGGTGCACTCCTCCTTCTTGGTGACTACATTCTCGCACTTGCTGCGGTCGAAAAGCGGTGCTAGATCGGGATAGTATTTGACGAAATCGGTGCGCATGTAAAACTTCCTCTCCGGGGTGTCGGCGAAAGCCTCCCTACCACAGTAACGAACGAAGACGATGTCGTCTGACACCAGCTTGGTCTCTTCCATCCGCATCAGAGCCGCCACGTGAGCCGATTTGCCAGTCCCCGGAGGGGCAATCAGCAGTGCCCCCATGCCTCCGACATCGACGCAAAAACAGCGGATGGGATGGAGGTCGAATAGACGCTCCGTCATGTCGGCCACCATCCCTAAAGCCAGGCTCCGGAGCTGACCGTAGAAAGCGGACTTGAAAAAGACCGCCGTCCGAGACTCAGAATTGTAATAGGCGTAAGGCTCCCGACCTGGAATCCAGCCCACGGCGTAGATGATCCCATGCGGTTCTATGTCCGCCTCCAGTTGGGCGGGATACCAGTTCTCGATCCAGAAATCATACAGGTGGGAGAGATTCGTGCGGAGTTGGAGAATCACTCCGGCAACATTGACGTTCCACTCGAAGTAGTTGTCGTGGGTGAGGTGGTCTTCAGCCTCGGCCACCAGCGCACCCCGCCTCTCCATACTAGTAGCCGGCTCTATCTCTACAAAGGACTTGCGCAAGGTGACGGTGTTATTGAGGGCGATCACTTTCGCCTTCCGGGTGGGCTCCAACTTCGCCATCGCTTCAATCACCCGGTTCATCCCCTCTTCGATATTTGTGGTGGAGGTGGCATAGGAGAAGCGGATATAGCCCTCGGTTCCAAAGCCGTCCCCGGGAACGACCGCCACCCGGGCCTGCTTCAAAAGGTAGTATGCCAGACCGTAGGAATTGCGAATTTGCATCCCCTGATACTCTTTATCGAAGTAGTTTCTGAAATTCGGGAAAACATAGAAGGCGCCTCGGGGTTCTATGCAGGAAGTCCCCGGAATCAGCCGCAGCTTCTGGAGGATGAGGTTGCGCCGCATCTGAAATTCGGAGACCATGCGGGGGATTTCACTCTGGGGACCCAGCAGCGCCTCCAGGGCTGCCTTCTGTGAAATCGAACAGGCATTGGAGGTGTTGTGGCTTTGCACTTTGTCCATCCCGGCGATCAGCTCTCTGGGGCCGGCGGCGTAACCAAGTCTCCAGCCGGTCATGGAATAAGCTTTGGAGACCCCGTTGATGATTACGGTCTTCTCCTTGATCTTCTTGCCCAGAGAGGCAACGCTGACGAATCGGAAACCATCGTATACCAGCTTCTCGTAAATCTCGTCCGCTATGATAACGAGACCCTCCTCGGCAGCGATCTCGACCAGCTCTTTCAATTCCTCTTCGGAGTAAGCAGCCCCGGTGGGATTGCAGGGGTTGTTTATGATCAAGGCCTTTGTGCTCGGCGATATAGCGGCTTCCAGTTGTTTGGGAGTGAGCCTGAAACCGTTCTCCTCCTTGGTCTGGATGATGACCGATTTGCCCTTTGCCAGGCTCACCATGTGAGGATATGACACCCAGTAGGGAGCGGGGATGATGCACTCTTCATCTTTATTGAAGAGTGCCACCGAGAGATTGTACATGCAGTTCTTCGCCCCGCTGGAGACGATTATCTCGGAGGGGTCGTATTCCAGCCCGTTCTCTTCTTTGAACTTCTTGATAATCGCCCGTTTCAGCTCCGGGATGCCGTCGTTGGCGGTGTATTTGGTAAAATTCTCGTCGATGGCGGCCTTGCCGGCGGCCTTGACGTTTTCCGGGGTGGGAAAATCAGGCTCCCCGACGGAGAAGTCGATGACGTCAATCCCCTCTGCCTTCATGGCCTTGGCTTTGGCGGTGATTTTGAGGGTGGGGGAAAACCCGATCCGCTGAATTCTATCTGCTAACATGTCCTTGCCTCAAGGTAAGCTATTCCGGTCAATTATTTTCCCCCTTTGGCCGAGCTCGGAGGGCTTGGGGCTTTTCCCTTCCCCTTAAATGCTGGCAGATTCTCCAGAAGCTTCTTGATGTCGACCCCGCTTAAGGACTCAATAACGGTCGGCAATTGCGCTAAGATTTCAGCCACTTGCCCGGTGATTCGGGAAGCTCCCAGAGAGCCGTCGCCGCTGCTGACCAGCACGATCTTGTCGACCTTGGAGAGCGGCTCAGATACGGCCCGAGCTAATTCCGGTAACTTCTCCACCACCATCTGATAGATGGCGGCTTCGTTATAGTCTTTCCAGGATTCCGCCTTCTTCATCATCGCTTCGGCTTCCGCTGTCCCTTCTAACTTGGTGGCCTCAGCGTTGGCTCTGGCCAGAGCCTCGATGCGAAAACGCTCCGCCTCCGCCTCCGCCTGAACCTGGTATTTCCTGGCATCGGCGGCCTTTTTGACAGTGGATTCCAGCTCTTTCTCTTTTCTTGAGATCTCCTTCTCTTCGAGCTCGATGTTGTGTTCTTTCTCTATCATCCTGACCTTGTATTCTTCCTCCCGGATCTGCTGGTTCATCCGCTGGCGTTCTAACTCGTAAGCGAGATCCGATTTAGCCTTCTTCTGGTTGATGACAGCCTGGAACTCGGCTCGTCTGGTCTCATAGTCCCGGCTGGCCTGGGCGATTTCGGTCTCTGCCTGGAATTTGACGACGTCCCCCTCCTTCCTGGCGATAGCGGATTTGACCGTGGCCTCCTTGTCCGATTCGGCCTGAGCGATGGCGGCTTCGGCTTTCACTTGGGCAATGCGAGGTCGTCCCATGGCTTCGATGTAACCCTGATCATCGCCGATATCTTTCAGGGAGAAGGAGACGATTTCCAGCCCCAGGCGGGCGAAATCGGCGGCGGCGTTTCCTCTCACCGTCTCCGAGAAGGTATCCCGGTTCTGGTAGACTTCCTCTATCGTGGAGCTTCCCAGTGCTCCCCGCATGTATCCCTCTAAGATTTGAGTGCCAATTTCCCTTATCCCTTCAGCCCCCTTACTTAAGAACTGTTCGGCCGCCAGGCGAATCATGTCCTCGTTGCCACCGACTTTCACCTGCCCCTGACTCACCGCCTTGACCGCGATCCCCCGGGAAGTCAAGCACTCTGGAACCTCGATCGTCAAGGTGAAAACCTCCAGTGGCAAGACCTGGGCACTCTCTATGAATGGCAGAACGAAAGTTCCCCCTCCGATGTGCATCCGGTAACCTACTTTCCTCCTGGTGCCGTCAGGCTGGGTTATGGTGCGTCTTCTACCTCCGGAGATAATCAGAACTTCGTTAGGTCCCACCTTGCGGTACTGTTTCGCAAGCGCAAAAACGATCAGCGCCAGGACGACAACTACCGCACCAATCAGGATCAGTAAAGTAGTCAGGCTCATAATTCGTGCTCCTTTCCCTTCATTATCATAGCAAAAAGGTCAAGAGGCCTCCGATTACCTTGTTCAGGAAGACCTCTAATTTTCGGGTCATTATATCTAATATTCTTTTCTGCCGCAACCGATTTCGGTATCGTTTGGTGAAAAAAATCACATTGATTATTGGTAGCTGGTGAGTGGTGAGTAGTTGCCGGTAGCGGAGAGCTTCACCTTCCACCTCCGAGATCCTGGAGACTGTGCCCATCGAAGGGGAATTTGCCCGCCTCTCTCTTGGCGACCTAACGACCTTGCTACAGATTTTCCCCTTGCGTCGTTCCCTGTCGTTTTTTATCATTGCTGCAATCAAAATGTGAAGAGAAAAACGAGCAAAAGCGATGGATTATTTTCTCACCGAAGAGCAGAGGGAGATTCGTGACCTCACTCGTAGAATCGCGGAGCAGAAGATCCTCCCGATCAGGGCAGAATGCGATGAGACCGGGGAATTCCCGTGGGAGATAGTGAAGATTCTGGGGCAGTCCGATTTGATGGGGGTCTACATCCCGGAGGAGTATGGCGGCATGGGTGGCGGCGTAATGGAGATGGTCATCGTCACCGAGGAACTCTCTCGAATCTGCGGAGGCGTAGCCTTAGCTTTTGCCGCCACCGGGTTAGGGGCTTTCCCGATATTGCTCTACGGAACCGAGGCGCAGAAGAGAAAATATCTGCCGGATATTGCCTCCGGGAAAAAACTGGCCGCCTTCGGGCTCACCGAGGCCGAGAGCGGCTCCGATGCTGCTTCCATCAAATCGACCGCTGTTAAGGAGGGGGACTATTACGTTCTCAACGGCACCAAACAGTGGATAACCAATGGGGGGGAAGCGGAGATCTACACCAGCGTTCTTATGACCGACAGGAAAAGAGGCGCTCGGGGAGCCACCGCCTTCATCATCGAGAAGGGCACCCCGGGGTTCTCCTTCGGAAAGAAGGAGAACAAAATGGGGATCCGAGCTTCTGCCACCAGGGAGCTCGTTTTCGAGGATTGTCGGGTTCCAAAAGAGAACGTGTTGGGCAAGGAGGGTTTGGGTTTCCAGGTGGCGATGAAGACCTTTGACCGCACCCGTCCGGGAGTGGCCGCCCAGGCGGTGGGGATCGCGCAGGGGGCACTGGAGGAGGCCTTAAGATACGCTCACCAGCGGGAACAGTTCGGCAAGAAAATCTCATCATTTCAGGGGATTCAGTTCATGTTGGCAGACATGGCCACCAAGGTGGAGGCCGCCCGGGCCTTGATCCACCATGCCGCCCGGCTTATCGATTCCGGAGCCAGGAGTTTCTCCAAGATATCGGCGATGGCTAAGCTTTTCGCCTCCGACGTCGCCATGGAGGTAACCACCGATGCGGTACAAATTTTCGGGGGTTACGGTTATATGAAGGAGTACCCGGTGGAGAAGATGATGCGGGACGCTAAGATCACTCAAATCTACGAAGGCACCAATCAGATCCAACGTTCCGTCATCGCCCTGGAGCTGATAAAAGGTCTCACCCGACGGGAGCACTGATTCCTTTAGCGGTGAGCTATCCTTTTCAAGATATCACTTTACGGGTCACTACCCGTTGTGCCAACCTAAGATTGAAGTCAAGATTTCCTTCTTTCCAAAAAGAGTGAGGAGATATGAACGTTATCGTCTGCATAAAACAGGTTCCAGAGATCGAGCAGGTGAGGGTGGACGAGGCCTCCGGTAAGGTGGTGCATCCCCCGGGAGCCGAGATGGTCAATCCCTTCGATATGTATGCCATCGAGGAGGGGCTACGCCTCAAGGAGAAAAGTGGCGGCAAGGTCACCGCCATATCGGTGGGGCCGAAGGAGAACGAGACCTCCTTGAGGGAGGCTCTCTCTCTGGGAGTTGATGAGGCCATCCTCCTCAACGACCAGAGTTTTTTGACGGAAGATCCGATCGCAACCGCGAGAGTTCTGGCGGCGGGCATCAAGAAGTTGGGGGAGTTCGATCTGATCCTCTGCGGGAAACAGGCGGTCGATGACGACTCCGCCCAGGTCGCCCCTGCGCTGGCAGAATTCCTGCTCCTTCCCCAGGTTTTATTCGTTAGGAAGATAAGGGAGCTAAAGGAGGGGAGCCTGACAGTGGAGCGCACCACCGAGGAAGGATACGATGTGGTGGAATTGACCCTCCCGGCGGTGCTGTCGGTAGTGAAGGAGATCAACGAACCCCGGCTCCCCTCCCTGAAGAGGAAGATGCGGGCCAGGAAGGCTCCCATAACCGAGTGGTCGCAGGCAGAGTTGAGCGAGTTCATCGCCAAGCTGCCGGGGGGAGAACCGAACTTGAAGTCGCTCAAAGTGTCTCCTCCCCCTCCCAGACCCAAGGGAGAAATCCTGACCGGCACTCCGGAGGAGGTCTCCGAAAAGCTGGTGGAGAAGCTCAAAGGACTGCAGGTGATATAGGAAAAAGCTTGACTTTGAAGGGAGTTGTGTTAAATTCAGATCGGGAGGGCAGCCGGAGGGGTTGCAGAGATTGTGTAAGGGATTTCACAGCCGGAGCGAGCAAACCACAGAAAGATAGAGAACAACAAGAGTCAAGCACCGCTCCGCATAATCGATTTCTCGGAGAGAACTCTAAATCAAATAAGGACTTGGTCGCAGGTCTCTTTTATAGAGGCCGCTCTGCTGCTCTGCCCTTTCCGCCGAGGTCGCATGCTCGGCGCCGGCGTGGGATTGGCA
This sequence comes from Candidatus Zixiibacteriota bacterium, assembly GCA_030605835.1. Lineage (GTDB taxonomy): Bacteria > Zixibacteria > MSB-5A5 > DG-27 > DG-27 > DG-27. The sequence continues at coordinate 71,301 of JAUWHO010000023.1, read as the reverse complement.
CAAAATTTGCGAAATTTTTGCACGGATTCGTGTCCCTGGTTCTTTGGCAACTGAACTTTAGTCAGTTTCGCGAGGTGGTGGAATTACCAGACTCCGGGTAATAGTCGAGGGTCCCCGCTCAGGTCCTTACAATATGGCGGTTGACGAAGCCTTGCTGCTGAAGACGGTGCAGAATTCAGCGCCTCCGGTTTTGAGATTCTACGCCTGGAAGCCCCTAACGGTGAGCGTCGGTTACCATCAGAAGGTCGCTGACAGACTCGACTTGGCTGAATGCAGGAGAAGAGGCATTGACATTGTTCGCCGTCCCACCGGAGGCCGGGAGGTCTTACATCTCGGAGAGTTAACCTACGCCTTCTGCATTTCCAGGGCCTGTCTGAGGCAGATTGAGGCCGGCTTCAGAAGCTCGATACAGCTTCTGGGAAGGGTCTTTCAGCGGGGCCTGGAGCTTCTGGGAGTTTCACCACAGAGGATCGGTTTGGGTCGAGCCGGTAAGGGGGCCAGAAGAAACGACAAGTCCCCATTTCAGCCATGCTTTGTCTCTATGTCGCAATACGAGGTGAGCGTTGACGGAAAGAAGCTGATCGGCTCCGCTCAGAAAGGCACGCCGGGAGGATTCTTGCAGCACGGTTCAATCCTTCTAAGTCCAAAGGGGCTGGAAGTAGTCGAACTTCTGAACAACGCCGGTGAAAATTGGATTGCTTTCAGAGAGGCTTTTCGGAGAAAGACCACAAATTTGGGGGAAGTGTTAAATCGAGAAATCGAGGCCGAGGACGTTATCTCGGTCCTCAAGGAGGCTTTTTCCGGCCCTCTGGGCTTCGAGGTGGTGGACTCAGAACTGGAGCCGCAAGAGCTCAGCATGGGAGTGCAGTTGCAGAGAGGAAAATACGAAAGTTCCAGTTGGTATTATCCTGCTGTTGAAAATTCACGAGGTCACAATTAAACTGTCGTTATCTCGAGGAGGTGATAATAGAAGATAAGGTACTACGCAATTAAACCCCTAGGTCGCTGAAGAGAGGTTCGAATCTCTCATAGAGCCCTTGGGGACATAGAGATTACTTTCCGAAGAATCGCTTCGGGAAAAGTTTGGGAAGGAGAAAGAAGATGTCGAAGAAGTTCTTATCACTTTTGGCAATCACACTCTTTGCGCTGGCGCTCTTCGCCGGGAATAACTCCTGGGCGGGGGCGACCAAAATCACAATTGAACAGGGGATGCAACTGGAGAAACTGGTGAGCCCCTTTGACCAGCCTTACACTTCCGGCCAGGGGATTCCGTATCAGCCGGGAACGATACTGGATTCGCCGGGTGAGCTGGTTGGCACCTCTCATTATGATTACCAGACCAACGGTTCTACAGGTAACCGGATAGCTGTGGACGACCTCGGCGGAGTTCACGTCGTCTGGATGAACGGGATCGACTTCTGGTCGGGCAACCGCTGGGTTTACTACAACTTCAGAGACGAATTCGGCACTTGGTCCTGGCCGGGTGAAGGCACCCAGGTCAACACCACCCAGGGAGCCGGTTATACTCAGTTAAGCATCATGTCAGATGGTCGGGCGGTGCCCGGCTACCACAGTGTCGGAAACGATCTCTACAACGTCATCGCAATGGATGTTCTGCGTGGTTTCGGGTCTTTCACCGAGCTTGACGTCCCCGAGTGTCCATCGGCATTCTACTATGTGTGGCCTTACATGACCATCGACGGCAGTGGCCGCATTCACATCGTCGACACCGAGAATCCCCCTACCGCTGGAGACCCTCAGCAGATTTGTTACACCAATTCCGCTGACGAGGGGAACACCTGGTCTGACCCGGTGCTGTGTGATACCTTGATAGACATTTCCCAGGTTCTCACCTCTTCCCGGGTATCCGACAAGGTCGCGATCGTCTTCACCCACCCCAGAACTCTCGTCGAACCCACGCAGTACAACAACGACATCTGCTACTATGAGTCTCTCGATGGAGTCACCTGGAATTTCAATGGCGGCATGGTGAACGTCACCAACTACCAGTTGATGGACACCCTCCGGGCTTACACCGACTGCGACGCTGTCTACGATTACAACGACAACCTGCATCTGCTCTGGAACACTCCGTTTTACGACGAGCCTAACGGCTTAATCTCCGTTGATGCCTGTCTGTTGTGGCACTGGTCCGAAGCAACGGGCCTGAACTTAGTGGCCAACACCTGGTGGCCCTCCGCCCCTGGCGCTTGGAACCGCTCCAGCTCTAAAATGTCACTGGGAGTGGACCAGGGCAATAACCTGTTTGCCCTCTGGACTCAGTTCACTGACGACGACAAGTCTGTTGGCGCGTGGTCCAACGGGGAGCTCTACATCAGCTACTCCATTGACGGTGGCATCGCCTGGAGCCCTCCGGAGAACATCACCAACTCTCCCACCCCGGACTGCTGGCCGATGGAGTGCGACAGCGACCACTGGTCCACCCTCGGAGAAGAGGTTGACGAGTACCTCCACATTACCTACATGAACGATAAGGACGCCGGCGGCATTCCCCAGACCGAGGGTGTAGATACCGAGAACCCGGTGATGTACTATGCCTATCTAAATCCCCTCCACTCAGGAGTCGAGGAGGAGGAAGCTCCGCAGCCTCGGACCTTCAGCTTGCTGCAGAACTACCCCAACCCCTTCAATGCTTCCACTACGATTGACTACGTCACCAAGACTCCCGGGAAGGTGGAGCTTGCAGTATACAACCTCGTGGGTGAGAAGGTTGAGGTTCTGGTCAACAAGGTCATGCCCGCGGGTGCGCACGCTGTCACCTGGGATGCCAGTAACGTCGCCTCCGGAGTTTACTACTACAAGCTGAGCAGCACTGAGGGGACGATTGCGAAGCGGATGCTGCTGTTGAGGTAATTTAGCTGCATAAGTTGGCTTAACTTAACGCCCGGTTGACTGCAGCCGGGCGTTTTGCTTCAGGAATTCTCCTCGGTCTGGGCTCCTCCAGATCGTGACCCAGGTGCCAGCCATAGGTTAGATTCACTTGTATCCCCTTTCGACAACGATGCAACCATAACAGAAAACCAGTAGGGGCTCGGCAACAGCCTCTTTCTGTTGCGCTCCTAGTCTGCTGTGGCATTTGACAAAGCCTGACTTTGGCTCTATCTTTTTTTCGTGGACTTATTTGAGAAAGAGAAAAAGAAGGCCGCCGGCACCCCGCTTGCAGACCGGATGCGACCTCGCAATTTCGAGGAGTTTGTGGGGCAGGATCATATCCTGGGTCCGGAGAAACCGCTGCGAACTGCAATCGAAAAAGACCAGGTCGGCTCCACGATCTTCTGGGGACCTCCGGGCTCGGGCAAGACCACGGTAGCATATTTGATAGCGGCTCATTCTGAGGCTCACTTCGCTCCCTATTCGGCGGTCACCTCCGGGGTGAAGGAGATAAAGGAGGTAGTTGCCGCGGCGCATATTCGCCGCTCTCAGAGAGGGCAGAAGACCATACTCCTCATTGACGAAATCCACCGCTTCAACAAGGCCCAGCAGGATGCCTTTCTACCCCATGTGGAGAAAGGGACAATTGTGCTAATCGGTGCCACCACCGAGAACCCCTCCTTTGAGGTGGTGGCTCCACTTCTTTCCAGGTGTCGGGTTTATACTCTGGAGCGCCTGACCGAGCCACAAATGGAGCAGATACTCGAAAGAGCTCTCTCGGATGAGGACAGAGGGGTGGGGAAACAAGAGATAAGATTTGAAGAGGGCGTTCTTTCGACTATTTCTCAGCTCGCCGACGGTGACGGCAGGGTGGCACTCTCGCTTCTGGAATTCTGTGTCGATACCATCTCGCCGGACGTGAAAGGAACGAAATCTATCACCATAAAGGATGTGGAGGAGGCGGTTCAGAAAAAGTCCCTGGTCTATGACAAGGCTGGGGAGGAACACTACAATCTGATTTCCGCTCTGCACAAAAGTCTGAGGGATTCGGATCCCGATGGGGCTCTGTACTGGTTGGCGAGGATGCTCGCTGCCGGTGAGGACCCCCTTTACCTTGCCCGCCGGATGATCCGCTTCGCCTCCGAGGATATCGGGAATGCCGACCCTCAAGCCCTGCAGGTGGCGGTTGCCGCTAAGGATTCATATCATTTTCTGGGGAGCCCTGAAGGAGAGTTGGCGCTGGCACAGGCGGCGGTCTATTTAGCGACGGCTCCGAAATCGAATGCGGTTTACAGCGCCTTCTCCGAAGCCACAAAAGATGCCAGGGAATATGGCTCTCTGCCGGTCCCGTTTCATATTCGGAATGCTCCCACCGCCCACATGAAAGCCTGGGGCTACGGCAAGGATTACAAATATGCCCACGATTCCCCGGATGCTCAGGTGGAGCAAGAACATCTGCCAGACAAGCTAAAAGGACGAAAATACTACCGTCCCCACGCGCGGGGCTTCGAAAGGGAGATAAAGAAAAGATTGGAATACTGGCAGAGATTGAAGACTAAGACAAAAGGCCCCTCGACGAAAGACAGTTAAACCCCCCGTTGAGAAATATGGTAGAGGAAACCTTCAGGTTTCCAGAGATAGCTGACCGTCAATGCTGGGGCAGGGGTTGAACCCCTGCCCCCAACTAAAAGCGGGTGGGAGTTCAACTCCCACCCGAGCTATAACCCAAGCCCCTGTCTGCTTAATCCCGCCAAAGGCGGACAAGCCGCTTAATCTGCTGTGAAATTTACTTCAGCAGCGTCATCCTCCGGACCTCAGTGAAGTCGCCGGCAGTCAATTTGTAAAAGTAAACCCCACTTGCCTGCCGGGAAGCATCCCAGATGAACGAATGCCGACCGGCGGGCTGTTCCCTGTCTACGAGAGTTGCCACCTTCCGACCTAAAAGGTCAAAAACCTCCAATCGCACCCAGCAAGGGTTGATAATGGAATAGGAAATGCTGGCTTCGGTGTTGAAGGGGTTCGGATACACTGTCTGGAGGCCTGTAACCAGGGGCTCAGCAGGCACCTCTTCAAAGAAGCCAAAGACTTCCCAAGACCTGACCTTTGAGGCGTAACTGCCAACAGTGCCGAGCTTGGTAAAGTCGAAATAGCTGGAGTCCATCTTCAGGTCTGGATACTCGCCAACAAGCACAATATACCGGTATTCTCCCTCAGGGGCGGCTCCGGGCACGTTTTGCCTTATGTTGTCAGCGGTCAGCGACTGGAAGGGTCTCAGCCGGATATTCTCATATAGTTTGACCGGTCCGTAATAATTGTAATCAGGCAGGCGAGCCATAGCCCAGGCGTCCACTACTTGAATCTCACCGGTGTTGTTCTTAAGAGTGGCCTCGTAGAAAAAGCTACCTCCCTGAGGCGGTATCTGGATGGGAGGATGCAGAGGACGAATGCTCACCTCCACGTCCGAGGCCATCGTTGTGAACGACCTTAGGAAATCATCCCAGTGGGTGGAGGCAGATGAGTTGAGATTGTTATACCTCTGGTCATATCCCTGGCTTCTTCTTGGAAAGTATATGGCAATGCCCCTAGCTCTTTGATAGGAACCTCCGCTGTTATAGTATTCGATGACAGCACTGCTTACAGCATCTTTTACTGCGGCTGCGTTGTTGCGCAGACCTTCAGGCAATCGACCATCACCTGCAATCCTGTCGGCAAAGTCCCAGAGGTCAATGTTAGAGGTATAATAGAACTCCAAACAACTGCTGCGATCAGCCTCGATAATTGATACGTAGCCGGGCAAGGCGCCAAGGAGTGACAATGCGAAGCCATCAATGGCATCACTCAGATTCCCAATTTGCGAAAGATCTAAGGCAGACTGCGTGTTTAACGTCCCTCCACTCCACGGTGCGCTTTGGACGACTGCTCTGCCCAGCGACACAGCTGATCGAGAAGGGTTTGCCGCCAAGCTGTCAAGCCAGTTATTATTCGCTACTCCGCCAACTCCGCTATAAAGGTATGCCCATTCTACTTCCTCAGAGCCAACTTGAACCTGTACATAATCTTTGTTTATGTAAGCGACCTCCCACATCTGCATGAGGCAGGCATCGTAAAGAAGAAGGTCTAATTTGCGACCCAGAGTATTCCTTATTGCGCCTATGGCTGTTTCCCACTCTCCATTGACGACGCCAATTGAGGTTCTCTGTGTGTGGTCACTACTGACGGAGTTGATCAGGCCCCCGTCTTTGCCCTTATACCACCCACTTCCGTGGTTGTGTATCGTTAGCGCATAGCGGCTTGCGGGGGAATATGCCATTCCTTGTGCGAAAAAGGCAGACAGTGAATCCTCCTCCCCCATGTCGTTCTCGAAGTCCTGCCGGACAATAGTGGAGTTGATGGCGTTCATATTGCTGTCGCGCTGGACTTCATAGACCTTTGTGTCTGTCCAGTTGTTGTGGCCAGTATACTCTCCTGGTATCCTGTCAAGTACTGCATAAATCGTCATGGACTCCGATGAACCCACAAGTTCCATCTCGTCAAGATCATGAACCATGCACCTCTCGAGGTTATTGTCTCCGTTTATGAAGCTACAAACGGACCACTCGCGGGCCTCCTGACTATACTTTATCGTCGCGTAATCCAAGTGAGCGCCGGAGCCGATGCTCTTCCCGGTGACGTAAACGTTCCTGGACGCGTCTAAAGCCAGAGCATAAGCCTCGTCCCAGTAGTTTCCCGGCCCGTTGTATCGCGCCACCCAGAGCTGGTTGCCCCCGGAGTCATACTTGATGGTGGCGCAATCCGCAGAGCTGCCAGAGCCGATGCTCACCCCGGTGACGTAGATGTTACCGGAGGCGTCTAAAGCCAGACCATTAGCTCCGTCGTGGTCGTTTCCTGGCCCGTTGTAACGGCTCACCCAGAGCTGGTTGCCATCGGAGTCATACTTGATGGTGGCGTAATTGTCATCCGTGCCAGAGCCTTCGCTCCACCCGGTGACGTAGACGTTGCTGGAGGCGTCTGAAGCCAGAGCACGAGCCCAGTCCACGCCGTTTCCCGGCCCGTTGTAACGCCTCACCCAGAGCTGGTTGCCGCTGGAGCTATATTTGATGGTGGCGTAATCCCGCTCACCGGCAGAGCCGTAGCTCCACCCGGTGACGTAGACGTTCCTGGAGGCGTCTAATGCCAGAGCATAACCCTCGTCCAGGTCGTTTCCCGGCCCGTTGTAACGCCTCACCCAGAGCTCGTTGCCATCGGAGTCATACTTGATAGTGGCGTAATCCGCAGAGCTACCAGAGCCGATGCTCTTCCCGGTGACGTAGACGTTGCCGGAGGCGTCTAAAGCCAGAGCAGAAGCTACGTCCCAGTAGTTTCCGGGACCGTTGTATCGAGCTACCCAGAGCTGGTTCCCCTCGGGGTCATACTTTATGGTGGCGTAATCCTCGTTAGTGTGAGAGCCCCAGCTTGCCCCGGTGACGTAGACGTTACCGGAGGCATCCAAAGCTAGGGCAAGAGCGTAGTCCCAGTAGTTTCCCGGCCCGTTGTAACGAGCCACCCAGAGCTGACTGCCACTGGAGCCATACTTGATGGTCGCGTAATCGAAGTCCGTGCCAGAGCCCTCGCTTTGCCCCGTGACGTAGACGTTGCCGGAGGCGTCTGAAGCCAGAGCACGAGCCCAGTCCACGCCGTTTCCCGGCCCGTTGTAACGCCTCACCCAGAGCTGGTTGCCGCTGGAGCTATATTTGATGGTGGCGTAATCGTCGTTAGTGCCAGAGCCGTAGCTTACCCCGGTGACGTAGGCGTTCCCGGAGGCATCTAAAGCTAGGGCAAGAGCGTAGTCCCTGTCGTTTCCCGGCCCGTTGTAGCGCGCCACCCACTCCTCGACCGGCTGTGCCAGGGCTGCGCTGGCAAAAAGCACCAAAATAATTGTTAGAAAGGATTTCATTTCACACCTCCAAATCTAAGGTTGAAATTTGCGTGTTCGTTAGCGATAATTCCTATCAGTGGAGTCAGGAGTTTCCCCCTGACTCCTGACCGTCAGGTGGTAACACCTGACGGCACCGAGAAAGTGACCGTCATTTCAATTCCCGGTAGAGCTTAAAAAGCTCGTGGAACGCTTTGTAGATTGTTCTGAGGCGAGCCCCGGAACCCTTTCCGGCCAATCTGGGATAGTGTGAAACCGGAACCTCCTTGACAGTGAACCCGCATTTCTTTGCCCGGATCAAAATCTCGCTGTTTATAAAGGCCCCCAGAGAGCTTACAGAAATCTTGTCGAATACCTCCTTCCGGAAAAGCTTAAACGCACAGTCAATATCTTTTACCTTCAGATCGAAAAGCAATCGAATCAGCAGTCCCCAGCCCCAGGCGTAGAATCTTCTCCTGAAACCCTCCGAGCGCTTGAGGCGGTAACCGATGACGAGGTCGTATTCCTGAATCCATCTCAAGAGGTTCAAGATTTCCTTGAGGTCAAATTGCAGGTCGGCGTCGGTGAAGAAGATGAGGTCATACTTTGCAGCCTCCAATCCAGAACGGAGGCTTCCCCCGTAACCGATGTTCCGCCGATGAGAGATCAGGCGAACGAGGCCGTTGTGGCCATAGATCTGCTGGACAATCTTCTCGGTAGAGTCCCTGGAGCCATCATTGACAACTATCACCTCGTAGTCGTCAGCAATCTTTTCCAGCACCTGCAGAGCGGAATCGACAGCCTTCCCGATGTTTTGCTCCTCGTTGTAAGCCGGGAAGATCACCGAGAGCTTGATGGGACGAGGCAACCCTTCTTTACTCCAGGTATCCGAGGGCACGGAGGCGCTCTTCGACCTCCCTTGCCTCCTTTCCCGTATAGGGTCGTTCCCTGATTTTGAAACCGAAACCCCCAGCCATTTCAGCATATTTAACCCTATTTCGATTTCTGAATTCCTCCTCGAAAGCGGAGACTAGGACAGAACCGTCTATATCCTTGAAGATTTCAACATCAAGAAGATAATACAGGGTGGGAGTTATGTCAATGATTTCCGCTTCTTCAAGCCAGGAGCCGGATTTCACCCCCTCCCCCTTTAAGATAAAGATCCCCTCCGGGCGGTGACTGCCGTTCATGCTTCTCCCTTTGGCACCGATGTATTCCCGCCTCTCCATCTTTCGGAGCGGAGGAGGATTTTCTGAAGGAGAGGTTTTCAAGCAGGAGTACGAATAGCCATTGTCCAGCTCCAGCTCCACTATGAGGTCGGGGGCCTCAGGAACGAAAGGACCGGAATAAAGCTTCTCCCGGCGATGGACTCTCTTTACGATCTTCTCTCCGGTGAAGGGGTCTTTGAAGTCGCCCAGCTTCTGTATGATTTCCGCACATAAGCTTTCATATTCGTCTTCTTTGACGATCCCCTTTGGCCTCTTTGCTTCTGGATTGATTCTAATCGAGGGGGCGTAGTTCAGCTCCTCGCTGAAGGCTTTTGTCCTCTCCCAGTCAATCATGCCGAAGCGGGATCTGGCTTCCAAATTGGCAGCCAAGTGTTTCAAAGGAGAGCGCATGAGCCATTCTTGAACCTTCGGAGGAATGAGTCGCATCCCCCTTTTCTTGAGAGTGTCGACGTTAGCGGAGAAAGGACCTCCAGCCTCCCTGAAGGTCAAGAAGCCCTCCTTTTCCAGCCATCTGTTTATGTAGAAGATCTTATCCCCGGCGCCCCCAAAACCGTGGTCGGAGGCCAGGAGAACATAATACTCCTCCCCCGCTCTATCCACCAACTCCCCGATGGTGTTGTCCAGCTCCCGGTAGATTTTCTTTATAGCCTCCCTGTGCTTGCTTGCCAACTCTGGAACAAATCTCGGCGAAGCCTCATCGGATGCGCACCAGAAATGATGCGACACGGTATCAGCCTCCCCGAAGAGGATTAGGAAAAGGTCCCAGTTCTCCTTTTTGAATAGATGCAGGGCTATATCCCTCTTCCGTCTCAGTCCGGAAAGGAGCTTCTCGAAGGCGAGGTCGTGCCAGCCCTCCTCGATTACTAACTCCTGGAAATCGGCGAAGGGGAAACGGCCGAACTTTGAGTTGAGCTCATAGAAAAGCCCCTTCGGATAGACAAAGGAGGCATCGATTTCGGTCGCCACCGGAGAATCGAAGCCGGAAATCATAACTCCGTTGACTTCTTCTGGTGGATAAGTGCCGGGTAGAGCAACTACGCAGACTCTCTTACCGAGTTTGCTCAAAACCTCCCAGAAGGCGGGATATTTACGGTGGGTGGAGTTCAAAAACTCGATTCCGTAACTGTTCGGTTTCATCCTGGTGAAATCGAAAATCCCATGTTTGCCGGGATTGACCCCGGTGGCAAAGGAGGTCCAGGCCGGAAAGGTAGCCGCTGGTGTGGTGCTTTTGAGTGGTGCTCTAGCGCCCCCAGAGATTAACCTCTCCAGGTTGGGCAATTCCCCCGCCTGTATGAATGGGTCGATCAGGTCGAAGGTGGCGCCATCGAGGCCGATCACGATCAGTTTCGTTTCTTTCATATCTAGGAACTTAGGGGCAGGGGTACAACCCCTGCCCCAGCATTAGAGAGTTTTCTACCTCAGCGTTAGAGAGTTTTCTGCCCCAGCGTTAGTAAGTTTTCTACGCCAGCACTTAGCTTTATCGTTCATTTACTCCTGATATTGAGAGTCCCGTTCAGGATAGGAACGTGGATGCTCCGCGCTCCCCTGCCTGTTGGTATCGGCCCTACGCCTGCCCGGCCAGGGGCTCGTAAGAGATGCCCTCATCGAAACCTATATGCGTCACGGACCGGGGTCCGTGACGAACAAACGTGGGCTTTATGAAACCCCCTCAGCTTTCACAGGTGGTCCCGGCATAATATTGAAGGTGATGTAGTTCCCCTCTAATTTCAAGATTTCCTCTCTCTGAAACGCGCTGCCATCGAAGTGATATTTTCTCACAGCTTTCTGACCGTCGGCGGCGACGTAGATTTCTTTGAGTCCGTCGCCGTCCAAATCAGCAATCAAGGTGGCGTGCTCAAATCCGGAGGACTCCGCATCAATGAGTTTCTTTCCCCACTTTCCGTCCTGATACTTCAACATCCAGATTCCGTTCTTGTAAGTGGAGGCTAAGATCTCTGGTTTGCCATCACCATCCAGATCCCCACCGGTGAGAAAGCGGCACAGCCCTCCAGGAAGCTCGACGATGTCCTCGCTAGTGATCTCCCCCCCCGTGAAGCGATACATCTTTATCTTAGTCTTGCCGGAGCCGGCTTTCTTGCCTCCCAACTCCTCCCCCTCTAAAGCCGCGAAGAGAACCGGTCGCCCGCTCTTTTCAAAGTCGTAACAGAGCACCTCCTTGACGTGACGGGTGGGGAATTCCTCCACGACCTTTTGCTTAAAGTTCTCGCCGTCGTATTTGAACATCAGGATTTCGCCCGGCTGGATGGAGCCGTCGAGCTTGTTGGGAGCGCTCGGGGTGGCGAATATCTCCACGACGCCGTCGCCGTCCACATCCCCGACCTCGATTTCGTGAACGAAGGTCTCCGTCTCTCGACACAGCTCCCGGGCTTCAAACGTCCCCTCCTTCTGCTCGACTACCGCAACCACCCCCTGGTCGTGGGTTGCAATTACAAGATCCGGGGAGCCATCACCGGTCACATCCGCGATTTCGATGTCGCGGAGACGATTCTCCTTGCCGCCGAAAGTGGTCTTCCACAAGGTAGTGGCCTGCCATTCACCGTTTTTCAGCCTCCAGATTTTCAGGGCGGCGGCGTTGGCACCGATGGTCACAATCCCCGGGGGACCCACCTCCGGCTCGAAATAGAGGGCCTTGTGGAAGACGTTGCTCTCGGGATCCTCAAGAACCTCGGTTTTCCACTCCCCATCGGTGGCATACATGAGGATCAACTTGGCGGCTCCGGGAACCGGACCGGTTTTCCCCTCCTCGTCGGTCTTCTGAACGAATTGTGCCTGGGTAAGCATAATGGTGGGGCGGTCTCTCACGATCTTGCCTTTGCCACCACACCCGATTACCAAAATCAGGGCCACAAAGATTGCCACTAATTTGAGGACAGATTTCACGTTATACCTCCGCTTTGTGGTTGACAGTTCTCGCTTCACCGTCGACCAAAGTCTATCGCTTCGATTTCGCTTCAGCCGGTCCGGCTCATTCCATCTTCAGATAACCCATATGGGTGCGCAGAACTTGCTCTAAGCTATCCTGAATGGTTTCATATCCTGTTTTGCCCGCCAGGTTTAGCAGTTCCCCGGGGTCGTTTTCCAGATCGTAGAGGGCCACCTGCGGTAAGTCCCGATGGTTGCCTCGGTCGGCTCTTACGAGTTTCCAGCGTTCATCGCGGATCGCGGCCACCTTGAGGTTCCCGAGGCTCCCCTCCACGAAGGCGAAGGCCTCGCTCCGATCGGGGTCGAACAGGTCCACTCCCTGCATCCAGATCGGGACTTCTAAACCCACCTGAGTCAAGATTGTCGGGGGAATATCGACCGAACGGGCCATTTGCTCACATACAACCCCCTCTCTCTCACCGTGAGGCAATTTGATGATCAAGGGTATGTGAACTAACTCCTCGTAAGCAGTGGCGTAGTGTCCCCAGCCTCGGTGTTCGAAAAACTCCTCCCCGTGGCTGGAGGCCAGAACAATCAGGCTGTTGTCGTAAAGATCTTTTTCCTTAAGGTATTCGAACAGATACCCCAAACTGGTATCCAAATGTTCGATCTCGCTGTCGTAAGCTTGGAGGTAGAAATCTCTCTTTTCCGGGTCCAGTATCAATGATGAAATGGCTTTGCCGTTATAGGGATGAAAGAAATAGGGGAAGCAGGGATCGCGGTAATCCAGCAGCAAAAAGAACTTTCGGCCGGAGTTTTTCTCAAGCCAACTGATCGCCTCCCGAGTGGTGAACTCTGCATCTCGATAATAGAAGTCCACGACCTCCTTTCGGAGGATGTTTCTCAAATACCATTCACGCAATCTGGGATATATTTTCAGATAGATGGCATCTTCCGTGGCCCAGAGAGCCTCCCGGGGGCGCAGGTAGCGGTAGTAATCGAAACCCTGTTGGAAGTTAAAGCTCTCCGACAGATTCGGATTGTTGATAATCCCGGCGGTGAGGTATCCTTTTTGTCGTAAGATTTCCGGTAGAGTGATTAGTCCTTCCGGGAGAATCTGCAGTCCGGTCAAGACCCCGTGGGAGAAGGGATACAGGGAGGTCAGATAACTGGCGGTGGAGGCTCTGATCCAATAAGCCTGAGCGATCATGTTCTCAAACAAAATCCCTTCGCTGGCCAATCCTTCGAGATTCGGGGTTTTCGCCGGCCCCTTGTAGAGCCCAGGGCGATCATACCTCAAAGCCTCAACCAATATGAGAATCACACTGGGACGCTTATCTGACTGCGGGATGTAGGAGTTATCGGCTTTGAGGTTTTCCCCGCCGTCAAAGAAGGGAGAGACCGCCACGGTTCCGGTCAGAAGCAAGAGAAGAATGTAAAGCCCCAGGCTGGATTCGAAGTCCAGAGAGAAACTCCCCAAAACCTTCCTTGAGATGAGCCTCGAGAGCAAGACGAAAAGCCCGTAGAGTATCATCGCCTCTAAGACGAAGGAGACGTAGCCCCACCTGCTTAAAGGATCGATCGGCACCAGACTCTTAAAGAGAGTGGCATGCAGTATCCAGGTGAACATCACCGCGAAGAACAGCCCGGAGGTGACGAAAACGAAGTTGGTCGCCAGAGGCTTTTTGCCGGTGACGGTGGCATATAAGAACACCAGCAAGCCCAGAAGTAAGCCCAGCAAGGCGCCAAACAGCCCGTAGTAGAGTAAACCGAAGAAGAAGATGGAGACACCGTGCAGCTCCTGGGCGAAGACCTTTATGAAGGCTTCTCCCAAACCGGTGAAAAACCCTCCCCACAACCCGCCGAGGAATCCGAATCTGATGTAATCTATGTTTCTTATGCTCTTTTTGGCTTTCATCAAAGAAGCTCAGCCGTTGAGTTTTTCAGACGACAATCGTCCTGATCTGAAATTAACCCCCAACAAACCGAAACGCAACAAGAATGTAGACTTCCGACTGGGGCACAGACTTAGCATCAATGCCGGAGCCCTGAATCACTTCCGACCTCGAAGAATTCCTCAAAAAAGACTTGATTTCTCCGATACATTCATTAGATTTGAGCGTAGATAGGAAAGAGAGGAGGCTCTATGGCTCATAAGAAAGGTGTTGGTTCCTCCAGAAACGGGCGGGACTCGCACGGACAGAGATTGGGAGTGAAGGCTTACGGAGGCGAGTTAGTCGCTGCCGGAAGCATCATTGCCCGCCAGCGGGGGACCAGGATTTTCCCTGGCACCAACGTGGGGATGGGGAAGGATCATACCCTGTTTGCCAAGATAACCGGCAAGGTCCATTTCGCCCGCAAGGGAAAAGATAAAAAGATCGTCCACGTTACCGTCTGAGTTCAGTCGTCCACGTTAACATCACCGACTTTACTTCTCCGGGATTTTTGCCTATATTTGCGAAAGCATGAAAGTCCCGGATTCTTTTTTTGACTCCCAGAATGACTGAGAAGCATCCAGAGTGGACCGCCATTTTTCTTGCCGGGTGTGGCTACGAAAAGGGGACCGACATCTGGGAGGTGGCCTTCTTATCTTACCATTTAGAGAAGTGTCGCCGACCGATTACCAATATCAGCGCGAATCTTTCAGATGGACCTGCAGGCAGGGAGCTGGACTCCCCCCCGAGTCCTCTGGAGAGCTCCAAACTCCTCTGCCGCGGGAAGGTGTTACCCCTTCAGGAGGTGGAGGACCAGAGCTTCTGGAGCCTGATCCTCCCTGGTGGCAGGGGGGGGCTGGCGCACTTCAGCGACTTCAGAACCAGGAGTGAGCATTTCAAGGTGGATTTGACTCTGCGAGGGTTGGTGCGCAAAATGTATCGGCGCAAAAGACCGATTGCGGCCTGCGGATTGGGGGTCGCCATCCTGATCAACTGTCTGAAGAAGCTCGCGGTCGAGCCCCCAACTGTAACCGTCGGCGCAGATGCTCAACTCAGCCATCTCTTAGAGAAATTAGGGGCGCAAGTAATCCCCACCACCTCCGGGGAAGTCTTAATAGACCATGAGAACCTCCTGGTGACCACCGCGGGGGCTTTAGTCGAGAAGAGATTGGTGAAACTGTCCGAAGGGATGGAAAACATCGTAAGAGGTCTTGTCGAACTTTCCAAACTATCTGGAGAACCGTATGAGAGAGTTGCAGACTAAAGAGATCACCTCCGCAGTGAAGAGACTCTGTATGGAGGCCAACTACTACCTCGGCGAGGACGTCCTGAATGCCATCAAGGAGGGATTGAAAAAGGAGGAGTCCCCTCTGGGCAAGGACATCCTGCAGCAGATAGTCGAGAACGCCGAGATCGCCGCCAAGGAGGAGGTACCGATATGTCAGGACACCGGCTTCGCGGTGATATTCGTGGAGCTGGGACAGGAGGTTCGTGTAGTCGACGGTGATTTCAACGAGGCCATCAACGAGGGCGTCAGGCAGGGTTACACCGATGGCTATCTCCGGAAATCGATCGTCGAGGATCCCATCAGGAGAAAGAACACCGGCGATAACACTCCGGCAGTTATTCATCTCGAAATGGTCCCCGGCGACAAAATCAGGATAATTGTGGCGCCCAAGGGAGGCGGCTCTGAGAACATGAGCGAGGTGAAGATGATGAAACCTGCCGACGGCGTCGAAGGTCTGAAGAGGTTCGTTGTCGAGCGGGTGGAGAAGTCCGGGGGCAATCCCTGTCCTCCGGTCGTTGTTGGCGTCGGAGTCGGCGGCACCTTCGAGAAGTGCGCCTTCCTGGCCAAAAAGGCTCTCTTAAGGGAGATCGGCTCAAAGCATCCCGATCCCTATTACGCCGAGCTGGAGGCCGAGCTTCTGGAGAAGATAAACAGAAGCGGGGTGGGGCCGCAGGGTTTGGGAGGCAGAACTACCGCGCTGGCAGTTCACATCGAGGCTCACCCCTGTCACATCGCCAGCTATCCGGCGGCAGTGAACCTCAACTGCCACGCTGCCCGACATAAGGAGATCACCATCTGATTGAAATAAAGTGTCGCCGGAGGCGACCTGCCTCTGGCGGGAGGAACGATTATGGCTACCGAACAGAAAAGATTGACCACCCCCCTTTCCGATAAAGAGGTTACGGATTTGCGCATCGGGGACATCGTTCTCCTTTCGGGGACAGTTTACACCGCCCGGGATGCCGCTCATAAGAAACTGGTCGAACTCTTGGAAAAGGGGGAGAAGCTCCCGATTGACCCAACTGGTCAGATAATATACTATGTCGGCCCCTCACCTGCAAAGCCGGGAAAGGTCATCGGTTCCGCAGGCCCGACCACCTCCGGGAGAATGAACCCTTATGCTCCCAAGCTGATCGCTGCGGGCCTGAAGGGGATGATTGGCAAGGGTGAGATGGGATCAGAGGTGGTGGAGGCGATGAAAAAATATAAAGCCGTCTATTTCACCGCCACCGGTGGGGCCGCGGCTCTGATTGCTCAGAGGATTACTGCCTCCGAGGTGGTAGCCTACGAAGATTTGGGGGCGGAGGCGATCCGCAAACTGATGGTCAAAGACTTCCCGGTCAATGTCGCCCAGGACTGCTACGGCGGGAATCTCTTTATCGAGGGAGTTAAGAAGTATAAGATAGAGGCTTAAGCAAGGGAAAACAGTTCCGCCAGGACCAGAGTCCGCCGAAAGCGGACGAGTCCTAGCGCTTTCTTGCGGTCAAGGACACATACCGCAATAAGCGGGACTTCAGTCCTGACCGAATCTTAAACGACCCTACATTCCACCAGATGGCCTGCGCTGTCGAATCGATACCATCGTTGGCGGTTCTCTCTTGAGGAGCAGGGTCGTATCGCCCTCTTCTTCAACTCCAAAACCACACTTGTAGGCAGCTTTTACCAGAAATCGTTTCGCAGTGCCGGGAGGTAATCCTAACTTCTGATCAACCTTTGCGAAATAAATGAGTTCTCCAGAGCTATCACGTACCCACGCTTCAAGTATGTTTCTGGCATCGGCGTCCGAAATTTCGTCAGCACTTTTGAGGGGTTGAACATCGCTTTTAGTTTTTGGCTGAGATTCGCGGAGTGCCTTTTCAACTTGGGCTAATTTCGTCGCCACCTCCCTGCCGTTATCTTCAGCGTCGAGGTCGAACGTCTCACGGATTTGCTCAAACAGAGCTTTCGCATCCTCCGAGTCTTCCAGCTCATACGCCTGCAATTGACTAATAGGCAGGGGAAGGTTTGCCTTGGTAATGTGTCCGAGGCATATGGGGATTACTGTCTTCTCAAGAAAATACCCGCCTCCGCATTCGAAATAGACCCACCTTTTGTTTGCAGATCTCTGCGTCAACAGGATGAGGATGAAATCGGCATTCCGCAGCTTCTCACGAAGCTTGTCCCACCAATCATCCCCTCCACGCAGGCTTTTGGGATCGCTCGAAACAAAGACGTCGATACTACCGGCGAATTTCTCTGTCAGCCAATCCTTCACTACTTTGGCCAGTTTGGCATCCTCGTGGACGTGGCTTAGGAATATCATCCCCTTCTTCATTTTCTCCTTACTCCTCCAAATCCAAGCGCAAGTTAATGGCAGTCCACTTCCATGTCAACCGGTTTGTTCATGGACAGCACGCGCTGTCGCTTCGGTCCTGACCGAACCCTTACACAGAGCCACGGCTGGGGACAAGCCCCAGCCCTACACCAGAAAACATCACAGCTCGGCGGGGAGTTGAACTCCCGCCCCGGGCAGACCACCTGTTTTGCTTTCATAACAGCGATTCTCCATTATAATAGACTGAAAGGAGGTGTAACTAAATGTCAAAGATAAAAGAGGAAGTAATCGAGATGATAAGTAATCTGCCGGATGAAGTCGGCTACGATGAAATCATGGCAGAAATCTACTTCAGGCAGAAAGTTGATAGGAGCATGATGCAGATTGAAGAG
This sequence comes from Candidatus Zixiibacteriota bacterium, assembly GCA_030605835.1. Classification (GTDB taxonomy): domain Bacteria; phylum Zixibacteria; class MSB-5A5; order DG-27; family DG-27; genus DG-27. The sequence continues at coordinate 53,478 of JAUWHO010000023.1, read as the reverse complement.
GGCAAGGTTATCTCCCACGAGGAAACGCAGAAAAGGATGTCCAAGTGGATAAAATAGAGAAAATTGCATAGACTGAAGATGCCATAAGCAGTTTTGAAGATGTTGTCAAATATATCTCTGAAGACTCGGTCTATTACGCCAGCAATTTTGCAAAGAAGATATTGATGCTCGTTGAGAATTTGAAGGACTTCCCTTCCATCGGCAGAATCGTGCCCGAATACAGCAATCCAGAAATCAGAGAGCTCATCTATCAGAATTATAGAATTGTGTACAAGATCAGCGGGAAAGTGGTTTATCTGTTACTAATTACCCACTGTAGTCAGCAACTTCCGCCGACTGTATAGAATTTACCTGAGAAAGGTATTCACGTAAAGATCGATCAGATACTGCCCGAAGAAGATTGACACCAAAGCCCCCAGCGCCAGGAAGGGACCGAAGGGGATGAGCCGAGTCTCTTTGATCCTCTTTGAGATCAGAATTCCCGCCAGACCTATGACCGCTCCCAAAAAAGAGGCGCAGACCAGCACAAAGATAACTTGCTGCCAACCGAGATAAGCTCCAAGGAGAGCGGACAGCTTTATATCCCCCCCACCCATGCTCTCCTTTTTGAAAAGCTTGTCGCCGATTACACCTATTAGTAGCAAGGAAACTCCTCCGACCAGAAGGCCAATCACCGCATTTAGGATAGCTATGTGGCCCGAGAAAACCGCGAGAATCAGTCCCAGAATCGCTCCCGGAATAGTGACGTAGTCTGGGATGATGAAGTGCTCGAGGTCGATGAAGGTTATGGCAATCAACATAGCGGTCAAGAGGATATAGCCGAAGCTTTGGAGGGAGAAGCCATATGTTGACGCCACTAGAGTGAACAGAATCGCGGTCAGAAGTTCAACGAGAGGATAGCGCCAGGAGATCTTCTCCCCGCAATGACGACAGCGCCTCCTCAAGACCAAAAATGAGATCACCGGTATGTTGTCGTAAAAGCGGATCGGTTTGCCGCAGGAGGGGCAGGTCGAACTGGGACGGATGAGCGATTTTCCCCTGGGAAGACGATATATCACCACATTAAGGAAGCTGCCGAGGGCCAGGCCGGAGAGAAAGACGATAATTGGCAAGAAGGGGAGGCTCTGCATCTATGGTTGCACTCTCAAATATGTCTGACGATTCTTTCTCAAGATAGACGGCAACTCGTCATTCTGCAATACCGAAAGCAAAACCAAAACTGAAAACAAAGGTGACCAGAGCTGCTTGGCTATAAGCCGGCCTTTGATTTCTTATCGACAGTCTCCGTGAGAATCCAATCCAGAAACAGCAGAGTGAGCGAAGCGGGCTGTTCACTACTCACCAATTCGGGGAATCTGGCATGGGGGAAGTCTCATTTGGGTGAGAAGCTACCTGGGAAATAGAAAAGGGGACTGCTGGAGCAGTCCCCTTCTTTCTCCCTATCTGGAGCATCCGTTAGCCGGTGACGTCGTTGATGGTGTTGGTTAACGTTCCCGCCCCATCGATCGTCCAGGTGTCAATCGTGGCGTCATCGTCTAAGTTCGCGGTGGCGGTGCAGGTGAAGCTGGTGCTGTCGGCCACCATGCCGAAGCCATATCTGGCGCTGGCCATGATCTCCACACCGATGAGGGCAAAGCCGGTGGGGGCGCTGGCAGAGGCGCTAGCTCCGTTCAAGGCGTAAGTGTCATTCTCTTGCTTGTAGGTCCTCTGCATGACGTAAACCTGCTTCAAGAGCTGTTTTGCCTCCGACTGCTTGCTCTTAGTAGTTGCCTGCATGAAACGGGGGATGGCAAGAGCCGCCAGGATTCCGATGATGACCACTACGATCATCAGCTCGATGAGGGTAAAACCCCTCTGGTTGTAGTTGAACTTCATTTTGCTTAACATATTGCACCTCTCCTTTGAGTTTTGAAGGTTATTGTTTTCGTCAAACGCTCTTTCTTGTGACTCTCTCTCACCTCCTGTTCTTAGCTCCCTGTATCTGCAAATGACATACCGGCTGGAGGCTTAAATCTCGATGGGCCTCTATCTCTCTGGGATACAATGGATATAGTTCGCTTGAGTGGGCTGTCTCCTATGCTCTGTCTCTCTTTTGGAGCGTAACCATCCCGGTTTCGATATCCTTTTTTGCGAATTGCGAAATCCTCTCTCAGAATCATTGGTACCAAGTCTCCACGTTGCCCAGTCATCTGCTGGACTTCTGCTTACCTCGGGAACTGAGGGTGTTTCGTTCCTTGCATTAATATCGGAATATTTATCCAACTCCTGACTGCCTCTTTACCGCTTAAGGAGACTAGTTTCAATTCTGGTCAGATCAAGGAGTTACCTTGGGTCCCTTGTGATCAGCGGATGTGCGTAGAAAACACAGCCCCCAAGCAGTCTTGTTCTCTCCCTCCAGCTGAAGTTACGATTAGCTGTTGACGTCGTTGATTGTATTGGTCAGCGTTCCACTCTGGTCAATGGTCCAGGTGTCGATCGTGGCATCATCATCCAAGTTGGTGGTGGCGGTGCAGGTGAAGGTGCTGCTGTCGGCCACCATGCTATATGTGTATCTGGCGTTGGTCATGATTTGAACGCCGATGGTCCCAAAACCGTCGGGGCTGGTGCTGGAGGCCGTTGCTCCGTCACAGCCGTAGGTGTCCTTCTCTTGCCAGTATACTCTCTGCATGGTGTAAACCTGCTTTAAGAGCTGCTTGACTTCTGACTGTTGCTTGGCTTTGCTGACGGCGCTTGTAAACCTGGGGATTGCCAATGCAGTGAGGATGCCGATGATGACAACCACCATCATCAACTCGATGAGGGTAAAGCCTCTCTGTTGATGTGCGAATCTCAGTTTCTTCAACATCACTCCCGTCTTCTTTGGACGTCAAAACTGATCGTCACTAAAAGGTATCGTCTGGGTGTGGCCCTTTTTTCACCCCGGCTTTCGCTTTTCCATGTGCAAATTACGTTCCGACTAGAACCGTGAATTTCGGCCGCCGCCTATCTCTCTGAGAGACAACAGATACAATTGGTTTGTAGTGTGGTTTCTCCCATACTCCAGTTTTTGGCGCCGTCGCCTTAGTTCCGTCATTTGGTCGCGGCTACCAAATACAAGGGGATCCGATATTATTCTATCGTTCGCCCAGCTCAATTACGGTAGGGGAACCCAGCCATTCTTTAGCCTCTCCTAACCTCGGAACAGGGGCCTAACTCGCAGCCGCGGGATAGTTGGGTTGCTGTGAAGCAGTAGCCCCCCGAGCCCCCTCTTGTCTGCTCTGGAGTTCAAGATCCTGAGTCGTTGCTGACACAGACCAAGGTGCCGGTCTCATCGATCTGCCATATATCATCGGTGGGGTCATCGTCCAAGTTGGCGGTGGCGGTGGCGGTGCAGGTGAAGGTGCTGCTGTCGGCCACCATGGTGTAAGTGTATTTCGTGTCGTCTATGATTTGAGCGCTTAGGGCTGCGAAACCGTCGGGGTTGGAAGCAGAGGCGGTCGCGCCGTCGCAACCGTAGGTATTGGTTCCTAGCCAGTATAGTCTCTGGGCGGCGTAAACATCCTTCAGAGTCCGCCTCACCTGTGCTTGCTGCTGAGCCTTGTAGATCGGAGCGATTGTCTGCTGTGTGGCCTTCATGACGATAGCCCTAAAGCTCGGAACTGCCAGCGAGGCAGCAATTCCCAGAATGACAATCACCAGCAACAAGCGGATGAAGGTAAGACCTCTCTGTTCATGAGCGAACCCCGATTTCCTTACCATCGGTCAGCTCTCCTTGAAACGCTGAAAAACTTATGGTCATAAGAACCTATCGTCTGCGCCCGGACTTTTTTCACCTTTGCATAGGCGTTTCTTTGTGCAGACTACTTCCCACTTGGAAACCGGGATTCGGGCCCTGGCTTATCTTTTCGGGAGACAATAGATTCAATTCGCTCGGCGAGGCTTGCTCCCTCAGCTCCCCTTTCTTCAACTCGCGGTCAAATCCGTTTTCGCCGGTTTTTTTGCAGATCGCAATATCGTTTCTCAGCCTCTTTTTTGACAGTCCCGAGCAGTATCGACAGACCTGACCAAATCTTCTACATCCTGAAGATTGACTCGAGGCCGGTTGTGAATCGCTACAATTTTGGAGCTGCCTGTGATCTTATCTACCGGGGCGGTTGAGCCTGTATGGTATCTCGCTTTTGCAGAAAGCGGTCGATAAACGCGGCTGATTCTCTTATATATCCTTCTTGTAGATAGAGAATTAGTGGCCTCTTCAGTATGTGGATTGTACTCGCTCTCATCCTGCTTCTCATGATCTACGGCTTTTGGGAACACCGGAATCACCAGCGGAACTTAGATTCGATTCCGGTCAGAATTCACATCAACGGCTCCCGGGGCAAATCTTCAGTGACCCGTCTGATAGGCGCTGGCTTGCGAGCCGGAGGCAAGAGGGTTTTGACTAGGACCACCGGCAGCAAGCCCCGCATAATTGTGAAATCCGTTTCGGAGCTGCCCTCTCTCCGCTCAAGAAGGTGAGATTGGAGCTGGATTATTATTACAACACTAAGACTGTTACTCTGGCAGAAGAGTCTCTTGCGCATAGGTTAGAGTACACTTCCAACGAAGTCCGCTTGGGCCTGAGATACGAATACTAGCACTGCTCAATTACACGGCTCCGAAACAGAGCCTTCTATCCGCTGTTAGGGGAAGGGGCCGACTACCCTCCGAGCACTAACGTTTTTCGTCTTGCCGCCTAACATTCCTCTCAAGTTCTCTCTCCATATAGAACCAGGTGCCTTGACATTCCTCTAACAGAAGGCTCTTTAGTCAGTCTTAACACCATCTCAGCTGCCTGTCTGAAGAATTTCTCATCCCAATTGCGAGATTTTCCGATTTTTTCTGGGATATGAAGCACATCCATCCAGCCACAAACAGCATATATGTCAATAACTCTGATCCCCTCTGCTTCACACAACTTCCTTGCTTCTTCCGCGCTGACAGCTTTGTGTTTCTCTTTATCATCGTAGAGATAATTCGATTTTGATCTAAGTAAGGCAAGAGCGGAATCGGGGTCTTCGCAAAAGTTACTAATAGCACCACCGCATTTGTTCATTAGAAATATTGAAATCCTTCCTCCTCGCTTTGTCACTCGTATAAGCTCTTCTGCAGCCTCGATCATCCCATCCCAGCAGAGGACAAAATCGAAACTCTCATCGGCAAAACGGAGTTTGCAGACATCGCACTCTAAGATCTCTACTTTATCTAAGACCCCATCTTTTAGCAATTTTTGCCTAGCTACATTTAGCATCCCGGGGGAGATGTCACATAAAGTGACTGAATACCCCATCTTCGCCAAGGGGAGCGTTATCCTCCCAGTGCCCCCAGCCGCATCTAAGATCTTTGCATCTCTGTTCTCAGGTAGATATGCCTTCAAAAGGTCCCAGTCCACGTGATGTTCAACAGCGCCCTGGAGTGTCTCGTACCACTCATCATATTTATTAGCATGCTCGTCCCACCTCATTCTTACACCTTCAATATCTCTAGGTTCTTTTTCTGACATCTTTATTCCTCCTGGGCATCCAGCCAATTTCATCTATGGTTTTGCGGACAAAAGAAGTTGGCGAATATGCGGTACCTGTCAAGTCTTTGGTTTTCCTCTCGCCGGCAGTTGCACGAGCACAACGGCGGTGTGGCCTTAGCTCAATGCTTTTGCTATCCAGTCACCGACATAATGAGTTGTAATTATGACCACCAGTGCGATCAGCAAGTGTTCTGTGATCACTCTCCAAGGATTGACCCTTTGCCCTTTGGCAATGTAGAAGCTGAAAACTCCCAATAGAGACAGCCCCCAGACTATACTCACGATAATGGCAGTTGTAAGCTCAAAAAGCAGGATCGGAATGACAAATGTCACTGCGAAGATGAACTTGGTCGCGAAAGTGCAGATTGTTGATTCCCATATCTCTTTTGTCGTATGTCTATTCTCGGACTCCTCAGAAACATGTATGCCCAGTGCGTCTGAAAATGCATCCGCTATGGCTATTGTCAAGACCCCACCGATGACCACAAGCTTCGAGTGGGTGCCAGAATGTAAGCCCACCATTAGTCCGAGCGTTGTAATTATCCCCGAGGTTAAGCCGAAGCTGAATCCTACTTTTAGTGAATGTCTCATTAGAATTCTAACATCCCTAATTTAAGCGACTCTTGGACTCCAGGCAATTTCACGCGGCCTTCTCGGTATCTCAGAAGTCGCAAAAGAAATGAGCAATTGGGGTTGGGGGACCTTTGGGAGCGAAACCAGATATGCTGTGTTATACAATGGCGGTTCAAATTCTCAGCAAGTAAATACTCATTATCGCTTGAACTATGGATACAATTAAGGTGGCTGTCAGTATGAACAACGAAATGGGCACGTTGAATTCAAATCTACCTCTTCTAATAAAAAACATGTGAATTGTAAAGGCAAATATACCAGCAAGACTTAATGCTAATGAAAACATCAAACCAGCGAAAGTCTGCTGAAAGACTAGAATCAGTCCATACAAGATCAAAAACACAAGAGGGAGATGTATTATCAAGAATCCAGGGATACCGCCGGGCAGTCTGAACAGGTCCCACTCTTTCCAATAGGCTGAGTCGATTTCATGGTTTATGAGTGATACGGAATTGACCAAGTATATCCAGAACAAGATTTCAAACATAGTCCTTATCCACCTTCAGCAATTAGATGAATTTCAACTGACTCCCTTTCATAAGATATCTTCTTGTAAGAAACGACTCAGAGTTTTACATTATTCCAGCCAAGTATGTGACCAATCCTGTAGATTAATATTCTCTGTTCCACAAATTGGAAAAACTCATGAGGCTATCTAGCTCAAATGGAAGCAGTATAAGAAAATGGCGGAGAGGCTGGGATTCGAACCCAGGGACCCCGAAGGATCAACGGTTTTCGAGACCGTCCCGTTCAACCACTCCGGCACCTCTCCGGAAGCTCAATGCATATCTAATCAAAATTCCTAAGTGGGTCAACGGTTTTTCCACCAGTGGCCCCGCCTGTGGCGGGGCAGGCGGATCCCGTTCAACCGCTCCGGCACCTCTCCGATAGCTCAATATAATATATATCTAATGAAAGTCCTTGAGCGGGTCAATGCTTTTTCCCCGGGCAGCCCCTTGAGACTGGGAATTCCTCGAGTAGTACTGGCTCAACTTCTCCACATCGCCTGACCGGGGTCTGGCAAGCTGAAACCCGATCAAAGTGAACGCCACAAAGAGCAGGAAGTTCTCGATTTTCCCTCCTAAAAAGATTAGAACAAAACCGTAGATAGTCGGGGATAGATTGATCGCATATATCACTATGGCGGCCTGTATGAATCTAACCTCGGCGGTGATCTCAGTTGCAGCAGAAGCCTTTTTGAAGATGTTTTGTGGGGACAATAATCTTCTCTTCAAAAAGAGGCCAACTCCGATGTCAGCCGCCGAGACCGCAATAAGTATAATGAAAATCAGATTGAAACTAGAGGGTTCCAACGCCGCCTTCGAGACCCCCGGGGACAGAAAAACTACCGCAAGCACAAAGAGAACCGCCGGAATCCCAAGGTTCATGAGCATTCCGAGGTTAGTTGTCCTTCGCAGTCCTCTCTCCAGTGCCCTCCTTATGTCTCTTATCGTTTCCTGGTTTTCCATATGGCTTAAGCTCAAGGAGTCTTCGAACGGAGCTTCCTGAAGAAACTGGATAACATCTGCGAACACTCATTCTCCAATACGCCGCTTGATACCTTCACTCGATGATTCAATCTCAAATCGTTGGTAATATCATATAGAGTTCCGCAGGCTCCAGTTTTCGGATCCCTGGCCCCGTAAACCAACCTTTCAAGTCTTGCCAAAACTATCGCACCAGCGCACATGGGACAGGGTTCAATGGTCACATAGATGGTCGCCCCCTTCAGGTGGGGATGACCGAGGCTTTCGGCGGCGGCGCTTATGGCTATTATCTCGGCGTGGGCGGTGGGATCGTTCAGTTTCTCGATGCGATTATGACCCCGACCGAGGATACGATCCTTTTGAATCACGACCGCGCCGACAGGAACCTCCCCCTGCTCATAGGCCCTCTCTGCCTCCGAGAGGGCAAGTCGCATCCATTTCAGATCTTCGTTCGCGCCAAACCTCCAGCAGGATCAATCAGATGATATCTCACCTCCAAGATAGATTTCTCTTCTCGAGGTGTCAACACCTTCACCGTGCGTTGCGGAATGGTTAATAGTGAATGGCAGAGAGTAAATAGTCTTTGTCGGTTTCGGTGAAGCTGGAGTTCTCAGACAGGTTGGTGGGGGTTTGAATTCAGGCTCTGACTCCTATTCCCTTGAATAAACGTATCTCAACGAACACAGCCCCTCAAGAGATTCTCTTTCTATTCTGTGGCTTGGGTTTCTCCTCGGCGGCCAGGATCGTGGAAATTTCTCTGGAGGTCAGAAATAATCTCTCCAACTTCTGGTCAGAGATTTTTTCCGCGGTTTCCTGAATCATCACTCTGGCAGTCTTTAGCTCGTCACTTGAGAGCTGCAGGAAACCATCACCGATCTGGCTGGTCTTCTGCTGGTACAATCTGGCCAAAGCGAAGTGGAGTTCCCATTCGGCGCGTCTGTTTCCAGTCTTCTCAGCGATTTCCCACCCCTCCCGGAGGCTTTCTTCTGCGGCCTCCACTTCTCCCAGGTTCATCTCCAGAAGCCCTTTACAGAGCTTGGCCTTGGGGAGATACTCCAAGGCATCCTGGTCTTCTAAAAGCCGTTCGAAGTTCGACCAATACCCTTTGGCCTGCTCATATTCACCGCTGGTCACGGAGAGGTCCAAAAGACCGGTCAAGGCTTTCAGTTGCATCTGTCCGGCCCCGATCTTCTCCGCCAAACCCAGACTCTCCGTCAGATTCTTCTTAGCCTCCGCTCGGTTTCCGGCAAGCAGCTCATCGTTGCCGAGGTTTGCTAAAACCTCGCTTATCAGCTCGGAATCGTCGATCTTCTTTGCCAGCTTTAGGGTTCTTCGGTGATACTCGAAAGCCGATTCCAAGTCGTGGAGGTCCTGGTAGACATCCCCTAAGTTATTCAAGGTGTATGCCGACCCCAGTTCGTCCCCGATTTTTTCCAAGACCGCAAGAGCTTCCAGGTAGACCTCCAACGCCGCGGAATAGTCGGCGCTGCTTCTCAAAATGAAGCCGACATTTCCCAGACAATAGCATCTACTTCTGGTGTCGCCGATCTCTTGGAAGATTTTGGCGGCTTCTGTGAAGGACTTCAGAGCCTTCGGTGCAGGCCCGATGACACTGTAGATTAATCCGATATTGTTCAGGGCGGTGGCCACTCCGGGCCTGTCCCCAAGACTGCGGCGGATCTCCATCGCCTGTTGGAAAGCTTTCAAAGCCTCCTTCAACTCCCCCTTGCTCCAGTAGGAAATCCCGATATTGTTCAGAGTTCGAGCCTGACTATCCTCTTCTTCCATTTCTTCGAAGAGCCCTAAAGCGCTCTCGAGGTGTCTCAAGGCGACGTCGAAATGACCCCTGCGCCTCTCAACCTCGCCCAGGCCATAGAGGGCGAGGGCACGAACGCTGGTCTCACTGAGATCGCAAGTTAGTTCCAGAGCAGCGTTACAGAGCTTTAGTGCCGGCGGATATTCTCCTCGTAGCCAGCAGATCTCCGCCAGCAGGTTCAGAGCTTGCCCCTCACTGCTCTTCTCTCCAACCTGCCTCGAGTAGCTAAGAAGCTTCTGGAAATCGGAGCTGGCAGTGTCGTATTCTCCCAATAACTTGAGGACTTCCCCTCTTTGCCGGTAGAGAGTCTCGATCTTGCCAATCTGCCCCTCTTCGAGGGAATCCCTCTCCTTTTCCCAGACTTCCTCGGCGGAGGAGAAATATAGGATGGCCTCCTTGTTGGCGAAGGACCTTTGGGATTTCTCCCCGGCCAAAAGCAGATACTCAAACGCCTTGTGCCGAGCCGGGCTGCGGCTGAAATGATAGGCTAAGACCTCGTATGCGGAGGCCAGATCGTGCCGGTGGCGTTCCTGGAAGTACTCCCCGGCCTTCTGATGGAGTCTTCGTCTCTTCTCGAAGGGCTGGGAATTGTATGCCACCTCCTGGGTCATGATATGTTTGAAAATGTATTCCAGGTAGGGTGCGGGGCGGTCAAGAGGGGTTAAGTCCAAACGGGACAACTTACCCAAGTGGCTTTCGAGCATCTCTTCTGAGAGCGAATAAGGGAAGATGACCTTCAGGGCCTCGAAGGAGAAACCTGTTCCCAGGATGGCGGCGACCTTGAGCACCTGCTTGGAGGTTTCGTCCAGAAGGTCGATACGGCTCTGGATTACTCCCTCGATGTTGTCGGGGAGGTTTATCTCCGATATTGAGCCCTGAAGCTCGTAACCGCCAGTTTCTGGATTCCTGACCAGAATCTTAGAATCGAGCAGGGAGTGGATTATCTCCTCTAAGAAGAATGGATTCCCCTGAGATTTCTCGACCGCCAGTTCTGTCAACTCCTCCGGGGGTTTATCGGTCTTCAAGAGTGATTCGACCAGATGATGTGCCTCTGAGGGGGCGAGCTCTTTCAGATTGAGGAGACGGGGCTTTTTTCTTGTCCACCAGGCAAGGGACTCATGAGGGCGGGAGACCAGCACCAACAACAACGGGGAGTCGTTGAGATTCTCGATTATGAATTTCAAAAGGAGATGGGAAACCTCGTCAATCCAGTGGAGGTCTTCGAAGATGATATAGAATCTGGAGCTTCTCAGTCGGTCCTCTAAAACTCCGGCGATCAGTTGAAAGGTCTTGTCCTGACGGAGCCTCCCCTCCAAGGGGGTGGTGGTATCGTTGTCGGGGAATTCCATTCCCAGAGGCGAGCCCAGAAGGGGATACCAATCCGGATTGTCGAAGCGGGACAGTTTCTCCTTCAGTTTGGCAATTACTTCTCTCTTCTTGGCCTCCGGACCGATTTCCAAAAGCTCCCGGAGAAGAGAACTCCAGGGCAGATAGGGGATAGACCTGCCATAAGATTGGCATGCGGTTTCAAATCCGCCCAGCCCCTGCTGTTCTGCTAACCTCTTCAACTCTTGAGTGAGGCGGGATTTTCCCATCCCGGCCTCGCCGGTGACCAAGATCACCTCCCCCCTCCCTGAGAGGACCTCTTTAATGGTCTGCCGAAGGGTCTCAACCTCCTTCTCTCTGCCTATTAACTTCACCTCCGCCGAGGGTGCACTTCGTCTGGTTGCTGTAGTGCTTCTCTTTGCCTCCAGGGAGTGAACCTTCAGCGGTTCTTTCTTCCCCTTCACCTTCAGGGGGGGGAGGGGGGAGAAATCAAAACGTTCCAGAGCCTTCAGGTGAGTGTTCTGGCCAACCAGAATCTGCCCCGGTTCGGCCTTGGACATCAGCCGGGCGGCCAAATTGACGTCGTCGCCCATGACGGTGTACTCCTTGCGCAGGCTACCTCCGACGTCCCCGCAGAATGCGTGTCCGCTGTTGATGCCGATTCTCTGCCAGATTCTGAATCTGTTTTCCCGGTTTATCTTCTCCAGCTCTGAGTTCATCTTTAAGGCACAATGCAGGCCCCGCAGTTCATCATCTTCGTGGGAGACCGGAGCTCCGAAGAGGATGAGCATTTTGTCCCCCTTCGAGTAGGTGTCGATGCGGGTTAAGACCCCCCCGTGGTCGCTTATGATTCTGTGCATCTGGGTGAAGTAGAGATTGAGGAGTCGCAGGAGCTCTTCTTTGGATTCGGCTCTCATCTCTCCGGGTTGATTCCCTGCTAGCTTTTCTATGAAATCGCTGAAATCGTGAAAGTTGACGAACATCACCGTGACGCGGCGGTGTTCTGCCTCCACCCCTCTGATTTCCTGAAGGGCCTGGAGCTTGTCGTAGATACCTACCGGGAGATAAGCCTTGAGGGCCAGAGGATCACCCCTCTGTGGGCAAGGGTCTGCTTGAAGAGGCGGAGTTGGCGCTTCAAGCACCTTTCTCACCAGGAGAAGGTCTTCAGAGCCGGGTTGGACCTCCACATTGTCTGACACTCTCTCGTAGCAGGCTGGGGTGATTTTCATCTCCCCGCTTGCCGCCTGATCAGCCGCTCGAAAGGTGAGATTGACGTCCCGGCCGAGAACGATGTGTTCCAGCTTGCCTTTGACCTCCCCGACGCTGGCGGACAACAGGGTTCCGGAGTGCACTCCCAGGTGTAACTCCAGGGGGAAACCCCCCTGGCTGGTTTCCACCAGGCGGTTTTTGCACATATACTCCTGCAAAGCTCTCCCGCAACGGAGGGCATCGAGAGGGTGACGGTCGTCGTGGAAAAACACCAACACCGCATCCCCGCCGAATTTGAGAATGTCACCACGGTGTCGGAAGATGATCCGGGTGAGGCTGACGAAGGCCCGGTTCATTATGGAGGTTAGCTCTTCCGCTCCCCTTTTGCCGGAGGCCGCCAGCTTCTCCGATATGGCGGTAAATCCAGAGATGTCGGCAAAGAGGAGGCTGCCCTCGAGAAAGTCTCCGAAAACAGATTGCCCCGGGGGTCGTTTCAATTGCTGCCGGATTAGCAACCTTGGCAGATATTTGCTTACCGACTCCAGTAAGGGGAGCTGGCTTAAACCTCCCATTTTCACGAGATATATCCGCTCTTGTAGCCAATAATGCGGACGAAATAGAGCAGCGCTACGTGTATCACCTGGTCAAAGTAATACGTTTGCTTGGTGTCCGGGAGGAGGTGGAGTTTGGAATAGTCCTGAATCCAGTGTATGACGAAGATGACCAGCAGGCATACTCCGATGAACTCCCAGCCGAATTGCGCGGGGCTCTCGACCAGATAGTATATGAGCAAGACCGCGGCGATGCTCAAGGTGTAGGTGACAACATGCCTGGTTAAGACTACGATAGAATTTCTCTTATTGCCGGCGGTCTCGTCGGATTGCATCCCGAAATCGCCTAAGTAGTGTCCTAGAAGTAGATACAGTATCGGGTCCATGGGTCCACTCAGGAAGTCCTGACTTTCTCCGGAGAGGTGAATTCTTTAGGTTTCAACGTTTCGACTGGCGGCTTGACCGGCAAGAGGACTGTGAAGGTGGTGCCCACTCCCTCCTTGGAGTCCACCGAGATCTCTCCCCCATGAACCTCCACAACTCGCTTGATCGTCAGAAGCCCAAAGCCGTGCCCCTTTGGTTTGGTGGTAAACCGTTTCTCGAATACAGAGTCGAGGTGTTCAGCTTTAATTCCCCTGCCAGTGTCAGCTACCTTTATCTCCACCATCTCCCGCTGAGGCAGAAAGCGTGTTGAGACTGAGATCTCTCTCTTTCTGGATTCAACCTCCGAGAGAGCTGCGGCGGCGTTGTTGAACAGATTGTAGAAGAGCTGTTGCAGGCGGTTGGGGTCGGCTTGAATTGTCGGGAGGTTTGGGTCCCAGGAAGTCCCGAAATCGACCTGGCGGAAACGCGCCTGGGGTTTGATGAATGCCAGCTCGTTATCCAGAAAGAGGCTCAGATTGCAGGGAACGAAATTGACCTTCTGTTGAGAGAGGCTCATCAGGTTCTCGGTGAAAATAGTCATCTTTTGGATCGCCTCTTGCATCGCCTTGATTTTTTCCTGAATCTGGAGATAGTCCCCTCTGGCCATAACGTAGGGCAGAAGCTCCAGATTCCCTCCCAAGATGCTGATGTAGTTGTTGAGTTCATGGGCGACCTCAGCGGCCATCTCTCCTCGGGAGGCCATCTGCTCCAGTTCCAGAGCCTGCCTTTCTAAGTTTTTCTCCTCGGTTATATCCTCGATTATGCCCAGAACCCCGACCACCTCTCCCCTTTCGTCCTGGACTCCGGTGGCGGTGAGTTGGGTTAAAAAGTAAGTCCCATCTCGCCTCTGAGCAGTGACCTCCTTCCGAACCAAAAGGCTCTCTTTTATCGTCTGGTCGATGCTTTCCTGAAGTGAGCTTTGAGCACTTGTGGCGAACAGGGAGATGAAATCGATCCCCTTTATCTCCTCCAGAGAGTATCCGAAAAATCTGATGGCAGTCTGGTTGAAGGTTACTATTCTTTTCTCCGGGTCGGTGACCACGATGGCGTTGGGAGTGGTGGAGATAATTCTCTCCAGAAACTCCTTGGCCTCCTGAAGCTGTTGATTGCTCTGCTTAAGATCGGAGGCTAATTTCATTTGGAGGTCGTAAGCCTCCCGCAGTTCCCGATTCTTCTTTTTTAAGTCCTCTATGAGATGCAGGTCCGACTCCCGCAGTCGGTAGGACAAAGCTCCCATTATCTGATTGGCCAGGACCGGATTTGAGCCCAGAAGAGAGAGGAATCTCTGCTTGGGCAGTTCCAACATCTGACACTCTTGGGCGATTTTGGCACTGGCAAAGCGGGGAGCATTCTGGATTAGTGCCATCTCCCCGAAGAAATCTCCGGCCCCCCTCACCGCCAGAGTGACCTTGTCAGGCCCTTCCGCGGACTTTTTCTGAATCTCGACCTCGCCGGAGATAATCACGTAGAAAGTGTCCCCCGGGCTGCCCTCCTCGAAGAGAAGGTGATTGGCGGGATAGCGCCTCTTCTCCATCAGTCTGGAGATGTTATCCAGTTGCTGGTCGCTGAAGCGGGCGAAAATCGGGATGGTCGCCAAAAGCTCTGTCATGGGCTCAGACATTATGCCACACCCCTGAGTTTGTGGTGTAATCCTCCCGGATAATTATCGACAGAAATCCTGGGGTCATTATCGGGAGGGTATCGATTTGATTGAAAAAAACTGGGGGGGGAATGGGCGTCGGGAGGTGCACCGAACGGTAAGATCATGGGCTTTCAGCCACCAACGAACTGGTTGTCGGGTGAACGATTTTCCTTGACATCGGTGTGAGATTTTGAGATATTTCTTGTGAAAAATGTAACTTGCTTGGCGTATATCTTGAAGGAACCCATCTTGTGGTGACCTCTAATGTAAGCAAGACTGCGGAGAGTCTCGTCTCCCAATGGACTTTTGCCGGCCGTGCCTTAGAGCTTGAAAGCTCCATAATCAGGGACATCTTGAAGGTTACCTCCCTGCCGGAGATTATATCTTTCGCGGGAGGCTTGCCGGCGCCGGAGCTTTTCCCTATTGATGGTTTGAGGAAAGCCTGCCGGAAGGTGCTGGAGGAGATCGGGCCTGCTGCCCTTCAGTATTCTCTGACTACCGGCGTTCCCCCGCTCAAGCGTTTTCTGGCAGAGAGGGTTTCAAAACAGGGGTTCGAGGTCGACGAAGGCAACATCCAGGTGACGGCAGGTTCCCAGCAGGGGTTGGATTTGGTGGGACGACTTTTCGTGGAGCCGGGAAGTGTGGTAATTACCGAAATCCCCACTTATCTGGGAGCTATCCAGGCCTTCAATTTCTACGGCGCCAAATATGTTTCCGTGCCTATGGATGAAAATGGGGTACTGATTGACCAGCTGGAAGATAAAGTAAAGGAATCCAAACCTCGCATCATATATATCGTCCCGAACTTCCAGAACCCCTCCGGAATCACCCTATCGGAGGAGAGGCGTCACCAACTGGTGGAGATTGCCAAGCGCTACCAGGTCCCGATTATTGAGGACAATCCTTATGGGGAGTTGCGTTACGCCGGCAAAGACGTTCCCTCCATCCAGTCCATCGGGGGGGATTATGTGATTCAACTGCAGACCTTCTCCAAAATCATCTCCCCGGGCTTAAGGATCGGCTGGATATCAGCCTCTAAGGAGATAATGGCGTTATTCGAAAGGGTGAAACAGTCAACCGACCTGCATACCAACACCTTCTGCCAATACGTCATAGCCGAGTTTGCCAAAGATGGCGCCCTGGATAGGCACATCGAGGAGTTGAAGGTTGCCTACAGCGAGAGAAGACAGATCATGCTGGAGGCCATGGAGCAGCATTTCCCGGAGGAGGTCAACTGGACCAAGCCCGAGGGAGGTCTTTTCCTCTGGGTGGAGTTGCCCCAGGGAATGAACTCCGCTCAGCTTCTGGACAAGGCTGTTGAGAGAAAGGTGGCCTACGTTCCCGGTTCCCCGTTTTACGCTCAGACTAAGGGTGAAAATACCATGCGCCTCAACTTCTCCAACGCCTCCCCGGAGAAGATCGTCGAGGGAATAAGAAGGTTAGGACAAGTCATTAAAGAGAACCTGCCGAAGAAATCTTGAAAAGCGCTCCCCTTCATCGAATCTAAGGGGCTACTTCTAGATTCCAGCTGAAGGAACATGGGACCTATATTGAAATCAGACGACCACGACGAAGAGAAGGAGATCGAATTCGAACTGTCGTGGCTTCTGTCCCTCTCGACTGAGCAGAGATTCGATTTGATGTTCAAGAAGAGCAGGGAGCTAGTCGCACTTCTGGAAGCAAATGGACACCGAAGATCTCCTGAATTATTAAAAGAACATAAAATAGATTTCGTAATAATAAGGGCGACGGACTTCCGGATATATAGAAGTTAAAATCGTATCAAGAACTGACACTTCACTGAACGGGTCCTCGAATACGTCCGCATAGAACATGTTGAAGGTTACCAATAATCATATTCATAAATTCAGGGTCATCAAGAAAAAGTTCCTCAAGAAGACCAGGGTACCTAAGCCTGATAACTGGAAGAGGATGACGAGTAATCAGATATGGTTGCGGTTTGTAATCCAAGTCATTGTTGTTGGGAGTTCACGTCCGGCAGAAGTATTCAATTCAAGTGCCCGGCTTAAAAGGTCCGTATCATACCACAGATTGACCAAGATGAAAGATGAAAATGAAGTAAAGAAGTCAATCCACCGTGTTCTTCGTGAGGTTGGTACACGATACGTAAACAGAAAAACAGAAGCCCTAACCCATAATCTTAAGATATTGAAGGGGTTCAAAGCTGGCCCCAGGGGACTACTGAAGAGAATTGCAGAATTCACGGGGAGAAACGAAAGTAAGAGAAAGGTTAGATACCTTATGAAGATCTTTCAGTATGTTAAGAGCAAAGGTGCGAGGGACATGCTAATGGGGCTAGGTTTGGTGAGAGATGCGATAGCATTGGACGTTAGAGTTCAGAAGGTTTTGGAAAAGGTCTGCATAAAACTTCCCAAGGGATTTGCAAGTCAACCTGATATATACGATGAGATAGAGACGGATTTAATCAGCAAACTCTGTAAACCACTAAAAATATCCGGGATTCAATTCGATAGAATGATATATCAGAATTACGACGAAATAATGCAAATGGAATGTTAATAACCTGACCGCCGTAGTAGTTGCCAGCTTCTGGCTCGCCCTTACCCTGGGTCCCCCAAGATTATTTGATTTCCGAAGTCTTTCGGTATCTTTTGAAGATCTCGAAGAATTTGTATTTTCTGCTGACCTCCTCGAAAGTGGCTCCAAACTCCGCTCCCACCAGCACTATGAAAGCGGAGTAGAAAATCCAAAGAAGCACCACCACCAAGGTGCCGAAGGAGCCATAAATCCTCTCCAGGTTGGTATAATGCTTGATGTAGAGGTCGAAGAGCAGCTTGGCCACCTCCCAGGAAATTCCGGCGAACAGTGCCCCCACCAGAGCCGCGGAGTTGGGGACTTTGCGGTGGGGGACGATCTTGTAGAGGAGAAAGAAAAACAGTATTCCCAAACAGAGGGGGATACCGATCTGCAGAATCTTGGTGGTATAGCCGATTTCCTGCAGGCTCAAGTTCAGAAGCGGTATGGTCTGATGGGTTACGATGGTGTAAACCGCAGTCAGGAGAACTGAGGCCACCAGAACGACAACCGAGAGGGGCACCAAGACTATCGAGAGAAGCTTGCTTTTCAAATAAGGCCTCCCTTTGTCCACCCGCCAGACGATGTTCAGGGAATTCTCAACCACCGAAAAGATTCGGGAGGCCGCCCAGGTGAGTCCGCCGATACCGATGATCCCGAAGACCGCCTTCTTGTTGACGAAGTCGGAGAGAAACCCGGTTATGTCCGAAGCCGAGGCCGGGATAACTTTGAGAAGAAGATTCAATACCTTCTGAAAGGCCACCTCTGAGGACTGAAGGACGTAACCGGAAATGGCGACGAAGATCAGAAGAAGCGGTATAATTGACAGCATGGCGTAGAAAGAGATCGCTGCCGCCATGATAGAGACGTTGTCCACGTAAAAGGTGTGAACGAAAGTCCCCTTAATCAGGCTCCAGGCGAAACCCAAAAACCCCCGCAGGGAATCGGTAAGTCTTTCTAACTTCGGTTTCAACAGAAACTAAGAGAGGTTAATGAAATGATGAGGGCACCAAAGAAACGAACCGTGAAAAACTATCCCTCAAAGCAGTCACGCAGCACCGACTAGAGAGAATCGACAGAAAAACTCTGGAGCAAATCTCCAAATTACCTCGTTGAAATCTGAGAGGACCTATTCCCGCTTGCCTCCTAAGAACAGCCCGATCGGCTCTAAGCTCTCGACGTGGTCGCATATGACCTTGATGGCGGCAGTGATCGGAATCGCCAGGATCACCCCGATCGCTCCCCACAGAAGTCCCCAGAACATGGAGGCCACCAGCACCGCCAGAGGGTTCAAATCGACGGTGTCGGAGGTCAACTTCGGCGTGATGAGGTTCGACTCCAGAACCTGAACCACCGCGAAAAAGACCGCCACCCATACCATCGGCATGACCGCCTTAGTCTGAATGCCGGCCACGATGATGGGGGGGACGGCGCCGATGAAGGAGCCGACATAGGGGATGAGATTCAAGAGTGCCGCCAGAGGTCCCCAGATGTAAGCGTAATTCACTTTGAGCAGAAGCAGACCAACCGTGAAAACAACGGTGAGCGCCACCGTGACGATGAATTTGACCACCATGAATCCCCGAATCTGATTGTTGATCTCTAAGAGGATGTCCTGGGTCACCCCCTCCTGAGATTTCCCAAAGGCCCGGGCGAGTTTCTTTCTGAAAATCTCCTGGTCGTACAAGATGAAGAAGGTCAAAAATATTATCAGGAAAGAGGAGAACAGAAAAGAGACCGCCGAGCTTATCCCCTTGAAAAGGTATTTGCTGGCGTCTGTTAAGGCTGAGGGCTTGACCTCAAGATTCTCAATGTCGGGGATGAGGTTGGGGAACCTCTCCTGAATCACTCCGGCGCGCTCTTTCAAATCCACCGAGAGCTTTGTGAGACCCTCCAAATAGCTAGGCAGATCAACAGCCAGGCTTTGGAGCTGTTGACCCAAAAGATAGATGATCGCAAAGAAAATCCCCACTGCAATGAGCATGACTATGACCACCGCCAGAAGGTGGGGGATTTTGATCTTCTTGAGGAAGCTAACTGCCGGACTCAAGATGAATGCACATGAGACAGCTGCCACCAGGGGCACCACTATCGGGCTGGCGAAATAACAGAAGGCCGCCGTAGCCGACAAAGCCAAAAGAGGCATCGCCAGGGCGTGCAGGCTCAGAAGCTGGGAGGTCTTGTCCACCAGCTTCTTCTCTGCGGAAGGATCCCTCTTCGGGAAGGATTGCTCGCTGAAATCTTTCCGTTCTTCCCTTTTTTCTTTCTTCTTCATAAGAATTGTAGAGAAACGACTTCGCTCATGCTTGAATTCGACTCATTCCGCGAACAACTTAAAGACCAGGTCGGACTCTGCCTCCGTGGGTTTCCATCAGTTCCACGAACTCGGCCTCCTCGATTACCTCAACCCCCAGCCGGAGAGCTTTGTCGTGTTTGCTTCCGGGGTCGGCCCCGACGACGACGTAATCGGTCTTCCGGGAAACCGAGGAGGATACTCGACCTCCCAGCTCTTCGATGGCACTTCTGGCTTGCTCCCGGGTGAACTTCTCTAAGGCTCCGGTGAGGACGAAGGTTTTTCCGGTCAAGGGTAAGCTCCCCTCGATTTCTCTCTCCACTGGGAATTTCATTCCCCCTTTTTTGAGCTTCTCCAAAAATTCGAGATTCCTGGGGTCTCCAAAGAAATTGTGAATTGAGGTCGCAACCACCGGTCCAATCTCATGCACCGCTGTCAGGCTCTCCACGGTCTGGCTTCTTAAGTTGTCGATGGAGCCGAACTGCTTGGCCAGCACCTGAGCTAAATGATAGCCGACATTCCGGATACCTAAGGAGAAGAATAGCCTCGCCAAAGAGGTGGTTTTCGATTTCTCTATCTCCGAGAGAATGTTGATGGCCAATTTCTCCCCCATTCGCTCCATCGGTAGAAGCTCTTCCTTGGCGAGAAAGTAGAGGTCTGCAGGGTCGGCAATCATTTTTCTTTCCACCAGCTGGTTTATAGTCTTAAACCCCAGCCCCTCGATATTCATGGCCCCTTTGGAGACGAAGTGGGCGATCCGTTCCTTCACCTGAGCCGGGCAGGAGATTCGGGTGCAACGGGAGATGGCCTCTCCCGGGGGTCTCTCCACTTTAGAGCCACATACCGGGCAGATCGGTGGCATCACGAACTCTTTCTCCTTGCCGGTGCGCTTAGAGGCGATGACCTTGACCACCTCGGGGATGACGTCCCCGGCGCGCTGAACCACGACGGTGTCGCCCACTCTGACATCCTTCCTTGCGATTTCGTCTTCGTTGTGCAGCGAGGCTCTGGAGACCTCCACCCCTCCCACTCTGACCGGCTTGAGGAGCGCAATCGGGGTCAGTGCCCCGGTGCGGCCCACGGAGATCAATATCTCCTCGATCTTGGTGGTTTCCTGCTGGGGAGGGAATTTCCAGGCGACCGCCCAGCGGGGAGAGTGAGAGAGTTCCCCAATTTCGGATTGCAGGTTGTAGCTGTCCACCTTGACCACAGTGCCGTCGATATCGTATTCTAATTTCTCTCGCCTGTCGAGAACGAGTCGGTGATGTTTCACGACATCGGTCGTTTTCTCACACAGCTCTACATAGCGATTGACCTTGAAACCCAATTGACTCAGATACTGCAAGGTTCTGTAATGGGAAGTGGGGCTTTTGCCCTTGAGTAGACCGATGCCGTATGCGAAGAATTTCAATGGCCTGGAGGCGGTAATCTTCGAATCTAGCTGCCTTACCGATCCAGCGGCGGCGTTCCGGGGATTTGCGAAGGGCTCCTCCCCGACTTCTTCACGGGCCACATTCAGTTTCTCGAAGTCCTCCCTGAAGATGATGACCTCGCCTCGCACCTCGATCAGATCCGGAGGTTTTCCACCGTCGGGCCTCAGATGCAAGGGGATGGTCTTTACGGTCCTGAGATTAATGGTGATGTCCTCACCGGTGGTTCCGTCACCTCTGGTGGAGCCCAGCTGGAATGACCCCTTCCGGTAAACTAGCTCCACTGCCAGACCGTCGAACTTGGGCTCCACGGTGTAATGCATTTTCTCCTCCAGAGCTCCGGACAGCTCCAAGACCCTCCGGTGAAAATCAAAAAACTCCTCTTCGCTGGTGGCCTTGTTCAAGGAGAGCATCGGGAGAGTATGCCTGACGGTCCTGAATTTCTCGAGCGGTAGGGCTCCCACTCGCTGCGTGGGGGAGTCCGGCGTCACCAGTTGCGGATATTTCGCCTCCAGTTCTAAAAGCTCGTCAAAGAGGCGGTCAAACTCCGCATCGGAAATCTCGGGGCTGTCGAGGATGTAATAACGGTAATTGTGACGGTCTATCTCTTCTCGTAGGTGTTTTACTCTCTCACGGACATCTTTAGAAGCTGCGGGCATGGCCTCCCCCATCAATCGCTCGAAAGATGACTTCCGCAGTAGAGCATGAGCCGGATGACCTTCAGCCTCCCCGCCTCCCGCGAGTGCCACCGAGATGCTTGTCCTTTCTCCGGCGAGAGAGCAGATGGCGGTCGTGCTTCAAGCGGTCTCTGACGTAGTCCCGGAACTTTTCCTTCTCTTCTGCCCGCTTTTGCTTTTCCATCTGGAGGCGTTTGTGCTTTTCGGCATCGGCCTTCACAGTCTGGATTTCAACCGGTTCCTCTTCTCCTTTTGCCTCCGGCTTTTCCGCTTCTTCCTGGACTTCCCGCTCTTTATCGTCTGGCATAGTGGCAACCTCCTGACTGTCGGAGTTGTTAGAAATCTATCGACCTTCCACCTTTTTCAAGCTAACATCTTGGCGTTTTTTTGTCAAATCAATAATCAACATTGCGATGGCTTGAGGCTGTTGAGGTGGCAGATCTTGGCTCAAGGTTTCCCCTATCGTTTTTGAGACCGACTCTGAGTTTGGTCGGACGCGCTTGGATGGTCAGTCTGGCCGAGTTCTGTCAAATCATCGGCAGATTAGTGATTGTAATGACTTCACGGTAAGGACATTTTTTAGGTTCCTGAGGGGCAACTCATCCGTTCTTATACTGGTGTGTATGACCGTCACGGAATCGGTTTGAGCGAGATGGTGGTGTTTTTAAACTGCTCCTGGATATGGTGAAATCAGGCCGATTCCGCAGTAGAAAACCCTTGAGCAGGGTTTTTGGAGGGCAGTGAAGGAGAAATTAGCGTTGTAATCTTCTGAGAGCAAAGGACGGGAGAGCTTGCACTTTTGACTAACTCTGGATGCTCATCACCTCTCCTCCTCGAGAGCGCCCCCTCTGGGGGCGTTCTCATTTTAGGGACCTTTCTTCGGCAAAGACCACTCCGCCTCTTCTATTACGTAACTTGAGGTGATTTCTGCCTTGGGTTTGAGGGTGACACCTACGGAGCAGTATTTCTCCTCCGAGAGCTGGATGGCTCTCTCAACGGTCTCCTTTTTGATCCCGTTACCAGTGATGCGGTAATTGAGGTGGATCTTTTTGAAATACTGCGGGAATTCCTGCTCCTGTTCCCAACTGACGGAGACCTCCAATTTCTTCAGATCCTGCCTCTTTTTCTGCAGAATCCTGACAACGTCGACGGCAGAGCAACCCCCCAATGCCACCGGAAGAAGATCAGAAGGCCTAAAGCCGGTTCCGCCGCCACCCTTTTCGACCGGGATGTCCATGACGACCGAATGTCCCTTCTGATCTGAGGCCACAAACTGATCGTCTCCCGCCCATTTTATCTTGATTTCGGACATTGTTCCTCCACTTCCTCAAGTTTTCTGATAATGAATGTTCCGGGCTTCTTGTTGTTCCTGGGAGGAGTTCGGCCTCACAAATTGAAGGAGAGCTGCCGGCCTTCTGCGTTGGCCTTGGCTTCTCTCGACGGTGCCAGATGCACAACCTCAAACCGGAATTTCCTGGATAGAAAATCCGCGAGAATCTTCCGGTGACACCTCTCGGGCTCTTTCTCCATGCACATCAGGGCCACTCTCCTCTGACTGGCAAGTTCAGCTATCGCCTCAACGTATCTGACGTTCACCTTGGAGATCCGCTCGAAATAGAGCTTGAAGACCTCCTGGCCGCTTCTGGCGTTGGTGATCTTCTTGCGAAGCTGGGTGGGGGTGCCAAGTTCGGGTCGATGAATGTATTCGATCCCTGCCTCTTGCATTGCACTTCGGAGCCTACCCTTGCAGAATTCGGGTCTCTTAGAATAGGCATCGTAGCGGACATCGACGAGGGCATCAATCCCTTGTTCCTTCAAGATGTCGACCAGTCCCAGTAGCGAATACCCCTGGTAGCCGATGGTGAATATCGTAGGCTTTTGTTCCATATTCAACTGATACCATAATGATCTTTTGGAATCATATCAATAGAGATATAGATTTTTGCCTGAGGGGCTTGAACTCCGGCAACGGAACCCTCAAGAAATAATCGCAGGGGTCGGAATTCACCCGACCCAAGGTTGGTGGTTATGAATTCACCTGCTGCTCGATGGTTCACGTATCAGAAGTAGTTCGAGCTTAACGTTGACGGCTAGGGATCCCAGATGTTCATGACTGCGAAGGCAACCAGAAACGACATACCCAAAAAGAGGGAGGATAGCATGAAAAACTTCATTCTTTCGTATTTTTTTGCAAGTTTCTCGGCCAGCTCCCTATTAGCACGGAGAATCTCTCCGTACTTCTCGGAAGACCTGTCTTGCCAGAGTAGCCCCAGAAACTGGTAGTAGAATTTCGGGACAAAATGAATGATGTAAGCAGCGAGGACCATACATATGAGTAAGACTGACCAAGAGAAAATCAAGAATAACGGATGGTGGCCTGAGGAAATATCTCTCAGAAGTGTAGCGCTCAATACGATGCTTCCCGACGACAATGTGATTGCTAGTCGCGAGAGCTGGCCTGCTTCATTCCGCATCACATCAAGTATTTCAATGTAGATCTTTTCATTTTCGCCGATCAACGTTCTTTCATCCTGCATAATTAGTCCCCTTACCTGAAATTACTCGAAGGGCATGTGATACCGCCTATCCAAAAGTGCGGGAAAAGATTGAACCTCTCCCGCACTCACTCAAGTTCTCAATGCTGATAAGATGACTCAGTCGTCTATCTGGGCCTTCTGGAGCTTCCCGGAAAAGTCGATGTAGATCGCCTTCCATTCCGAGAAGACATCCAGGGCGGCGGTCCCGGCCTCGCGGTGGCCGTTGCCGGTCTGCTTGGTGCCGCCGAAGGGGAGATGCACCTCGGCGCCGATCGTTGAGGAGTTGACATAGAAAATGCCGGTGTAGACGTCCCTCATCGCCACGAAGGCCTTGTTGACATCCTGAGTATAGACGGAGGCGGAGAGACCATACTGGGTACCGTTGCAGATTTCGATCCCATGTTCCAAGTTGTCACAGGGGATGATCGTCACCACCGGCCCGAAGATCTCCTCCTGGGCGATCCTCATATTGGGATCCACCTCTCCGAAGACGGTCGCATCGTGGAAGTAACCGTGGGCGTATTCACCCTTGGTCAATCGATTACCTCCGCACAGGAGCTTGGCTTTGTCCTCTTTGATCCCGATCTCGATGTATCGCATCACGGTCTGGAGCTGGTCTTCGCTTATGGAAGGCCCCATCTCCACGGTTTCGTCCAGGCCGTTACCGATCTTCAAGGCTTTGGCTCTCTCGACGAACTTGTCGGTGAACTCCTTTAAGACCGCTTTGTGGCAGATCACCCGACTGGCAGCGGTGCATCTCTGTCCGGTGGTGCCGAAGCCTCCCCACAGAGCTCCCTCCACCGCCAGATCGACGATGGCATCGTCCATCACCATGATGGCGTTTTTACCCCCCATTTCCAGGTTAGTGTGTTTGAAAGTTGGAGCACAAGCCTCCGAGACGGCCTTTCCCACCTCGGTAGAGCCGGTGAAGGAGACCAGGCTGACATCGTCATGTCGCATCAGGGGTTCACCGACCTCGGATCCCGAGCCGGTGACCATGTTGACCACGCCCTTGGGAACCCCGCACTCGTCCAGAACCTTTATCAGGTTGTAAACCGAAAGGGGAGTGTAAGTTGCAGGCTTGATGACGAGGGTGTTCCCGCAGACTAAAGCGGGCAAGATCTTCCAGGAGGGGATCGCCATGGGGAAATTCCAGGGGGTGATTAAAGCACAAACCCCCATCGGCATCCTGACCGACATCATGAACTTGTTGGGGAGTTCTGCGGGGGTGGTCTGTCCGAACTGGCGACGACCCTCTCCGGCCATGTAGAAGGACATATCGATGGCCTCCTGGGTATCGCCGCGGGTCTCCTTCAAGATTTTCCCCATCTCCCGGGTCATCTCCTGGGAGAAGTCCTCCTTCTTGTCGATCAGCATCTTGCCGACCCGGAAGAGGATTTCAGCCCTTCTGGGGGCGGGAACCAACCTCCACTTTTTGTATGCCTCTTTTGCGGCGGCGACGGCGGCGTTGACATCATCGGCAGCGGATTTCTGAAAGATGCCCACTACCTCCCGGGTGTCCGCGGGATTGCGGTTCTCGAAGGTGCGCCCGGACTTGCAGGGCACCCACTCGCCATTAATGAAATTATTGTAAACTTTGGCTTCGGGCACGTTGCCTCCTACTGAAAAAGCGAAACGGTCTATTTATTTAGCGGACAATATAGATTTTGTTCAAAGATTTGTCAACCGGTTTGCACTCCATCTCCTCAAAGGTGAGCATCCTCGCAAAGATAACCACAACCGTGCGCAAGTCTATCTGGAGCAAGAGGCAACTTGCCTTATTCTCGAACAGGATGCCGGGGAACAGCCCTTTTGAGGTGGGGAGGTGGAAGAAGCTGAAAAGTTCAACTGATCGGATATCTAAGTGCTCAGAAGTGCTAAAAAAACACTTGACTGATGTGGGTTTAAGCTTACATTAGTAGTGTAAAACTTCGCTAGTGCTTCGTTGGGCAGGTTGACTTTTTGCTGTTTTCGAGAGAATAGAAGGTAGTCTAGTTTCCAGAAAGGTGCTTATGAGCAAGAAACTTGTTCTTTCAGGGGTTTTCGTGGTTGGAGTTTTTCTTCTGGTGGCAACTGTGAGCTTGGCAGGACAGGATAGGTTCCCGACAACCCTCACCAGCTCTCCCGGATATCAGGTGGGAATCACCCATTACGATTACCAGACCAGTGGCTCCAGCGGTAATCGGATCGTCAAGGACCCCCTCGGGGGAGTTCACCTCTGTTGGACGAACGCCCCGGAACGCTGGAATCGGCAACGACACATCTACTATAACTTCCGGGACGAGTATGGGAGTTGGCAGTGGACCGGGGGGGTGCAGGTCAACATGTTTAATGGGGCAGGATTCACGACCATGGATCTGCTCTCCGACAATCGAGCGGTGGTCGTCTATCATAACGTCGATGCCGGGCTTTTCCTCATTGCGGCGGTCGATGCCGGTCGCGGCTTCGGTAATTTCACGGAATACTATCCGCCCGACTACATCCCGAATGTTGGGTTTTTCGGCTGGCCGTATGTCGCCGTGGACGGGCAGAACCGGATTCACCAAGTATCGCTGGAAGTCCAGTTCTTCCCCTCCGGCCTCATGGATTTGATGTATACCCGTTCCTCTGATGGCGGAAACACCTGGACTGACCCCCTGGATTTTGATTCCACTCTAGTTTATGGCCACAACATCGCCGCCTCTCCAGTTGACGACAAGGTGGCGATTGTGTATAACCGCCCCTTCATAGATGATCCCATTCAGGCCGAAAACGAGGTCTATTATATCGAGTCGGAGGACGGAGTCAACTGGGACTGGGGCAACAAGGTCAACATCACCAACTACGAATTCGACACCGACAGCCTGGTTGCTTACACTGACAACGATGCCATTTACGACAATGAGGGCAAGCTCCACATCGTCTGGAACACCTCTCACGTTAATCGCTTCGGCTGGATACAGGATCATGCCTGGCTGTTTCACTGGAGCGAAGAGACCGGGATAACCCAGATCGCCAATCACAGCCAGTGGAAGTTTCCTGGCTGCCGCCCCGGTGGCTGGAACCTCTCCTTTGCGAAGATGAGTCTTGGAGTCGATGCCGACAATAACCTCTTTTTGGTTTACACCCGTTTCGATTCCGCGGATTGCTCCGCCGGAAACTACGCCAACGGAGAGCTCTGGATGGTGGGCTCCTCCGATGGTGGAGCCAGCTGGGGGATTCCCGTCAATATCACCCGTTCCCCCTCCCCGGAGTGTCTCACCGGGGAGTGCGACAGCGACATGTGGTCCTCCCTGGCAGAGGTTGTGGACGACAGCCTCCACGTCGTCTTCATCAACGATAAAGACGCCGGAGGAGCGCCCAACGGGGAGGGTCAGGATACGGAGAATCCGGTGCTCTATCTTGCCTATCCAAACCCATTCGTATACCCGCCGCCATCGCTGGACATTGAGATAGGTGCCTATAATCGTCCGGTGGTTATTCCTCCGGAAGGTGGACGCTTCTCCTACTGGGTAGGTGTCCACAACCAGGAGCCGGAGCCTCAGACAGTCGATCTGTGGACCAAGGTGCATCTCCCCGACGGAGGTTATTACGGTCCGGTGAGACTGGTAGAGGATCTGGTTATAGCTGCGAACGACACTCTCATCTACACCAAGGTCCGGGAGAGGGTCCCAGGGTATGTGCCTCCGGGATACTACGACTACATCGCCTACGTTGGCGAGTACCCCTGGACGGTGCTGGACTCCTCTTACTTCCAGTTTGCCAAACAGCCGGGAGAAAGCGAAGGAAGCGGGCCCCTCATCCTTCCGGAGCAAGATCGACTGGAGTTCTCAGAAGAGCTTCTGCCGGTTGGCATCGGGCTCATCGGCAACTACCCCAACCCCTTCAATGCCGCCACCACCATAAGCTATGAGCTGTCGGAACCCACAGGGGTGAAGCTGGAGGTTTACAATCTCCAGGGACAGCTGGTCGAGACCTTGGTGAACTCCCACCAGGAGGCTGGGCGCAGGAGCGCGGTCTGGGATGCCTCCCGGGTCTCCTCCGGAATCTACTTCTACAAGTTGAGTGCCGGGGACCTCTCCGAGGTGAGAAGGATGATTTTGGTGAAGTAGGATTTGACCTTCGGGTCGATTTCAGTGGAAATTGGGGCGGAGATGAACTCTCCGCCCTGTCTTTTTGGGGAAATCACCGATTCGCAATCTTCTCAATTAGCCTTTTCACCCGTTCGGGACGGAGCTTCGGATCAATGAAGGAGAAATGCTCATACAGGATTTCCCCACTATCGTCCAAGATCACTAACGCCACTAACCCTCTTTTCCCCCTCAGACCGAAGCTCAAATCCTGCCAGCTGACAAAATGGTAGCCATCAACCTCCTGGTAATACAGGAGCGGATGTCGGGCAAATTTCAAATAGGTTTTGACCAAGAGGGATTTCTCTGCCAATTGAGTGAATTCGGTTCTCTCTGGTTTTATATAGTCTTGAGGATTTGACCATTCAGATCTTAAGATGTTGAGGCGGACAATCCGGTAAGCTCGATCGGTCTCTACCACCCCGTTCCAGACGAAGGGAGAGAAGAAGTCGGGATAGACCGCCACCTTGAACGTCTCTTCCAGTGGTCGGGAGAGTTCTTCTAACTCCTTTAAGGCTATCTGGTGGCAGATCCCTTTGCTAGAGATGAACAGAATCACAAACCCCAGTGCCACCGAAGCGGTCTTGACAGGAGATAATCGGAGGTAGCGTATCAAGAGCAGACAGATGATGAGAGGCATGGTGATGAAGAGATCCACCACCGTCACCCAGTTCCAGGCATACCTCTCTGAGAGGAAGGGGTAAAAAACCTGAGTCCCGTATGGATTGATCAAGTCCATGAGAAGGTGGAAAAGGCCTCCGAAGAATGATAGAAGAAATGTCATTCTCGAATCCGCCCTCCTGAAAAAAAGCTTCACGATCAAGGTCAATATCATCGCTAGAAAAATGACTCCCGGGAGGGAGTGGGTGAAGCTCCGATGATACTTCAAATATGCGGCGATGCCGAAAAATCGAGAGGCCCAATCTATGTCCGGCAGAACCGAGGCCGTCACCAGCGTGAAGGTAACAGCGGCAGTATCCTTCTTGAAACCCAAATTGGAAATGACGGCGCCGGTCAGGGCGTGAGTCAAGGTGTCCATATCCTGCCTACGAGTTTTGCAATAGTATAATACAGTCTCGTCAATTGGGGAAGTAGCAAACGGCAAACAGGGAACAGGGAACAGGAGACAGGAAACAGGGGTTAGGAGGTAGGCGATAGGGGTTGGGGGCTATTTACTATTTACCATTCACTGTTCACCATTGACCATTCACCATTCACTACTCACCATCTGCAAGATGGTGAGTCACAATTCGTCTTGATTTTAGAGGGCATTTTGCTATTATGATTTCGCTGTCTCAAAAGAACTGCGAGGTGGCCTAAGAGTATATTATAGATATGCCCTCTGGTTTGAAAGTCACTTTCGGACTCTTGCTCTCAATAGTGATTGTCCTGGGGATTATCGCCTCCTTCTACTTCGGGACCGACCTCCCCGAGGATCAGCTGAACGGTTTCATCAGAAAAAACCTCGAGAAAAAGTACGGTCTCAGGGTAACGGTTGGTAAACTCGACCGCAGAATCTGGCCCGCTCTGAGAGTGTCAGATGTCGAGCTCTGCTTCTCCAGAGACGGAAAGTGGCATCGAAGCGGTCATATAGAGAGGTTGGAGCTGCACTATCAACTCAAGGACTTGATCAGAGGCCGGTGGAGATTCGCGGCGATCTTGATCGACCATCCCGAGATAGTCCTGGAAAAAGACCAGCAAGGCCGGCTGATTCTACCTTCCAAGTTGGAATCTCTGGCCAGAGATGATGGCGCCAAGGGCTACCCGTCCCTCGCGGTGGACTCGTTGGAAATTAGAGAGGGGGCTTTCTCGTTTGCCGATCATCAGGCTGCCTCCGATTTTCAGTTCATCAATCTCTCTGCAAAGCTCAAGGGAGAAGTCGACACTCTCCGGCTCGATATCGACAGCCTCTCCTTCAGATCCTTGACGAACGGGTTCACACTCAAGAAGCTGTCTGGGAATATCAAAATCGCAAAAGATCTGCTTTGCGTTGACAAACTGCAGATCAAAACCGGCGAGTCCGATTTTGCCTTGAGCGGAAGTCTCAATCAGCTTCCATCCCCCAATTTCTCTTTCAAGGTGAAAGGGGATAAGGTCTCCTTTGCTGAGATCTCGAAGTTCATAAAGCCGAATCTGACCGGGGTTGTCTCGGTCGACGGGGAGGTTGGCGGTGATCTGAAGCAGTTTGGGGGTGAGGCCGTAATCGACGGACTGTTCTTGGGGAAGAAACTCGAGAGGGTGAAGATTGACTATAGTTTCTCTGAGGGGAGGATAAGCTTTGCCTCCCTGGAGGGGCGCATTTTCGAGGCGCCGATGTCCGGAAATGGGTACCTCGACTTAGCCACCAGGCCGGTAACGTACGCTTTCCGGGGGCAAACTCGACACCTGAATCTTGTGAAGGTGATCTCTGGGAAGCTCGAGAGTGACTTCTCCGGTTATGTGGAGATGAGGGGTCGAGGCTTGAGCAAGAGAGAGATGGAGATGCAGCTCTCCTGCGACTTAGAAGCGGGGAGGATCGACGAATTCAGCTTTCAGGCTGCCTCTGGAGATATGGTTATAAGCACCCAGAGATTACAGTTCCAGAGCGGATTCGAAGCCACCTACAAGAACACCAAGGTCGGCGTCAACGGCTACTTAGAATATGATGGAAACATCGATCTGAGCGGATATGCAGAACTGCACGACCTGAATGACTTCGACCAGCAGATCTTCATAACCGATCTGGGTGGTAGGGCCTGGGCGGAGTTCAGCCTGAGCGGGGAAACCCAGGATTTCACCCTCCGCGGACATCTCCGCTCGGATTCCTGCTGGGCTTACGAATTCTACAGTTCGGATCTTTTTCTGGATCTGTCACTGGACAGCTTCCTCTCACAGAGGCGGGGGGAGGTTCGTCTCCAATCCGGCGGAGGCTTGGCCTGGTCTATTCCTGTAGCTGCAGTTGAGGCCTTCATTGGAGTTGACGGCGAGCTTTATCATTTCGACTCCGTGACGGTTACTGGCAACGATGTGAAATTGGAGTTCGCCGGCAGGCTGGAGGAGAGGCAGTTCCCCGCGGAGTTGTCTCTGAAATACCTCAATCTCTTTTTCGATCAGACTCCAATATACTCTCGGGGGCGACAGTTGATTCTCTTGGGAGAGCAGGATATCGAGCTAAAAGAGTGCCAGTTCACCGTTGGCGGGGGGGAGGTCTCCATAGGCGGGAAGTTGGGCAAAGACCAGACTTTTGATTTGACGTTAAAGGGGGAAGGGATTGACATCTTCCCCTTCACCAGTCTATTACTCCCCTCTTTAAGCGTTCTCGGGGAGGTTTCCTTCTCCGGAGAGATCGGAGGCGATTTCAATTCCCCGACAGTGGCCGCCTCGTTCCGAGTCGACAGCCTGAACCTGGAGGGGGTGGAGATGGGGGTCTTGAACCTGGAACTGAGCTACCGTAATCAACTTCTGGATTTCCATAACATCAGATTGCGGCACCAGGTGGAGGACTACAGCGGTTCCGGCTTCATCCCCGTCAACCTCTCTCTGGGGGGAGAGGCGCCGAGTCTGGAGGCTAAGCCCCTCGGATTCTTCCTGCAGGCTCGGGGCGAGCAGTTGAGCATGTTCAGCACCC
Source organism: Candidatus Zixiibacteriota bacterium (assembly GCA_030605835.1). Classification (GTDB taxonomy): domain Bacteria; phylum Zixibacteria; class MSB-5A5; order DG-27; family DG-27; genus DG-27. The sequence goes on along the minus strand of JAUWHO010000023.1, from coordinate 21,643 downwards.
TGATAGAGGAGCTGGAGTACCTCTTCGGAGATTTTCAGGCGGACGTGGCCGTCTCTGGCACCTTGAAGCGCCCGCAATTCGAGGGGAGATTGAACCTCAGCAACGGGGTTTTAAAGCTGGCCGATTTCTTGGAGCCGATATACGATTTAGAGGCGCAGCTGCGCCTGGAGAACAACACCATCTATGTGGAGGCAGTCAATGGCAACCTGGATTTGCAGCCGACCGCCTCCGCCGGCATATTCCAGAGGTTTTGGAGTTCGCTGTTCCCCCGCAAAGAGAAGGTCGGCAAAATCGCCCTCTCCGGGACAGTGGAGGTTTTAGACCTTGACACCTTCAATTACAATCTGGTGCTCTCCGGGAGGAATGTTCCCCTCACCCATGCCTACGTGGATTTCAGCGCCATCTCCGATTTCGACTTAACCATCAAGGGTTTCGCGCCGCCGGAGGTCTCGGGAGTGGTGGAGATCAAACAGCTCCTCTATCAGGAGCCCTTCTCGGCGGTGCAACCCGACACCCGGGAGCTGCCGACCGCTATTGACTCCGCAAGCTGGGATTTGAACCTGGAGGTGATCGCCGACAACAACCTCTGGATCAAGAACACTGACCTGGAGGCGGAGTTCAGAAGCAAGCTGAAGATTCGTCGTCACCTCGGGAGCTACCAGATCTTGGGAGACTTGGAGGCCATCCGCGGGAATGCCTTCATTTACGGGAACCGGTTTGACATCGTCTCCGGCAAGATGAACTTCGACAACATCGCCAAGATCGACCCGCAGTTGGACTTCGAAACCCAAATCCGCACCGTCTATTCTGAAAGGGAGAAATTCGCCCGGGGAGAGAGAACCTACTACGTTTATATTACCGGCACTTTATCCGCCCCGCAGCTGAACTTCGCGGTCGGAGGGGAAACATCCCAGAGGGAGATGAGTCAACAGGAGATCTTAGAATCGATTGCCCTGAACCGGCCTCTGTACGAAGACAGTGTTCAGGTCGGCTACGACCAGGCTCTGGGCCAGAGAGCTCAAGGAATCTTCAGCGGTTACCTCACTAAATATTTCGAGACTCAAGCCGCCAGAACTCTGGGGGTGGAGACTTTCTTAATCCAACCTCCGACAGATCAGAGCCTGGATTTGGGCGACACCGAGGTCACCGTTGGTCAATACATCAGCCCCAACGTCTATCTGCGTTATTCTCGCCGTCTCTCCCTCACCTCCGCCCAGGAGATCGCGGCCGAGTATCGTTTGAGCCGTCGTCTCTCCCTGGAGGGAAAATACGACCGGAACAGGTTTTTCCACTTTGACCTGAGCATGAATTGGGAGTTCTAAGGACTTATGATTGCCCCCCGTAGATTCGGGATGGTTCTCCTTTTGGGGCTATTCCTTTCCGCTCCGGCGGCCTTCTGCAATCAAGCCGGGCAGCTCCCCGGCAGCAGTGTGGCTCCCAATATCGTCGAGAGGATAGACATCACCGGAAACTATCACTTCGGTGACGAGGAAATCAAAAAACAGATGGTGTTGGAGGAGAAACGCTGGTATCACCTCTTCCAGAAAAAGAGGAGAATTACCGAGCGCCTGCTGCAATTTGAGGCCGCCTCCATTGATTCTTTCTATCACTCTCAGGGCTACCTTAAGGCCACCTCCACTGTCGAGGCCGAGCCCGGTAGCCGGGAAGATCGGGTACCATTACAGGTGGTCATCTACGAAGGTCCCCAGACTTCAATCGAAGAGATAAAGCTGATCGGGGATATTGGGGAATTCAGCGACCGGGTCTGGAAGAATTTCAAGACCATCATGCCGGGTTCCCCTCTGGATAGGACCGCGCTTCGTCAGGTTGCCCTGGGGATTAAAGAGATTTACGCCGACCACGGTTATCCTCATGCGGAGGTGCAGGTGGGGGTGGAGACCTCTGAAGATTTCAGATCCGCGACGGTAGCTTTTTCGATAGATCCCGGGAAGCTTGTCCATTTCGGGAGATTGGAAATCATAGGGCTGGACAAGACTCACGACGACGTCGCCAGAAGAGAGGTCACCTTCAAGGAGGGGGAGATATACCGTCGCAGAAAGATCATCGACAGCCAGCAGTATCTGTATTCCACCGGTCTTTTCAGCTATGTTTCCCTCTCTCCGATGGAGGCCTCCCCCGACCCTCTCAGGGCAGATATGCTGTTGACCGTTGGAGAGAGAAAATCCAATTACGTGAATTTGAAGCTTGGTGCCGGTCAGGACTACGAGCGCGATCTCACCTTCGAGACCTCGGTAGCATGGGGAAACCGCAATATCTGGAGACGCGGGCACCGGCTGAGCCTCTCTTTCTCCTCTGGCTTTCAAATAATCCCGGACTGGGACAACTACCGCAACCGCTTCTCGGTTTCCTACCTGTGGCCCTGGTGGATTCTGCCGCGGACCCCCTTGAGCCTGGATTTCACCTATGAGCCCGGCAAATTGCCGCTCCACCGTGATTACGTTTACGATGATTTCTCCGCCTCCTTCGGTCTCAGTCGGGAGTTGCACCGGGTCTATTTCGTGGGCTTGACCTATCAGTATGAACATATTCATGTTCATGACATCCCCGAGGATCAACAGGCAACCTTCAGAGCCGAAGAAGAGATTAAGGTTAGAAGGAAGTTGATTGTGAATCTGAGCAAGGACAGCCGCAGTAACATCTTCACCCCCAGTGGCGGTTCCCTGACGAATTTTTCGATTGAGTATGTCGGCGGTTTTCTCGGGGGGGATATCGATCTGCTGAAATATGAGTTCTCCTGGGCTCGCTACAACCGCTGGTTTCTCGGGGGAGTGCTGGCGACTCGCATTAAGGGGAGCCTGGTGACAGAGTTCGGGGATACGGAGGTGGAAGAGGTTCCCTCCGAAGATCGCCTCTTTCTGGGGGGAGCTTACACTATTCGCGGTTACCGAGAGGCGACCCTGGGACCCGTATACACCGGTGCAAATACGGACGATTCTACCCTCTACGGGGATCCCGTGGGAGGCAAGGTGCTGGCGGTGGGAAACATTGAGTTCCGGAAAAACCTCTTCTGGCGTTTGGGAGGCCAGCTCTTCCTCGACGTCGGGAACCTCTGGTATGAAGCTGAACATATCAACTTGGAAGACCTCCGGCTCACCGGGGGAGTGGGAATTGTCTTTTTCACCCCGGTGGGGCCCTTGCGCTTCGATTACGCCAGGCGGATAATAACTGCCGGCGATAGCTCTGGAGGCAGGTTCCATCTGAGCATCCTTTACGCGTTCTGAGGGAAGTCATGAGACCACTCATAGGAATCACAATCAATGAAGAGCCCGAAGGTCAAGGGAGAAAATTCCCGACCCCCTTCTCCTTCGATTTCATCAAGAGACAGTATTTTGAGCTAGTCGAATCCTCCGGAGGCTTCCCGGTCTTAATCCCCGGTCTGAAGGATCATAGATTGGCCAAAGAGTTCATGTCTCAGTCAGCGGGGCTGCTTCTATCCGGTGGCATCGATCTTCATCCAAAATACTACCGCCAGAGGAAGGTGGAAAACGTCGGCAGAGTAGGCAGTTTCCGGGACCGACTGGAGATCGAGTTGATTGGGGAGGCGATGAAAAGGAAGGTGCCGATATTTGCCATCTGTCGGGGAACGCAGGTCTTGAACGTGGCCCTGGGCGGCACTCTCTATCAGGACTTGTCGCTTTATCCCTCTCGGACGTTGAGGCACTACCAGAAAGGGCGGGTGGATTATAACCTCTACCACAGGGTAGAGATCGACAGGGGCTCCCACCTGAGGAGAATACTGGGGCAGTCAAGTTTGAACGTGAACAGCAGTCATCATCAGGTCGTGAATCGGCTGGGGAAGGATCTCAAGGCCGTTGCCAGAGCCCCGGACGGGGTAATCGAGGGGATTGAGTTGAGCGGTGATAGCTTCACCTTAGGAGTGCAGTGGCATCCGGAGGCGATGCCCCGTAGAGAATCCACCAGACGATTGTTCAAAGCCTTTGTCGCGGCGGCGGAGAGGTTTGCAAAATGCGGGAAAGAAGTGGCCTATTAAAGAAGGTGCGTCTCTATCTCATCACTGACAGCAGGCTCTCCCGGGGGAGGTCGGAGATTGAGGTGGTAAAGAGGGCGCTCTGGGGGGGGGTGGACATGGTTCAATATCGAGAAAAGCACCTGCCCGATGACGAATTCAAGCAGACCGCCACCGAACTCCTGAAGGTCACCAGGAGGAACGATATACCTCTCGTAATCAACGACCGGGTCGAAATTGCCGCCGAAATCGATGCCGACGGTGTCCACCTGGGGCAAAAGGATCTCGATTGCAGAAAGGCCCGGGAGATGCTCGGAGGAGACAAGATTATCGGAGTGTCTGCTTCCAATGTAGAGCAAGCTACAAAGGCCATAGAAGCGGGTGCGGATTACCTGGGGCTGGGGCCGATATATCAGACCGATACCAAAGAGATCGATTACCCCCGGGGAATTAACCTCATAAAGGAGGTCAGGGCACAATCTCCTATACCGATTTTCGTAATAGGAGGAATCAATCTCGAAAATGTGGGCGCGGTCCTATCCGCGGGGGCTTCTGGGGTGGCGGTCATATCCGCAATTGTCTCCGCCGACCAGATCGCCTCCACCTGCCGCCAGTTTGTGGTAGAGATTGAAAAGAGTGGGATTTGAGAAACACTAGGGGCCCAGTCGCGGTTGAATCTATGAAGCTTGACAGAAAGGGTAGTAGATTTTATATTTGGTTTGTTTTCTATAAATTAGAGAGGAAGGTAAACCTTGAATATTTCTACCAGAGGTCGATACGGCGTGAGGGCTTTAATTGAGATTGCCCTGAACGTCGAGCAGGGGCCGGTCAGGATAAAGAGTATCGCCCGGAAGCAAAAAATCCCGGTAAGTTACCTGGAGCAGCTACTCAACAAACTCCGCAGGGGTGGCGTTATTAAGTCGGTGAGGGGCTCAAAAGGGGGTTATCTTCTCAACAAGCCGAAAGATGAAATCACCGTCTTAGAGGTTATAGAGGTTTTGGACGGTCCCTTTGCAGTCGCCGATTGTAGTAAAGATCGTTGTCCTCGGGAAACCTGCGTCGGGTCAGAGAACTGCGTTGCCAGTGGATTATGGAGAAGGGTCGAGGACAACCTCGACAGGTTCTTGGACGGCATCACCTTGGGAGATCTCTTCCGGGATTCTAAGAAGCTTGCTGCAAGTGAGAAAACAGAGGCCATATGAGGAAAGTCTACCTGGACAACAATGCCACCACGCCTCTGTGTCCTCAAGTGGTGAGGGCAATGTTGCCCTACCTAAAGACTCACTTTGGCAACGCCTCCAGCATCCACGCTTTCGGGCGGGAGGCGAAAACCGCGATAGAGTCCAGTCGGGAGAAAGTGGCGGGGCTGCTCAACTGTCACCCGGAGGAGATCTACTTCACCTCTGGGGGGACGGAGTCTGATAATTTGGCCTTGAAGGGTGTAGCCTTTGCCAACCGCGACAAGGGCAGACACCTGATAACTTCCTCCATTGAACACCACGCGGTATTGGAGAGCTGTCACTTCCTGGAGACTCAAGGGTTCGAGGTCACCTACCTGCCAGTGGATAGATCTGGAGTAGTTTCTCCCGAGGACTTAAGGAAAGCCATCAGAGAGGACACCGTCTTGGTCTCTATCATGCACGGCAACAATGAGGTCGGGACCATCCAGCCGATAGCGGAGCTTTCAAAGACCGCCAGAGATGCGGGGGTCTATTTCCACTCCGACACCGTCCAGTCCACCGGAAAGCTGAAGATCGATGTCGAGGAGATGGGAATTGACCTTCTTTCCCTCTCGGCGCACAAGCTATACGGCCCCAAGGGGGTGGGAGCCATTTATGTCCGGAGCGGCACTCGCATCACGCCTCTTTTTCACGGAGGCCATCACGAGAGAAACTACCGCGCTGGAACTGAAAACGTCGCCGGCATCGTGGGCTTGGGAGCGGCCATTGAGATTTGCTCCAAAGAGATCGATGCTGAATATCGATACCTGATGGATTTGAGCATCTCCTTCTACGAGGGGTTGAAAGAGAAGATTCCGGACATTCTTCTAAACGGCGATTTCGAGAATCGGCTTCCTGGAACCCTGAACATCTCCTTTAAGGGGGTGGAGGCCGAAGCCGTCATCTTGAGCCTGGATCTGGAGGGAGTGGCGGTCGCCTCCGGCTCGGCGTGTACCTCCGGTTCCGCGGAGCCCTCACATGTGCTCGAAGCCATGGGGGTAGCTCCAGAACTCGCCAGGTCCGCGGTCCGCTTCTCCTTCGGTCGCTTTAATACTAAAAAAGATGTTGACTACGTTCTGAAAGCCCTGCCGCCGATTATAGAAAGATTGCGGGCCATGTCCCCGGTGGAGTCCCTCAACAGGTGATGTCAGTAGACTGCGGCAAGCCTCCAACTCCTCTGGCTCTCATTTCCCCACTCCGGGGCGTCTCCGCATCGCAGTTAACGAGAGCTTGATTACAAGATGTCAGTGAAAACAAGACCCCGGGTTGCGGTGGCGATGTCCGGGGGGGTGGATAGCTCTGTGGCCGCCTATCTTCTCAGGAAGGATGGTTATGAGGTCGTTGGGCTGACCACGAAACTCTGGGACTTCGCTGAGGTCGGGAGCAGTATTGCCTCCGACGGCCGCTGTTGCTCGCTTGAAGCTATGCAGGATGCCAGATCGGTTTGTGCCCAGATCGAGGTGCCGCACTTCGTTTTGAACCTCTCCCGGGAGTTCAAAGAGGAAATCATTGATGACTTTTACAATGAATATATAGCTGGCAGAACCCCTAACCCTTGTGTCCGGTGTAACACCATCATAAGGTGGAAAGTTTTGTGGGAAAAGGCTCGTCAAGTGGATGCGGAGTTTCTAGCGACCGGCCATTATGTTCGCATCTGGGAAGGGAAAAGATTGAAGAGGGGAAAAGATAGGTCTAAAGACCAATCTTATGCCCTCTGGGGACTAACTTCCCAGGATCTTGGACACACCCTGTTCCCGCTGGGAGAGTTGACCAAAAGGGAAGTGCGAGCAGTTGCGAAAAAGTGCCATCTAAAGGTGGCGGGGAAAAGAGAGAGTCAGGAGGTCTGTTTCATTCCCGATAAGAACATAATCGCTTTCCTGCGGCGCTGGGGGAAGAACGGTTCCAGCAATCTGAAGCCGGGGCCGGTTTATAACCTCTCCGGGGAGGTAATCGGAGAACACAAAGGGTGCGCATTCTACACCGTCGGGCAGAGAGGGGGGTTGGGGATAGCTTTCGGTTCGCCTCTTTACGTCGTCAGAATCGATGCCTCTGCCAATGCCTTATACGTCGGGAGCGATGATGATCTGTTCTCGAGGGAATTTGAGGTTGGGAAGATCAACACCATCAATCCCGATTTCCGGGAGAGGCAGTTTGACTGTCAGGTCAAGATTCGTTACCGACACAATCCTGCCCCCGCCAAGGTTAGCTTCATCGATGAGAAGACCGCTGAAGTTGCCTTTGACCAGCCTCAGAGGGCGATAACCCCTGGACAGTCGGCGGTATTTTATGATGGTGAGGAAGTTCTGGGGGGAGGTATAATAGAGAAAGTCTCGTCGTGAGGGTTATTCTGTCCGTCAGGACATGCTACGCTTCGGTCCTGACGGAACGTTAGAAGTAAGAGAACTGGTCAATTAGAGATTACAGACAGGTTCTGCTGAACAGGATTAAGAGAACACCTCCCAGCACCGTCAAGGCTATCGCTGCCCAACTGACGGGCCACCAGGCAAAGAGGACAACTAAGAGGCCGATAATCGCCCTGCAGTAACACACTGTTGGGGCTCCCCCTCCTATCCGACACTTCTGTAGCCAACATCTACCATAGAAGAGGGCCAGGGCGAATCCTAATACAGTTAATATTACCGGAGCCCCGCTGATATCTGTCCAAGCGAAGACGATGATCAAGGCACCGATGACTCCCCGGAAGAGAATGAGTATCATAGTCTGTTAACCCCTTTCTTGAGAGAGGATACCTGAGAGAAATCTCTAGGTCCCCAGCTCCCAGCTTGCTAAATATTTCTGCTGCTCCTTCGTGAGTTTGTCGATTCTTATTCCCAAAGAGGTCAATTTCAACCGTGCAATGTTGTCATCGATCTCCGTGGGCACCGGATAGACTTTCCTTTCCAGTTTCTTCTTGCTTTTCCAGATGAACTCCGCCGTCAGGGCTTGGTTGGCGAAGCTCATGTCCATCACTGCGGCCGGATGTCCTTCCGCAGCGGCCAGGTTGATAAGACGTCCCTCCCCCAGAAGATATATCCTCTTGCCGCCCGGCAGTCGAAACTCCTCGACATTCTCACGCATCTTCCTTCTGGAGCGCGAGAGCTTCCTTAAGCCCTCAATATCTATCTCGACGTTGAAGTGACCGGAGTTAGCCACAATCGCTCCATCTTTCATCTTCGGGAAGTGGTCTCTGCTTATGACGTTCACATCCCCGGTCAAGGTGACGAAGATATCACCCTCCTTACAGGCTTGATTCATTGACATCACCCGTAGACCGTCCATGGTGGCCTCCAGGGCTTTCACGGGTTTGACCTCGGTGACGATGACGTCAGCTCCCATCGCCTTAGCCCTCATGGCCACGCCTCTCCCACACCAGCCGTAGCCAGCGATCACGAACTTGGAGCCCGCCAGGAGCCTGTTGGTGCAGCGCAAAATCCCATCGATGGTGGACTGACCGGTTCCGTAACGGTTATCAAATAGGTATTTGGTCTTGGAGTCATTGACCGCGATTATGGGATAGAGCAACCTCTTCTCCCGCTCCAGACTTCGCAGACGGATCACTCCGGTGGTGGTTTCCTCGGTCCCTCCCAGCATATTCGCGGCTTGCTTTTTTCTTTTTCCGTGCAGGGTGGCGACTAAGTCGGCGCCATCGTCCATGGTGATGGAGGGTTCACCATCCAGGGTGGCGATTATGTGCTGGTAGTAGACTCTGTTGCTCTCGCCGTGGATGGCGAAAACCGGAATCTTAGAATCCTTCACCAGGGAGGCGGCGACATCGTCCTGGGTGGAGAGAGGGTTGGAGGCGCACAAAAAGGGTTGAGCTCCCCCGGCCTTCAAGGTCGACATCAGGTTTGCGGTTTCAGTGGTGACGTGCAGACAGCAGGCCAGTTTCAGTCCCCGGAGGGGCTTCTCCTTTTTGAACCTCTGGCGGATCAACCTCAAGACCGGCATATCCTGTTCGGCCCATTCAATCCGCAGGCGGCCTTTGGCAGCTAGTTTGATGTCCTTGATATCCTTCTTTTTCATCAGAGCTTCCCTCTTTGGCTAGGCGTCTCGTTGTAAGTCTTTAACCTTGTCAGTTCTCTCCCAGGTGAACTCCGGTTCCTCCCTGCCGAAGTGTCCGTAAGCGGCGGTCTTCAGATAGATGGGTCGGAGCAAATCCAAATATTCAATTATCTCCCGGGGGGTGAGTACGAAATGTTTTCTGATCAACTCCACTAAACGGTTGTCGGGAATCTTAGCGTCACAGTTGGTGTGCACCATGACGCTGACCGGCTCCTTCACCCCGATGACGTAAGCAAGCTGGACGGTGCATTCGTCCGCCAGATCGGCGGCGACCATGTTTTTGGCGATATACCTGGCCATATAGGAAGCGGAGCGGTCAACTTTGGTGGGATCCTTTCCGGAGAAGGCTCCGCCGCCGTGGGGAGCCATCCCCCCGTAAGTGTCGACGATGATCTTCCGACCGGTCATGCCGGTGTCGGACTGCGGTCCCCCGGTGACGAACTTCCCGGTGGGATTGATAAAATATTTGGTCCTGGAGTCCCGGAGCTCCTCTCCAACAACAGGGAAGATCACCTCTCTTTTGATCTGTTCTTTGGCCTCCTCGGTTATGAGGTTTCCGGTCTCATCCAGGATCTCCTCGGTATGCTGGCAGGAGGCCACCACGTTGTCAACTCGAAGCGGTTTGCCATCTTTGTATTCCACCGTGACCTGCGATTTGCCGTCAGGACCGAGATAGGGGAGAATTCCCCGGCGGCGCACCTCCGCTAACCTCTGGCAGAGCTTGTGTGCCAGAGAGATCGGCAGCGGCATAAGTGTCTCAGTCTCCTTGGTGGCGTAGCCGACCATCAACCCTTGGTCTCCGGCACCTCCGATATTAACCCCTTGAGCGATGTCTGGAGACTGAGGCCCGATGGCGTTCAGGACCGCACAGGTGTCGTAGTTGAAGCCGTATTTGGGGTGGGTGTAGCCGATCTCCTTCACTACCTTACGAACCAGACCGCTCATGTCCACATAACCGCTGGTGGTGATTTCTCCTCCCACGATCACCAGCCCTACGGTGATGAAGGCCTCGCAGGCGACCCGGCCGTTTATATCCTGACGCAAGACATCGTCTAAGACCGCATCGGAGATCTGGTCACAGACTTTGTCGGGATGCCCTTCGGTGACCGATTCGGAGGTGAAAAAGAAGCCGTTATCTGTCATTTTATCTCCGCTATTCTGTTTGGCTGGATTCCCCCCTTGAAGGTAGATACTCACTCCTTGATTTGTCTAGATCCTTCAGAAAAAGTTATCTAATCTAAGGATTCGACACTCAATAGTCAAGCTTTAGAAGAACGGATGGTTACAAAGAACAGGCGGGATTAGCCGTGGCCCACCTGAGAGGAATCGCCGACGTTGAGTTCTCCGAAAGCCATTGAGACCTGAGCATTCTTGCCAATTAGGGAACTCTCCAGAATGGAGTTGCTTACCGAGGCACCCTCGCTGATGATGGAATTACGGATTATGGAGTGCTTGATTGTGGCCTCATCGGCGATGGAGACATCGGGGCCGATGATGGAGTTCTCGATCTTCGCGGAGGAAGAGACATAGGTTGGCGGAATCAAGACTGAACCCTTGATCTCCCGCGGTGGAGGCAATTTGGCCAAGAGCCTACGGTTGGTCTCAAGCGTCGTTTCTACATTTCCACAGTCATACCAGCCTTCCACGTTGAAGGTGGTCATCTTGGCGCCCTTTTTCACCATCAGCTGGAGAGCATCGGTGAGCTGATATTCCCCCTTAGTGCGCATATCCTTGTCGACGATTTCCTGAAGACACTCCTTCAATAGATCGGTGCTCTTTATGTAGTAAAGCCCCACCAGCGCCTGGTGTGATTTCGGCTTTGGAGGTTTTTCTATCAGCTCAGTGATGAAGCCGTCTTCCACCTCGGCGATTCCGAACCTGCGGGGGTCATCGACATATTTGGTGCCGATGGAGTCATATTCGGAGTTGATGACGCTTTTCAAGTCGGCTTCAAAGATGGTATCGCCTAAGACGATGAGGAGTGGCTCGTTGTCGAAGTATTTGGCGGTCGTTTTGACGGCATGACCCAGGCCCAGCAGTTGCGTCTGTTTGACGAAATGAGCCTTGAACTTGTAGTTCTTCTCCACGAAATCTGCGATCTTTTCGCCCATAGGGCCGATGACGATGACGACCTCCTCAATCCCCAGCTCGACTAATTCATCCAAGATGTGGGCCAGCATCGGCTTGCCAGCGACGTGCAGAAGCACCTTGGGTTCCGTATAGGTATGGGGCCTAAGCCGAGTTCCAATGCCGGCCGCTGGTATGATTGCTTTCATGGGGTATCCTCGATATCGGTTCCGGGATTTATCTCAGCAAATGTTTAATTGGGCACTCTTATTTGAACTGGTGTTTGTTGTTTTCCCACCAGTCCAGTAGGAATTCTACGTCGATGGGGCAGACTTCGAGGCGATGTTTGATATCGCGCGCCCCTTGAATCAAATACCTGCCCGCGTACTCAACAGCCTCAAGACTCTCGTCGTTTTCGATGACCTCAACGAGGAACTGCATTCTATCCCTCGTGGGCAAGTCCTCACGATACCAGACATACTCTATGAGATGCACCTTGTACTCAGGTGAAGACGCATACTTGTGGCGAACTTCTGCCAACGAGATGTTCGAATGGTCTGTGCCGGGAGGCCACGGATAAGTGAATCCCTCAACATAGTAAGGTTCCCAGTGGTCATTCATAATGGATTTGACAGCACTTCCCGCTTGCGCTGAGAAGCGGTATGATGGGTCATTGGCCCAAGCTTTCAACCTGTCGAACGCCCTTCTGTCACCGTTCTGAGCAACCACAACCGCCTCATTGAATTCCGTCACCTCCTGAAGCTCTGATAAGATTGTGGAAGCCTCCTGCTGTGCATTGCGGATCGAGTGGAGCTTCCGGTCTGCTAACTCCGTTTTGTTTGCGAGCTCCTCGTAAAGTTGCCTGACCTGTGTCGCCTCTCTAGCAACCGAGTCTATACCAGCCTCCATATCCCGTCTTAGCTGTTTTATCTGGTCTACTTCTACTGTTGCCTCCTTGGCGAGCGTCTTAAAAGCACCAAGGTGCGAGACAGTCACTTCAACAATGCGGTCCTGCATTATGAGAAAGATACCCACGAATATAAACAGAGAATACACAACCACGGAGGCCCAAATATTCTCTCGCCAGATCTTAACCCGCCAGAGTGCCGCTGCTAGACCGACGAAAATGAGAACATATCCGAATTTCTCCAACACGGCTCCCAGTCTACTTCTTGCTGTAACCTGCAACCAACAACATAGGCAACAGTGATTGTCACAGCAGTGGGTACATAAGTGGAAAGATTACATCAGCTCTTTGCCAGCTCACTTTTTAGATAATCGATAGCCTTTACCGGCGTTGGGTCCACCTCGTTTAATATCGCCAGATAGAAACTGATGAAATCCCCCAGTTGAATCAGGGAGAACATCCTCTCCAAAAGGCAACTTCCCTTACTTTCCAGCTCGTAAACAGGAACCTGCAGGTCTTCTACTATCCCTTTTACCAATTCCATTCTTCGTTTGATGCGATGGTGGTCATCTTCGTCTCTGAGAATTACAACCGCAAGGTGGGGTTGTCCGACAGAGTCGGATCCACCTTCGGCGGAGAGGTCGTAGAGCTTGTTCCAGCCCACCAGCTCGTTGTGGTTGAACTCCGGGAAGAAGTTGAAAAAGGAGAGCATCTTGCTGTTTTCGCAAAGCTGTCCCTTGAAGCGAACCGCAACGGCATCGAAATGGTCGGTGGCAGAATAGACTATGGGCAGCTTCCGGTGAAGCTGTGTCGCTATCTCTTTGGCGAGGTTTTCCTGTGCCGGCACCTCAATCTTGTATTCCTCCAGTCCCTCTTTCAAAATGTGCTCGCCTTCGAAAAAGTCCATACATCTGTCAGGGGCAAGTTTCAAGCGCCACAGAGAGACCAATAAAGGTACAAAGGAATAACCGAGCGCGGCCCTCGGCGGAAGCCCAGGGGGGATCTTAATCAGAGGAATTCCATCGGCGTTTGCCTTCTTGGCCAGTTCCCCTCCCGTGGTTATGGCCAGAAGCTTTGCGCCGGCATCTTTTGCTTGCTGATAAGCTTCGAGTGTCTCTTCAGTATTACCGGAATAACTGGAGGCGATCACGAGCGAATCCGGTCCCACGAAGCCGGGAAGAGTGTAATTCCGACAAATCAAAAACGGTATCTTCAAATCTTCTGCTAAATAGGATCGAGCCAGGTCTCCGCCGATGGCGGAACCGCCCATACCGGCGACTACAATGTTCTTCACAGAGGAGGGCTTTACCTCGGGCAGAGGACATCTCTGTCCAATTGCATAGGCCGTGTCCACTTGCACGGGGAAAGAGAGAAGCAAATCATACATCCCCTGGGGGTCGATTTTCTTGATGTAGCTTAGATCGTCGAGAGATTTCATTTTCTACTCCAGATGGAAAAACTGCAGTCCCTCCACACCGGAGAAACGCTGGCGGAAGTCCTGAAGCAAAATATCTTTCACCTCGGGGGCGCTGGAGCATTGGAGGGCTTCAGAGGCCAATTCTTTTGCCCTCTCATATTCGGTGGTGCAGACAATCCTTTTCACCAAAGGGATGGTGGTGGGATTTAACGACAACTCTTCAACGCCAAGACCGATAAGGAGGGTGGTTGCCAGGGGATCACCGGCCACCTCGCCGCACAAACCGACCCAGAGATTGTGACGCTGTCCGGCCTCAATGGTCTGTTTTATCAGTTTCAAGACCGCGGGGTGATAGTTCTGGTAGAGGTTGCTCACCAGCTCGTTGCCCCTATCCACCGCTAAGGTGTATTGGACCAGATCGTTGGTGCCGATGCTGAAGAAATCCACCTCCGGAGCCAAAGCATCTGCTATCAGGGCCGCCGAAGGGGTCTCTATCATGATGCCAAGTTGCACCTCCCCTTTGAAGGGAACGTCCTCCTCCCTTAAGGAGGATTTCACCTCCTCGATGATCTGTTTGGCCTTCAAGACCTCCTCTTTGGTGGAGATTAAGGGCAGCATTATCTTGACGTTACCGTAGTAAGAGGCCTTCAGGATGGCGCGGATCTGAATTTTGAAGAAGTCGGGCCGATCCAGGCTGATTCGGATTGCCCGCCACCCCAAGAATGGGTTCATCTCGTAGCTTCTTCCGAAACTCCCTAAGAATTTGTCGCCCCCGAAATCGAAGGTGCGGATGATCACCGGACGACCGCCCATCCTTTCGGCGAGAAGCTTGTAATCCCGGAACTGCTCCTCCTCATCGGGGAAGCGGGAATAGATCAGATAGAGATATTCGGTGCGAAAGAGCCCGATCCCCTCTGCTCCCCGCTCTAAGGCTTTCTGGATCTCGGAGGTCAGCTCGATATTGGCTCGGACCTCGATTCTCCTACCGTCCAGGGTGTAACCCTCCCTGCCACAGTACTCCTGATACGATGCCGTCTGCTTTTGCAGGGACTCAGTTTCCCGCCGGTAGCGGCCAAGGCTTTTTTTCGAGGGCTCGATATGCAGCTCTCCGCGAAGGCCGTCCAGAATCAGGGTGGTGCCGTCTGGAACCTGGGAGAGGTCCTCTTTCAAGCCCACCACCGCTGGAATCCCCAACGCCTTCGCCAGCAAAGCGACGTGGGAGGTGCCTCCCCCCAATTCCAGGGCCATCCCCAGGATGTTCTCGTTGGCTATGTGGACTACCTCTCCGGGCGTGACCGAATGAGCTAAAAGGATGGCGGGCTTTTTCAGTCCCAAAATGCTACGGCGCTTGATGCCCAGAAGCTTCTCGATGACTCGATTGGAGACGGCGTTGATGTCCAAGATCCGCGCCCGGATGTAGCTGTCGCCGGAGGCATTTAAGGCTTTGGTGGCCTTGGATAATTCCTGTTTGTAAACGAACTCGGCACACCTCTTGGTCTCACGGATGCGCCTTTCCACCTCGCCATTAACGACTTGGTCCTCTAAGACCATGACCTGGGGGTCGAATATCCGAGCCAATTCAGGTGCTAACCTCTCCGACACCTTTTCCTTCAGCGCTTCCAGCTCTTTTTTGGTCTCGGATATAGATGCTCTGAATCTGAGGATTTCGGCCTCGACCTCCTGGCTGTCAATGATCTCCTCCTCGATTTGGAACTCGTCCCGGCGCATGAAAAAGCTGTCTCCGATGAGGATGCCCGGAGAGGCCGCCACCCCGAGAATTACTTTATCTTTCCCTTTCAATTTCTCGACTCCAGTCCGATCTCACTCCTCGTTGAACTTGTCAGCGAATAGCTGCGCCAGAGCTTTCACCGCCTCTGCTTCGTCTTCTCCCGAGGCAGTGATTACTATGGTGCTTCCCATCTCCGCCGCCAACATCATCACTCCCATGATGCTTTTGGCGTTCACCCGCAAATCTCCCTTATGGAGCTGCACCTCGGAGTCGAACTTGGTCGCGGTCTGCACCAGCATAGCCGAGGGGCGGGCGTGTACTCCCAGGTGATTGATGACCTTTACCTCTTTTCTTATCAAACGTTGACCTGCAGGCTTCCCGCCGAAGGTGAGTCGCCTCCGGCGACGGAGCTCTGCCTATTCTCTGATAAATCTCTTCCCCGGCAATTGCCTGACCAAGCCCTTCAATTCCAACCCCAGAAGCGTTGCCAAAACCTGGGAGGTCTTCCTCTTTAGGGTTTCTGCAAGCTCGTCGATGTGCAAGGGGGTCTCCCCCAGAGAGTCGTAAAGCTTTCTCTCTTCGGGTGGCAGGGATAGCTGCCTCTCTTCCTGCGCTTTTCTCTCTCTGCTCTTGATCCCGAGACCCCTCAACTCCTCCAATATGTCCTCCAACCCGGTAACCAGCTTCGCTCCCTGCTTGATGAGGGAATTTGTCCCCCGGCTGGTGGCTTTAGTGATGTCCCCGGGGACCGCGAATACTTCCCTATTCTGCTCCAAGGCCTCTCTGGCGGTGAGGAGTGCCCCGCTTTTCTCGCCGGCCTCCACGACCACCACCCCGAGGGAAAGCCCGCTTATGAGGCGGTTCCGCCTGGGGAAGTTGACCCCCACAGGTTCGGTGCCCAGAGGGAACTCCGACAGCCAGGCCCCAGAGGAGAGAATCTCTTGAGCCAACTTTCCATTCTCCGTGGGATAGATGCGATCCAGCCCGCAGCCGAAGACGGCGATGGTTCGACCTCCAGCCTGCAGGGCTGAGCGATGGGCGCAGCTGTCGATCCCCCGGGCCAGGCCGCTTATGATGGTTACCCCCAACTCCGCCAGATGGCTGACGATCTTCTCGGTGGCCTTTCTGCCGTAATTGGTGAAGGTTCTGCTCCCCACCACCGCTATCGCCTTTTCATCCTGGGGCAGGACCTCGCCGCGCATATACAGAAGCGGGGGTGCATCGGGGATATTCTTCAGGTTCGCGGGGTAAAAGCCGTCGTCAAAACTGAGGAACTTAGCTCCGATCTCGTTTGACCAGCTCAGCTGCTTTTCCACGAAGTCCCAGCGGTCGAAGCTTTTGATCTCTTGAGCGGTCTTGGGGCCTATCTGCGGCAGTTCCGCCAGCTCCCTCCGGGGTGCTTCGAAGACCTCCCTTGCTCCCCGAAAATGTCCGAGGAGCGACCGAAACCGTAGCGGTCCCACGTCTGGCACCGTCGCCAGCGCGAGGAGGTATTTTAAGCTCTCCTGGTTCACTTCTTCAAGACTCCAACTGCCTCTCGATCAGGGAGAGAAGCTTCTGTTTCCCCTCACCGGTGACGGCGGAAATTAAACAAAAAGGGACCCGACAGTCAATTTCTAAAAGGGATTTTCTTTCCGTTTCAGAGAGGAGGTCGGTTTTGTTCAAAGCCAAAATCGCGGGCTTGGCGGCGAGTTTGTGACTGAACTTCTCGATTTCACCTCTCAGGGTATGGAAGTCCCCCTGGGGACTTCCCTCGGCGGAGTCGATCAGATAAACCAGGATTCTGGTTCTCTCGATATGTTTTAAGAAGTTGGTTCCCAAGCCCCTCCCCTGGTGCGCACCTTCAATGAGACCGGGGATGTCCGCCATCACGAAGCTCTTGAACTCTCGCAATTTGACGATTCCCAGATTCGGTCTCAGGGTGGTGAAGGGGTAATCGGCGATCTTGGGGTGAGCGCTGGAGAGCAGGCTCAAGAGGGTTGACTTGCCGGCGTTGGGTTTCCCCACTAGGCCAACATCCGCCAGAAGCTTCAGTTCCAAAGAGAGGTTCTGTTTCTGCCCCGGCCTTCCTGGCTCTGCTCTCTTCGGGGCCTGGTCGGTGGAGGTGGCGAAACGAGCGTTGCCCCGACCTCCGGCGCCTCCCTTAGCAACGATCGCCTCCTGGCCCCCTGAGCTTAAGTCTCTCAGCATCTCTCCGCTCCCCCTATCCTTGATGATGGTTCCCAGGGGAGCTTTTATGACCAAGTCTTCGCCTCTTTTCCCATGGCGTAGTGCCCCGGATCCATTTCGCCCCTTTTCGGCTTTGTACTTTCTGCGATAACGGAAGTCGAGGAGAGTGGATAGCTGTGGGTCGACTCTTATGATTACGTTCCCGCCGTCGCCGCCGTCCCCCCCGTCGGGCCCTCCCTTGGGGACGTATTTCTCCCTGCGGAAGCTGATGCAGCCATCTCCACCCCTTCCGGATTCAACCTCGATTTCAACATAGTCGATGAACACGGTTATCTCTTTCGAGCCCCGGCGTGAAGGCCCTAGCCGGTTCTAAAAAGCTTGGTCAACGCCGGCAGCAACATCTCAACTTCCAAGCCTTTGTTGAGAAGGCCATCGTAGGCAATCGAGATTCTGCCGGTCTCCTCCGAGACCACCACCACAATGGCATCGGAGTCCTCGGTCACCCCCACGGCGGCTTTGTGGCGGGTGCCGTAGGTGTGATGAAAGGCGGGGTTCTGGGTTAGGGGGAGGGTGCAGGCGCAGGCAACGATCTCGTCACCCCGGATCACTACCGCCCCATCGTGCAGCGGGGTGTGGGGAGTAAAGATCGTCACCAGAGCTTCACATGAAAGGCTGGCATTGAGGATCTTGCCGGTCTCGATGATACGGTTGAGGTTGGCTTCCCTCTCCACGACGATCAAGGCTCCGTAACGCCGGGAGGCTAACTGCTCCACCCCCTTGACAACCTCCTTCAACCTCTCGGGGGGCTGGTATTTGAAGAAAAATCGAAACAGCCGGTGTTGTCCGATCTGAGCTAAGGCTCTGCGGAGTTCCGGCTGAAAGACTATCACCAGAACAATCACTCCCACGGTGGCGACGTTGGTGATGAGCCATTTGACCGCCTCCAACTGGAACCAGAAGGCGGCCACCCCAACAAGAAAGACTAAGAAGAGGCCAATCAAAATCTGAAACGATCGCGTCCCCAGAATCAAGAGAAAGAAGCGATAGACGAAGAAGGCAACCAACAAGACATCCACGAGGTCAACGACCCCAAACTTAAGAAAGCTAATCCTGAAAAGCTCCATCTGGCTAAGCTGCCCTTTGAATGGCTTCGACGGTCCTCAAGGCTCTGACGGTAGCGGCGACATCGTGAACTCGGACGATATTGGCTCCTCTGAGAACCGCATACAGAGCCGCCGCAATCGAGCCCTCCAGACGCTCATCCACCGGCAGGTCTAAGATCTTCCCCAGAAAGGATTTGCGGGAAACACCCACCATGATCGGCTTGCCCAAGACCTTGAAGCTCTCGAGCCCTTTGAGGATATCAAGGTTGTGAGCGAAGCTCTTCCCGAAGCCGATCCCGGGGTCGATGATGATCTTGTCGGCGGGGACTCCGGCGGCGTCTGCTCGAGAGATGCTCTCTCTGAAGAAAGAGAGGATTTCACCAATTAGATCCCGGTATTGTGGATCCTTCTGCATGTCTCGGGGAGTTCCTTTCATGTGCATAACGATTACCGGGACCTGATGGCGGGCAACGATCTCTTTCATCCTGGGGTCGAAGTAGAGACCGCTGATGTCGTTCACCATCTCGGCGCCGCATTGGATGCACCTCTCTGCCACCTCAGATTTGTAAGTGTCGATGGAGATCGGCACCTTCAGCCTTCCCGACAGCCTCTTAAGAACTGGCAGGACCCTTCTGAACTCCTCCTTCAAGGGAACGGCCTGGGCTCCCGGTCGGGTCGATTCCCCCCCGAGGTCGATGATGTCAGCCCCCTCCGCCTCCATCCGAAAGGCGTGCTGCACCGCGGCCTCGGGCTCAGGGAACCTCCGGCCGTCGAAGAACGAATCCGGGGTGAGGTTCAACACCCCCATTATGTAAGCTCGTTGGGAGAAGTCTAGGGTCTTGTTTTTCAGGACTATCTTGGGGAGCATAATCCAACCAGGTTGACGCCTCTTGATCTGAGCCTCAGAATTTCAAAACTCCTTCGGCGACCTTCACCACCGAGCCTCCGACCTCAACCCCGACGATGCCTTTGCCCTGCAGGTGAACTCTGACGAAGATGCGACTCGGGCGCCCCAATTCTGCGCCCTGATTTATGGTGAACTCCCGGGTCTTGGACTTCCCGGGCCCGAAGACCGTGATCATATAGCTCCCGAAACAGCCGGCCGCGGAGCCGGTTGCCGGATCCTCCGGCACCCCAAAGAAGGGGGCAAAAACCCTGGTGGTGACCTCCCCAGCTCCGGGATAGTTGACCACGAAAGGCGCCACCGCGGTGGTGCCTGCGACTACCGATACTTTCTCCAGAATGCTCAAGTTCACCTTGACTCTCTTCAACGACTCCTCCGAGCGCAGGGGAATCATCAGAAACGGCGAGCCGGTGGAAATCACTTTTATGGGCAAATCCTCCGCCAACTCCGAGGTGGCGCTCAACCCCAGCAGTTCCACTATCTGTTTGCGGTCGCCACCGTAGTCGGCGAACTTGGGAAGGGGCTGCCGCATGGTCAGACACTCTTCTGCTCCGGAGAACTTCCCCCTTGTGACCTCGATTCTGCCGATCCCGAGCTCAAAACGGAGCACACGTTTGCCTCCGTCGAATTTGAAGTAGCCCTCCGTAGATAGAATGTGCGCGCTGCCTATTACCGGGTGGCCGGCGAAGGGAATCTCGTGAGTTGGAGTGAAAATTCTCAATCTGAAATTGGCTTCGGGCCTCTCCGGAGGGAAAACAAAACTGGTCTCGGATAGGTGCATCTCCCTTGCGATCTTCTGCATCAGGCCCTCCGAGAGGTCCTCCGGTTCGGGAATGACCGCCAACGGATTCCCCGCAAAAGGGGTTTCGGTAAAGACGTCAACCTGAAAGAACTTGTAAGATTTCATCTGCCACCACGAAAGACTTAAACTCCAAATCTAACTTCAGAGAAAGTGAGCAAGAACTCACTCAAACACAAGATAAAAACTCCGGTCCTTTAAGTCAACTCTGTGGAAAGTTCGGAATCTGTGAGTTAGGGCTTATAATATGGAAGCCCCAACGATCATCGGTCTTCTGATTTCTACCTCCCTTTAAGCAGCGTTAAGGCCTCCGCCCTGGTGGCTTCCTCTTTCAGGATCCCGGTGAACGCTGAAGTGACCGTGACTATTCCCGGCTTCTTTAAGCCGCGCATGCTGAGACAGAGCTGTTCGGCTTCCACCAGCACCAAAACTCCCTTTGGCCTTAAAACCTCCTGGATGGTGTCCGCTACTTGGCTGGTCAATCGCTCCTGCAATTGGGGTCGGTGGGAGAAGATCTCCACCGTTCGGGCCAGTTGGGAAAACCCCGCAATGCGGCCTCCGTCCGGAATGTAAACGATGCCGACTTTTCCAAAAAAGGGGAGAAGATCGTGCTCGCACAGAGAATGGAAGTTGATATCTTTGGTGGCAACCATCCCCCCCTCGGTGGTGGGCGATCCTTCGGAGCTCTGAAAGATGCCCGATTTCAGCTCCGCCTGGGGGTCTCGAGAGAGTCCCGAGAAGAACTCCCGATAGAAATCCGCAACCCTGCGGGCGGTTTCCTTCAGCCCGGGACGATCGGGGTCCTCCCCTATGGACTCCAGAAGCTCCCGCACCGCCTTCTCTGCTTTAGCTCTGTCCACTCCCGGGAGTTACCTCTTTGGCCGGTTCCAGCTCTTCCCCCCGCAGGATCTTGTCTATTTCCTCTCCGTCCAGTATTTCCCTTTCCAAAAGCACCTCCGCCAGCTGGTGCAGTTTGTCGACGTTGGCGCCTAAAAGCTCGGTCGCCCTCCCCTCGGCTCTACCGATGATGGCTTTGACCTCCTGGTCGATTTCGATGGCGGTCTGTTCGGAGTAGTCTCTCCGCTTGGCAATCTCCCTCCCCAAGAAGATCTGCTCTTCCGTCTTCCCGAAGGTCAAGGGTCCCAGCTTCTCCGACATCCCCCAATGGCAGACCATTTTTCGAGCCAGGGCGGTAGCTCGTTCGATGTCGTCGCCGGCTCCAGTGGTATATTGATTGAACACCAGCTTCTCGGCCACTCGCCCACCGAGGATGCATGT
>JAUWHO010000038.1 GCA_030605835.1 Candidatus Zixiibacteriota bacterium | reverse complement strand
GTAACACATGCAGGTCCCCATCACCCCCTCGCTCATGATCTTCTCCTTGATGGTGTTGATGTTGCTCAGGTCAGACCCGGCCACATACCACTCGATCTCTCGGGGATAATAGTAGTGGTAACTCGGAAGGTACCTCTCCGGAGGAGTGTTGTAGGATTGCCCATCGATGTCCCGAACCGCCCCCTCACTGCGGCTGAGATAGGCTGAAGTCACCATGTAGTCACCACCATAGTGCACCTCCAATCCATTACCGGTGGGAGGGTCGAGGTCGCCATTGTAGAACTGGTTGAAACCGTTCCACCAGTCCAGATGATACTCTGCCAGATTGGGCTCCCCAACCTCACCGGCGGCGGCCCAGTTGCCGGTCATGAGCAGGTTCCCTTCCATGGCCGCCATGGCCCCATGGGTCCAGCAGGTGCCCCCTTGCTGGCTTTTGACTGAGGTCACGTAGTTCTGGCCGCCGACGTTGCGCAAGTCAAATTGACTCGGCGGATCCGCGAGCGAGATGCCGGTCGTGAGGGCCAAGAGACACACGACAGCAAACAATTCAGTCTTCTTCATGTTTCCTCCAGACATCGTGAGTTTGCCTTTTCCGATATTGCGACTGTCAGATGAGAAAGCATTTGTACAAATGTATTGTCGTCGTAGATAACCTGACGAAATTCAAATATAGCCAATTCTTCCCCGTCTGTCAAGGTTAAAGAAGAGGCACAAATCCTTTTGCGGTCATTACTTGACCCAAACTGTCAGGCTTTGAGTGCGCGTCGACAGACAGCATCGGCGACTCTGGTAAGCCCCGCTGGAAGTTCATTCCGGTTTCCTGCGAGAAACGGGGTAATCTGTGCAAACACCCTATTGCTTGTGTAGATTTTGTTTGACATCGCGCTTCTGACTCCTTCTATTAGGCGCGAGGCCTGATGGCCAGCTCAACGTCACTTCTAAAAATCAGTTCTGGTTGCGACGGTCTTGCTGTATGAATGACATCCCTTATCTACGAGACCTGGTGGTGATATTTGCGGTTGCGGTCGTGGTCGTAACCGCGCTCCACAGACTCAAGATTCCATCCATCGCAGGGTTCATCTTAGCCGGCATTCTCGTGGGTCCTCGGGGCTTCGGTTTGATCGATGACGTTCATCAGGTTGAGGTCCTGGCAGAGACCGGCGTAGCCCTTCTGTTGTTTGGGATTGGCTTGGAGATCTCGCTTGAGCGATTGCGACGTCTCTGGTGGCCGGTTTTGGTTGGGGGTGCACTACAGGTTGGATTGACCGCAGCAGCCACCTTCGCCGTTTGTCGACTTCTGGGCTATCCCCCCAACCTGGCGCTGTTTATCGGTTTTGTGATTGCCATCTCCAGTACGGCTATCGTCCTTCGAGGGTTGGAAGCACGTGGTGAATTGGACGCCCCCCACGGGCGCCTAACCTTGGGGATACTTGTTTTCCAGGATCTCTCTGTTGTGCCGATGATGCTGGCAATCCCACTTTTGAGTGGTTTGGGACCTCCTGCTCAGAATCTGTTTAGCGCGTTGCTGCGGACGGTGGCGATTCTTGCCGGTGTTCTACTCGCGGCACGTCTTATCGTCCCTCAAGCGCTGCGTCTGATAGCAAAGACCCGGCAGCGAAATCTCTTCGTTGTAGCGGTTTTGCTTGTGTCCATAGGCACCGCCTGGGTCTTATCGATCTGCGGCATCCCGCTTGCCCTGGGGGCCTTCCTCGCGGGGTTGGTAGTGGCCGGGAGCGAGTATCGCCATCAAGCCCTCGCAGATCTGATATCGTTTCGAGATGTGTTCACCAGTATATTCTTTGTTTCTATAGGCATGCTGCTCGACCTCGGCGCCATCTTGGAAAACATTATCCCCATTTTGATTTTGCTTATGGCAGTTCTTGCGGGCAAGTCCGGTCTGGTTTTCATAACGGCGATGATAATGCGTTTGCCGCTTAGGGTGTGCGTGCTGGCAGCGGCTGCATTGGCACAGGTCGGGGAGTTCTCCTTCATACTGGTGCGCGGTGCTCAGACAACAGGTCTGGTTACAGACCATCTGGCGGGCAACTTGGTGGTGGTGGCGGTTCTCTCTATGTTTGTGACTCCCTTCGGCCTGTCCCTAGGACCGCACCTTGCAGCTGGAGTGGGAAAGATACAGGTTCTCACTCGACTGCTTAAAGTGTCCACCGCCGAGGATGCTGCCGAGGAGGTCCGCACCATGCACGACCACGTCATCATAGGTGGTTACGGCCTTGCCGGTCAACAGCTGGCGCAGGCTTTGAGGCAGAACGGAATTCCCTATGTGATAGCGGAGCTGAATGTGGAGAACGTGCGCAACGCTGTTTCCAGGGGGGAGCCGGCCTACTTCTGCGATATCACAAGTCTCGAAGTGTTGGAGTGCCTACGGGCAGCAAATGCAGGGGAGCTGGTGTTGCTTATCAATGACCCCGATGCTAACCAGCGCGCCGTCAAGGCCGCCCGCAGCCTCGCCCCAAATCTGCATATTGTCGTTCGCGCAAGCTACCAGCTCGATATCAGGCCTCTCCTCAAAGCTGGCGCTAACGAGATAATAGCGGCCGAGATAGAAGCCGCCGTGGAGGTCGTCTCCCGCACACTGAACAGACACCAGGTCGATCCC
This sequence comes from Candidatus Zixiibacteriota bacterium, assembly GCA_030605835.1. Taxonomy (GTDB): domain Bacteria; phylum Zixibacteria; class MSB-5A5; order DG-27; family DG-27; genus DG-27. The sequence goes on along the minus strand of JAUWHO010000038.1, from coordinate 41,671 downwards.
GAACAGGTTGCGGTGCATCTTTCCCGAATTCGCAGTCTTCGCCAGGAGAAAACAGCATAAGCCGGAGAGGAGAACAACAGTGCCGCTTAGTGGCCGAGGGTCAAACCCTCCGGGTATTGAGAAGAGAACTCACCCCCACATCAGCCGGCCTCAGCGGCCAGCGTCGGCCCGGATGAGTATCAAACGAGACCGGATACCACATACCTACGTCTCACTCCGATGAAAAGCTTTTCGATTGCCTATTGGTAAGAAGATCCATATATTTCAGGCACCAGGGTAACTCCTTCGGTCGCTCGATGGATTAGTCGGCAGCACTCAGTTCGGAGGTCTCAGATGCTGAAAGCACTGGCCGATCAACTAAGAACACTGGCAAGGGAAGATGAGCGCGGTTTTCGTGAATCGGTTGAGAAACATCTGGGCGGCAGAGCCACTGAAGAGCAAGTAAAAGCCATAAAGGAGTTCATCTTCCTGCTACCGCCGGCATTGCAGCAGCTGAGTGACTACTGGAAAGATAAATCATTGCCCTCGGAAGCGAAAAAACTCAGCGGTCACATCATAACCTACATATACAATCCAGACGACTACCTCCCCGAAGAAGAACATGGTCTGTTCGGCTACCTTGATGATGCCTATCTGGTGGTATCGGCATTCCTGCGAATTCAGGATTCCTATTTGAGGGACTGGCAGGACAAATCAGCCATGGAGCTAAAGCTCGTTGAACGGGCCCGGGAGCTGATAGTGGTCCCAGAGATAGTGATTCCTGAAGAGGCGAAGAGAATTGAAGCCCTGTTGGACGTCTGGACTGGTAAATAAGCCATCATTCACGAGAGCAACTATAGTGTCGCCCGGACATCCAAGCTCATAATCCTCAACTCCAATGAGATTCCTTCGAGCGTGGCCAAACAAAAAAGGGAGCCTTAACGGCTCCCTTTACCCGGTGATATCGAGAACGTCATTTCAAAAGCAACATCTTCATGGTCGCTGTGAATTCCCCGGCCTGAACCTTGTAGAAGTAAATCCCCGAAGGAATGTCAGGGGGATTCCAGTCGATCTGGTGATGGCCGGCTTTCTCGTCTCTGTTGACGAGAGCCTCAACTTCACGTCCGAGCAAATCATAGATGTGGATGGTGACATCGCAGCTCAAGGGCAATTCGTACTCGATAGTCGTCCCGGCGTTGAAGGGGTTGGGATAGTTTTGCGTTACGATGAAGGATTCCGGGAACTCCAGAAGACTCTCGGTATTTACGCCGGAATATGCGGTCATACGAACCCGGATAGCTATGTCCTGACTTTGGCCTGCTCCGAGGTCATACCAGGAGCCGTTACTGCCGCTACTGCTTATATAGGTAATCCCGGTCTCGTTTGGACCTATACCATCGGCCACGAGAGGGTATAGGTAGCTTGAATTCGTGAATTTGACGACTGCATAGACATCGTTGCCGCCCGCAATCTGAGGGGGTGAATCTAAGGTCACCGAATGGTAGCCGGCCTCATCATAGCTGGTGTTTAGTTTACTCGTCAGCAAGTTACTAAGGTTCGATCCATCGAAATCGTCGTAGACGTAAACATCAATATCGGTGGTGGTATCGTTCGTCCAGAACTCCACCCTGCTGAGGTAACTCGTTGAGGCCGGGACGAATTTGCACAGCCCCCATGCGGTCACGTCACTGTAACCCCAATTGTCTGTCCAGCCACCCTCATCGTAATACAATATCTCTCCGTTCTGGTCGTAGTTCTGCCAGTCATGCATATAGGAGGAGTACTTCCCGATGCTGGCGGAGCCATAGGCTATGGTAAAATAGCCATCTTCAGAGCCGTAACCACAAGTCCCACCCCAGCTGGTGCCCCAACTGTTCTTGACAATCCAGGCCCCGTACCCACCTGCGTGAGAGAGGGTGTCGTCCCAGCCAACAATCAACACCGCGTGATTGGGTGTCCAGCTGCCGGTGTAATAGAGCGTATATGAACCGTTATAGCTGGAGAATTCGCTCCACCAGCTGGCGTCGTTAGCGTCACCAGCGTACAGAGAGGTATATACAGACCCATAGGCGTATATGTAATTCTGAAGAACGCTTATGCTGGGAACGCTGTTCCCGGAAATGATCCTCCAGTCCAGCAAAGTCTTCGTATAGGTGCATGTTGATTTGCAGGTGGTGTCCCAAGGGACATAAGGATCACACGACTCCAGCACGGTGCCCTCTTTGGAAAACCAGCTTGCCATTTTGGTGTAGTTGCCGCCGTCGCAACTGGTCCCATACCAGTTGCACTCCTTGGCATTGTTCTCGGAAAAGTCAGAGGTGCCAGCGCCATCCATTAACATCTTGGATTCGATGTTGGCCACTGCAGCAAACGCATAGCAGGACCCGCAAGTATCCTGGTCCTTAACGGAAGTGACCTTGCCCTGCTCTCGCCAATCCCACCGGATCGGGAGCACTAAGGTTTCAAACCTCTCCGGCAACTTCTCCCCAGTCAAATGGGAGAGATCCATCGGAGGTGGAACAAAACCGGTCCGGGGAGGCAGATCTCCTTGCTTTTCTGGTAACCGCGGCGCCTTAACAGGCAGCTGGGCGTTGGCCGATAAGATGCCCAAATTCAAAAGCAATGCTAAGACAACAGCCGTCACGACTATCTGTGATTTCACGCTCATCTCAACCTCCCTGCGATTTGTTCGAATGCACTGGGGAAATGGATAACTGAGTCAAAGCAAACATTACTAAATCGGATCACTTCTGCCTGGTTTTAGGTTAAGGCTGTCCGATTAGTTAGCAATCTATTGTTGATGCTTTCAGGCAAATTGGGGCAATGGGAGCGGCCACAGCAAGAAGAACGAGCCCCGCCAACTGTTCAAAATGCTGTCAGGGCGGACGCTATTTAGCCCCAGATGAATTCGATTAGATTGCTGTTTGCTGTTACGAAATCACTCTCTCAAGGTTGAGGGAGGGCGTGAGTCTGGCAAGGTGCAGGGCAGTATATTCCTGGAGCATCTCGTCATTTCTTTCCGGGAAGCTTTGTGTCTAACAGAACCTCTGCTGACTTCCGGATTATCCTTGGGGCAAAGTTCTCTCAGTCCGATATGCACAGTCCAACGAGCAGGCGTGAGATTGATTCTTACTTCTTCGTTATCGCCCCGGAGCACTCAAAAGATTGCTGCTTCATCTTGATCCATTTTCTCTCGGCGATACCGATCAGGTTCCCGCACTCACATCTGACTTCATTTCCACTCCGGAGGCTGCGATCCTCGGCTATTCGATCGTGCCAGCAGTGCCACAATCGACCTTTCCCGATTTTCTCATACTTGAATATCTTCCTTTTGCACTTCGCACATCTAATAGTAATCATCTTTTCGAAAGGCTACTTGAAGTAAGTCTCCATTCTATCAAATGCTTTATTTATCTCCTCTTCAGGGACGCAAAACGACAACCTCAAGTGCCCCTGGCCGGTCGGTCCAAAAGCTATTCCGGGTGTAGTTGAAACTTTGGCCTGCCTCAGAAGCTTCTTGCAGAAGGTGGTGGAGTCTTCGCCTTCCGGCAATAGTATTTTGGGAAACATAAGATAGGAGCCATCCGGTTTATAGTATTCGAAAACTGAATGCAGACCGTCAAGACGATCGCACATCAAATTCCGAGCCGAGAGGTAGTGTCCCCTGAATTCTGCGACGCAGTCTTGGGAACCTTTCAAAGCTGCAAGTGCCGCATATTGAGAGACCACCGGAGCACAGATCGCAAAGGGGATGTGAGCCTTCGTGATCTGCGGAATCAATTCCTCATCCGCATGCAGGTAACCGATCCGCCAGCCGGTCATGGCATAGGTCTTTGTAAATGTGTAGCAGCTGACTACACTCTTTCTCATTTCCGGAATTGAGCCGATGCTGAAGTGCCTATGACCATCATAGGTAAAATACTCGTAGGCTTCATCCGTGATGATCATCAGGTTGTTCTCCAGAGAAACCTGGGCCAACCGGCGAAGCTGTTTCTCGGAGAAGACAGTGCCGGTTGGATTGCTCGGGGAACAATACATAACAGCTTTTGTCTTGGGAGTTATTGCATTCTGGATTGCCTCGATGTCCAGGATGAATCCCTCCTCTTCGATTGTGGGGACCAGAACCGGCTTCCCCGAGGCGATAACAACCTGACGAATATGGGTGGAATAGGTTGGAGAGGGCAGAATGACTTCATCGCCGGGATCAATCGAAGCCATCACCGCTGCGGCCAATCCTTCGATGGCGCCCACAGTCACTAATATCTGGGAAACATTGGCATCTATCCCGTTATCTCTTTTCAGCTTCTTGACGATCTCCTCCCGTAACTCCATTAAGCCAGAATTTTCGGAATATCCGCCTACGAGCCCATTCTGTATGGCGAAGACGGCCCCTTCTTTGATATGTTCCGGCGTGTCGGAGGTCGGTTTTGCCCAGGAGAGAAACGCCACATCCTCCACTTCTTTCGACAATCTTGTCATTTCGTGGATTGCAGATTTCTGTATTTGCGCAACCCGGTTTGATATTCTCAAGTTATCTTTCATCCTTTTTTCTCCTTTCCCCTGAAATGGCGGAATAATTCTTCCTTATAGAGTTGTCTGAAATGTGATATGTAACCATCCTGGCCAGCGGAACCCTGCGATTGAAAAGAGCAATCCCCGAAGGGTGAGACCCAGCTCAAGCGTGCTCCTGAAGCTATCTGCAATTTGAGCACAGGTTCGTTCGGATCTGCTCATACGTTATCAGTCGTAAGACAAACGGTTTTTCTCATTCCCCAGCGTTGGCTTTATAATCTCTTTCCACTCCGCAGAGTCCCAGGTCTCCAACTTCATATGAATATCATAATATTTCTGTGGAATCGGGTGCGTCCCGACTACTACCTCTATCCCGTATCTTGTCCTGATGAAGTCCCGGAAAAAGGTTATGTGGGGACATGGGGGATATCCGACCACCAATCCGGTCGCAAGGTGAACCACCTCCACCCCGTTCTTAACCATTTCCCCCGGAGCATATTCAACATTTCCGCCGGGGCAACCCCCGCAGGTAGCATATCCAACCAATTCCACTTCCCCCTCACTGTAGATGCTAAATGCCCCATCTCTGTTACGGAGAGCTCTCAGGCACTTGCCCCCAGCACACATCCGATAGCGGTCGCAGATGATGATTCCGATTTTGGTCTTACCCTTCATTTTTCTTCCTCCTGTTGGATCAACTAACGGAGAACTCTCTTTTCCCGCAACTCGTTGTATTCATATACATCTTGATTCCCCTGCGGTCAACAGCAAGGGAGCTGAAGCGCTGATTGAATTTGGCAACCCGGTTCAGTTTACTCACATAGCTTGTCAATCGCTTCTCGCAACTGAGAGGGAAGAGGCTCGAGGCGATCAGGCGGCAGGAAACTGAGCATCCGTTCCTTCACCTGCCGGCATTCAACTTCGTTATCACCTTCCATCTCGGCCTGAGCGAGATGAAACCATGCGCTCAATAGATTAAATCCCATACCTCGGGTCTCATCACCTATCAAAACACCGCAGTCGGCATAGCCGCGATAGGCATAACGTTCAAACAGATTCCTCCGAAGCAGTTCTCTGTTCAGGGGCGGGGATGAGACCGGCATCAATCGCCAGGCTAGCCCCTCCAGCCGAAGGTATCGATGCAGCCCTATCTGATTGTGGCGATAAACAGTCGTTGAGAAGCAAATCGGGCGCTTCCAGGCATTATTGGTAATAATCTGAATGACGAGCCAGTCCTGCACCCGCAGGTATGATTCCCTCACAGTTGGTGGAATTTGAAAACGGACAGAGTCCGGTATGGCTACTTCTGCTGACAACTGAAAGGTCTCGTGATCGCCCTCTACCGGAACAACTATGGTGGTATCGCTCCAGGGTCGCAGACAAAGCCCTGCAAGCTCCTCTTTTGAAAGCGCAAGGGGGATATCGGGATCTCTGGCCATGACCTGAGAGACAAACCAGGAGGTGTTAAACAGCGGCAGGTTTATGACCGTAACGTCGGGTCGGTATCCCTCCGCAATCTGCAGATACCACGGGGGCCAGGTGTCGTTATCGCCGTTCGTGAAGACAATCGCATCGGGTGGGAGGGTATTGAGCAAGTTCTTCCCGAAATCATAGGTGAAGTAGTTGTCGGATCCATCAACCTGTCTGAAGTTCTTTACAAGTTGGCTTCCCGGCAGGGCAACGAGCAGAAGCGCGGCTACGCCAAACACCGTCCACCCATGACGCTGTGATAGCTTCAGGAGAATCAGAAGCACACAACCGATGCCGTATGCTATCCACACTGAAAAAATGACAAATGAAGGAAGGTAATGCCGGTCGAATGAACGAAAGAAATCGGCGGGGATGTTGAAATAGAACACTGCTCCCAGGCTGGCGAACAGAAAGAAAACGGTGAGTCCCAGCGCCAATCTCCAATTGCGCCGCCAAAGTATCAGAAGACCGAACAACCCGGCGACGGCGGGCAAAAGACCCAACAAGCTAATCTTGCCATCTAAGGAGAAGAAATTAGCTGAGAAGATGTTTAAATAATCCATCACCTGAGCTTTGAAGAAAGGCGCCTTTCGGGGAAGAAGATTTACAAGCCACCCGCCGCCGTATTGCTTAAGGGTGATGTAATCCCAGAAACGTGACCAGGAACTTGGGTCCCCAACATTCGGGAAGGGACTTCTTGCTGCCAGAGGTATCAACAGCAAATGAAAAGATAATCCGATGACCAAACCGAAGACACCGCTTATCCAAGTTCTCAGGGAAGTTAGAGTCCGCGGACGCCGGAGCAATATCCAGAGAAAAAGCCCTGGCAACATTAGAAGGTTGGTCCGATGGACGCTGAAGTCCAAACCGAACAGGAGAGTAACAAGAAACAACCACCGAAAAGCACCCTCCTCGTCGGCGTGCTCCCACCAGCGCAGCAAGGCCCAAAGAATTACGGCAGTTAAGCAGGCCGTAAAGATGTAAGGTGTGAATTTGATGGCGTAAAGCCAAACCGTCTCGCTGAAAGAGAAGGTGAGCCCTCCAATTGCCACCCCTGTCAGCACAGCAACAGTCGAAAGCTTGCCCGGTCTTACGTTCTTTGTCGAGTTGGTTCTCTGAAAAAGACCCCAAACGATAAGACAGAGGAGTCCTGCGGTTACCGCTGCCACTGCCCCGGCAAGAAGATTGAGTTTGAAAACATTTGGGATTCCGAGGGGAAGTTTGGTTACGATCCATCCCAGAATTGTTGTGATGAGCGACCCAGGTGGATGTGCTATTCCAAAAGTTATGGCAGCTAATGAATACTCGCTGTTGTCCCACCAGGTAATAGTCCTGAAGGCAGTTTGCAGATAGACAGCAAAAGAGGCAACAGCAACCGCTATACCAGTCAACACTGCACTTCTCCTGTTGATGCCGCCGTTGGAAGGTTGCATGGACGCTGGTCCTATTCGAGCGTATAGGGTACGGGGTTTTGAACTGGTTTTCGGGCGATTCTTGCTGCAACAGATATCATACGATTTCCCAGGAGAATGTTCCCAGAGCGGGACTTTCGATTTCTACACCGTCTCCAATTCGCAAAGGGCCCACTCCCGAAGGAGTTCCCGTAAAAATCAAATCCCCCGGTCTGAGTTCCCATATCCTCGATACCTCTAAGATCAGTCTTCCGATGGGAAAAATCATATCTTGGGTGTTGCTCTGTTGTCGGATTTGGCCGTTTACCCGGCAGCCAAAGTCAATATTGCTCAGATCAGGAATCTCATCACGAGCAACGAAACTCCCGATCGGAGCGCTCTGGTCAAAGCCCTTGGCTATCTCCCAGGGAAGTCCCTTCTGCCTTAGACTCCTTTGAAGATCCCGCAACGTTAGGTCTAAACCGAGAGCAAGCGCCGCAATGAACAAAGAGGCCTCTTCTGCCGTCTCTGCTCGCCCCTCCTTTCCGATTAGAACGACTACTTCAACCTCATGGTGGAGTTCGTCTCCATGTTTTGGGAACTGAATGCTTTCTCCAGGGGCAACCAAACTTGTGGGTGGTTTGCAGAAGATAACGGGGCGTTTAGAAATCTCACCCTTCATCTCTTTGACGTGCTCTGCATAGTTTTGCCCGATGCAGAAAACCCTCTGTGCGGCAAAAGTGAATTCGCCAACGACTAATCTCATTTGTGGATAATCCTCTTTAGCTGCGGGTACATCTTCAAAAGCTCCTTAACACAAGATGCTTGGCTGCTCAAAGTTTGGAAAGCCAGGGGTGCCCGGGGTGACAGGCTTCAATGGCCCATCGCAGCCAGGCTCGCGGCTCTTCGGCGAGTAATTGCCGTACGCTGTTAAAGTCGGCTTCGTCATTGGCCTTTGGATTCTTCGCTTTATACAAAAGCACAATTTCAGGGGCAAGAAAGGGCACACCAATTTGCGAGCGCAGCCCAATCAACGACACCGGGCGTGTAATCTCAGGGTTTCGACGAAAGATCCAATCTTGACCGGAGCACTCGTTAAGCAGAATCTCAAGCCTCGTAAGACCTCCGTCGCCGCTTTGGGCATGGATCTCGTGGGTCGGAAGCTCCAGTGATTCGTCTTCAGACCACGGTTCCAACCGCCCCTCGCTTTCGGCAGAGACTCTCTTCACCTTCTTGAATTCCCAACTCTTCAAGTATCTGCGGAGGGCATGCTGATCGTGTCTTAGAATCGCTATCTCCAGATCCTTGTGTTGCCGGGTAACACGACCAAGGTAGAGATCAACCGCCCACCCAGCGGCCACAAACCAGGGCCTCTGGAAATGAGCCAGTAGCGTCGCGATTCTTAATGGTTCCTCGAAAGTGCCCACTGTCCTGATATCCTCCCCGACATGAACTCACAGTTCCCCAGGGCGTTCCTTTTTAAAGGGTCTCTCAGATTCTGGTTATTCAGTTGCTTTCCGTACATCTTCAGAACCTCTTGGAGTCTTAGTAAAACAAGATAGCGGATATCCATTAGCTTTTCAAGACCTGTGGGAGGATCTCGCTTGACTTTCGCTCCAATTCAGGAAATACCCTTAGATTCTGAACAGACCTTGAATGAACTCTATCCATATCGATTTCACCCTCGCTGATAGGAACTGCCGTTCTCCACATAATAAGCCAAGCCGAGAGGTTGAGTAGTGAACTACCTAAACTTATCTTGGCTCTCGCCGATAATATATTGCTGATAACATAAACCAACAAACCACTAAGACTCTATATAAGGGGGGAGAGATGAAGAAATATGTTATAGCTCTCTTGGTGTGCTTCGCGGCGGTCGCTTTGGCGGAGGAGTTTCCCTACCTAAGGGGTGTCCAGAACGCACCTGAGCCAGCGCAGTATCGACATGACCAGATAGAACCGCTGGTCATAACCGAGCCGGTTTGGAAGACCCTGGAACGAATGCCCCTGGATGAAAGGGAAAACTCCGAAATAGATCTAGTGCTCCAGAGAGATGCGACCCCGCAAGCCCTGCAAATGGCAGACAGAATTGAAGATCTCTGGAACGGCGGGAAGTTTGAAGAGGCCTTATCGCTCTTTCCGGAACTTGAAACTCTGACTGATATCGACGAGATGGCCATTGGGAATTCCTGGCGCACCCCAATACCAACAGACAATGGAATCTGTTGGAACTCAGATGTGAGGATTGGTAATCGTGATTCGGTGCTCGTAACCGCGCTTGACATCCATCGTTCCAGCGGCAACCTCTTCGCGGTGCTGCTCTTGCAAGGCGATGGTAATACCAACCGCTGGGACGTTTACATCTCAACAGACGATGGCGCAAACTGGAGTGAGACCTATGACTGGTGGGCAAACTACGATATCAACTCTCTGAGCGCCTCGGTAGTAGCCTATCACTGCTACGTTGGCTTCAGCCGGGGATCAGCCCAGGATCAGGCTTTGCTCTACCGTTTCGACGCGACAAACGGACAGCGGGAGAACTTCGGGGATGGCTCTTCATACATTACTGTCTTTACTACGACTTCACCCGATTCCATCGAGGAGGTGGCCCTGACTTCCAACCAGGACTATTACGACAATCGGCTCTACTACTTGGCGATTACCACACAGGATAGCCTCAAGTACTTCTGGGATAACCTCGGCTGCACCACCTGGACGGAGATTGCAACCGGTGTAACCAACGCTAAAAAGGGCCTGGATGCCACCTGCAACGAAGGTTATGGTGATTATTTTCTCTGGACTTCCTACGTCAACACAGCCAACCAGCTTCAGATTGACGGCAAGGCCACCACCTGGGACAGCATCACTACCTATGAGACCGGTACCGCGGTCGACTATACTGCAATCGGCGCTTATCACGATACCGTTACAAGCTTCTTTGAATATCACGGGACCGGATACCAGGTTCGCTATTTGGTGAGTTACGATGCTGGAACCAACTGGCTCTGGGGTTACGTGGACGACACCACCACCATATCAGAATCTCCTGATATCGCCGCTCGCAAAGGCGGCGGAGTGGCGGCTGTATATCGTTTCTACACCCCGACTCGAGAAGCCCGCTACACCTGGCGCGATTACGCAGGTTCGTGGGAGACACCGGTTTCATACTCAGATCATGAGCCCTACTGGAATAAACCTTCGATAGAGTATATCGGAGGAGGTATTTTCGGTGTCGTCTATCTTACCTGGAATTCACCCCAGACGAGGGCGGCCTATTTCGATTGGCATGTCCAGAGCTCAGTCGATGACAGGCAGGTCAGCTTCCCGTCATCTTTCGAGCTTCTGCAGAACCATCCGAATCCTTTCAACGCCCGAACCGTGATCGGATACAGCCTGCCCAGATCGATGGAAGTGAGCATCGAAGTCTATGATGTCCTCGGACGGAAGATTGAGACCCTCACCAGCGGACATCAACCGGGGGGTTACTATGAAGTGTCCTGGAATGCTGGGGAGGTGCCTTCCGGGATCTATTTCTACAGGATTCAGGCGGGCGAAAACACCGAGACCAGGAAGATGCTGCTTCTGAGATAACCTGATATTGTCTGAGTGATTCTCTGGCAGTCTTGGCCAGAGTTGAATTGCCGAGTCCACCTCAAAGTAGAGTGGACTCGGCTTTTTTACACCTGCGAATTCTGGTGACAGGGGACGATTAAATCGAAAAGCTGAACTTCAAGCCGTTTTTGAGCTCCAAGTCGTAATGCTTGATGCCCTCCGGGGGCTCGGAATCGTAATTATACGAAAGTGCGGTCGTCAACGCGAGATTCTTGGTGATCCAGACTGACAGTTCAGCTTCATCTAGGACGCGAAAATCCTCCCAATTGTCAAGGGCCGGCTGAACATAGATCGTATTTATGAATGAAATCAGATCTTCTCGATTGGCCTTCACGAAAATATAGCTGCTGCCACGAGCAATCCTGGATGTTTCTCCCGAAGAGAGTTCTTCATCCTCGTACATCCCGGTGATTCCAATCGCCACCATGAACGCTTCCCGCCGAAAGGGAATGATCCGAATCCCGGTGCCGACGAGATAGCAATGGGAGAGGTTCTGGGTGCGGTTGTATTGGGCCTGAAGAAAGAATTCGTAGATGTACCGATCGGTGAACTCGTGATTGTAACGCAGATGAGAGAATGCCTTGTTGATAATGGTTCCGTCCTTGGAGTATACCCGATCAAGGTCGCTGAGCATAAAGACCTGATTCCTTCCGATACGCCAGATAAAATTAGGACCCAGCCCGATCTTGGTCAGCTCTGAATTCCCCAAGGTGACGGAATAGGTGAGATTGACATCCCCGGCGAACCCCGATTCGGAAAGCCCCAGGCGCATTTTCTCGGTGTTGATCTGACCCAAGGTCGGAGTTGAGAGCAAAATCAAAAACAGGATTATTCGCAGCTTCATTTTGATTCCCAATCTTTAAGAGTGGTCTGATTATATCTCTTCGAAACACTGTGTCGCTTTGACCCGGAAGTTAAGAACTCGTTTCCGGTTTCACAACGCTTTCATGTTGTCGCTGGATCAATCAGAGGATATGTCTCTTGGTGTTCACGTGGATATTTAACGTGCGACCCGCATGGAATCAGCAGGTCAAGAACTCTCAGATGTTGATTCCCTTCAGTATGATATCGTCGACCGTGACGCCAATGTCGTTGGCTATAATGGGGCATTTCGCCTTCAAGAGAAAGAATATTCGGACTTTTTCGTTAGAAAGCCCTTCATAGTTCCCCTGCCCTTTGCTTATCACAAACTCGGAGCTGTTGAGCAGCTCTATAAATTCAGCGCTACATGTTTCCAGAACCGTCCCGGGTGCATTGGTCCCCGAGGAGAGTATAGTTGCGACCTGGTCAAGACCCGCCTGTATGGCATCCTCATGGGTCACATCATTTATGACCGGTGTCTCTCTGACAACGTATATCACCGGCTTTTTCAGTTGCTCTATTAAGATTCTATCAAAGACTGACTCTCCAGCATTATCGCCGATGAAGAGAATTTCCTCGGTTTTATCCAAACAGCTCTTGAATGCTTCATAGTCACAGATCGCAAATTCTTTTTGGGCGACCTCCTCCATCTCCTGTTCGATATCGAACTCCCTGTTAACCCCGAGGTCTATCACATTCCCGGCAATAGAGATTCTTATCGCGGTGAGGAGTCCGTCGCCCGATCTTTTGATTTTCTCCCTCAGGGAGTCATATAATGCCAAGCCCTTTTCGGTGCTCTCTCTTTTAATTTCTCTATATGGGTCAGGATTTCCGGTAATCTCTCTCACCTTTCCGTATATCAATCTTCCAATCTCAGGCGGGGTGCTTTCGAGAGAAATCTCTTGAAGCATCATTCCCACTTCGTCCAGAAGCCGTTTTATCTGCTTCTCATCATTTGTTGCTATCCGGGCGGCCCGAAGCGCCTGCCCAAAGAAACAGGGAATGCAGTCAAGATAGGTTCTCATTCAAGCTCCACACATTGATTCTCAAACTAAAGCATCTACATCTTCTCGTTTCCAACCTGAGAGGTGGTCTCTTCAAAAACCTGTTGGATACAACATGCCAGAAACTAAGAGATATTTCTCGGTTTTACAAACCTTTTTTCGGCTCATCAATCTACCGCCTCATTTGAGCAATAGTCACAGGAACGCTTGACAGTTTATCTCTTTCTGTTTATTTAGACCGAAACGCCAGTCGTTAATAGAAACAAGTAATCGTGAGAGAGAAACTACTTACAGCAATAGCCAAGCTGGCTGAAAGACGGCCTTTCTTGATGTTCGGCACCGCCCTGGTGATCACCGTCATAGCCGCCGGCCTGGCCACAAATCTGAAATTAGAGATGCACTTCAAGAACCTGATGCCCCAAGACCACCCCATGGTAGAAGAATTCAATCAGATTATTGAAGACTACAGCACCGCCTCTTTGATCATTATTGCCGCCAGAGGCCAGGAAGGCGAACTCAAACAGTTCGCCGATGAACTTGCGCCCAAAATCGAGGCCATGACCGAATATGTCCAACGGGTTGATTATAAGCTGGAGCGTGATTTTTTCCTCCAACATGGATTTATGCTCCAGAAGGCCAAGGATCTCAAAAACAGCAAGGATATTTTCAAGGATCTCAGTCTTCTGCCCTTCCTCGGACATCTGAATGACAACTTCGAGAAGACATATGTGTACGACGGGGAAAGCATCTCCACCAAGGAGAAAGAAAACAATGCGGTAATGTTCTTAGACGGCATCAGATACTGGCTCAAAACCATGGAGGAATACGCACTCAACGGGGAGACCTTAGATTCCAACGTGGCAAAGATGGCGGTGGACCGGTTCCTGATCGGTGATGAGTACATGATCTCTCAGGATAAGGACATGCTTCTTATTCTGGCGCAGCCGACTTTCACCATTAACGATATCGACATTGTCATAGCCGCGGAGGACTCAATAGATGCTGTAATTGCTGAAGTTGCTGAAGAATACCCCAGCATCTTTGCCGGCACCACCGGGACAATGGCCCTCGCCCGAGATGAGACTGTCGCCGTCGGTGAGGATATGTACCTCACCTCGATAGTTGCTCTCCTCTTAATCATCGCTCTGTTTATTATCTCCTTCCGGATGTGGGTGGCCCCCCTTCTTGCCGGCGTCAGCTTGCTTTTGGGCGTTGTATGGACCGCAGGCTTTGCCGCCGTGACCCTGGGCAGCTTAAATATCATGACCTCGATGTTTGCGGTGATTCTGATCGGGTTGGGAATCGACTTCTCCATTCACATAATTACGGTTTACTCCGAAAGCCGGGCCGGTGGTCACTCCGTGGGAGAGGCCCTTCATTTTTCGCTATTGAGGTCGGGCAAGGGAATAATCACCGGGGGCCTCACCACCGCCTGTGCCTTTCTGACACTGACAATTTCCAAGACTGCGGGAATGTCCGAATTCGGAATCATTGCCGGCAGTGGCGTCATATTCTGTATGATCGCCACTCTCTTGGCGTTGCCGGCGATGCTTTCATTGCGCGATACACTATTGGTAAGATTTCGCCGGGAGAGGTACAAAGCAAAATCCACAAGCTTCAACTTCTTGGGCAGTCTTGGTGAGATCATCTCGCGAAGAGCTATTCTCATTCTGACGGGGGCCACAATCGTTACCGCGCTGCTTTTCTATTCCGCATTGAATATCACGTTTGACTATAACTATTTGAACATGGAGCCTGTCGGTCTGACATCGATTAAGCTGCAGCATGAAATGGAGCAGGAGTTTGATGTCACCCCCGATTTCGCGATGATTACCGCCGCCTCCGTCGAAGAGGCCCGAAGAATATCTGAGGCAGCCAAGGATCTGAAGATGATCGGCATGGTGACGAGCATTTCTGAATACGTGCCCTCATTAGAACAACAGCAGAAGCGGACCCCACATGTTCAGGAAATCCGTGAGCACTTAGAACACAATCGAAAATTGACTCCCCTTGCGGAGAACGAAATTGGGCAGCTTTTTGACGAACTCTACCGGCTGGAGGATAACGTCATTGAGCTGGCCCAGTTGGCCTATCTCGGCGGACAGGATAAGGTGGATGAGAAATGCAGGGAGTTGATCGGTGATCTGGAGGATCCAGAGAATAAGACCATGATCGCTTCCTTGATAGACAGACTCAGTGCCGACCGTGTGAAAACTGTTGGAAATCTCAACCTCCTCCAGAATCAGTATGAACCTTATTTTCGGCAGGCTGCACTGGGAATGGCCTCGTTAGAGCATATTGATGTAAACAGTTTGCCCCAGAACATCTTGGATCAGTTTGTGAGCAAAGACGGCAGCAAATACCTGGTGACGCTCTATCCCAAAGAGTCGGTCTGGAACCTGGCCTTTCTGGAGAGGTTCACAGCTCAGATGCAGAAGCTTGATAGGAGAGTTAGCGGGATGCCGCTGGTATTTTACGTTCTCATACAGATCATCGGTAGGGACGGAAAGATAGCGGCGATTTTGACAATCATCGTCGTTTTCCTTCTCCTGCTCTGGGATTTCAAGAAGATACACTTGGCGATACTGGCAATGGTGCCGCTCATCGTCGGAGCGATCTGGATGGTCGGGACTATGCATCTTTTGGGCCTGCAGTTGACATTGGTAAATCTAATGGGGCTGCCGCTTATCTTAGGCATCGGCATTGATGACGGCGTCCATATTCTCCATCGCTATAGAATAGAGGGCCGAGGAAAAATCAGAACCGTCTTCACCAGCACCGGAAAGGCGGTTATGTTGACATCGCTCACCACGATGCTCGCTTTCGGCTCCCTGGTATTTGCCACCTACCGCGGGCTGGGCAGTCTGGGAATTGCACTGTTCATAGGCGTGGGGACGTGCTTTTTGACCTCCGTCATCATTCTGCCGGCGCTGTTAGGATTAATGGAGAAAAAGAATAGGGTCGACACCGCTGAAGGAGAGTGAATTATATGTTGAGACAAATGGTTTTCATGGTGGTGACCGCTGTCCTGACAGCCCAAGCTCAACAGTTAACCCCAAAAGAGATTATTCAGAGAATCGACGAGACTGAGCGTGTTGCCTCAAGCGAGGCGATTGTAAAGCAGATAATCACCACCTCCGGCGGCAAAAAGCGCACCCTGGAGATGAAGTCATTTACTAAAGACCAGAATGATAAACAGCTGATGATTTATACGAACCCAAGCCGGGTAAAGGGGGATAAGATTCTGATGCTTAATGACGGTAATGACATCTGGTTTTACACCCCCAAAACAGACCGGGTGCGGCATCTTGCCAGCCACGCCAAAAGGCAGAAGGTTCAGGGAAGCGACTTCTCTTATGAAGATATGTCCAGCGGAAGCATAGAGGAAGATTACACATACACTCTGCTGGGGGAGGAGAAGATTGACGGCACGAGTTGCTATAAATTCGAGTTGATTCCTACAGAGAGCGGTCCTCACTATTCGAAACTTATCTACTGGGGAGATAAAGGGAGATTTCTGACCATCCGGATTGATTATTATGAAGACGGTGAACTTCTCAAGCGATTGAAATGCTATGACGTCAAGAAGGTCGATGGGCACTGGTATCAGATGAAGCTGGTGATGGCCGATCTGCAGGAGGGAGGCGAGACCGTAATGGAGACAACCGAGATCAAATTCGATATAGATCTTGACGATAAGATTTTCACAACCGGTAATTTGAAGCGGCGCTGAGATGCTCTCCACAAGGATAACGTGAAATGAAGCGCCAATTCCTTTCACTCCTGCTGATTCTGATTACCTTTACTTCCAAAGCCAGTACCCAGGCGTTGGAATTTACAGGATATTACGAGAACCAGCTCTTCCCCCAAGAATTGAATGACAAACTAATCCTGCAGGACTATAACAAACTGCGCATAGACCTCTCGGCTCAGGTGGCTGAAAATGTAAGTTTCAACGGAGACTATATCTGCAGGCTCTTTCACGGCGCAAAGAGTTTCAATTCCTTCGATTTTGTTCCTGAGAATGTGGTGTCACAATACGCTCGTGACTCACAGGCCTCCATCGATTCCCTTCGCCCCGATTTCGACTTCGAATATTCCGATGAGAATTTTTTGGACAACGCCTATGTGACAATCTACTCAAAGCGTGCAAACATAAGAATCGGCAAACAGCAGTTGCCGTGGGGTTCCGGGTATTCCTGGAATCCAACGGACATATTCAACCAGAAGAATCTGCTGGATCCAACTTATGAGAAAGTCGGCGTCAATGCCTTCAAATTGGAGCTGCTGTTCGGAAGGGAGGCAGTGTTGACGACCGTCATCGGCATCGGCGAGGAATGGGAGACTTCCACAAAGGCACTGAAAGTCAAGGAGCATTTCCTCGGATTCGACCTCTCCGCCTGTTTTGTGGAGAAAACCCAGGAGAGTTTCGATTATATCCTTTGGTCGCCTCTGTCTGAAAGGCGGAGACTGTTTGGCGGCGATTTTTCTGGAGAGCTGTTGGGATTGGGCATCTGGGCGGAGGCAGCTTACAACCGATTGGAGGATTCTGACGATTTCGGCCAATACCTCCTGGGCGCTGACTACACGTTTGAGAGCGGACTCTACCTGATCGGTGAATACTACCGCAATGAATTGGGGAGAACCGACAAAAGCGAATATACTTTCGATGATTGGATGCGTCTTCTGAGCGCCGATGGAGAAAATCTCGGAGTAGACTACATATATTCGGGCGAGATGTATCCGGTGACGGAACTACTGAACTGGTCAAACTATCTAATTATCAATCTGAATGACAGAAGCGGCATCTTCTTCCCCTGGTTTGATTACAGCTTCAGTGACAATACCGAGGTAATTCTGGTCGGGTATGTCCCCTTTGGGGAGGACGAGACCGAATTTGGCGAATTCGGCCTCGGCGGTTTTGCGAGGGTGAGAGTATACTTCTGAGAACAGTGCACCCGGAAGAGGTCTGGCGGTTCTATCTTCTGCTAACAGCAACGGAAGCTGCGGATGGCTTCAGCGACCAGATTATTAGCCGGACAACTGATTAATACGCTATTACACTGACA
Source organism: Candidatus Zixiibacteriota bacterium (assembly GCA_030605835.1). Lineage (GTDB taxonomy): Bacteria > Zixibacteria > MSB-5A5 > DG-27 > DG-27 > DG-27. The sequence continues at coordinate 23,773 of JAUWHO010000038.1, read as the reverse complement.
ACGGAAGTTCAAATCTTCGCGAATCTCTTATTAAATGCGTTCACCACTTTTCTGATTGCGGCGATATGCTCCGGAGTGGTGCCACAACAGCCTCCGATGATGTTCACGCCACACTCAAGCAACTTTTGAGCTCCCTCCGCGAAGAACTCCGGGGTCTCCGAATAGACCAGCTGGTTCTCTTTCACCTCGGGAAGGCCGGCATTCGATTGAATAATCAGAGGGAGAGTAGTGTGCTTTCTGAGCTCCGCAGCAATCTTAATCATATTCTCAATGCCGTTACCGCAATTTGAGCCGATGATGTCTGCACCGGCATCAGCGAGACCTCTTGCGGCCTGCTCGATGCTGACACCCATGATGGTGAAAAAGCCCTTCGGCGTCGGATCGAACGTCATGGTGGCGCAGACCGGTGTAAAGGGCGAGACCGATTTTGAGGCTTCGATTGCAAGCCTGGCCTCCTCCAGATCTGTCATAGTCTCGATGCATATCATGTCGACTCCTTCGAGGACCAGAGCCTTCATCTGTCTTCTGAATCCCTCCGCCACCTCCCGCGGACTAACATCTCCATAGGGCTTCAGGAGCCTCCCGCAGGGCCCGCACGAGGCTGAGAGGTAAGCTCTATCTCCTATAACCTTACGCACGGCACGGACGGCCTCGGCATTGATCTCTTCGGTCCCATCTCGGAGAGAGTATTGTGAAAGCTTTAGCGGGGAGGCTCCGAAAGTGTTCGTCTGGATTATGTCGGCGCCGGTCTCAAGATAGAGCTTGGCGATCTCTTCGAGAATTTCCGGTTGCTCAAGATTCATCCTCTCCGGGCAGTCCCCGGCCTTCAGTCCCCTTTCAAGCAACATCGTTCCCATGGCACCGTCAGCGACCAGAACCTCCCCCTCTATAAGGCGATCCAGCAGTTTTTGCATATCACCCAACCCCCACGAAACCCTTGACGCAGTCGACGGCATTGAGACCGTCGTAGCAGTATGCGTCCGCTCCGATCTCTTTGGCATACGCAGACGATAAAGGGGCACCACCGACGATTATTTTCGTCTTGCCATAGATCCCGCGCTCCTTGGCCAGATCGATCACCTTTTTCATCACCGGCATGGTAGTAGTCAGGAGAGCCGACATGCCGATCACCTCTGCAGCTTCCTTTTGGGCGGCCTCGATGAATCTCTCCGGTGGGACGTCATTGCCGAGGTCAATCACCTCAAATCCCGCCCCTTTGAGCATTATAGCGACCAGGTTTTTCCCGATGTCGTGCAGGTCTCCCTGCACCGTGCCAATCACAACCTTGCCGATGGTCGGAATCCCCTCCTTGATCAGAAGCGGCTTCAGAAGATCCATTCCCGCATACATAGCCTTGGCAGCAAAAAGAACCTCCGGCAGGAATATCTCGTGCTTTTTGAATCTCTCCCCGATGACGGCCATTCCTGCAATGAGTCCATCATCCAGGATTCTCTTCGATTCAAGCCTCTCGTCGATTGCTTCCTGCGTTAGCTCGGCGACCCTGTCTGCATCGCCCTTCTGCAAGCTTTTAGATAACTCCTGGAGTATGTCCATGTTGCTCTCCCGAATTCAGAAGCGCTACGCTATTGGTTCAATACAGCTTCTATTCTGTCCCGACATGAATGGGTGTCACAATCGCTGCAAAACGGGAAGTCATCATCGAACTCGAAGATCTCTTTCGCACCGACAACGATAACACCGCTTATTGATTTGAGAGGCTGCATCAGAAAACTCTCACGGAGGGTGATTCCAACTTCATCCGGTCGGAGGTGCTGGAAAAGCTTCTTCTGTCCGCTCATATGCCATCCGCAATAGCCGGGGCTAAATTGCATAACTCCCACTGTGGAGTCAAATCGACCGCTTTCCTTCAAGTAACCAGCATAAAACGTCTCCAAAGCTTGAGCTGCCATCTCGGCGCCGAGGGAGGCAGCCGAATCAAGCATTGACCCAAGGGCGAATTCGTCTTCGCGGAAAAGACCGGAGATCTTCGCAGAAACACTTTCACCAACGGTGACGGCGAAAAGGGCGAGGCTGTCAGAGGCTTTGTAAATCTTGTCTAGCGGTGTTTCTTCCTCGTTTTTGCCTCCGCCGCGATAGACTTCAGTGAAGTCCGGCTTCGAGATCTCCATGATGATGCCAGTCGGATCTGAATGGTCCCTGTAAATTGAAATAGACTGCTGAGCTAGCCGGGTCGTTGTCTCATCAGGGGTGACGGCCTCCGGAATACCCTGGCCCTTGAGGACCGCGTCTATTGAAGGAACCACATATTTTGGAGGAATGGAAATCGTCCTTCGCACTAACCTATCTCCGGCAAGCTCTGCATCCCGTGGCGACGAGCCTCAGCCTCCATCAGCTCTGCAAGTTCTTTCTTGATATCGTCGGGTAATCTGACCGGTTCATGCTCCCCGAGCAGTTTTTCCACCTCCCGGTGTGCTCTTTCTCCCAGGGTCAGACCTCCTTCTTCCTGCCATCTCGACCTGTTTGCCCGGTCAATCACTGGCCCGGGGAAATAGACTTCCTCTTTCAGATAGCGGCGAGTATGATCCGAGATCAAGAGATGCCCTTCCTTTAGAAGCTCTTCGAATCTCGGCTGAGAGGGAAAGTCCTCCTTCGGTTGGATGCCCTCAATCATCCGAAAGACCATGCCGCAGATCTCGTTGTCGAGGACTAGCTTCTCAAGACTGAAACAGCTCTCGAAATCGAGCATTCCCGGACCGGAAATGCTGTTTATCCCCGCAAGCGCTGCCAGGGTAGCACCCATCGATGATTCCAGCCCTGCCTGGGCATCGAGAAGTTTGGCGTCGCTGAGCCCGATGTATGCCTGAGTCGGTAACCCGAGACACTTCCCGATTTCATTGTAGGCACAATCTATCATCATGGTCTCGATGGCGCCCATCGGCGTGGTTTCATATCTGACATCGAATATGGCGGGCGAGCCACCGTAGAGCACCGGTGTCCCCGGGCTTGTCAGCTGGCTTATCACCAAGCCACTCAACGTCTCCGCGGTGTGCTGAATGAGCGTTCCAACGAGCGTGACCGGCGCCATGAATCCGGAAAGCGGCATCGATACGTATTCCACCGGTATGGAATAGTCGGCGCAGTCGATTAAGTTCTGGCAGGTGACCTCGCTCCACTTGATGGGGGAGGTGGGGCAGCATGAGAAGATCGTCAACGGCTTGGCTCTGAGTTCCTCTTTCGATCCCCGCACTGCGATCTGGAGCTCCTTCATGATCTCGAAGGCTTCAATCGTAAATGCGCCGGTCACGACCGGCTTTTCGCAGAACAAGAGTGAGAGATAGAGACGATAGCTGTCAGATATTCTTTCGTGCACATCAGAGGGGACGACCGCTGTCGACTGTGAAGCGATGTGGTCCATCTTGTTCATCAACTTCGCGTATTGTATGTAATCTGCTGTTGTCGGCGGGCGGATCCTGTTATTCTTATAATCCAGGATATTTATGGCTGCAGAGCCGGGCGTGAAATTGACCTTAAATCCTGAAAGATCGAGGGCTTCGTTTCCGAGCGAATCGTAAAGCTTGAACGAATCGGGCGCACTCTCCAGGGCTTTGTCGATTATGTCCTGGGTGAAATAGGCACGGCTCTTGTTTATGTCAACCCTTGCGCCGTGATCAGCAAGCATCGAAAGGACAGCCTTGTTGTGTATTTCCACCCCGAGCTTGCATATCAGTTCTCTGCCTTCAGAGACGATCTTCTCTATCAGTTCGTCACTCAGGAATCTTACTGCAGGTCTCACCTCAAAGCTCCTCTCGACGGCATATCTTCAGGACGTTTCGGTCACTCTCTATCCAAAGATAGGGAATAGAAGCTACCTTTTCAACGGAAAAGGATGCAGTCCGTTGTGTTGGTTACCCCACACAAAAAGAGCCCTTCGACATACTAGCCAAAGGGGCTCAATTTACATCAAAGCTGGAGCGACGAGACGAGTTCATCAACTGGGTTATGACCCAAAGGGCGGCCTAACATGCTTTCTTCTAAGCGGTTACTGCCAATATAACGCGAATTGTCCGCTCTCATTCGGAAGTAGGGGAGAGCCGTAACGCAGAGGTCTCTTCCAGCACCTGATTCTACAAGCTCACCGCTTCTGGTTTCACCGAGACCAAGCGGATGATGCTGGTGAAGTAGATCTCCATAATATCAGCAGCAAAACGCGTCGGGATATCTCACCGGCCCGTTTTCTCTTTGCGTCATCTGCTGAATTTGAAATGATCAGCGGGAGAGTTCTATAGTAAAATAGCCCCTCACGTGTAACCCGCAATAATACAAGGGGTTATAAGTCAGCGGGGCCAACCTCACTCTCCCCAAACTTTATGCTTTGAATTCGAGATAAAAGTTGTCTTTGGCACGATCAACGGAAAACGCTATAGAATAATAAGTTATAAACAATCGGAAGCTTTCATATCTGTATTTTAGACGTCATAATGGCATCCGGGAACATTGGGAATTAGTGTAGCCACCAAGAAATCTAATCGCTAAAAGGATCTATTCCGAGGGAATCCATAAGAGTATTCACTTTCTCAAAGACATCTCTGATTAGCTGCGCTCTCTCATCGCCATCATGGATTTCCAGAAAATTAGCAACACCAACTGGACCTTGTGAATCAATCGATTCAAACAGGTTTCTGATTTTGCCGAGACCTTCCTTCACCAAAGAGCGCGATTTATGAGGCTGAAATTCCTTAACTAAAGCATCGATACCACCCTCAAAATGTTCGATAGAAAAATAAATATCATAGGCGTGCTTTTCCCTGATAGTGTCCCACATAGCCATCCCCTTCATAACAAGAAAAGGAACCGCGCCAGGTATTGTTACTTTCACTTCATTAATCGCGCCATCAGGCATAGTCGCTCTCAATTTTGTAGATGAATTAATACTGAAAGCTAAATCGCTACCGCGTGCCTTTCTCGCTTTAACATCCTGGATGGTCTGCGTCCTGTGAGATTTTTTCGTCCCACCATATTCGCCTGATAGCAGGTCTATCTCTATTTTAATGGGCACTCCGTCCTTATCCTTAACGCTACGATAAAAGATAAAGGGCTGTTTGTCGCTTTGTACATAACCCTGTTTTTCGAGCAGTTTCAATATAGTTCCGTAGGAATCCACGGGAATTTTATTAAAGTCAAAAGCAATATCAATATCAAGGCTGCCAATGTGATTTTTCTGGTCTTCAGGAAACAAAAAATAGGGAACCCAGCCACCTACCAAGACCATCCCGTCGCGGAATTCACCAAGCACTGTCATTAATTCGACCATCACGGACAAACATGCCTGAACGGCTGAATCGCCATAATCGCTTTTTGTTACCATCTATTTTTTATCCTCTGTTGAAGAATAAATTCAGCTGCTTCTTCTCCACGCTCTTTGAAATTTCGAAGATCAAGATAAAGCTGTATGACTGAAACTACTTTGGCTCCACGAATGTCCTGGAGACCATAAAACACACCCTCGTCATACGGTTCCATTAATATGACATTTGCCCCTGATGTAACACGTTTCAGTTTCAACAGCTCCGCTGCTTCATTGATTTTTCCACTTTCGATATAGACAAATGAGCGCCTATATCTCAAATGGGGGGCTACAAATGAGGCTCCCGAGGTTAATGAAAAGGCATATTTGATATCATTTCCAGAAAGAATCCCCGGTAATTTTCGCTCAAGTGTTTTTATATCCTCTATCGAATAATAATCGTTCAGGTTATTCTTTTTATAATTGTATTCGTCTGACCATCTCGTTAGCAATTGCTCTGGATTTGTCAGCTTGAATTTCCTCAACTTACCTTCTTGAACCCCTTTCGCCAATTCATTCTCCAATAAGTATTGTTTTACTTTCGAGGCTAATCCGAGACTTATATTTACTTCCTGCGCAAGCTCAATGGTTAACCAATCTCTTTTTTCACTGGAAAGCAACCCCCTTAATGCGCGCGATGATTTGGCAGAGAATAATGTTTTGAGCGACCATGAAGATGGATATGGATTTTTTTTGCCTTCAATGCTAATATAGATTTCGCCAAATTTAAGAAAACAATTTCCCGCCATATCCACAAACCCTATATCAGCTTCCTTGCATAATTGCTGGGAGTCCTCTGAAATATATGGTGCTGCAAAAACCCCATACGCATTCGGTTTATTATCAATTAATGTCTGCAAAATATTAATAGCCATCCGGACCAATCGTGGTTGACCACTTGATTTTACTTCAACGATTAATCGGTATCGTTTATTATTTGGCGTTTCGAGGTCGACAATTAAATCTGGCCGCAAGCCTTGGGATCGATCTTGGCTAACAAATCCTTGTTCTGTCACTTTTGCTATCCGTGCTGCCTGGGCGGATTCAAATATCTTTATTAACGACTCTTTGATCTTTTCTAGGGTCTGTATTTCATTTATCATGTTTCACTCATTTCATATGTTTTAGCAATCGCTAAAACTATATATTATAATGAAACAAAAGTCAATAAAGTTCCATCAATTTAAAATAACAAATCACTAAAAAAAACGAGGCAGTTACGTGTAAGCGCAAGTAATTGCAGGGCAGAGGCTTATAAAACACGGGAGCTACGAGACGAGTTCATCAACTGGATAATTAGAATGCCTGATACTTAGACAGCATTTTCGGTCCCGACCCCACTCCCAGCAGACTTTTGTGAGCTTTGAGTTTGCCATTTCGGCTGGATACAAAGAGTGTCCATGGAACTTATTGGAAAACAATTAGTTGCGAAAAGCCTGATCGCTCTGCCGAAATGATTGGCAAACCTCACAGCTACACATTAGGAGCACTAATTGCTATTTCAACAGCAACATCTTCTTAGCTTCAGTAAAATCTCCTGCGTGAATTCTGTAAAAATACACGCCGGATGATATCACTTTTGCATTCCAGATCAGATGATGGTAACCAGCCTGCTGCTGCTTGTTAATAAGCGTAGTCACCTTTCGGCCGAGGAGGTCATACACTTCCAGGGTCACATCAGCATCATTCGCCAGAGCGTAGCTGAATGTGGTGGTGAGGTTGAACGGATTGGGGAAGTTGCCGAACAGCTCGGTCCTTTCCGGCAACAGCTCCCTGCCCTCGTCAAACCATCCCTCCAGGGTCCAATCAACGCCCTCGCTCACCTTTCCGGAGGTGACGGTGAACTCGAAGGAATCCAGGGAGATCACATTGGAGGGATACTCGCCGCAGTAGGCGGTGTAGACGTAATCTCCCGGAGGCGCAAGGCTGGAAACGTTTTGCCGGATCTCGGTCTGGGTTCTGGTCTGGTTGGGCCCAAGAGGCACATTGCTGAACTGCTTGACCGGCCCGTACGGATCACCATTGGGCAAGGTGACCATCACCCAGAGATCGACCCTCTGGGAAGTGGAGGTGTTGTTGGTGACAACACCGGTATAGGTGAAGTATCCTCCCGGAGGCACCACAATCGGCGGGTTGTCGGGGATTATGTCGATGGAGACTGTGGGGAGCTCATCGCATTCCACTATCACTACCCTAAAAGCATCAATCCCAGCTTCAACGACGGATGCGCTGTCAAGATCTGAGGCCTCAAAGCGGACCTTAGTCTGCTCAGTGGGGGTCACAAAGTCGGTGACATTAAACGAATGCTCTGCCCAACCGCCGATGCTCGCGGGGCCGATCGTCTCAGCCAAAACCCAGCTTGCGCCGTTATCGCTGGAGATATAGGTCTTGAACAGATCATTGTTGGGAGCGTTGCCCACATTGTTGGTGTACCACAAGGCGTACTCGACTTGAGGGTCTTCAATCTCGCAGAGGTCGATGGTCGGAGAGGTCAGGTAGGTGTACCCACCGTCAACATCGGAGTCTCCGACTTCATTGCCGGTAAGATAACATCGCCCGGAGCCATCGAAATCCCTCGGCGGATCACCTCGCCCACCACCGCCTACGGGCACACCTCGTTCCCAGTGACCGTCGAGGGCATCGCCGGAGACGGTCCAGCCTTGATGGGTTTCGAAATTGTCCTCCATGACTATGGTTACGGTCCCGACCAATGCGGTGTAAACTGAATTGGGCGCATCCGGCGGACTCAGTACCGTGGATCCCCCGTCTCCCATGGCACTGATGTAAAACTCCGGGACGGCATCACAACCCGCGGGCGGGAGGGTGGCCTCGTAGAGGCCCTTTCCGATGGAGGTCAACTCGGAGGTCAAGAAATCACCACCGTCATAGCGATAGTGGAGCCTCCCGGTGCCGGCAACATAATTCTGGCCGCCGTTCTCGATCCGAACTATAAAAGTGGTGGGGACACCTGGCTCGAGGTACTCAGGCAAGCCATCGGGTAAGAGAATGACCAACGGCCGAGGCACCGGAGGAGCCATCCCCAGATCCGGATTACCCCAAAGCGCTCCCCACTCAAACGTTTCATACTTGACATTATACCATAGCCCATACAGGTACATATCCCGCAAGGCCCTTTGATGAGCCCCACCCTGACTATATTCGCCTGAGGTGACATACGTTGTGAAGAAGTAGTCTAAAGACTGACTGGAGCCGTCGAGCGGACCGGTCCAGCCTGGACATCCATAGGCGACTTTAGTAGCCCCCCAAAAACCCACCGCCCCTTGCCGCATCATTGCCTGTCCGATATTCAAATAATCGGTATCTGAATTGCTGCAAGCATCCGCAAAAATAATTGCGGGATAATCGTCGTTGAGCTGCGGACAGTTGCTCGAATGGATGAAAGCCTCCCCGGTATCGTGATATCTATGGCTGGAATACGGGCTTCCGTGGCCGGCCCAGTTCACAAAAGCATAGGTGCCGGACGACCACACCGAGACCACGTTACTGTTCCTCAGGTCGTAGTCCATTGGATATGTGGAGTAGCCCAGCTCGTACATCCGGGTCATAGTCCAATCAGACATCCACGGTTGATCGACCTTTGCCTCCATGAGCACGGCACAATCAGTACGAGGGTTAGGATCATCGTCCCAGAAGAAAGCCCCCAGAAGGAGTATGTTCTTTTTAAATGTCGGGTCGTCGTTTTGCTCATAGGCAACGGATTTTTCACAAATACTCAACACAACACCGGGATCACTCCAGGGGATTCGACCAACGCTCACCTCCGCATAGAAATCATTTATGTCCGCATCCTCACCATATAGATGATCTTGGTCGATATCCCAGGATTGATCATCCGGTAAGGAGAGGTCCGCATAGTAAAAATCAGTCTCCGGCTTTCCGTAGCCAACATCCTGCCATGTGCGACGCATCGGAACATCATCGTAATGACCTACAAGCAGCACATCTTCAATGCCCCATTCACTGGAGGGGTGCTTCTCTCTGAGGAAGTTTCTCATCTTCTCCGCCAGGTCGTAGCCACTATAGTTGGCATCAATCCAGGAGGTGGTCACCACTTCAACGTTTCTCCCCTTTGTGGTTTCCCAGTCCACCAGAGGAGCAACCGATTCTGCCAACGAGCTCAGGGTAATGATTACGAAGTCGTGAAGATCGCTGACCATTGGCATCTCCTGTGGATACCAGCTCATAGCTTGGTCATAGTTGACTATGATCTCCTCCGCGATTCGCTCAGTTCGCTCCAAGTTGTCAACGATTGCCTCGCTTAGTCTGCTTGAGGGTCTGTAGCTTACTCGGACAGCAATTTCGGGGTAACAAACCAACTTGCCAGATATGGGACGATATGTAAATGGCACAACTCTCACATCCACCAAGTTGTATTTCCTGTAACCGGCAGCACGTACAAATTCTACAACCTCTTGAGGATATAGGTCATCACTACCGTAAACAGACTCAAAATTCTTCTGATAAAGCTGCTTTTCTTTCTCGTAAATGAAAGGGTCCTCCTGACCAATCACTCTCGGCAAGGGAGCCGGAGCTATTTCATAAACTCCGGGTAGCGTAATACCGCGGCCGGCATCAAAACTGACATCAACAACCTCAGCACCTGGAGGAATCGCAATAGCGAAGATCTTAGAGGGGAGAGCTGGTTTTCCTGGTACCAGCAGGTATCCAAAATCCTCAACAGTGATTTCCTGTCCGCGTTCTGTGTCTGTGATCTGGTAGCTGCCCGCGGGTATCGTAACGGTGATTGCCTGCCCTCCTCCTGTAGCTAAAGCACAAGGCATTACCAGCAACGAGAGTCCAAATGTCACAACCACCCCGAAGAGTAAAATGAAATGTCTCATTTTATAGCTCCTTCACTAAGAGAGGTGAGATATTCCGAATGTCCCAAAGCACTCTTCCTAAGAGGACTTGGACCGAATTGCAAACAAAGATAATCAAAAACTTGGCAAAAGTAAATCTAAAAAAATACCTTCAGGGGTTCTTACAGCTTGTTCGACAGTGAAGGATACTCCCACCCACAGTCCATTACCATAGAACCGCATACGGGGAGGCGGGGCCAATATCACTCTCCGCAGATTTTTGTGAGCTTTGAGTGTGAGGTTTTTTATAAATTTCAAGACAGAAGGTGGAATTCGCTGGTCTGAAGACGTACAAGCTGGCACCTGCAGTGATTCTGTCTTAATGGCCCCCCGGAACGCGATTTCCTGACACTAACGATTATTTAAATGGTCATTCTCATTTCCGTGGATCGCTAGAATGACCAGTTGACGATGGGAAAGACCGGAAACGCACCTCCCTGCCGGATGATGTTCACAAGCCCGATCTGCAGGCCTTTCATACTCACGGCATAATTTACAACCCCAAGCTGGAACCCATTCGCATAATTAGCGTAGTTTACAGCTCCCCATTGGAATCCTTTGAAATTGCCCTTCGTCACATTTACCGAGTTGTGCTGCCAGCCCACGAAGTCGGAATCCACCAAACCTACCATCCCAAGCTGTACTCCCTTAGATATGTCTGTAGTAGTATGGTTAACCAACCCCAAATCCAGACCAGTAACAAAAACATTCCGTCCGTAAATCAGGTTGAGTCGAACACCTGAAATGGCGTCATCTTCCGGGAAAATTTGAACCGGCGTGAACAATGCAAGCTGAATCGGCCGGTTCTGCGCCATTGCTGGTGTCGAGATGAAAATGAGAGCGAGGACAGCAAGTCCCAACAATGCATGACATTTCCTTGACATTTTATCCTCCTATCTATACATCCTCAGAACATTCAGGATATTTCCAGTAGAAATTTAAGAGATATTCTTAGGATTTACAAGTTAAATCAACTGCACCAAATTCTTTAGATTCTATATGTGTTATCATAAATATATGTTAATTAGCTGTAAGTCAGTAAGTTAACAAACAAACGGGGCAATATCACTCTCCGCAAACTTTTGTGGGCTTTGAACTCAGCGTGCGGTTACATTATGTGGTGGTTGGCAGAACTCGTTGGAAGGCAGTCAAGTATGTCTGACAAGCAATGTTATCTTACACCCTTGTGAGAACGGGCTGTGGCCACAGCTAAGGCTGGTCTTCTGCTGGAGAAGGGAAATGTCCCAACTGTGTCAACATCGCGACGTTGTCCCAGCTTACCCAGGTTTCAGCAATCTTACGGTTTTCTAATCTATGAATGATGAGGTTCACCAACGTGAAGCTCTTCCCGCTGGCTGGAAGGTCACCCATCGGTCCTGTTTGGGTGCCGGTCATCGTAGTGATGTAAGCTACCTTGTCCCCCTCCGCAATCATAAGATCAATCGTGTCATGGCAGTCTGGAACAGCTTCCAAGAACTCCTTGATAAATGTTTTAAACTGCTCGGTCCCGTGCAGCTCCTGAAGACCGGGGGGCATAGCCTGACAATGTCGGATATAATTAGATGTAAGCACCTCATCGAACACTGCAACGTTTCCCCTTGCTATCTCTTCGTGCACGTGGCGCACCACCGCTTTGTTTTGTTCCTCCAGCTGCTTGACCCTGAACTCTTCCGAACAGCCAATCAAGATGGCAATTACAGAGAGCATGAGCACCCCAAGAACGATCCATCGGTTTCTCATCTTATCTGTTCCTTTCATTGGCATGACTGGGGTGGAAACCATATTCTCCTGCCCACTTTAGATTTATTCAGGTGAAAGATATAACGATTACCCCTAAGATCAAAATAGTAGACCTCCCTTGCGGGGAGGTCCAGGGTTATGGCGGGGCCGACGAGACGATTTCACAAGCTGGGTAACTAGAAACCAGTGCTAGAAAGTCCTACTGCCTGAATGCCGCTTAGGGCCCACCTCCGTGACCTTCAACTTTCTGGCTGCCTGACGCGCTGCGGTGGCATACGAGGCAGCTTGGCGAGGGTAGGTCAGATTCGGTTCGGAGTGGTTAATGTGGCCGATTTAGTATTTTTCTCTTCTGCCGGGAACTCTTGGATGCTTTTTGCGTTGAACAGCTAAACGAGAGATTGCAGCTTGGTAATGAGACACGTACTTGCTTACATAATTGCCTTTTGTATTCTCAGTCCTTACGCTGCTCCCGCAGTTGCGACGGTGGCGGAGGCCTTGTCGGATCGTGCCGCGTACTCTTGCAGGATGGATTGCTGTGGAGACAACTGTGATTGCACTGACCAGACTGAGAATGACTCTGAATCTCAAGGCTGCAAGCCCTTTTTCTGCACAGGCAATTCGTCGCTGGCCATTTTAGATTCAGGCCAAGTATGGTTAGCTTTTGATCTGTCCATTTACAAACCTTTTCCTTCCCACCAGAGGGTAACACTCCTCCCCTCTCTAATTGATCATCCTCCTAAGTCCTTAGCTTAAATCCAGAAACCCGCATCCGCAATGCTGTTAGGATGTCAGGCGGCCCTGACAGTCGCAGGTATTCGGGTTGCGTCTAGGCTTGTAAGCTACTCGTAGCTTGAAGGATTTAGGAGGTCATAAATGAAGAATTTGCTTTTCGTAACAGTGCTTATCGTGGCACTCCCCGCCCTGGTCTGCGCCACTTCGAGACGTGACTATTACTACGGTGCAGATCTGGCCTCGAGTGAGCAGGCAGATCAGAGTGCAAAAGGGGAACTGCCAGACCTGGGAGAGGTTGACTCTCTGTTGTCGCTCGAAGAGACGGTCGCTTACGCTCTTGCGGCGAACCCCCAGATCGCAGCTGCCAAGTCTCGCTGGGAGGCAGCTTTAAGTAGGCCGAAGGTGGTCTCCAGTCTCCCGGACCCGGCAGTCGGTGTGACCTACTTTGGGGAACAGATTGAGACCAGAAATGGCCCCATCCGGGGAGGGATTACGCTCTCTCAGAGGCTTCCGTGGCTTGGCAAACTGAAGACCAAATCAAAGATCGCTCAGTCGAAAGCAGGGGTCTTCGAGGAGAGATATGAGTCTACTCGGCTTGTGGTAACCTCCAGGGTGAAGCAGACCTATTTCGAACTCTACTGGATCACAAAGGCCATCACCATCACGAGGTCGAACGTGGGCCTGCTGAAACAGCTGGAGAAGGTAGCTCAGATAAAGTATGCAACCGGCAAAGTTCCGCAGCAGGATGTGCTGAAGGCCCAGGTGGAGATATCAAAACTGCAAAACGACCTTGACACCTTCCTGGAGATGAAGACCACCGTGGAGGCGAAGCTAAATGCCCTGCTTGGTCGCTCGCCGGAGGCACCATTGGGAGACCCCGAGGGAAGCGAGTTTGAAACGCTTACTCTTGACCTTGATAGTCTTTATAAGCTGGCAAAAGCTTCTTCTCCTGAGCTGAGTCTCCACCGGCAACTGATCGAGAAGGCAGAAGGTGAGCTGAAGCTCGCAAAGCTCGACTACTTCCCAGATTTCGCCGTGGGCGTTCAATACCAACAGATCGATCTGGGGGCCCCCATGGCTCCCCAGGAGGGTCTGGATGCTTGGTCTGTGATGTTCTCAATGAGTTTGCCAATCTGGTGGGGCAAGAAAAGAGCCGGCGTCAGCGAAGCCGAAACAAAAACCCTATCCGAACGATTCGCCTACAGCGATAGAGAAAACATGCTCCTTTTCGAGGTCAAAGACAGCTATTTTAGAATCAATACCGCCCAGCGACAGATCATTCTCTACAAAGAGAGTCTCATACCCAGAGCGGAGCAATCGCTTCGGGTGAGCGAAGAAAGCTACAAGGCCGATAAGACCGACTTTTTGAATCTGATCGATTCTCAACGCATGCTTCTTCACTTCCAACTTGCGTATGAGAGAGCACAGGCGGACTTTCAGCAAAATCTGGCTGGGCTCGAAGAGATAGTCGGAGCTAAGCTACCTGAAAGCAAATCCAAATAGGAGGATCTGATCATGAAACTCTCAATCAAACTAAGAAAGATATTGATACCCCTGCTGGTGTTGTTCGCTTTTCTACTCGGCTACATGTTGAAGCCGACCCCCCAAGAGTTGTCCACCGGCGAGCAACTGGCATCCCCTCTGGAGGCGGGTGAAACCGAGCCGGCGATCTGGACCTGCTCCATGCATCCGCAGATCAGATTGCCGGAGCCGGGTCAATGCCCGATCTGTTTCATGGACCTGGTTCCGGTGAAGGGGGAAGATCTGGGGGAAGAGCACCCCCGGCGACTGACCATGTCAGAGGCAGCCAAAGAGCTGGCGGAAATCCAGACCGCAGCAGTTGTTCGCAAGCGCGTCGTCAAAAGCATAAGGATGGTCGGAAAGATTGACTACGATGAGAGCCGGGTATTTCACCTCGCCTCCTGGGTGCCGGGCCGTATCGACCGTCTCTATTACAATTTCACCGGTGTGCAGGTGGACCGGGGCGCTCCTATGGTCTACATCTACAGTCCTGAGCTTCTCTCCAGCCAGGAGGAGTACCTCCAGGCCCTCAAGATGAGAGAACAACTCAGAGGGAGTGCCGATGCACTGTCAAAGGAGATGGCGGAAGCTACCCTGAAGTCCGCGGAAGAAAAGCTGCGCCTTGCAGGGATCTCACCAGCTCAAATCGCTGAAATCAAAGAGAGGGGAACGACCGATGATCATATGACCATTCATAGTCCCATAGGCGGGACGGTCATCGAAAAGAATGGCTTCGAAGGGATGTATGTCAAAACCGGCACCCGCATCTACAGTATAGCAGACCTCTCTTTAGTATGGGCTCTGTTGGAGGCCTACGAGTCGGATCTCGTCTGGATTCGCCATGGTCAGGAGATCGAATTTAGAGCCGAGGCCTATCCCGGTGAGACATTTAAAGGGCGTATCGTCTTCGTAGACCCTTTCTTAAACGAGAAGACGCGCACCGTGGGGGTTCGGGTGGAGGTCCCCAACGTTCAAGGGAGATTGAAACCCGGCATGTTCATACGTGCCCAGCTAAAAGCCAACCTTTCTGAAGGAGGAGAGGACCGACCACTGGTGATTCCAGCAACCGCACCTCTCATTACCGGCAAGCGTGCCGTTGTCTACGTCGAAGTTCCGGAGATGGAGCGCCCTACCTATGAGGGCAGAATTGTGCAGTTGGGGCCGAGGGCTGGAGACTACTACGTGGTTAAATCCGGGCTGAGCGAGGGGGAACGAGTAGTGGTTCACGGAAATTTCAAGATCGACAGCGCCCTTCAGATCGAGGCCCGGCCCAGCATGATGAATCCCCAGGGGGGCGGCACACCGCCGGGGCATCAACATGGCGGGACTCAGACAACTCCCACCAAAAAAGTCGAAGAGGCAAGAGCCGGAGTTTTTGAAGCTCCCGACAGATTCAAAACCGAGTTAGGCCCGGTTTTCTCAACTTACTTCAAAGTTCAACAGGGCTTAAGTCAAGATCGATTGAAGGATGCCCAGGAGGGGGCCAAGCAAGCAGTGAACGCTCTCGATGCTGTGGATATGGAACTGTTGAAGGGGGTTACCCATACAGCATGGATGAGACAATATAAGGCTCTGAAAAAGGCCGCCGGCGAGGTGGCCGTTGCCGAGGATATCGCCGCCGCCCGTTCGGGATTCGCCTCCCTCTCGGAGTCCCTGATCGCAACTGCAAGGAAGTTCGGCCCCGGCGGCAGAGAGGCGCTCCTCCGCTTCCACTGCTCTATGGCCTTCGAGGGGCAGGGCGCCGACTGGCTGCAGAACAAGCCCGAAGTTGAGAATCCATACTTCGGCAAAGCCATGTTCAAATGCGGAAAGTTGACAGAGACGCTCTCCTCCGGCCCCGGGGAGGAAGGAGAGGGAGAAGGCCGGCATGAATAAAGATGCTCTGAACCAAAAGGAAGGCCTGCTTGGCAAGCTGATCCGTTTTTGTCTGGAAAACAAGTTCATCGTATTTGTCCTTCTTATCCTCATGCTCTTATGGGGCCTGCATGTGATGCCCTTTGACATCGAGTTGGGAGAGTTTCCTCGCGACCCGGTGCCGGTGGACGCAATTCCCGACATCGGCGAGAATCAACAGGTGGTCTTCACCGAATGGATGGGACGATCTCCCCAGGACGTTGAAGATCAGATCACCTATCCTCTGACGGTTTCCCTCCTCGGCGTCCCCGCCGTCAAGACCATCCGCAGCTTTTCCTTTTTCGGGTATTCTAGCATCTACGTCATCTTCGACGAAAAGGTGGACTTTTACTGGGCACGCTCACGCATCCTTGAGAGGTTGAGCGTTGCCCAGAAGGATTTGCCGCAAGGTGTCAGCCCCGCCCTCGGACCGGATGCCACCGCCTTGGGGCAGATATTCTGGTACACCCTGGAGGGAAAGGGTTTTAGCCTCCAGGAACTGCGCACCATCCAGGACTGGTATGTGCGTTACTCTCTGGCTTCCGCAGAGGGGGTAAGCGAGGTGGCCTCCGTTGGCGGCTACGTCAAGGAATACCAGATCGACGTTGATCCCGATGCGATGCGTGCCCACAACGTCACCCTTGCCGAGATTGTCAATGCAGTGAGGTCAAGCAATATCGACGTCGGCGCCAAGACCATAGAGATCAACCGGGTTGAATATATCGTTCGAGGTCTCGGTTTCGTGAAGGATATTGAAGACCTTGAGAATGCCGTCATCAAGGAGGTTGACAATGTTCCTATCTACATCAAGAATGTTGCCACTTTAGCCCTCGGTCCGGCAACCAGACGAGGCGCCCTTGACAAGGGGGGGGCGGAGGTCGTTGGGGGAGTGGTGGTGGTTCGCTACGGTGAAAACCCGCTCGAAGTCATAAAGAACGTTAAAAAGAAGATCCAGGAGATCTCCCCCGGGCTTCCCAAAAAGACTCTACCTGACGGCACCATCTCTGAGGTAAAGATAGTGCCCTTCTACGACAGAACCCAGCTCATCCACGAAACCCTCGGCACCCTGGAGGGAGCCCTCACCGACGAGATCCTCATCACCATTATTGTCGTCATCATAATGGTGATGCATCTCCGGAGCTCAATGCTCATCTCCGGCCTTTTGCCGCTGGCGGTGCTTGTCTGTTTTGTCGCCATGAAGATGGCGGGGGTGGATTCCAACATAATGTCGCTTTCGGGGATTGCGATCGCCATCGGGACCATCGTCGATATGGGCATCATCATGTCCGAGAACATCCTCAAGCGTCTCCAGGAGGCAAAACCGGGGGAGACCAGGCTTGAGGTTATATATAATGCCGCCAAAGAGGTGGCCGGGGCGGTGGTCACTGCCATCAGCACCACTATTATCTCGTTTTTGCCGGTCTTCACGATGACAGGACCGGAAGGGAAACTCTTCAAGCCCCTCGCATACACAAAGACTTTCGCTCTCTTAGCTTCGGTGGTAGTCGCGGTCGTCATCCTGCCTCCCTTCGCCCACATGTTCTTGAAAGAGCGTGTTAGTTCGCGAGGCCGGCGGCTGATCGTCAATTTCGTTATCGTCCTGATCGGGGTGGTCGTCGGCTTCGTATTCCTATGGTGGGCCGGGGCGTTGATCGCTTCGGTCGGAATCTACCGGCTCATTGAACCTCTCCTTCCAGAGAAAATACGGAAACGGGTGGGGCCCCTCTCCATTCTCCTGGCAGCTCTTCTGGTGCTCGTAATCCTGACCCATCACTGGATGCCTCTGGGAATAAACAAAGGAACGATAAGAAACCTAGTGTTCGTGATTCTCACCATCGGAGGGCTTCTGGGCTTCTTCAGATTGTTCCAGCATTTCTACGAGCCGATATTGCGGTTCTTTCTGAGGCGGAAATTGCTTTTCTACTCTTTGCCTCTGGCCGCTGTGATCTTCGGCCTGGTAATCTGGCAGGGGTTCGACCGCGCCCTTTCTCCTGTCTCGGCTGGCCTTGGACTGCTCGGGGTCTCAGAGGATTCGGTGCGCAGCACCAGGCTTTGGGTCAACGCCTCCCACAAATTCCCCGGGCTGGGCAAGGAGTTCATGCCGCCTCTCGACGAGGGTTCCTATCTCTTGATGCCCACTACCATGCCACATGCTTCCATCGGAGAAGCTTTAGACATTCTCCAGAAACAGGACATGGCCATCCGAAGCATCCCCGAGGTGGAGTCGGTGGTTGGCAAAATTGGCAGGGTGGAGAGCCCCTTGGACCCGGCACCGGTCTCCATGGTAGAAACCGTCATAAACTACAAGCCGGAATACAGCCCCCCCGATCCCGTGACCGGAAAGCGACATCGGCAGTGGCGGGAGCATATCCGAACCCCGGATGACATCTGGAAAGAGATCGTTGAGGCCGCACAGATCGTGGGGACAACCTCCGCACCCAAACTTCAGCCCATCGCGGCTCGCATCGTCATGCTCCAGTCCGGCATGCGCGCCCCCATGGGAGTGAAGGTTTTTGGTCCCTCCCTCGAGGAGGTGGAGAAAGTGGGGCTTGATATTGAGAGGTTCTTAAAAGAGGTTCCCTCCGTGGACGCCCGGACCGTCTTCGCTGACCGCATCGTGGGCAAACCCTATCTGGAAATCGATATCGACCGAAAAGCAATTGCCCGCTACGGTGTGAATATCCGCCAGGTTCAGGATGTGATCGAATTCGCCATCGGAGGTAAGAGGATCTCGACCACGATTGAGGGCCGTGAGCGATATCCTATACGAGTGCGCTATCAGCGGGAGTTGCGGGATAATATCGAAGCTTTGGACAGGATTTTAGTGCCGGCCGCCGACGGCTCCCAAATCCCCCTGATCCAGTTGGCGGAAATCCGTTACCTCCGCGGTCCCCAGGTAATAAAGAGCGAGGATACATTTCTGGTCGGATACGTCGTCTTCGACAAAAGATCCGGCTATGCGGAGGTGGAGGTGGTGGAGGAGTGCCAGAAGTATCTTGCGAACAAGATCGAAAGCGGGGAGCTGGTCATCGCCGGCGGGGTGAGCTACAAGTTTGCGGGCTCTTACGAGCACCAGGTGCGCTCGGAGAAGACCCTGATGATCGTAGTCCCCTTGAGCCTTCTGATTATCTTTCTGATCCTCTATCTCAACTTCCGCTCGGTATCGACTTCCCTTCTGGTGTTCACCGGCATAATCGTCGCCTGGTCGGGAGGCTTCATCCTCATCTGGCTTTATTCCCAGAGCTGGTTCTTCGACTTCTCCATCTTCGGGGTCAACATGCGCCAGCTTTTTCAGATACACCCCATCAACTTAAGCGTTGCCGTCTGGGTGGGGTTTCTGGCGCTCTTTGGAATTGCCTCCGACAACGGTGTGCTGATGGGAACCTATCTGGAACAGATTTTCTCGAAGCGGCCGGCTAAATCCATCGCGGAAATTCGGGAGAATACGGTGTGGGCGGGAGTGCGCCGGGCCCGTCCGGCCTTGATGACCACCGCCACAACCATTCTGGCTCTCTTGGCGGTCCTGACCAGCAAGGGCCGCGGCGCCGATGTAATGGTACCGATGGCTATTCCCAGTTTCGGAGGGATGCTCATAGCTTTGATGTCGATCTATGTGGTGCCGGTTACCTACTGCCTGACTAAGGAATTGCAGTTCAAAGCCAGCTCCCGGAGAGGGCTTGAAATGACGTCCGCGGAAGAGAGCAAATGAGGCCGCTCCGGAAACTCAAAGCTTAGTCTCTGCCTGCAGTTGCTTGCCGGAAATCTCATAAAGGAGGGCAATCGTAGTGCCGAGCGAGAGTTCAAACGTGATGGATCACTGGTGAGACAGAAAGAGAAGGGAGCAAGGAAGATCTCTTATCTTCCTCGCCATCTTTAGAGCCCTATGATGCAAAATGTGGGGCCGACGAGACGATTTCATCAACTGGATAATCCAGCACGCTACAACGTAACGTCATTAACGTCAATAACCTATAATGACCGCAGTAACTTCATCACCAGAGTTGATGAATTATCAGCGGCGATTTCGAAGAATTGTCCCATCTCTTCACGGGCTGTTTCTGAGCCGGAGCCGCCGGCCAAATCGGATGCCGAACGGAAAATGATAAAAGGAAGACCGTTGACCACACATACCTGGGCGACTGCCGCCGATTCCATATCGGTAACCATCGCCGAAAACTGCGCATTCAACCAGAGGCGTTTTTCCTGGCTGTCGATAAAGCTGTTGCCACTGACACCGGTACCGCCGACAAGCAGACTGGGTGTCCGGTCGCCGATCCTCTCGAGTGCGAGATCGTCATTGGCGAGTTGATAGGCGGCGCCTAGCAAGACGGGATCGACCGTAAAGTACCGCGAAGTAGTCAGGCTGTCGGCGCTGTTATCGAAATATTGTATTGCCGAGGGTCTAAAGCCGTCTTTGCCGTAATAGCCGTAATCATGCGTGATCCAATCGCTGCAGATGACAATGTCGCCGATATGAACCGAGGTGTCTATGGCTCCGGCGATACCGGAGAAGATGACGGCCTTGGGGTGGAATTGGTCAATCAGATACTGTGCCGACATGGCGGCATTGGTCATGCCTATTCCTGATTCGGCCAGGACAATGTCTTTGCCTGAAAGCTGGCCGACATAGGTTGTTCGGCCAAGGGCGGTGACGCTATCTATAATAGTCATCTGCTGAGAAAGAAGTACGCCTTCGGCGTCAAAGGCATATAAGATGAGATAAGGACTAAATCGTTCATCAGGAGCCTGACAATGAATGAGAAATAACAGCGTGAGAATCCCCAAAAGCCGCACAGCATGTACAAAGCGCCTATTTTCGAAAACTTTCTTAACAATACTCATTACTCTTCTCCCAATTGTATGTTGTCAAATCGATTAGGTCCGGTTGAGCTCGAAGTGTATGGCTTGTAACCGACCGGAACTTCAAATCAAGGTGTAGGGTTTCTCGTCAGCCGTGGCGGCCCCGGAACCCCGATCTACTCTAGCTACCGTTACTGACAAAAAAGAAAACGTTAAAAACCGCAGGGATTCTGGACTACAACCGTGAACTACAAGGGCTTAGAGAATCCTTTGAATGTCGAATTGGCACAGAGCCTTCTGGCCAGCGCAACCCGTTGTTATGTCTTCTATCACACGTGACTATTCGCGAATGTTCTCGTCGAGAAAATGCTTCTTCAGGGTTTCATACAGGTTACCTTCGAAAGCTCCTTCAATCTCTTGTATACTTCGTAGACCAAAAATGAATGCGATAGCTATTGGGTCTGCTCGATAGGAAGTGTGTCCTTCATAGAAACCATAACGCATGATATAGTATGGAACCATTTCTCCCGTGTGAATATAGGAGAGCTTCTTTAGCAATTCAGCCATTTCTCCTTCAGTAAGATCCGGATATTTCCTAGATAGAAACGCTTTCTCCTCTTGATCCAGTTCTCTCCATATTTCAATTTGCCAGTATCCCAGAATCTCATCATTAAATATAGATTCCTGCCAGCCTTTCGAACCCCGGAATTTTAAATATATCTTCCTATTGTTATATATAATCCCTTTGACGTTTCCTCGTTCAGAATCTTTTTTCACAGTGATAATTACGTTGAATACATGAAATAGGGGCTTAGCGATTTGAGGGTGAGTTGCTCCCAACTGACTAGCAAGTCTATTATCGCCTCTTAAAACAGAAATAATATCTTCATCATGACTCATAAAACCTGCCGTAGAATATGCCTCAGGACGACCCATTTGCGTTATTTCCGAAATCGATTTGCCCGTTATTGTTTTGGTCTGATTTAATTCCTTTTCTGAATGAACTCCCGTTCTTGCTAATGTCGGAAAATCTGTGGAGTCAACATCAAGCTGTCGACCCTTGCCATACCATTGGCCATTCTCATAATCCAGCGGTTCGCCATTCTCCATTGTGACAGGAGTAAGGAAATATCTGCCGTCTAGTGAAAAACAAGTGACGATCTCGGTACCGTCCTCTATCGTCAATGGAGAGGGGATTCCCGGCGAGTTGGAGAGTATTTCGGGATAGAGATCGTATGTCTTGTGATTATAGGTAATCTGACCAGGTGTTGTTTCCTGACCAAATAACAAGAGCGGAATAACCAAGAATGACCATAAAATGATCATTAGTTTTAATCTTAGTATCATCTATCTATCCTACTTTCTAACGGGTATAACATTCATTTTACGCTCTTTTCATAGATAATAGCACTATACATGGGAAAGAGGGGAGTGTCAAGATCTTTGGGGAGAAGGGTCAAACTACGACTTTCGAAATTATGTGTCCCGTAAGTTTTTGATGGACAACAAAATAAAAACGGGGATGACCTCGCAAAAGATGGAACTTTTAGGTTCTGCTTCCGACTAAGATAGCTCGCGAGGCCGACCGCAAACTAGTCAAAGGAGAGGCTATTAGGCTATGCGCGGTTTTGACTGGCAAGATCTGTAAGGGCGGCCAAAAGCCTGCGGTGCCTCTGAAGCAAACCCACATAACTCTTTTCTCTCTTCCCGGCTTTCGATCTTATTAATCTGACGAGGTTTTGCTTTTCCGCCGTTCTCCAATCGGAGAGATCCGGTATCGATGCCAATAGTGGGCTCCAGCGCTCGAATTGCAGCCGCTCGGGAACAGTCCACGATTTCAAATCCCCGATGTTCAGCGCATTCATCACCGCTCTCTTTGATACCGTCAGAGCCTGGCGGTTGCCTGCCGGGAATCTATCGGCAATCATGCTGGTTACGGCCATTCCGATATCAGCCACCAGAAGCTCTTTGAATGGCGTTTCGGATTTTGGCCTCAAATCGATAACGAGATCGCTTCGGGCAAGTTTTTTTAGTGTCTTGATGTCGGTGCGATGAGTCTTGTCACGCTGTATTTTCTGCCATTCGTCTTGTGCCAGCTCGCTTATTCGGGGATCGAGGGACCGAAATCCGAGCTTGAAGTAAAACCAGAACGATCCCGACTGAAGCCCCTCCTCGTTTTCGTGGCCGACCTGCCACCGCCGCATGAGAAACGCTCTGGCACCGAAATGATGATAAAATACCCTGAAGAAATGCTCGAAGATGAGCGCTGCCTCTCCTGAACGGAAGGTGTCGAAGACGTTGATGGCGATCTCACAGCGCTCGAAAAAGAGAACCGCAATGCCGTAGCCGATAGGCATGCCATTTTTCACAAGCAGGGCGCTGTAGTTGGCCTCCAGGGGCATCCGGTATTCGGGAAGCATCCCCAGCATGAATATCTCCAGCCCGCGCCCCGGTGAGGTCGTGTAAACCTCTTCAGGATTGGCGTAAAGCACCGGATAAAGCTCACGGTGGCGAGGCAGTTGAGCTCGTATAAGAGTGTTTACTATTTCCGTCCCGGCCTTCTGAGCAAGAAGTGAAAACGGTGGCGATCCCTTTCTGAGTGAGTCTTTTAGATAGACCTTCGCCTTTTTCAATGGGGCCTTCTGATAATATATTCTCCGGGGAGGAGTTTTAGCTAAAGTCCGGGCTGCTTTTGTTTTGCCGAGTTCCCACCTTAGCGTCAATTCGGCGTTGTCATAAAGATGCTGCTTTATCTCCAACGGCGCCTCGAGGCTATCCAGTTTTTCTAAAAGCCAGCCCAGGGAGGTTTGTCCACCCCTCATAGCTTTTCTTACCCAATCTTCTGTGGAAAGGTTTTCATCGTCAACCCCGTCGCTTTCCATATACAATGTGAATAAACTCA
>JAUWHO010000005.1 GCA_030605835.1 Candidatus Zixiibacteriota bacterium | reverse complement strand
AAGTGGGCATACCGGCGTTCACCCACCCTTCCCATCCCTGAACCATCACCATCACCCTTTCGTAACCCTCTTCCTTCAATATCCTTCCCAAAACGTGGGAGATGTCACAATCGATCTCGCCACAATAGGTGACTATTTCTTTCTCTTTGGATAGCCTTTCTTCCACCTCCGGCAACAGCCCGTAGAAATCATCGAAGGAGAGGTTTATCGCCCCCCGAACGTGTCCCAGCTCGTAATCCTCCTTATAGCGAGCATCCAAGAAGATGGTGTTCTGGGACTGGTATTTGGTGATGGCCTCCGCCAGCGTGATCAAGGAATCCCCTTTTTGATATGAGAGGGGGATTAGAAATCCGGTCGAATCGGTCTCAACCCAGTGCCCAATCAGGGAGATGCCTCTTGAGGAGGTGGCATTGTAAACGATTCCCACCACTCCGGAAAGGAGTATTATGAGGAAAGCCTGTATGGCCGTTCTTCCAAAGCCTTTCTGCACGGCGATAAAATATGCATAAAGTGATGGAAGTCAAGCCGAAAACTGGCACT
Source organism: Candidatus Zixiibacteriota bacterium (assembly GCA_030605835.1). Lineage (GTDB taxonomy): Bacteria > Zixibacteria > MSB-5A5 > DG-27 > DG-27 > DG-27. The sequence continues at coordinate 56,410 of JAUWHO010000005.1, read as the reverse complement.
ACCAGTGATGAATAGTGAATAGCAGATGGTAAATCGCTTTCCCCGTTTCCCATATACCGATTCCTAATTCCTTCTTGTTGAAGAGTCCAGTGGATCCAACAACCGCTAACCCGGCTTAGGCTGGTCAGGGAGGAGTGTTGCAGTTGCTTGTCTGCTCGGGAAAGGATATATTCGGAGGAATTCGGCTTCGCGTTGGAGAAGTAAGATGTCAGCACTGAAGATCTTGGGTTTGAATGGTTCTCCGATCGGAGGCGGCAACACCGAGATACTGACGAGTGAGATTCTGAGAGGCGCCGAGAGCGCCGGGGCCGAGTGCAAGCATGTTGTTCTGAATGAGCTGGTCATAAAGCCATGCCAATCCTGTGGGAAAAGCCCTGAGCCGGAGCTATGCTTTCTGCGTGACGACATGGATCGCATTTACCAACGGTTGAGAGAGTATGATGGCTTTGTGCTCGGCTCCCCGATCTATTTCGACACCGTCTCCGCCCAGATGAAGCTTTTCATTGACCGCTGTAACTGTCTACGTCCACAGACTCCTAAAGAGAACCAAGGGGGCGATTTCTATTTGAAAGAGCTGATTCACAAGAAGAGGTCGGGAGCGATGGTTTTGGTGGGAGGAGAGAGACAGGAGTTTGAATGTGCTCGCAAAGTAATTGCCGGCTTCTTCGCCTGGGCAAGTATCGAGAGCGTCGGACAGATTTTCTACGTCAGCAAATCCTGGGGAAAGGGGAAGGTTGCAGCAGAACCAGAGATCCTGAAGAAGGCTTTCGAACTTGGGGAGCTTCTGGTGCAGAAAAACATCACCGAGAAGAGATGAGCCAGCCTCCTCATTTTTCACGTTGAGCCCAGCATCAAAAAACAAAGGGCAAAGCCAATCGGCTTCGCCCTCAATTCGTTGGTGTCGTGATAACTAGTTCAGGTAGGCACGGAGGGACTTCGAGCGGGAGGTGTGCCTGAGTCTCCTGATAGCCTTCTCCTTGATCTGCCGAACCCTCTCGCGAGTCAACCCGAACCTGGCTCCAATCTCCTCTAATGTCAGAGCCTTCTCGCCGTTTAGACCGAAGTAGAGGTTGATCACCTCCGCCTCTCTCGGGGTGAGGGTATCCAGAGCTCTCTCGATCTCAATCCTCAGGGAGTCGTCCAGGAGATTCTCATCCGGGGAGGGTTGGAACTCATCCTCTAAGACGTCGATCAGGCTGTTGTCCTCCGAGACCGAGAAGGGAGCATCTAGGGATAGGTGAGAGTTAGAGATCTTGAGGGTGTCAGAGACCTCCAACTCAGAGAGCTCCAGCTCCTTGGCGATCTCATTCGGGGAGGGTTCCCGACCGTACTCCTGCTCTAAGCTGGAAGAGACTTTCCCGATCTTGTGCAAAGTTCCCACTCGATTCAGCGGCAGGCGTACGATGCGTGACTGTTCTGCAAGTGCTTGCAGAATCGCCTGCCGAATCCACCAGACGGCGTAGGAGATGAACTTAAAACCACGGGTCTCGTCGAACCTCTTGGCGGCCTTTATAAGACCGATGTTCCCCTCGTTAATGAGGTCGGCGAGTGACAATCCTTGGTTCTGGTATTGCTTTGCCACTGAAACTACGAAGCGCAAGTTCGCCTTGGTCAACTTCTCCAGGGCATCGTGGTCGCCCAGCTTGATTCTCTTAGCTAACTCTACTTCTCTTTCAGCGGTAATGAGGGGGGTTTTTCCGATCTCCCTCAGGTAGAGATCCAGAGAACGGTCCTCATCACGATATCTTCTGGAAGGTTTTGCCAATTTACTACCACGCTCCTTAAAAGCTGGCTTAAATCACCGTGTCACAGGTGTTTGATGCTTATACCCATCCAAGATATAAACGAATTAGTGCAAAAAAGGTTCCCAGTTTTTTTCCTGCCTGGATTTGATACACCTAGATTCCCTTCTCCAGCTCATTCTGGTCTGACTGCCACAAACTGATTGATTCCTCCCCGGTTCACAAAGAAGGAGACGGCTTTCTTGCGGCCCTTCAACGAGTTAGCCACCTTATTGTAGTCTTTCTCAGTCTCTATGCGCCTCCCGTCTATCTCCAAGATGATATCCAGTCTTTGGAGTTCGGAATCGTCAGCGGCACTCCCGGGATAGACACCGACAATGAGAACCCCGTGAACATACTTGATATTATATTGCCGAGCCAACTCCCGAGTCATGGTAACGACCTCAAGTCCGAGCCAATATCTCTCCCCTTTGTCACCCTGCCTCTCAGTGGAGGCCAACCCCAAGTACTCAGCCCGATCCCCGAGCTTGACCTTGAGAGCTTTTGTTTTCTCATCTCTCAGAACCTCGACCCCCACCCGCTCGCCCGGCTTCTTGGAGGCTACCAGGAACCGGAATTGGGTCAAATCCGTTATCTTGCTACCTCCGAAGTTCAAGATCACGTCCCCAACTTCAAAGCCAGCCTTCTCCGCCGGGGAGTCTTCGGTCACCTCTGATACCAGAACTCCCTCCGTGGTGGTCAAGCTCAGCGCCTCGGCCATGTCCCTGTCTATCTGTTGAGGCATAATCCCCAGGTAGCCCCTCGCCACCGTCCCGGAAGAGATCAGTTGTTCGATAACCGGCTTGGCCAAGTTTATGGGGATGGCGAAACCGATGCCGATGTTGCCTCCGGAGGGGCTAATGATTGCGGAATTGATCCCGATCACCTCACCGCTGATCCCAACCAAGGGCCCGCCGGAATTGCCGGGGTTGATGGAGGCGTCAGTCTGAATGTAATCTTGGTAGGAGGGACTTTCGCCTCCGAACGAAAACCCTTTTCTCCCCAGTGCCGATATGACTCCAACGGTCACGGTGCGATCGAGCCCCAGCTCCGGAAAGGGATTGCCGATCGCCATTGCCCAATCGCCCACCCGGATGGAGTCGGAATCCCCGAGTTGAACTGTCGGCAACCTATGGTCAGCCTCCACTTTCAAGACCGCCAAATCTGTCTCCGGGTCGGTCCCCACCCATTCCGCCCGGAACTGGCTTTGGTCGGAAAGCTTCACTGTTATCTTGGTAGCACCCTTAACCACGTGATTATTGGTGACGATGTAACCATCTTCGGTGATGATAAAACCACTCCCCAAGGATCTACTCTTCTGTGGAGTCCGGAATCGCTCCGGAGGAATGCCGAAGAAGCGCCGGTAAAACTCATCGTTGTACGGAAAGAGTCCATGATAGGGTCTCTCCCGAACGCTCTCCGCGGAGATGTTCACCACTGCTGGCTTCACCCTCTCGGCGATGGTGGCAAAGGGGCTGTGTTGTCCATAAAGGAAGCTGTCGCGGAATGGTGGTTGTCCTTCTCCAATCTCGGCCTCGGTTTCTCCCGGGAGGTTCAGATTGGAGGCCACAAATATGCCAACAGCTATGAAAAACACCGCCAGTGTGGAAAGCACTAGCAGATTCTTGATCGTAGCTCCAGAATTCCTCACTCTCGGCGATCCTCGGAGTCTGACTTCCTCATGCAACAAGGCAACATACTGTATTTTTCAGAGAAATCAAGCTCGCCACCTAATTTTCTACTCTTCAGGTTTACTGTTACGTTAGATCCCAGCACTTTGTTCCTTTCTTCGTCGAGAAATCGTGGTAACTGGCAATCACTTATCACTGACAGATGAGTCCGCAATACCTGAAGCCACGGGTCGTGCTCGTATCTATTACGGAAAATTATTTGCTTGACCATCCCCCCACCTTTCCTTAATATATCTGTCAAAATGGGAAAGGATAGGATGCAAGCCATTAGATTCGTGCTGTTAGCAGCTATGGCCGTCGGCTTCCTGATAGTCCCCTCCTGTTCTATCGGAGGCGACCGGGAGGTCTTAAAGACCTTCGAGGCTCTGAAGAATTTGATAATTTCTGTCTCTGAGGAGATAAAACCCTCGGTGGTGCATATTGAGGTCGTTCAGAAGCGCGACGCTCAGAAGTTTGAGATTTTGGGTTCCGGCTTGATAGTTGATGAGCAGGGACACATCCTGACAAACGACCACGTGGTCGACAAGGCTCAGTCGATCAAGGTAACCCTGCAGAGCAAAATGGAGTATCCGGCAGTTGTGGTGGGGGTGGACAAGCAGACCGATCTGGCACTGATTAAGATCGACTGCCCGGAGAGATTGAAGGTCGCCAGATTAGGTGACTCCGACAAGGTTCAGGTGGGGGAGTGGGTAATTGCGGTCGGCAATCCTTACGGTTTCGACCGCACCGTCTCCTTTGGAATCGTCTCCGGCAAGGGGCGAGTGCTTCAGCTCCCGACTCAGACCCCGTTTCTGAGTAATTTTTTACAGACCGACGCTGCCATCGACCCCGGCTCCTCCGGTGGACCTCTGGTGAATTTGAGGGGAGAGGTAATCGGAATCAATTCAATCGGCTATGGTCGCGGCCAGGGGTTCACGGTGCCGATCAACATCGCCATTGAGGTCAAGGAAAAACTGCTTGCCACCGGGAACATCGATCGCGGTTGGCTGGGGATTTTCATGCAGCCTCTGTCCCGAGAGTTCGCGGAGTATTTCGGAGACAAATCCTTGCAGGGCATATTGGTCTCGGATCTGATGCCCGACTCCCCGGCCGGGAGGGCCGGACTTCTACCTGGAGACATTATCACCTCCTTCAATGGCCAGGTGGTCTCCGCAGAGAAGGGGGAGGATCTAAATCAGTTTCAGCTTCTGGTATCCTCCACAACGGTGGGGAGCGAGGTCTCCCTGGACATAATCAGGGAGGGGAAAGAAGCAAGGGTCAAGGTCGGCGTGGGACTACAGCCCAAGATCAAGCCGGAAGAACTGGAATTGGAGGATTTGGGCTTCACGGTGCAGGAGATCACTGATCAGATATTCAGACGGTACATGCTCGAGGACAAGAGGGGTGTTTTCGTCTCCTATGTTGAGGTTGGGGGAGTGGCTAGAACTGGGCACCTCAGGGAGAGTGACATCATCAAGTTTCTGGAGGACCAGGAGGTCACCGATTTGGGGAGTTTTAAGGAAGTTCTGGATGCGAGCCAACATAAAAGACTGATCCTGCTCAAGGTTAAAAGAGGCAAGGCCTACCGTTGGGTGCTTTTGAATCGGGAAGAGACAACTCTGAAATAAAAGAGGCACAAGGTCGCGTGGCTCTGGAGCGTTTTCATGACTTCACTCTTTGATATAAGGAGGATTGCTCTGCCAGCACTTCTCTTGGCTCTGACACTGACGGTCATGGCTTTCTCTCGGGAGGGAGTTGAGCTCCTCCTGGAATTGAAACTGGCCAAAGAGCAGATTATTGCCGGGGAACCGGTCTTCTATTCGGTGAGGTTGGAGAACAAAGGGGGGGAGATTCTTCTGGGTGAAATCCCCTTTGAGCCAACCTCGACTGTCGCCTCCGTTTACTACAACAGAGGTGCCCAGGAGCCTCGGAAAATCTTCTGGCCACCGAAATCGTCCGGCGTTGTCACTACGGACTATACGCCCTTCAAGAAGGGGGAAGTGAAGAAAATAAAAGGCATCATCTACTTCGACTACAATCCCGAGCTGCAAAGCTACCCCTTTTCTCAGCCCGATTTTTACACCTTAAAGGCGGTCCTGGAGGTCGACTACAAGCTCGGAGAGACTCTTACGTCGAAGAGACTGGAGTCGAACTTTGTCACTCTTCTGGTCAGACCGACACCTCCGACCGAGAGAGAGATCCTGGAGCTCATCGATCCGGAGAGCTTCGACCATCATCTTCGGGAGGGAAGTGTGGCCCAGAAGGCCGCCGAATTCGAGGTCAAGGGAGATGAACCTTTCGCTTCATTCATCCAGCACCGAGCGGCGTATCAGTCCTTTGAGGAGATTGACATCACCTTCCAGAAAAATAAGCTCACCCCCTACATCAAATTCGGCCTCATGAAGGGATATTTCAAGGCCGGGCAACCACGCAAGTCGATCGCCGCCGCCAGCAGGCTCATGGTATATGCCGGAGATTTCCTCTTGTTGGAGGAGGCATATCGCTACCTGTTAAAGTGCTACCAAGCAACGCAGCAACCCGCTTCCGCCAGGACTTATGAGCGTGTCCTCAGGGAGGAGTACCCGGAGTATTACAAGATCCTGAAAGATCGGGGAGATTTCTAGAACGCTTTGGCTCTTCCCATTCCCGAGGATAATGCTTGCCGGGGAAGAGGTCGAGATCGTGGGGACGGTCCACCTCTTCAGCCTGAATCTGAGTCTCACCGGCGGTGAATCCTGATGGTAACGCTACGCACCCAGACCAGATTCCGTTTTATGCTCGTGCTGCTGGTGTTGATCATCGGATTGGGCACCTTCGGGTACATGCTCATCGAGGATTGGGAAGTCTTGGACGCCCTCTATATGACGGTGATAACCTTAGCCACCGTCGGTTTTCGAGAGGTTCACCAACTTACGCCCCTGGGACAGGTCTTCACCGTCCTGCTCATAATCTTCGGGGTCGGAGGAGTTATATATACTATAGGAACCCTGGCCCAGCTTTTGATCGAGGGAGAGCTTCAGGAATTACTGGGGAGGAGAAAGATGGAAAAACAGCTGCAGAAAATCAGAGATCACTACATTATTTGCGGATACGGTCGAGTGGGCAAGCAGGTCTGTAGAGAGTTTAGGCAACGCCGCGTGCCTTTTGTCGTTGTGGAAAAGGATCCGGCTCTCTTGGAGGAGCTGACCTGTGAGGGCGTCATTTATCTTCAGGGAGATTCCACCGAGGACCACACTCTCATCGAGGCCGGCATAGAGCGGGCGAAGGGGTTGGTTTTGACGATCGCCTCTGAGGCTGACAACGTTTTTGTCACCCTGACCGCACGGCACTTGAACCCCGAGCTCTTCATCACCGCCAGGGCAGATTCACCCTCCGCGGAGAAAAAAATCTACCGTGCCGAGGCCAACAAGGTGGTTTCCCCATACATCATCGGGGGAAATCGCATGGCAATTGCGACCTTACAGCCCTATGTGGGGGATTTTCTGAGGCTGGGGGAGTTGGACAAGGATACCGGGTTAACCATTGAGGAAGTTCAGATCGCTCCCGGCAGTCCCATTGCCGGAAAAACCTTGAAAGATTCTGCCCTTTGGGAAGAGACCGGTTTCAACCTCATAGGAATAAAGAAGGCCACGAAGGAGGTCCTTTTCAATCCTCCCCCTGACACCATGATTCAACCCGGAGATATTCTGATAATCTTCGGGGAGGTGCGAAAGCTGGAAATGCTTGAGAAGAGTGGGGAATTCAGATAGGCTTTCGAACCCTATCCCCCGAACTCTCCATCAATCCTCTCAGATCCTATTTCTTGACATGGGCATAAAAGCCCGGCTTGGTCATTTTGAATTTGCCGGGATGCCTTCTCAGTGCCGCGGTAACGCTGGCACCGGGCACCTTGGAGGAGATCTTTATTCCTCCGGCCCGGAGACGCTTGACCATCTCGGAGACTTTCAGTGGCACCCCCGATCGCTTCAGCAGAATCTCGACCGCTTCCGCAATTTTCATGCCCTTGAAGCGTTCTCCGGCGGCCGCTTTTCTTGGTGCCTTTAAGCGCTTAGCGACCCTTGCTCTCGAGGGTCTGGCCGCTTTTCGCGCCGCCATCCGTCTGCTGCCGCCTCTCTCCGTCGCCTGGATGAACTGACAAGCCTCAACATACTTATCAAGAATGTCGATCTCCTTGTCTATCTGAAGCTTCTTTGCTTCTAAGTCCTTGACCTTTTTCTTTGCGGAGTCAATCCTTCCTCTTATTCCGCTTCTGCCAGCCTTTGCCATTTGTCAACCTCCTTACTTTTGACAGACAATCACTATTGCTAACTGTGTCGACCAAACAGGTCGAGCAACTTCAGTATAAAGAACCGAGAAGAAGATGTCAAATCTTTTGTGACCTCTTCCCTCTAACTTTCCATGTCCTGTTTGTGCCATCCGGTTACAAGCTAATAGCGATCATCCGATATCGCACTGCCCACTGCCGGCGTCCTTTCACCCAAATTATATTTCTGACACTGACAATGTATGTAATGGTGGTGCTGGCTAAAACAGTCACGTGAGGGAGAATCCTCCGTCGACAATAATAGTCTGTCCGGTGATCCAGCGCGAGTCCTCAGAGCAGAGGAAGGCAACCACATCGGCGACGTCCTCCGGTCGACCCATGCGTTCACCTGGTGTCCGGGTGATGACTTGCTGCTTGAGACTCTCGAAATCGGGCAAGCCCCTCAAGGCTTCAGTATCTATGAAACCCCCACAGACGGTATTGGCGTTGATTCCTCTTGGAGCCAATTCCACTGCTAGGTATCTCGTTAGGGTCTCCAGAGCAGCTTTCGAGACTGCTATGGAAGCATATCCCTTTATATGTCGCTGTGACCCCAGACTTGTAATCGCGACGATCTTGCTCCCTGAGGGCATCATGTCTTTAGCCTTCTGGACGCAACGCAGATATGCCTTGGCGTTCACCTCCATCGCCAAATCCCAGGCCTCATCGTCGATGTCCAAGGCAGGGGAGAAACTCCCCAGAGCGGCATTGGACACCAGTATGTCTAATTTCCCGAAGCGCTCTTTTATTTTCGTGAAGATCTTGTCGACCGTCTTAGGGTTGCCGATGTTGCCTCGAGCCTCTAAGACCTCAACCCCCTTGGATTTTATCTCTGTGATAGTGGCCTCCGCGGCATTTCGATTCCTGAAGAAATTGACGACCACATTTGCGCCTTCTGAAGCCAGGCGTAGCGATATCGCTCTTCCGATTCCGCGAGAGCCCCCGGTTACCAAGGCAACTTTTCCCTTGAACCGCATTCCAGTACCTCGCTGATACTCAATGTGCTTCTCTTAACAGACGTCAAAATAGTGATGAGGGGAGGCAAGTCAAGGTATTAGACTGCTACCTTACCATCCACGTGCTCGGGGATATTTACGCCCAGCAGATGGAGAATCGTCGGCATCAAATCCGCTATCCAAAGAGAGTCGCCTATTATCTGCCGACTGCGTATATATAAAGAGGCATCATCATATGTGTGCATACCCTCGAGCGACCCTTTGAGTGCCAACTGATCCTGATTCAGATTTGCCTTCAGGTCATAACCGTTCTGAGGGTCAGCAATGATGTCGGCAGCTTGCTCGAAATGGGGACCGCTGTAAATCTCCTCACGCTTATACACCCTGCGGATGATCTTATTACCGGTTTCAGGGTCAGTCATAGTGGGAAGCTTCTCTATCAATTCATCACGCACCTTTTCGTATTCGGCACCGGGCTCAACGGAGCCGAATTGCTCCCGCCCTTTGAGATTGACAAAAAACCTCCCCGGTATGAGGCTATACACCTTAGTCTCCGGACTCATGTCCTTTAGGCCGGACCGCTTCTCTTTGCTGAACTTCAAGTACCCTTCTTTTTCCAGCCAGTAGTTAGTGAACACCTCCTTTTTAATGGAACAGAAACCGTGGTCAGAGAGGACGATGAACTCGCTATTCTCGCTGACCTTCTTCTCCATCTCTCCCAGGAAGCTGTCGATCTTCTTGTAGAATGCCAGAAACTGAGGTGCGTATTTGGGGTCGTCAGCTTCGTATTCCTCCCACAGGAAGTGGTTTATCCGATCGGTGGACATAATGTGCAGTTGAAAGAAGTCCCACTTCTGGGATTCGAAAAGCCAGTATGCGGTCTCAATGCGCTTGTCAATGGTGTAGTTGATATCCTCGAGGAACTTGTCCTTATCCTTTCTCCCGGCCCAGGCATCGACATCTATGCGATACCCGATGGAATCGAGTTTGTCGAACACCGACTGCGGATATACTGCCTTGCGCAAATCGGTAGCCAGGAAATCGGCTATGAGAACTCCGTTTACCTCCTTGGGTGGATATGTCACCGGCACGTTTATCACCACTACTCGGAGCTTGTTTTCGCTCAGAATCTGCCACAGGGTAGGCGCCTTCATGTTCACACTGGTCGGTATGAACATATCAAAGGGGTTCGGTTTCCTGTCGATGAAGCCGTAGATGTTGTGTTTGGCGGGATTGCAGCCGGTCATATAGCTCGACCAGGCCACTGAGGATATACACGGCATCACCGAGTTCATCCGGCGGAAATCACCCTTTTCCAGAAGGGCTTTGAAGTTGGGGAAATCACCAGAATCGATGTGTTTTCTTATGAATGTATATGGCACCCCGTCGATGCCGATAACTACTACTCTTTTTTTCTTCTTTTTCGAGAATAGAGCCACAGTATTTCCTCAGCAAAGCTGCCAGCGTCGTTTCAGTTACTCAAGCCCTCCGGATGAGCTTGTCACTGCAGAAATGTCAACCTAAAGATAGCCCAAGGCCTCCAGACGCTTGTCTATCTCCTTTTTTTCCGCCTCAGAGTAAGGCTCCTCGGTTTCGCCTTCCTTCTTCAGACAACCCAGCTCGTAGAGCTTATCAATTACCTTCTGCGCAGATTCCTCCACAGTCTCCTTTGCTGTGTCGCAAACTACTTCGGGATTATCGGGGGCTTCGTAAGGGTCGGAGACGCCGGTGAAATTCTTGATCTCTCCGGCAATAGCCTTCTTGTACAGTCCCTTGACGTCCCGTTTGATCAGAGTGTCCAGATCGCACTCGCAGTATACCTCCACCATAATTCCGCCGGCGGAGGTTATCATCTGCCGACAGTTATTGCGAATATCCTTATAGGGGGAGATGGCGGCTGTGATGACCGGCACTCCGTAATGGCTGAAGCGAGAGGCCAGCCAACCCAATCTCGAGATATGAGCATCTCTGTCCTCTTTGGAGAATCCCAGGCCTTTGGAGATGTGAGTCCGTACCACGTCCCCATCGAGGACCTCGACTTCTCGACCCTGTTTTAGAATCTCCTTTTCAACGAACTTGGAGATGGCCGTCTTACCAGAACCTGAAAGCCCCGTGAACCACACTGTGAAACCTTTTCCCACTAGTCACTCTCCTTTTATTCTCAAATTAACGTTTTCACGAAAATGTCGTAGGCAAGGTTGTCTCAACCTTGCAACCGGGTTGAGACGACCCGGTCTACATCACGAATTAACAGGTCAAATGCAGGCCGGCAGCGACCCTTTCCGTTTTCACCAGCTCGTTGAAGGTTCTAACTGCCTCTTCGGTCCTCTGAGTGATGAGTTTTATTTCCTCAGCTTGCAGACGCTCTTCGGTCTCCGGCAGAACCTTAACCGCACCATAAGCACCGCTGCCAATTATCAATGTTTTCGGTCTTTCTTCTAAGACATCCTTCAAATCCTCAATGCGGACTTCATGTCCACTCTTTCTCCACCAGTTGCTCCTGACCCGGTCCGGGAAGACAACCACATCTTCGGTGTAGCTCTCACCGTCAATCACAATTTGTCCAAAGCTGTAAGAGTCAATCTTCATCATCGTAGGCAAGGTTGTCTCAACCAGCAAACCGTAGGCAAGGTTGTCTCAACCTTGCGACCAAGACCAAGTTGAGACAACTTGGTCTACAGGGTCTACGGGGTTTTGAGGTCACCGTTATTTAACGATTTTCCCCCTCATATCCCTGGGCGGCTCAATCCCGAACAGGTTCAGGATGGTTGGACCAACATCCATTATGTTCGTCCCTTCGAGCTTGCCTTTCTTCTGCTGTCCCCTGGGATCGTACATTATGAAAATCCCGTGCTGGGCGTGATTGGCATCGTCTGGCCCGGTGTCGTTCTCGAGAGTGTGAATGCTGCCGAAACCGACAGTGCCGACCGAGCGCCAGTAGAGGTCTCCAAAGAGGACGATCAGATCCGGCGCGATGTTGTTTACGGTAGAATAGATCTCCTCCGGACGATAGGCACGGGTGCCCATCACCTTTCCCTGCATGTCGGTTAAAGCCTCTAACTTCTCCACCAGTTCGCTGCGAACCTTTTCGTAATCCTCCTTCGGTATAATGCCGTTGGGTTCCCGACCTTTGACGTTCATGAACAACCGCCCGTAGTAGCCTCCGGAGCCCCAGGCCTTAGTTTTGGACCAATCGATGTTGTCGTGTTTGACCTGCGTTCGACCTTCCGGCTTCTGCTTCAGAGTCAGGTAACCTTCCTGCATCAGCCATTCGTTGAAGCAGAGTCCTCCGTCCATTCTCTTAGCTCCGTGGTCGGAGACCACCAGGACGATGGTATCGTCGCCAGCGACAGAAAGAAGCTCCCCGATCATCTGGTCGATCTTTATGTAGAAATCCTGGATGGCGTTTTCGTATTTGCTGTTGGGTTCATAGAGGACGTGCTCTTTGTCGAAATACTTCCAGTAGCCGTGATGGATCCTGTCCACCCCCATCTCCACGAACATGCAGAAATCCCATTCCTTGTTCTGCATAAGATATTTCGTGACTCCGAAGCGGTTCTCCGCCAGCTCATCGATATCCCTCAGAAGCTTCTCCTTGTCGTCAGTGCGGAAGTTCATCACATCGAAGATGTAACCGCCACAGTTGGTGACGATCTCACTTTTCAGCTCTTTGGGATAGGTATAATCGCTCTCCGGTCCCGGGGTTAGAAAGCAGGAGAGCAGATTCCCGTTGAGTGGTTTTGGGGGATAGGCCGGCGGCACTCCAACAACGATCGATTTCTTGCCCTGTTCGGAGAGAATGTCCCAGACGGTCTTTTCTTTGACTACTGTTGAGGTGGCAAAGAACATCTCGTCGTAGGAGTAATTCTTTCGGTTCCTGAAACCGTAGAATCCTAAAGTCCCCGGGTCTTTGGAGGTCATCATCGACATCCAGGCGGGGACGGTGATAGGGGGAATGGTGCTCTCTAAAAGCCCGTATGAGCCACCGTCAATCAGCTTCTTCAGATTCGGTAGTTTTTCCTTCCACCGGTCGAAGACCAGCTGCGGGGTGGCGCAATCCAGGCCGATTACTAATACCTTTCTATCGCTTGGCATTCGATTTTCCTCATCTCTTTGGATCTCTTCAACGATTCAACTTCGAGCGAAGTTCCTCGCTGATCATTTCCACTTCCCGGTCTTGACCGCATCCAGAAGAATCTGTGCCACCTCCGGTCTGGTGAACTCCGGAGGCGGACACTTCCCCTCTCGGAGCATCTGTCGAACCATCGTCCCGGAGAGAAAGACGTGCTCGGATTTGTCGTGACAACAGGTCTTGGTGGAGGCCATGTTCCCGCACTTCTTGCAAAAGAAGGCGTGCTCAAAGAATATTGGCTGGATCTCCAGCTCTCCGGGTTCAAATTCATTGAAGATGTAATGGGCATCATAAGTGCCGTAGTAGTTTCCCACCCCGGCGTGATCCCGTCCAACGATGAAATGGGTACAGCCGAAATTCTTTCTCATGATAGAGTGGAATATTGCTTCCTTCGGACCGGCATATCGCATCGAAGTGGGCAGGACCACCAGCTTGGCGCGATCCTTCGGATAGTAACCGTTCAACAGATCAATGTAACACTGCATCCGCACCTCCACGGGAATATCTTCCTCCCGGGTCTCGCCTACTATGGGGTGTAACAGTAACCCATCCACCATCTCCATGGCACATTTCTGCAAGTATTCGTGAGCGCGGTGCACCGGGTTTCTGGTCTGGAAGGCGATGACAGTCTTCCAACCCAGTTCCTCGAACATCTGACGAGTCTCGGCGGGGTCCTTGCGATATTCGTTGAATTTATCGTGCTTCATACGATTCAAAAGGGTGATTGGACCCCCCAGCAAGACCTCCTTCATTCGATAGGTGGCAGCCACCCCGGGGTGAGCTTCGTCGGTGGTCTTGAAAACCTTCTGGGTGCGGTCTTTTTTGTCGTATCTGTATTTCTCTTTTACCTCCATGAGGGCACACACTTCCCCGTCCTCTGATACCAGTACAACTCTGCCGTCAGTGCCGATTTTGTCGGCATCCCCTTTACGGGCTGAGAGCGTGATGGGGATCGAAAACGGGACACCGTCGGACAGTCTCATGCGGTCGATAACGGAGTGATAGTCATCCTCGCCTATGAATCCCTCCAAGGGGGAAAAGCCTCCTATGGCGATCATCTCCAAATCGAAGCGGTCTCTCACGGTAACAGGGATTTTTTGCAGATTCTCAGCTTCCTTCAGCAGTCTCTCACGATCGTCACCTTTGGCAACTCGATCTATAAGCTTTCCACCGTGGGGTTTAATGGGCATCTTATTTCTCCTAAGTTTCGCTAGTTTCGCTGACTTGTGTGGTCATTCGCAATCAACTATGGATTCACCAAGTTTAAACTCAATTCATCTCTTACGGTTGATTTGACCTTGTCATCTGTCGTTAACCTTCCACCACCCTGACGTCGCAGGGTGCTTTTTTCATGAGTTCCTCCAGTGCTGACCCGAAGAAGAGCTTTCCCATCTGACCTTCCTTGGGTTTGGAGGTGACGATCAGTTCGACCATCTCCGCTTCGACCAGTTTGACGGTCTCTTCGGCCCAACTCCCCTCCTTGAGGAAGGAACGGATTTCGATTCCTTCCTTGGATGCCATCTTTTCGACCTCCTCGATGTCGGTTTCAGCTCTCTTTCGGTATTCCTTCAGGATCACTTTGCGGTACTCTTCAGAGGGTTTATCTCCCATAAATCCAATGTAGATCATCCAGGAGGAGACCGACTCCGGGAGGCGCTCATCGACCACATAGCATGAGATCAACTCCGCCTTCTGCTCTTTGGCCAGTTCGAAGGCGGTCTCCACGGTTTTCTGAGAGAAACCGGTATTGGACAAAAGCAAGAGTATTTTTTTCACTCCAAATGTTCCTCTTTAAACGACTCTGTCATTACCTTCTACATAATCTTCAAAAGCGGCCAATAGACTTTTGCCACCACCAACACCAAGAGCCAAGAGAGGATGTTAAGTATGATCCCTCCCTTGATGGAATCGCCAATTGAGTAGTAGCCGGAGGAGAAAGCGATAGCGTTGGGAGGGGTGCCGATCGGCAGGGCAAAGGCTAACCCCGCCGGGATGGTGACAGCATACAGCATCACCACCGGGGAGAGCCCACTGACGTCCACAAAGCCAAAAGAGATGGGGAGAAGAATTGCCACCGCAGCTACGTTTGAAATCCCCTCTGTCAGAAGCTTGGTCCCCAGAGACAGGGCTGCTATCAAGCTGAAGTCACTTCCTGAGAAAGGAGCGATCAACCTCAAGGCCAGCCAATCGCTGGCCTGGGTGACCGAAAGCGCTACCCCGATGGCAATGGCACCACCATACATCAAGATGATCCCCCAGTTGACGTTTTCCTCGACCTCCTTCCAGCTGATGGCTTTCGTCACGAAGAGGGCCCCGGAGGCCAAAACCGCTATGGTCGCCAAACCCAATTGGTTGCTGAAGAAGATCCAACAGATGACTGCCAATGTGAATATCGAGGCGATCTTTTTCTCCTGAACGGAGAGCGGCCCCAGTCTTTTTATGTCTGCCCTGAGGTGTTCGTGCGCTTCCCGGACGGAGACGAACTCAATCCTGAAAAGCAGCTTTAGCATCAGGAATGCTAACAACAGCATCACGATGACAAAAGGCCCGGCGGCAATCATCCACTGCAGGAAGTCTATCTGTATCCCGTAACTGTCCTTCAGCATTCCCACCGCCAAGGGATTCCTGGCTCCCCCCAAAAAGGTCCCGACGCCACCGATTACGGAGCCGTAGGCCATGGAGAGAAATAGAACTCTACCGTAGTTGCTCTGGCGAGGGGTCAGTTTCAAGCACTGAGCCAACTCCAGCACTATTGGAAACATCATCGCCGCCACCACGTGCTCCGGCATCAATAAAGCCAGGGCGGCAGAGCTGATCAACACCCCTGCCAGAAGTCTGGAGGGACTCTTATCGAAGCGGCTAACAAACAGGAGTGCCAGCCTCTTCGACAGTCCCGAAGACATCATCGCCGCCGCTATCACAAATGCCCCCAAAATGAAGAAGACAGCGTTACTTCCGAGAAGGGAGAAGGCTTCAGAAGAGGGGAGAACACCCAAAATCGGCAAGAGGGCGAAAACCAAAAAGCCAGTGACCGGCAGAGGCAGAAACTGCGTGATCCACATGGTGATGCTGAAACAGAACACCGCCAGACAGTTTTGCCCCGGTCTTGACAAACCCGCCATGGTGGGCAGGGCCACCAGAATTATGGAGAGAGCAACGCCACAGAAGAGGAAGGACCTTTTCACCAGCCTTTGCATAAGACTTTAACTAAAATACCCTAAGGCTTTGAGTCGCTTGCGGATGATGTCAATCTCTCCCGCCGAGAG
Source organism: Candidatus Zixiibacteriota bacterium (assembly GCA_030605835.1). Lineage (GTDB taxonomy): Bacteria > Zixibacteria > MSB-5A5 > DG-27 > DG-27 > DG-27. The sequence continues at coordinate 40,302 of JAUWHO010000005.1, read as the reverse complement.
GGATTCTTTCCCGCGGTAGAGCTCGTGGGAGATTATGTCCCTCAAGACATAAACAATAAAGTCGGTGGCTGAGTCGAATCCGCTCCCGGCGATGATCTCCTTGAGATTGTTGTAAAGCGGCCGTGGAATCTTGATTGTGACTTTGGGGTCCTTATTTCTGCTCTTTTCCATTGTCACCAGTACCTCATCAGCGTCATTCTTTTAGCCTAATAGGAGTGCTATTATACTACGATTTGCCCAAATGTCAACACAAATCTTATCTCTATTATCGACAGTCAGAGCCCCGAATCGAACATCGACTCCTGATTGATCCTCGGCTATGAGTCTCTCTCCCTTGGTACCCCGAGCCCGCCATGCTGAGCCGAGAGCACCCGAGACCTCTCAGCTCTGTTTTTCTTGACAAATTGCCATCAAAGATGTAACTAATCGCTACCGAGTTGCGTAACCATGATAAGGAGGTCTCGGAAGGAGGAGAGATATGTTTAGGAAATTGACAACCCCGGCACTCCTTTTCTTTGCCTTTCTTTTGCTGTTTTTCAGTGAGAGCCACGCATTCAAGTCGTATTCCAGCCCGAACATTAAGCTGCCTTCAGATTCTGTCATAACCGAGGATGTCTATCTCACCGGTGACAAAATCAAGATGGATGCCACCGTCGACGGCGACTTGGTCGGTTTCTGTCGCTCCCTGGTCTTTGAGGGGAAGCTCACGGGGGCGATGAATGTTTTCTCCTATCAGACGGTGGTGTTTGGGGAGATAGAGAACTCTCTGCGGTGTTTCTGTTATGAGGTCGATGTGAACTCTCTGGTGGGGAGGGATCTCATCGCTTTTGGTTACAGGGTGAATTTGGGTCCCGCGGGGACGGTCAAGAATGACGCCTTGATATTCTGCAATCAAGCTATACTGGATGGCAATATCGAGGGAGACCTGACCGTTGGGTGTAAGAAGGTGACCATTGGCGGCACCATTGACGGGGACGTCGATCTCGAGGCCGACAGGATCTATCTGCTCCCCACCGCATCGATCAAGGGGAATCTGACCTACAAAAGCCCTCAGCCTGCCAAGATAGAGTCCGGAGCTACGATTCTCGGCGTAACCGACTGGAAAGAGGTGGAGGAGAAAGACAAAAAGGAGGGCAAAAACCTCTTCGCAATTCTGCCGGGATTGCCCACCAACCTGATAGTCTTCCAGATTGCGATGGGAGGTCTCTCACTTTTGACGGGGCTAGCCTACTCTGGGATCTTCTCCGCTGTGGGAATCGGGATCTTCATCCCGATACTGCTCATAATCGCCATTATGATTGCCGCTTTGGTGGCGGTAACGCTTTCTCGTCAATTCACGGAGGCCGTCAGGAATAAAGCTTATTGTCAGAGCCTGAAAAGTCTGAGTTTGGGACTGTTGATTCTTATCATCGCTCCCATAGTACTCCTTATCCTCATGGTGACGTTTTTGGGATTGCCTTTGGGGATACTGGCACTGTTATTCTTCGTCTTATCGGCTCTCTTAGGTTGGATTTTCTCTGCTTACCTCTTCGGTGAACGCATATTGAGGTTCATCTCCGCGGGGAAGACCCCCTCCCGTGCAGTTTCGACTCTTCTTGGAGTTCTGCTGCTTCTGCTTTTGGGATTGATTCCCTATTTCGTGGGATTCTTGATTACGCTGGTCGCCTTGATCTGGGGATTGGGAGCAGTCTTGCTGGCAGGTCATAGTCTATTGCGTCCCGCTGAAAAGATTCCGGAGCCAGCGACGGCTCCAGCATAGTCTCCTCTGAGAGAAAATTCTTCATTTTTCTCTTGACAGAGTCCCGCTCTATTCCTATCTTATAAATGAATAAGAGAGGGGATAGATCGTGGGGCTATTTTGTTTTCATAAGAGAAAAGATTCTAATAGCAGGGGCAGCCCACAGAAGTCCCTGTCCCTTCTATGAGGAGACTGCATTATGCTTAAGTTCCTTCACATTGTTATTTCAGTACCGATATTGCTGGCTGCTGCGTCTCTCGCCCAGCCTCCCGAAATCATGCCGGGGTGGCCGAAGGATTTTCCCGCCGACGTGACATTTGCTAATCCTGCAGGCGGACCGCCCATCGTCGACCTTGACGGTGATGGTGACCTGGAGCTGCTCTTTCCCTCTCTGGATACGATTTATATCTATCATCACGACGGCACCCCCTTTGCCAACTGGCCTCAAGCAAGCGCGAACGGTTATATTGTTATGAAGCAATTGGCAGTCGGTGACATAGATGGTGATGGAGAATGCGATATTGTCGCTCAGTGTGACAAGGTCAGAACAGGGAAGCTTTTCGCCTGGTCTTTGGATGGTGAGTTGAAGCCTAACTATCCCATAGAGACTGATTTTCTGCAGCAGTCGCCCTGCCTGTATGATCTTGACGGGGACGGAGCAGACGAAATAATCATGGCCTTCGACGACAGTTCCCTGATATACGTCTGGCGAGGGGATGGCAGTTATTACCCCGGCTGGCCCAAATACGGCATTAAATCGGCTATGGAGCCTGCAGTTGGAGACATAGATGGTGACGGGGACCCGGAGATAATCTTCCTTGACCACGATGGTTACGTGCATGCCTGGCATGATAATGGAGAACCGGTAGAGGGATATCCGATAGACTTGACCTTTGACCACGGGTGTTTTACGCTGCCTCCCTCTCTCTATGATTTCAATGGTAATGACACTTTAGATATATTGCTGACTCAGTTGATTCACCCTTTTCCTTACTACGAGACTCGCGTCCACGTGCTCAGTGGAAGGGGCGAGCACTACTGGGGTTGGCCGAGGGTTTTCCCAGGAAATGCTCATTGTACGCCTACCGCGGGGCAGTTTGACTACGAAACACCATCCCTCGAGGTTGCTTTCGGCACCAGGACAGCAGGTGAATACTACCTCGTGAATTCTGAAGGTGTGGTAATGCCGGGTTGGCCCTATTATACCCCCGGGCCTTCCAGCACCTGGGATTCACCTGTAATCGGTGACATCGACGGTGACCAAGAGTTGGAGGTGGTTTTTGACTATTCAGGCGGGGAGCAAACCGACACCGGCGTAGTTGGCTATGTGTGGGCATTCAATGTCGATGGCTCTTCGGTGGATCATTTCCCATTGCGAGTGAGGGGCACTACTCTCGCAGCAGTGCCGGCCGTTGGAGATGTCGACAACGACGGCATCCTGGAGATGGTGGTGATGTCGCATTACGATGTAGGCTTTTACCGGAGATACAACCGCGTCGCCATTTACAAGCTACACACTCCTTATAATCCCCACCTCATGGTCTGGCCCATGTCCGGGCATGATCCCCAGCGCACCAACAACGCCACCTTCAAAAGACCGACCTGGGTGGATGACTTCCGATCACAGTTAACCCCGGAGAAATTCAGCTTAGACCAGAATTACCCCAATCCCTTCAACTCCAACACCACTATCAGGTATTCAGTCAAGGCAAGCTATCCGGTTCAGGTCAAGCTGAAGATCTTCAACATCGCAGGCCAGGAAGTGAGAGAACTGGTCGATAAGGCCCAATCCACGGGGAGCTATTTTATCACCTGGGATGGATGCAATAACGGAGGGGAGGAGGTTTCCTCAGGCATTTACATATATCGTCTAAGTCTCGGAGACGGGGCTACTTCTCAGCGCAAGATGCTGCTTTTGAGGTAGTCTGCTCCTGCTCTCGGCAGCCTAGTCTTATTTCATCGAAATATCTGGAACTCAGCAGCTCTTCGTTTCTTTGTTTTTGAGCTAACCTATACAGGATTCTCTTCGCGCCTCTTATGGTGATTCTTCCCCTTCTGAATGCATCCAGAAAATAGAAGAAGTGCAGCTTGTCCCCGTTTTTTCCCTTCCCTTTCAGTTTACCCCAGATGTGCAAGGCGGCACTGACCCTGCAGCCGTCCCCCGGGGTTTGAGACAAGGCGCTTTCGATCTCAGAAAAGATTCGCATAATAATCTCGTTGGTCATCGGAGTCTGCAGAAGCCTCTGTATCCCTTCATAGATCTTGGGGGAGTGCTCTAAGATTAAGTAACGGTACTCGAGCCATCTGTTCAGCATCTCCTGGTAACGAGGACTCATGAATGCCTTGACCTCGGCTTCCCTCTCGTGCTTTGACCAGGCTCCCTGGTACGTTTCTGGCCTCCTCTGGAGGATCGTGCCCGCCCCTCTTTCGTCTTTAGACAAGTCCACCCCAAAGGCTGTCGAGCCTTCCGTCACCGGACCGAAAACATTGCTGTTTCTGATCTGCTCCCTGAAGCTCGCCGGGTTGACATACTCTTGCAGCACCTGCTCCAGCTCATCATATCTGTCGATTCTAATGATTCTCTGCCTCAGCCTGTTGGCATACAGCAGTCCTTTAATATACCAGCCGATGTGGGAACGCATCCTCTTCATCGCTCTATCCTCGCCAATCTCTTCTCGCATGAATCGGACATGCTTCAAAAAGACTTCCATTCTCTCTTCGATGGCCGGCTCCGGCAGCAGTTCCCCGGTATTCAGATAATGATTGGTTTTTGCGAAAATCCAGGGGTTCCCCAGTGCGGCTCTCCCGATCATCACGGCATCGCATCCGGTTTCGTCGAGCATCCTTTTGGCGTCCTGAGGGGTTTTGACGTCTCCGTTGCCGATCACAGGTATTTTGACGGCTTCTTTCACCTTTGCGATCAGCTCCCAGTCGGCATTTCCCGAGAAACCCTGCCTCTGAGTTCGGGGATGGACTGTCACCGCCCTGCAGCCGAGCGACTCTGCCATCTGAGAGGCTTCGACCACTACCACCGAATCTTCATCCCAACCGGAGCGCAGTTTCAGGGTGACCGGTAACTCCGTAGCTTCGATCATTCTTCTCAGGATCTCTTCGAGCAGCTTCAAGTCCTTCAACAGAGCGGCTCCGCCCTCTTTTCTCACGACCTTTCTGACCGGACAGCCGGCGTTGAAGTCTATGAAATCGGGCCTGAACTCCTCCGCGACTCTCACTGCTACCTCTGCACTTTCAGGACGTGACCCAAACAGTTGGGCTCCGATGGGCCGCTCCTCCTCCGTGAAATTCAGAAGTTGTAGACTGGGCCGATTCCTTCTCAACAAGCCCTCGACACTCACCATTTCAGTGAAGACTAAACCGGCACCGAACGATCTGGCCAGTCTTCGGAACGGCGAATCTGAAATCCCCGCGAGTGGGGCCAGCACCGTCTTGCTCTCAATTGTCATTCTATCGATTCTCATTTCCTCAAAAGATAAGGGAAAATCGCAAGTTCGCAACCATTTTCGGGCTCGGGGTTGGACGGACGAGGTCTTTCATCTCGCTTCCGAAGAATGAAAACCGGCCAGGTAGTTGACTTTCTCTGAAGTTGTAACATATTTGGACTGCTGGCGTCGATAAAACATTCTCTGGAAAGACACAATGACTACAAGAGCTTTGTCGCTTTCGATCTTTCTGCTTCTACTCTTCTTCATTTCCTGTGGCGGAGAGAAAAATCCCAAAGGGGTGGTCAAGGATTTCATCTGGGCGGTTCAGGATTCCGACTCCGCAACCATTGTGAGCTGTCTGGATTTGGATGCCATCGTCAGAAGAAGCCTGAAGACGACCTCGCCAGAGGATAGTCTCTTGGTCCTCGGCCTTCACAAGGGAAAGATATTGGGGACTCTTCTGGGCGATGGCCATCGTCGCATCACCTGGCTTAAGAGTCAAATCGTTCTAGGTGCTGAGGAGATTCGGGATAATCTCGCAGAGGTGGAAGTCTCATTCATCGACAAGGAGACCGGCAGGCAGAATTACACTAAGATGCAACTCAGGGAGACGGAAGAAGGCTGGAAGATCATCTATTTCTATTAGTAGTCGGTGACGGACAGGGGTGACCAGCTGCTCCACCTAGACGATACCAACCTCCCCAACTCTGAAGTATGAACTGAAAACAGTGACCGTCCCCTTTCTCTTGCCAAAACCTTTCCGATATTCTATCATATAAAGCAATTGAGGGGGTCTTTTCTTACGGTGAGCGATGTTTAAGAAAACCGTTACCAAGATCTTCGGGACCAAGCACGAACGGGACGTAAAGAGAACGAGGCCGCTGGTCGAGGAGATAAATCGCGTTTACGAGACGCTTCATACTCTTTCGGATTTCGAGCTCAGAGCCAAAACCGGGGAGTTCAAAGAGCGCTTGAAGGAGAATGAAAACATCGAGGATATCCTGCCGGAGGCTTTTGCGGTGGTGAAAGAGGTCTGCAGGCGCTTGGTGGAGAGGCAAGCCTCCTGGTACGTCTGCGGCATCAAAACCGAGTGGAACATGATCCCCTTTGACGTCCAGCTCGTTGGCGCGATCGTTATCCACCAGGGGAAGGTTGCGGAGATGTCCACCGGGGAGGGGAAGACTCTGGTGGCCACAATGCCCGCTTACCTCAACACCCTCACCGGCAAAGGGGTTCACATCGTCACCGTCAATGACTATCTGGCTTTGAGAGACTCGGAATGGATGGGGGAGATCTACAGGTTTTTAGGTCTCTCCGTCGGCTGCATCCAGCATGACATGGACAATGAGGAAAGGAAAGAGCAATACAATTGCGACATTACATACGGCACTAACAACGAGTTCGGTTTCGATTATCTCCGCGACAACATGGCCTTTCACCCCGACAGCCTGGTGCAGAGAGGTTTCAATTTCGCCATAGTTGACGAGGCCGACAGCATCCTCATCGACGAGGCCCGAACTCCCTTAATCATCTCTGGACCGGTGGCGGTCGCCGACCGAACCGGGGAACTATTGAAGCTCAAACCGCTGGTCGAAAAGGTGGTCAAGGCTCAAAACCGCTTGGTCCGTGACTTCGTCCATGAGGGCACAAGGCTCCTGAAAGAGGACCGGGTAGAGGAGGCCGCCGAGAAACTCCTAGTGGCTCAGCGCGGCGCACCCAAGGATGACGAGCTTTTGAAGCTGTATAAGGAGAAAGGGATCAGGAAACTTGTGACCGACGCCGAGCTGGGCTTCCTTCGGGACAAAAGACTTCCTGAGATCGATGACCAGCTTTACTTCGTTGTGGAGGAGAAGGAACATTCTGTCTACTTCCAGGAAAAGGGACGGGGCTTTTTCTCCTCCAGCGCCCCCAAGACCACGCTACTGGATACTCCAGAAGACAGAGAGCAACAAGCACGTTACCGCGACCCCTTTGAGATACCCGATCTGGAGGCGGAATTCGAGATAATCGATCACGACAAGAGTCTGGAGTCGGAGGAGAAATACGAGCGCAAGAAAGAAATCGAGAAACTGTATTATGATCTCACCGAGAGATCTCACTATATCAATCAGCTTCTGAAAGCCTATTGCCTTTTCAAAGAGGACGTCGATTACATCGTCGCCGGAGATGACGGGGAGAGGGGCAAAAGCGGGAGAGTGATTATCGTCGACCAGTTCACCGGACGTCCTCTCCCGGGAAGGCGCTTTTCGGAGGGGTTGCATCAGGCCATTGAGGCCAAACACTACGGGCGGGTGAGGATCGAAAGGGAAACTCAAACCTACGCCACCATCACCCTGCAGAACTACTTCCGAATGTATGACAAACTTTCAGGAATGACCGGCACTGCCGAGAGCGAGGCCGCCGAGCTCTATGAAATCTACAAGTTCGACGTGGTCAAAGTTCCCACCAATCGACCGGTGAGACGGATTGATGACGACGACATGATTTATAGAACCAAGAAGGAGAAATATGCCGCTGTCGTTGAAGAGGTCATAAGAGTTCACGAGCAAGGACGGCCGGTCCTGGTGGGGACTACCTCGGTGGAGGTCTCGGAGTTGATTGCGCACATGCTCAGATCCAAGGGCTACAAGGGAACCGTGGTCAACGCCGGGCAGATGGAACAGGCTGCCGCCAGAGAGATAGACGCCACCAGCCGCAAGGGCTGGGCCGACTACTACAAGGAGGTTCAGAGAGAATTGCGGGGCCTTCAACAGAAGATGCAGAGTGAAACCGACGAGGATAGAAAGAGCTATCTCAAAGAGAAAATAGAGAACCTCAAATACCAGGTCAGCACCAAGGATCGGCGCTACCAGAGACGCAAGGGACAGATCATGGGGGAGTGGGAGTCGAGGATTGTCGCCGAGGCCGGCTTTGAAGGTGCCATCACTATCGCTACGAATATGGCGGGGAGAGGCACCGACATAAAACTCGGCCCCGCGGTTGTGAAGCATCCACGCTGTCGCCTGATCGCCCCGTGGGAGAACGGAGATAACTGTCCCCACTTAGAGGAGCTCAACTGCTACCAGGAGGTCCCCTGTGGCCTGCACATCGTCGGCACCGAACGCCACGAGTCCCGCAGGATTGACCTGCAGTTGAGAGGGCGTGCCGCCAGACAGGGTGATCCTGGTTCCTCCGGCTTCTTTATCTCATTGGAGGATGACCTCATGCGGCTTTTCGGCTCCGATAGAATTGCCGCCGTCATGGACCGACTGGGGGTGAAGGAGGGGGACGTAATCCAGCATCCCATGATCACCAAAGCCATCGAGCGAGCCCAGAGGAGGGTGGAGGCTCAAAACTTCGCCATGCGCAAGAGGCTTTTGGAGTATGACGACGTTATGAACCGCCAGCGAGAGGTCATATACGACCGGCGCACCGCAGCCCTGGAGGGAGAAAATCTCCGGGAAGAGGTTCGGGAGATGATCGAAAAGGTGCTGGAAAGACAGCTGGACAGCCACTGTCCCGGAGACCAGGAACCGGAGGAGTGGGACTTACAGGGTCTGAGCTTTCAGCTCTCCAGGATTTTCAAGATGTTCGTCACCTTCCCGAGGGAGGAGATTCCCAGGCTCACCAAGGAAGGATTATACGAAAAGTTCGCCCAGCTGGCAGGGGAAACTTACGACCGCCTGGAAAGAGAGCTGACGCCGGAGAAGATGCGAGAGCGGGAGAGGGTATACATGCTCCAGACCCTCGACTACTACTGGAAGTCCCACCTTTACGAGATGGATGAGCTCAAGGCCGGTGCCGGACTCCGAGCCTATGGGCAGAGGGATCCTCTGGTGGAGTACAAGCGGGAATCGTTCGACATCTTCACGGAGATGCTGGACAAAATCGGCGAGGCGGTGGTGTTCAATATTTTGAACGCCGTTACTCCGGAGGGTTCCCGTCCCGGGGTGGCCAAGAGATCCGAAGAACTACATCTAGTTGAGGTAAAGGAATCTGGTTTGAATCTGTTGCGTGTCGACCAAGCCTCTGCGACTCCCGAGAAGGTCAGGAAAGCTCCCGTGAAAGTTGGACCAAAAGTTGGGCGTAATGATCCCTGTCCTTGTGGCAGCGGCAAGAAATATAAGAAGTGCTGCGGCGCATGAGCTCGGTGGGAACAACTGCGGCCGAATCTGCATTCCGATGGCTAATGACCGCACTTCAAAAGGGATTGAAAAACCTTCGGGTCAGATTCAAGTGGATGAAGAAGCAGCTAAACCTCTTTGAAGGAGTATAGATGGCAGAACTTTCCGACTATAAAGGTTTTTGGTCCTATGCGGAGGTGAAGGAGGGGAGGATCACTCCGGTCAGTTACGAGGCCCTGGGGCAGGCCCAGAAACTGGCGAGCGAAAAGGGAACAGAGGTCTCTTCTGTTCTCATTGGCGAGGGACTATGCGAGCAGGCTCAGGAGCTAATCAAAAGAGGCGCCAACAGAGTCATCTGTGCCGAAGTCTTAGGTCTCACCGCTTTTGTTGACCAGGTTCACGTCCAGATTCTGGCAGACTTGATCAAGGAGCACAAGCCGGAGGCTTTGATCGGAATAGCCTCGTTTTACGGCAAGGCATTATTCCCTCGCCTGGCGGCAAAGCTCAATACCGCCCTGGCTTCGGATGTGACCGGTCTGGAGTCCGGCGGTGAGAATGGAAGCATTATTGCCACCCGTCCCACCCACGGAGGCAATGTGATGCTGCAGGTCTCCTGCCCGAATTCCCGGCCTCAGTTAGTGACGCTTAGACCTAAGGCCTTTTCCGAGGCCGAGGTGGAGGAGGGTGGAAGTGGGGAGGTCGTCACAAAAAACTACGATTTGGACAGCCTCGAGCATGGCTCCAGGGTGACGGAAGCGGTCAAGGCGGGCGGTCAGCAAATTTCTCTCACCGAAGCCGACATCATCGTCTCCGGAGGGAGGGGAGTCAAGGACACCAAGAATTTCCCGCTGGTTCAGGAGCTTGCGGATGCCTTCAGCGGGGCTTTGGGGGCCTCCCGTGCTGCCGTTGACGCCGACTGGATTCCTTATGCTCATCAGGTCGGACAGACCGGCAAGACTGTTAATCCAAAGCTTTACATTGCCTGTGGTATCGCTGGAGCTATTCAGCACTTAGCAGGGATGCAATCCTCGAAAGTCATCGTCGCCATAAACAGGGACCCGGAGGCTCCCATCTTCAACGTCGCTACCTACGGCATCGTGGGAGACCTCTTTGAGATCGTTCCGGCTCTCGCTAAGAAGGTAAAGGAGGCCCTCGGAAAGTAGCATGTAGTGGAAAGTCATATCCATACGGATCGGTACCGGACGACTCGTAGAGCTTCAGCTTTCCAGCTTCAAGACAAGGGTTTATATTTCCACCTGCAGGCTTAACGACCAGCAGAGCTTGTTGTTTTGACCTACGGAACCTTAAAATAGATAAGTGTGCTCAAGCGACTCATATGTATTCATAGACCTGTCGATTTGTATGCCTCTTTCAAGGGACTTTTCAAAATTACAGGTTTTCGCCGAATCCCGTAACCGAGGATTATACTGCCTCTGCTAATCACCCTCCTGACTACATTGGAAGCCAGAAGGCTCCCGCTACGAACGACCGTCTTCAAAAATGACTAGAGACATTGAGACTACGATAGCTGCCAAAAGAAAAACCCGCGATCACACCGAAGGGAGTATTATCGGCAGCATCCTGCGGATGAGCCTTCCCTCTATGATAGGTTTTGCCTCCGGCAACATCTACGACATCGCCGATATGTTCTGGGTTGCGAGGTTAGGAGCTAAGCACGTAGCAGCCGTGACGATCTTTACGGCTTTCTACTGGGTCATTGGAGCTGCCAACATGATTGCCGGGACTGGATCCGTGGCGGTGATCTCTCGCCGTTACGGAGAGAAGGATTACGCTAAAACCGCTGCGGTCATAAAAGAAACCTTTATTTTGAAATGGACTTTGGCGATCTTTTTCGGGGCTCTCGCTTATCCCTTCCTCCACCAAATCCTCCTGATCCTGGGGGCCGAGCCGGAGGTCGCAGCACTCGGCGTCAGCTATGGGCGGATTCAGTTTTTGGGATTGGGTTTCTGTTTTTCCGCATACACTATCTACACTGCCCTGCGGAGTGTCGCCGATCCCAACAAGGCCATGTTCATAATGGTGGGGGGAGCGCTGCTGAATATGGTTTTGGATCCCTTTCTGATCTTTGGGTGGTGGATTTTCCCGGAGATGGGGCTCGTCGGAGCGGCCGTCGCTTCGGTCGTCTCCTATGCCGTGATCTTCATCGTGGGCCTCTACATCTTCTTCGGAGGTAAGACCAACATCCGCTTGAGATTGAAGGGCGAGGTGGGTATGAGGCTAAGGTCCATACTCGAGATTTTCACAATTGGCATTCCTGCGGGGATAAACTCAATCTCCTGGTCACTCTCCCGGGTTGCAATCATGCCGATAATCGCGATCTTCGGAACCTCGGTGGTGGCCATCTACGGCGTGGGGATGCGGGTTTCCGCTTTAGGAATTATGATTATAGTCGGGCTGGGACTAGGCGTCTCCTCTCTTATCGGACATAACCTGGGTGCAAAAAAGTTCGAGAGAGCCAAAGAGACTGCACGACAGTCGATCCTCTTGAGTATGGGGATTATGGCGTTTTTCTCCATCGTAAATCTGATCTTCGCTCCCCAGATTGTCTGGCTCTTCTTCAAGACCCCGGAGATGCTCTCCTTAGGGACTGCGATTCTCAGGATCATCGCCGTCTGTTTCCCCTTCGTCGGTCTCTTCATAGCAATGGAGGAGATTTACACCGGCGCCGGCGAGAACAAGCCTGCGATGGTTTTCAGTCTCATTCACTCCTGGATTCTGGAAATCCCGATGGCACTGGCTTTGACAAGACTGTTTATGGTGGATCAGAACGGGGTCTGGTGGGCATTAACGGTGGCCTCCATCCTCAGCGCTTTGCTTTTCTATCTCTGGTTCCGACGAGGGGGATGGCTACAGAAAAAGGTTTGAACTGTCCGGATCCTCTCTCAGAATCTTCAACACTTCATCCGTCAGTCTGGCTCTATAGCCAAGACCGGTCGAATTCAGAGAAAGCATGATTCTCTTTATGTCGGGGATGTCGGAGATTTTGACCAGCTTCACTTCCTTTATCTCTTCGGTATCTATGGGATGAGGCTCGCCACGGAGATATTTGACCTTAAATATATGCGTTTTCCAATCGATTCTGTCGTCACCACAGGTGAAGGTAACATTAATCCTCAAGAGGTATTTCTCAATCTCGACATCGACTCCGGTCTCCTCGTAAATCTCCCTCTTTGCCCCCTCTTCGAAGCTCTCACCGCGGTGAAGTCCCCCTGAGGGGGCGCGGTACATCCCCGGGGGATACCAGTGCTTGGCGATGAAGATGAGCTCCTTACCCTTGAAGATGAAAAAGGTCAAATCGTGTGAGCGCCCATCCTTCTGGCTTTCTCTTATGCTCGTGAACTCCTCCAGAGAGGTCTCGAGCTGCATCGCAAGCTCTCTGGGAACGCCGTATCTTGCCTCCACCTCTTTTATCATCGAAGAGCTAAAGTACATTGTAACCTCGTCACACTCGTTGATCTCTATCCACTCAGCCCTTGATTGTCAAATACAACCGCTGAAGACAAGAATGCCAACGACGCTGAAACCTAAGGAAAAACTCTTAGAGAAGAGAATCGAGGACCGAAATCCCGTCACAGCCGCCTGAAGATTATGTGAACCCCTGCAAGACAGAAGTTCTCCGTCGGAGGGCGCGTCCTGTGCTCTGAACTTACTTGATCTCGAAGCTCAGCTCCCTCAAAACCTCCCCGCCGGCATCGACAACTTCAACCTTCCAGTCGCCGGCCATCTCCGAGGTGATGGTCTTGTAGCTCCAGGTGCGCATACGAGGATATCTAACCTCCAGTTCAACGTTGGCGACATTTTCCCCGTCCCAATACCACTTGTGAGTGACAAAGGTGGTATCGCTTGCGCCTACAATTTCCGTCCAGCACCAGACTCTGCCAACCTCGGTGGTGAATTCGGTGGCCTCGCCAATCGGCTCACGGTCTTCGACCCCGGTGCAGAAGGTCATCTCTTCAACCACCAACTCCCCCGCAGTCATTGCCTCTTGTGCTAACAGGGGGGTTGCACCCAACAACACAATTACGCCGATAGTACCTAAGACTCTCCAAAACATGACTACCTCCTCAAGAATCAAAAAGGGTGAGCGGTTTATGCTATTACGCTTACTGATCTTTCTCCTTCAGCTTCTCCAAGAGCAAATCTGCCGCCTTCGCATCGCCAGAGAAATCGATCTCGGGCCATTGGAACTCCTTCTCCAGAAGCGTCTTGAGATAATCTCCCCAGTTGCCGTTGAGGAAATCTCGCTTGGGGATAAAAAGAGAGTGCCCATACTGCCCGAGACCTTTTAGGAGTTCTGGATACTCTGCGAAATCCCCTCTGGAGGTATACAAAATTGGGGTACGGTTGATCAAGCTCTCGGCGACGATTCCATACCCTGGTTTGGTTATTACCACATCACAGGCTGCCACCAAATCCTCGTGAACTAAGTCGTGTCCTCGCAGACAAAGGAGGTTTTTATAAGAGGTCTCCAGCATAAAAGTCGCAATGAAAAAGTAATCGTTCAGCTTTTCTATCTCGTCGAAATTGAACTCCTTGAGTCCGTATGTGCCAAAGGATAAGAGAACACATTTTTTGCCGGAAGGCAAGTTGTATCTCCTCTGAGTCTCCTCTCGACTGACGGTCGATTTCCTTCCGACCAGAGGGATGTCCTGGACCTGCCTGAAAGCTGAAGTATCACCGTGGAAGGGGAGACGCAGGAGAAGCTCCGCGCGACTGTATCCACCCCTGGTGAGCTTGATGATAGAGGCATACTCAGGATATTCTTCCACGTAAGGTGCATATATCCAATCCCAGGAGAAATTCGAGATCGCCACTCCGGCGATCTTCAATCGCGACGCAACCTCGAAAGCCAGAGGGGGAATGTCTCCAACAACGAGGTCAACCCTCGTCCTTCTGAGAACTTCAACTTCGCCTTCGATCAGCTCTTCCACGTTGCTAAAGAAATCTGCCGCCTGGCGAAGCGTCTCCTTCTTGTCCAGATGGAGGCTGTCTTTCTGCACAACCCCAACATCTGTTCTGACCGCATGAAACTGAAATTCACATTTGAGATTATTCTCAAACAGCCACCGCGGAGCACTACTGCGGATCATTATCGTGATTTCGGGCAGTCGTTGCTTGAGGCGATTCATGATCGTGATCTGGCGAGTGGCGTGTCCGTAACCGTGCCCGCTGATGTAAAAGACCACTTTCGGCGATTTCATCTTGCTGGTAATTTGCTAGTGGTTAGCGTTGAGTAGTGGGTGGAGGTTTCCATTGTCTACTTCTGGTATTACTGCTGGTTGACTGACATCACTTGTTTCAGCTTCTGCAGTCCCTCTTTGACAGATAGGGGTTGCAAATTCATTTGTTTACACAACCTGCTGGAATTCAGGGAACAGTCTCGAGGGCGAGTCAGCATTTCCGGCAAATCCTCCATCTTAATCGGCAACAGTAGCTTCTCTGAGAAGCCAAAGACCTCTGCCAGAATTTGTCCGAACTGCCAGCGTGAGACCATCTCCGGTCCTCCGAGATGATATAATCCCCGAAAATTCATATCCAGGACAATTCCCTTAAACGCCTCGGCGACATCCTCAAGGTAAAGGGGAGTGCGGTACTGGTCGGTGAAAAGCCTAAAAGACTTCCCGGTCTTCAGAGATTCGAGCAACCTATAAACAAAGCCAACATTGCTGTGCCCCCTGTTACCGTACAGTAACGAGAGACGAAGCACCAGTGCTTTCTGTGAGAGGTTCAGCACCCGCTCCTCCGCCTCCAGCTTAGTGGCACCATAGAAGCTCGTGGGGTTAGGATTATCGTCCTCTGAGTAGTCTCCCTCTTCGCCATCAAAGACCAGATCAGTGGAGAGATATATGAAACGAGCACCTATCAGCTCCGCTTGTTTTACCAGATTCTCACTCCCGCGCACGTTTACTCCGAAGGAGACATCATGGTTGCTCTCACAGAAATCGACATCTGCTTTGGCGGCGGCGTGGATTATGACTTCCGGGTGAACAGTCTCCAATACCTCTCTTACACTTTCTTGAGAAGTCACATCTAATTTGATGAAGCGATACCCTTCAATCGGAGGCGGATTTGCACAATAAGTCCCGTACAACTCGAATTCAGTTTTCAAGAGACTCATCAAATTGAATCCCAAGAACCCACTCGCGCCGGTCAAAAGGACTTTGGTTTTCTTTCCTGCATCCATTTCTGAAATGCTGGACTCAAATTCAGAGACAATTTACAATCCGGTGCACGCCAGAGCAAGGGTTTCGAAATATGACAGAGGAACATCGACCTTTCACTACTCACCACTAACTACAACCCAAAAGCCAGCTTGAAACGGCTTTGAGATTTCGCTATCTTCTGATGGATTTCAATTCAAGAGGAGCGAGACATGAAATTCCACACTAAGTACGTCACGTTCAATACCAAGCGTCACCGTGAGTATGTCAACATCACCTCTGAGGTGGAAGAAGCATTGGCTGAATCGGGAGTGAAGGAGGGCTTCTGTCTGGTTTCGGCCATGCACATTACGGCCTCAGTCTATGTCAACGATGCCGAACCGGGGTTAATCGGCGACATCGACGAATGGTTGGGGAAGTTGGCCCCCGAAGGGGTCGATTATCGTCATCATCGCACCGGGGAGACCAACGGAGATGCTCATCTCAAGAATCTTCTGATGCACCATCAGGTAATAATTCCAATAACTGATGGAGCTCTGGATCTCGGCCCCTGGCAACAGGTTTATTATGCCGAATTTGACGGTCAGAGGAGAAAGAGGGTCATCATCAAGATAATGGGAGAGTGAGACCAGCAGAATTTCCTTAAAGCTGCGAAGTCGCATCGCCGATTTAATAGAAAATGACAGCCCCAAGACCCCAAAAGGATTTAACCTCCGGAGGCGTAAGGAATATCCTGACCTTTGACGTGGAGGAGTATTTCCACGCCAGCATTTTCGAGAAGGTCGTGACTCCCGACCAGTGGCCACAACTTGAGAGCCGGGTAGAGGGAAACGTGGAGAGAATCCTGGATCTCCTTGAGCGATATCAGGTGAGGGCGACTTTCTTCGTCCTGGGCTGGATTGGAGAACACCACCCTTGGGTGGTCAAAAAGATCGCAGGTTTCGGGCATGAGGTCGCCTGTCACGGCCACGACCACCGACTCATCCACGAGATGAGCCCGGAGGATTTCCGTAAGCAACTGACGAGGTCCGTCGATATCTTGCAGGGGCTGACGGGGAAGAAGATCCTCGGTTTCAGGGCTCCGAGTTTCTCCATTAAGGAAGACACCTTATGGGCATTCGAGATTCTAGCGGAGATGGGAATAAGATACGATTCCAGCATTTTTCCGATATTTCACGATCGCTACGGGATGCCCCGGACGCCGCGTGAGAAATTCAAGATAAGAACCGACCATGGAGGCGAAATCATAGAGCTGCCTCCCTCTTCGATCCGAATCCTGGGACAGAATCTGCCATTTGGTGGGGGCGGCTATTTCCGGCTCTTCCCCCTCTGGTTCACCAACTGGAGCTTGCGGAGGATAAACCGGCGGGGATTGCCGGTCGTATTCTATCTGCATCCGTGGGAGTTGGACCCGGAGCAACCAGCCTTAAAAATCGGTTTCTGGGAGACATTCAGGCATTACTCCAACTTGAAGATAGTTGAAAGAAAGCTCGAAAGGCTCTTGCGGACTTTCCAGTTTCTTCCCATCTGTGAGTTCTTGGAGCTTGAGCAGCCTCAATTGGAGAGGATAGCGACTAAGAAGCTCTCCTTATGACAAAGCTAAAAAAAGGGGAAAGACTCAAAAAACCTGATATTTCGATTGCTTTATAAGACCTAATTGTGTATGAATATAGACTAACTTCCTCAAGGTTTTGGGTGACACTTTTGGCTTAGTGGAAATTTGGAAAGGTAACCTCAAATGGAGATAACTGTAGTCGGCGTTGGATATGTGGGCCTGGTAGTCGGTACCTGCCTCTCCGATTTTGGCTTAAATGTGACCTGCGTCGATAACGACGACCAAAAGATTAAGTTACTGAGAAAGGGTTTGGTTCCAATTTACGAGATCGGATTGAACGATCTCATCCACCGAAACATCGAAAGGGAGAGGCTTCATTTCACCGACGATTTAGGTGAGGCCGTAGAAAACAGCTCTGTGGTTTTCATCGCTGTCGGTACCCCTCCGAGAGATGACGGCTGGACCGACCTCTCCGCCTTCGTGCAGGTGTGCAAGGACATCGGCAAGTCCATGAACGGCTACAAGGTGGTGGTCATCAAAAGCACTGTCCCGGTCGGCACCGCCCAGAAGGCGGTCTCCTTGATCGAGGAAAGCCAGAGTCGCCAGCTCGACTTCGACATCGTCTCCAACCCTGAATTCCTGCGAGAGGGCTCGGCGGTGGAAGACTTCATGCGGCCAGACCGCGTCGTTATAGGCGCCAGTTCCCAGCGAGCGATTGAAGTAATGAAGGAGATGTATCGGCCTCTGGAGCTGATCGACACCCCAATTCTGGTGACCTCCAACGAGACCGCGGAGATGATAAAATATGCCTCCAACTCTCTTTTGGCCACCAAGGTCTCCTTCATCAACGAGATTGCAAACATCTGCGAGCGGGTGGGTGCGGACGTGGAGGAGGTGGCGAAGGGTATTGGCTTGGATCGGCGCATCGGTCCGCGCTTCCTCTCCCCGGGACCGGGGTATGGGGGAAGCTGCTTCCCGAAGGACCTGCAGGCCCTGATTCACATCGCCAAAAAGGCTGACTATGATTTCAAAATCGGACGGGCCGCGGAGGAGGTAAATAGGCTTCAGATGCTTTCTATCGTGGAGAAAACCGAAAAGCTCGTCGGTGATCTGAAGGATAAAGAGATCGGCATTCTCGGCTTGTCGTTCAAGCCTAATACCGACGATGTCAGGGAGGCTCCCTCCTTAACGATTATTCCGAAGTTGCTGCAGAAGGGAGCAAGAATAAGAGCTTACGACCCCATCGCCTCCAAGGAGGCATCGAAACACCTCAACGATATCATTTACGTCAAGGATGTTTACGCCGCCGCCGAGGGCGTCGACTGCATAGTGGTGATAACGGAGTGGAATGAGTTCCGGGAGCTGGATCTGCAGAGACTCAAAAGTCTGATGCGACAACCCAATGTCGTCGATGGGCGTAATATCTACTCTCCGGCCAGGATGAAGGCATTGGGGTTCAACTACGTCGGCGTCGGCAGAAACCTCTCAGACTGAGTTCTTAACATCTCCAGAACTGAGCACTATTGAAAACCCCCTGAACCTGACAGGTGACTGGGGTTCGTTATCTTGGGGTTTTTCTGTCTGTCCAATTCGCTCGAACTTTGGCCAAAGGTTATTTTGCACTCTCCGCTTGAACTTCCCCCAAAAGTTTCCGATATACCGCTTCAGAGAGATGCAATCTTGAAGAGGGGAGAAGGATGCTTTATCTTGTCCCTGGAGGGGCCGGGTTTATCGGCTCCAACATCGTGGAGGTCCTGGTCAACCGCGGCCTGAGGGTGCGCGTTCTGGATAATTTCTCCTCCGGCCGCCGAGGGAATTTGGCCGGTCTTGAAGATAGAATAGAGGTTTTCGAGGGCGACATCCGTGATTACTGGACGGTCACTAATGCCATGGAGGGTGTGGATATCGTCCTTCACCAGGCGGCCTTGCCCTCCGTGGAAAGGTCTGTTGACAATCCTTTGACCTCCAACGAGGTAAACATAAACGGGACCTTAAACCTGCTGGAAGCCGCCAGGAGAAACAAAGTCAGAAGGTTCATCTATGCTTCCTCTTCATCCATTTATGGCAACAGCAGCAGCGTTGCGAGACGAGAGCAGATGAAGCCTGAGCCGCTTTCGCCATACGCCATCACCAAACTGGCTGGGGAGGAATACTGTATTACCTATCATCGTCTTTACGGATTGGAGACAGTCTGTTTGAGGTATTTTAACGTCTTCGGCCCAAAGCAGAATCCCAGCTCCCAATACGCCGCCGTCATTCCGAAGTTCATTATGCAGCTCTCTCGGGGAGATGCTCCGGTGATCTACGGAGACGGAGGACAATCTCGGGATTTCACATACGTTTCCAACGTGGTCGAGGCCAACCTGTTGGCCTGTGAATCCGAGGGGGTCGCCGGCCAGATCATAAACGTGGCCTGTGGGGCCAGCTTCAACTTGAATCAGTTGGCGGCAATGTTAAACCAGATAATGGGAACCAATGTCAAACCCAAATACGCCCCTCCAAAGCCAGGAGATGTGAGGCAATCCCTGGCGGAAATAACTAAAGCTCAACAGTTGCTGGGCTACCATCCCGAGGTGAACTTCCATCAGGGGTTGAGGCTCACTGTAGAACATCTGGTCAGCAAGGTGGAAAAACCGGCCCTGCAAACCGCAATCAGCATTAGTGATCGATAATCCCCGGTGGATATAGTGTTACCGAGAATCACCCATCAGCCAGCATGAGCCACCGACTGCCGACTACTTACTACTGACCACTCACCATCCTCACCCGACTCACCTCTCTGATAACCCCGGTATTGATAGTTCTGACCGCCGGGGTGATCCTCTTCATTGTGGTAGCAATCTATCTGCCGATACTCTATCTCGGTTCCGCCTTCAGGAAAGGGATGCTTTAGCTCTTACTGGCAGAAAGTGAATCCGTAAGGCCAGAACAAACTTCATTCAACGGCCTCCTTATTTTCTCATTCCGCAATAATCTACGCACTCCCTCTCCGGTTTCCCCGAGTTGAGCGATTTGTGACTTTACACCTGAGTGAGATTAGCTTGGCCGAACCATTTACTGACGAACTGCCTGTGATCGAGGCAAATGAGCTTTTGAGCATCGGGGGGATGATTCTCTCAGGGATCATTGGTGGGAAGCTTGCTCATCTTATTAGAGTGCCGAAGGTCACCGGCTACATGTTGATGAGTGAGGAGCTGACGCATTGTGCCCCGTTATCAGCAGCCACTAAACGCTGTTTTCGCAAGGAAATTCAGGAGGGGGAGAGGTACCATTTACTATTAACCATGAACTATTAATCTCCTTCCGCCCTCGGCGGAAGGAAACGGGCGAATTTGGGGCAGCTTTAGAACTCTATTGCGCTTAGTAACTTGAATCTCGGGCAATACCGTGGAAGTCGTGTATCAGTGCGTCGGAATGAAATCAGGAATCAGCATATCTGTCGAGACTGACACTCTCCAGGCAAACGAAACAACAAGAGGGGCCGGGCATTCGCCTAGCCCCTTTTCCCGAGTTAATTGTTGTGCGCCTAATTGCTTATCGCATATTTGCTGAAATGGTCAAGCTCAAACTCTGCCAAACCCTCTTGAATCTCGCCTGTCGCCTGAAACGCCCATTTCTCCAACTGTTGGTCGTACCAAAAGAGATTGAGTTCGCCAGCCGAACTGAAATGTTTACCATCCACTCGCAGCGCTGCCGCGGCCTCGAAGACGAGGCTGTCAGGAGAGAAATCCAGGGTGATGATGTACTTGCCTTGATTGTACCACAATTTGGCCAGGACACTGATACGACAGTCGCTCGTAAGGCTGTTTGCTGGAACGAACAGACCAGTATTGCTGCCAAATTCAGTAAGTAGCAACTCCCCTCCATACTCCGCAGTAATTGTAGTGGAAGCACTCTGGGATATCAAAGATGAAGGAGCATTTGGTCCGTCCTCGTCGAGGCCCTCCAGGAATTCAGTAGTGGGTGGTGTATCCTCTTCTTCATCGGTCGCGAAGGGACTCTCGATGCAAGAGACAGAAAGAACCAGCAACGATAAAATCGCGAGTGCCAAACCGATTAGAAATAAGCCTTTTGAGTTTTTGCTCATTTTTCGTTCGCCCCCTTTCATACTCTGCTTAATTCTCAGTCCCTTGATCAGCAAATTCCCTGCCTTCGAATACTTACTTCTAATCTGTTGAACTATAAGGAAGTAGGTAACAGCCATGGAATTCTCCGCCCCAAAAAGATGGCGAAAATGCCAATAACTATCGGAATTGCCCCGCTGATTCTGTTCTGCATTTCAGATTTATACCTGGCTACCAATCAAAACGGGGTATCTGGGACAACATTAGAACTGTTATAGCGGTCTGAAGATTGATGAACAATTCTAATTAATATCGCCAGATCCCACCGAGATTCATTGTATGGTTTCTCAGTTTTGAAGCCTACGAGGGATCAAAAATCTTTTCCTTGGCAGAATTGCTCTTTTTCAGCCCTATATTGTTCTGATGACAAGATTTTTAGTTGCCAAGATTCCTGTGCATAGTCTGCAACAAAGTGTTTTTCAAGTATGAACTTCTCATCGACATCCACAGGTCGTTCCCAATTATATGTGATTTCTATCTTAAATATATTTGTCTCGCCTTTTGGCAACAGCAGATACATAGGCGCAACGGCCCTGTCTTTTGGAAGTGAAGGTAAGTCTCCGTAGCTCGAAGTGTGACACACTACTGTATCTCTCGTCACAAGCTCGTAATAGATCTTATCAACTGAAGCCGGTGTATTCCCTACATTTTCGATTGTGAAGCTAAGCTTGGAATAGTGGGTGCTGTCGAAAAATGTTCCACCTGACCTTGTGATTTCTCCCTTAAATGGTTGAATATCTCTTGAGGGATCTATGGGGGCAATCCTCAGTACTGGCCTGTTTGAATACCATATCGCCTTGGTTTGCCTCGTTATTTGGTCGATTTGGCAAAGGACGAAGATCGCAGCCGCGACCGCAGCCACGACACCGACTATCTTAATTGCGAGGTCAAGGGAGCGGTGGTATTTCTCTATCCAAAGATGGAGTCTCTGCAACTTTGCTTTAATACGAGCAACAGATTTTGGGGTCTTTGTTTCACGCACTTCATTCTGCTCTTCCGAGGATTGACCAGTCATGTCCCCCGCCTCCGACTTTTGACCCTAAATCCCTGCACTGTATGGGGAGCTTCTATTGACTATTAACCATGAACCATTAACCTCTTTCCGCCTTCGGCGGAAAGACGGAGGGCGAGGGATTCGAACCCCCAATCCCTTACGGGAGGCGGATTTCAAGTCCGCTGCCTTACCAATTAGGACTAGCCCTCCGAACACAGATGCTGACAAGAGGAAATATAGACTTCAGCTTCAGTATATCAAGTCTAATCTTTGCCTGACCTCTTATCGTCCAATCCTTCTTGCCAGCCAACTTTTCTCCAAAAAGACCGCCCCCTCCGGACACAGCTCGTGGCAGCAGAGACAATTGATACACTTCTCGTAGTCAAAGGTGGGAATCTCCGAATCTGCCGAAATTGTATTCATCGGGCAGTTCTCCACGCAGGTGTTACAATTGGTGCATAGCTCTTGATTGATAGCAGGACGGATCCAGAAGTAGGGTTCTATTAATCTTATGATGAATCTCGGCGTTAATTTCCAGAACTTATTGGAGGGGGTTTTGAAATCTTTTGGCTTGACCTCTGATAGTCTCTCGCCGATGATTTCAATCTGGTCTAAATCACCGGTTCCTAATCCTCGCTCGCTGGCAATTGTGGTCGTTGGAATCTGCCCCGGCTTGAATCCCATTATGCCGGCGGCAACGGCATCCATTGCCACTCCATCCGTTGAAGCCAGAATCAGCCCGAGAGTCTTTGGCTCTCCGGAAGAAGGACCGTCTCCCTCCATGGACAGAATTGCATCCATCAGATAGAGCGCGGGTTTAACCACACTGAAAATGTCAACCAGCACGGCTGAAAAATCGTTCGCCTTGGGAAAGTTCTTATGATATTCCGCCTTGCGCACCCCGGGGACGGCACCGAAGTTGTTCTTTACTGCTCCGGTCATCAAGGTCAAAACGTGGGTTTTCAGCTTCGGGAGGCTGATCACAAGGTCGAAGTCGAAAAGGGGTTTAGACAGCCTGTAGAGATTGCCGTTCACGCTTTTATCGTAGACACCGCTCGTCTCGAAGTTTATCAACGTTGCTCCCACGGTGGTGGCGGCGTCGCTCATCTGGGTGTTATTCCAGACCCGCTTCACCCCCTGAGTGGCACCTCCGGGCGAATCGCCGATGAAGACTTCACATCCGAGCTCCTGGAGCTGTCTGGCAACCGCAATCACAATTGTAGGGTGGGTAGTTATCGCCCGCTCCGGTCCCTTGGCGGAGAGTAGATTCGGGTTCAACAAAACTCTCTGACCCGACTTAGCAAATGTCCCCAATCCACCCAGGTTATCGAAAGACCGTTTCACTACCTCGTGAACATCCTCGAGGCGGTAGTCTTTGCATCTGAGAAGGGAGACCTGTGACTTCATTTCCGACATCTCTTCGCTGGCTATCAGGAGAAACTCAACCGACCTTGCGAGGAGGAATAAGACCCAATAGATCAATTCCTCAACTGTTTGCGCTCGATTCTATTGAGGCGATGCAGCAGTTTCTCTCTCTGGAGCCTGACAAACCGTTGTCCCAAATCAGACGTCAAGTTCTCAAAGCCTGACAGCGCCATCAAGGTCATCTGCCGGGCTCTGGATAAATCCTTGATACGATGTTCATACAATTTTGCAAGCTCTAAATGAAAATGCAGGCAAAACGTTTGACCAGATTCTAAATACGCACTCCAGATCTCCTCGGCCTTGTCCCACAGAGAGAGTTTCTTGCAGCAATCCCCGAGAAGGAAGTGATATTCTCTTCTGAACTCTGCGGACAGTTGTCCCTCTGGAGTCTCCTCCAGAATAGAGGCGGTTTTCTGATACTCTCCGGCGTTGTAGAAATGACGACCGAGACTCAGCAAGTCCACAGGATGGGTCAGGAAGTAGGGCCGATCTTCCCGAACAAGCTCGCAGGCAGTTGCCGTCAGAGCTACAAGGGAGACCAAATCATCACGGTTATGGTTAAACACCGGCACCAGCATCTCGGGATCGTTATCTCGCAGATAGTCGAAATAGATGTGCGGAATTAGATGTGAGGGTATGTCCTCTACTCTCTGAAAGTCTAAAAGCGCAAGCTCGAGGTGCGTTAAGGAACAATCCTTAAAGCGCCTCCTCCACAATCGTCTAGCGGGGAAAAGCAGATCCAGGTGTGGAAGATAATCCAGTGGTGACTTCAAACGATTCAAAAGGTAGCGAGCCGACAGGATGGAGGTGTCGAAGCATTTCCCGTTATATGTGACCAGATAGGAGAAGCTCTTGAGTCTCTCTGAAAGGAGGTGGAGAAGATTTGGTTCCTCGATGAAGTCGCGCATCAGGTATTGCTCGACGCATAAGCTGTCGTTCTCCAGATAGGCAACTCCAATTAGAAAAGCGAAAGTGCCGACCCCGCCTGAGAGGCTGGAGGTCTCAACATCAATGAAGGCTGCCCTCTTAAAATCGAATCCAGATAAGCTCTGGTCGAAGGTCAGAGTCTGAACCTCTTTCCCCGACAGGGTCAAAAGATTCTGAAGCTGAAAGCTGCCATGATAGTGATCGAGATCATATTCCCATCTAACTGAAAAGCAAGGACCATAGGGTGTAGATACCTCCCCGCCCGGCAGATAGTCACTCAAACGTCTCCCTGGAGGCATCGAAACCTCCGCAGAGGTTCTCACGCCCGAGTGTGGATCCATTCTCTCTAACTTCTCCCTCAGATCCATGGATAGTGTTCCCGAACTGGCTCCAAGGTCTCACACCGCAATAATATGAAGCTGATGCCTCACACAATTGTTGTAGCGGAAACCTTCAGGTTTCCACAATACAGGTGAGCCTTCTGGGCTCTTCAGAATTCCTCCCTCAATTTGTCAATCGCACTCTCGATCTTAGTCAGCGCAAACGGATTTCTTTCCTTCTCTCTAGCCTCCTCTAATGAAGACACTACAGTAATCTCACCAATCTCACCCAAAGCCTCAGCAGCAAAAGCTCGACAAGCCCAATCATCATCCACCCGCAGGAGCTTCAGAAGAAATCCGACTGCTTTTTTCTCCTTCAATTCTCCCAAGGCTTGTACTACAAAATATAGGTGGAAGCTCTCCTCCTCCGTCAGGCTCTCACTCTGTTTCTTCTGTAACAGATTCTCTAGTTCCCGGAGCAGTTGTTCATTCGCCTCCGGAGAGAGGCTCCCCAGAGAGTTGACCGCTGTGTATCTCACACTGAAATGCTTATCCCCCAGAGCAACTACGAGCGGTTTGATCGCTTTTCTGTGCCCAATCTTGCCCAGAGCAACAGAGGCCGATTTGCGAACTGTCTCGGTGCTGTCGGAGAGCATCTGAATGACCTCCTCGGTGGCAATAGTGTCTCCGATTTCACCAACGGCTTTAACCGCCGCAGAGCGCACCCTGAAATCCTCCTCAAGGAACAGGTTCAGAAGAGGTGGCGTTGCCCTCTTATCTTCGATCGGCCCCAAACAGCGACAGGCCAAACGCACTATATCGTGGTTGTCAGAAGACAAAGCTTCCACCAAAGGCTCAACCGCCGCCGGCCCAATCCTCTTGAAGATGTCAACCAACGTATGCATCTCCCGGGCACTTCTGGTGTCCAACTTTCCCACCAGGTAGGGAACAGATTGTTCCGGCATCTCCGCCAACGCTTTCTTCGAAGGTTCAACCAGATCCCGATATTTGAGTTCCCCGGAGGAAGCTCTAATCCAGAGGGAATCCAAAACCGCCTGTTCCACTTGCTCTCCGAAAACTGGAGAGGCCACAACTAAAGCGGTCAAGAAAAGGATGAGAATCCGCAGGAGTACTCTACAATTCTCGCGCCGGGTTGCTGCCATGGAGGCTCTTCTCGATTAAGCTACCTTTCCTGGGTGGAAACTTAAAAGTTTCCGCTACATTGTTTCCGCAAAGACGATGAACTACTTGTCGATGCCTATGCCCCATTTCGAGTAGTTCCAGTAAGATTCGTCTTCACCTTTCCCCCCCTCATAATGATCTTCTCCCCCCAAGTCCAGAAAAATCCCGATAGAACCGTAATCACGGCGAGGATTGCCATAACCCTGAGTGTTACGGGAAGACTTGACGTAGTAACCGTCATTCCCCTTGAGGTCGATCAACATTCCCAATCCGTTTGCAGAGCCTGCCGCCTGAGAGAGGTCATAGGCGTTATAATTATCGTTTCCGGAGAGGTCATACAGTAGCCCAGCGGCCAGGTCATGCCCACAACCCTGCGAAACTCCCTTGGAATAATAGATGTCATCTCCCTCTTCATCAAGCAAGATTCCCACGGTCATATGAGTCCCCACGCCTTGAGCGTATTGAAACGAGAGATAGCGGTCATTGCCGGAGAAATCGACCAAGCCCCCGAAACCCCACCAATAGGATGAACCCTGTCCGAAGATGTCGGAGATGTAAGTGTCGTTCCCCCCTAAATCTGCCAAGAGCCCAATTCCGCCCGACATCAGCGGTCTTATCCCGTAAGCGAAACCTTGAGACAAGGTGAGATAGTGATCTTGGTATCGCAATACATCCTTGTACTTGTTGCCGGTGAAATAGCTGTCGTTTCCATCGCTGTCCACCAAAGCCCCGAAGCCACCGATGAAGCCGAAGCCTTGAGAGAAAAGAGCGCCGTTATAGTGATCATCTCCCTGGTCATCTCGAAGGATGCCGATTCCAAAACAGCCGGCACCCATGCAAAAGGTGTCCCCGAAGTAAGCGTCATTTCCCTTTCTGTCCCACAGAAGCCCGATTCCCAGAAGCCCCGCACCTAAAGAGAAGTTCGAGCTGTAGTAAATGTCATCACCCTCTTCATCGTAGATGAATTCGTATCCACAGATCCCCACCGGTTTTGGGACAAGCTCTCTCGAATATCCGGTATAGATGTAATTGTTATCCTTGTCAACCTTGTAGATGTCGTTACCACCTAAGTCAATAATGATGGTGACGTTTCGGTCCCGTTTGAATCTCAGATTGTAGCAGTCATCTCCCCCCCAATCGAGTCCCAACAAGACCTCACCTGAGTAGTTTTGGGAGGCGTAGTCGCCAATTACAACCGCTCCCAGAGGCGTCAACGACCGGAACAGGAAGCCATCCTTCTTTTTCGCTTTTTCAAACTCTTCAGGTGGCAGCTTTCGAAATTGCTCGATTCCTTCTTCGATTTTCTCAATCCCGGCGAATGCGTAACTGAACGCCGATGAGATTTCTATTTTTAGAGCCAGGTGAATGATGTTCTCGGCCCACCGCTCTCCCAACTTCTCCAGACTGTCAAGTTCCTCGACAGTCTTGAATTCATCAAATTCGTCTTCGCTCAAAAGCAAGGCCATGCCGTAACGGAGGGAGTCATATTCCGCCTCACCCAGAGCTTTGAAGTTCCGTTCCGAGGCCAGATGTAAAAGGTTGATACCATCGAGAAAAGTGACCAGGCTCTCTCTCAACTTCGGAGGCAATCCTTTCAGGTCTTTTACGAACTCCTTGTGTCTCCTTTTCCAGAAACGTTCCTTCGGCTGCTGTCGAAACAGGATTGCGGCCACTTTTTCGGGGTCACCCCCGGACTGGCATTGGCTTATTATATCGACTATCTCTCCCTGGGTCGTGTCAACAATTGAAATTTCCCGGGCGGCGATTCTGAGCAGACTGACAGCATCCGACGATTCCCACAGGGACAACGACAGCTCCCGGGAGTACGGAATCATCTTCAACGGATTCTTCATCAGACGGTCGACGGCCTCCAACCTGAAGGGGTCTATCTCCAGATAATCGTTTCGGAAACAGAGGTCCCGAGGCGTCATCTTTATGCACTTCAAGGCCTCCCTGACCGCAATGTCGATTTCATTATCCTCGCTGAATAAAGATCGAGGCAAAAAAAGAAGCGGAAGCAAGAGAAGGTAACAGATTCTTCTCAGAGGAAAAAAAGACATAGGCCTGACGGTTCCTTCAGCTTTTCCCGTTAAAGAAAGTGGAAAGTCGAGGGATTGTCAACGCCGATCTCATCCGCCTCGGGAATGAACCGCAAAGCTTATCAACCATCAACTATTAACCATGAACCATTAACCATTAACCAGCCCGAAGGGCTCTAGCTGAAGGGTATCGGGATGAAGCAGATTATGAAGATGATGTAAGAGATAATCCCCAGGGCGAAGTGCGTTTTGGTCAGAGGAGTGGTATCGTTCAACGTCGGGGGATGAGTAGTCTTAAGAAGCAGAATCAGAAGAGCCCACACGAACCAACCCGGCCAGAAGAAACCCAGGACTATTAACCCCACCCAGATTAGTTTGGCGATGAGTTGCTGAGCCTTCCCGAAGAGGGCATAGCCGATGTGTCCACCGTCTAGCTGTCCGATAGGGAGGAGGTTGAGCATCGTCACGAACAGCCCCACCCATCCGGCGAAAGCAACTGAGTTGAGATAGACGGTATGGCCCTCGGCGATGTTGCCCACCACCAGCCAGGTTAAGAACTTGAATAGCAGAGAATCGCCCAGGTAGATTCCCATTTGCTCTTCAACTGCTGGGACAACTTCGGAGTTTCCCAAGCCGATGATAATGACAATTATGGTGACTACAAATCCAGCGATAGGTCCAGCCACTCCCACCTCCAGGAGCTGCCGACGGTTCCTGAAGGGGGAGCTGGATTTAATCACCGCTCCCATGGTCCCGATGATGGTGGGCGCGGGAATAAAGTAAGGAAGTGAAACCTTGACTTTGTTTTTGCGGGAGACCACATAGTGCCCGAACTCGTGGCAGAGGAGGATACCGAGAATCGCCACCGAGAAACTCCCGCCCTTCAGGATATCGAGTCCGTTGAGGGGATTGTATCCTTCCATCATCGCCCCCACCAGCATGGTGGAGATCACCGTGGCCACGAAGAGTATAACATTCAACCAGGGAATCTTCTTCTCGGGCTTGGCCACCAGATGATAGCTGCGCAGAGTCACAAGGAGGTCCTCTCCCGCATCTTCTATCTTCACTGTGAAGTCATGCGCCTCTGCTTTCTGAGAGATGAACTCTCTCGGCTCCACCAGAGAGAAGAAGGGGCGACACTTCACCAGGAAGTCGCTTTCATCCCGGAAAATTCCCTTTATCTCGAAGAACTCACTCAAGCTTCTGCAGAAGCTCTTCACTCTGTTTGCGGTTTCTTTGTCAACCATCAGCTCTTCAGGTTTGCTTGTTTCTCGGCAGAAGCTTGGAAATCCTCCATCGCTGGAGAGAGGTTCAGCGGCTCTTTAGAGATAATGGATATGTCGTAGTAGTAGTCGTCAGACTCCTTCGGCTTGGAGGTGAAGACGATCTTAGCGCCGTTCGGAGAAAAGGAGGGGTAAGCTTTGTCACTATCATCGAATGTTATCTGCGCTAGGCTCATGTCTGACAGGCCCACAAGATAGAGATTATCATTACCATCATAGTCGGAGACAAAGAGCACTCCTTCCCCCTCCGGGGAGAAGGTCGGGTGAAAACAGTTCTCCCCGTGGGGGGTCAATAGCCTGATGTTGCGGCCATCGGAATTCATCATGAATATACACTTCCTCGTCAATCCCGACTCGAAGACGATTTTTCGCCCGTCGGGAGAGAAGGAGGGCATATCCGGCGACACCGGCAGTCTCCTCCAGCGGAATAACCCCGATCGATAGTAAATACTTTTTTTTCTACCGCTTGGCAAGTCTAATAGGCAAATTCCTTCTCGACGCGAAATGAAAACGCAGAGGGAATCCCCCGGGGCGAAGGCAGGCGTTGCTCCATGGAGGGAGTAACTGGCCAGACCGTATCTTCTCTTAGAGGCCAAATCGATGCAAAACAGTTCCGCAGGAGAGTCAGTGTTCTCCTTCTGGCTCTGAAAGATCACCTTGTCGCCATTCCAGGAGGTTTTCGGAAATTGGTCAAAGCATCTCTTTTGGGAAAGCCTCCTTTTCTCTCCAGTTTCCAAGTCGAGCACGAAAAGCTGACCGCACAGGGTTTTTCTCTTTCTGAAAAGGCCGTCATCTTCCATCTCCATTTCCATTTCGGCAGCATAGACAAGGCTTTTCCCGCCCTGGACGAAAACTGGGCAGCTATCGACGATGACGTTCCGTGTCAACCGCATCCGATACGGGTACAGATCTTGTCCCGCTACGAGGCCCTCGAAGAGCCCCTGAACCCCCCGATCACTCAGACCACCTCCGCACTCCAGGAGCGAGCACAGGGTCAAGGAGGCGAACGCGACGATAAGCAGAGCTATCAAGGTTTTCAACATGGTGCGAAGCTGCCGGAAACTTGCGCTTTTCCTGTAAGCTCTTAACGAACTCTCGCTTCTTACCGATTAAGATATGTGAGGCGCATTCACCAAGCAAGGAAGATGACGGTCCCGTTTCGAGCAGGCCCGGATTCACAAGCTGTTCACGTTGTATATGTATGAGAACCTTCAGTCGCCGACCAGCTTTTCTGGTTGAACGTGAAGAATATCACCACAACTACCCCTCTCGGTTGGGAGAATAGGAGGCGGCACCTGGAGAGTTGAATCGCCAGTGATGAAAGATGAGCAACTCAAAGCAAATCTCTGAGGAGAGCAAAGGAAAAATCCTCGTTGTCGACGACGAGGAGAAGATCTGTCTCAGCCTCAAGGCTCTCTTGGGTATCAAGGGGTATGCGGTGGAGACCTCCCAGAAGGGCGACAGCGCTCTGGAGATGCTGAAGCGGGGAGGCTACGACCTGCTCCTTTCTGACATAAAGATGCCTCAATTTGATGGTCTAAAACTTCTCAAGGAGGCTAAGAGCTTCGATCCCAATCTAATGGTCATTCTGATAACCGGATACGGTTCTTTAGAATCTGCGAAGGCGGCAATAAACCAGGGAGCCTTTGATTATCTCACCAAGCCCATTGAATCTCAGGAACTGCTTGACTCCGTCAACTCCGCCATCAAAAGGCGGAAAGAGGAGCTCTCCCAGAGGCAGGTTCTGGCGTTGTGGAAGGAGAAGAATCGTCAGCTGAAGGCTCGAATTTCGGATCTGAATGCTTTGCACCAGGCGGCAGTGGTCATGGCCTCAACCATAGATTTAGAGCAGCTTCTGGGCACCATGATCGGGCTGGCAACCAAGGTGATCGGGGCAAGAGTTGGCTCCATCATGCTCCTCGATGAGGCCGGAAAAGAGCTGCGCATCTCCAACGCCATCGGAATCGATCCCGAGGTGGTGAAGAACACCCGTCTGCCACTGGGAGAGAGTATTGCTGGTTACGTTGCCAAGCATGGCGAACCTTTGATTGTGAAAGATGTCGAAAAGGACCGTCGTTTCTGCCGCACCAATCGTCAGAGGTATGAGACCAAATCTCTGATCTCTGCACCGCTTTTGGTGAAGGAAAGGCTTCTCGGGGTCATCAATTTGAACAACAAGAAGAGAGGCGGTAGGTTCGACGAGAGAGACTTAAAACTTCTGGTCACCTTCGCCAACCAGGCCGCCATTGCCATCGACAATGCCCAGCTGTTCGATGACCGGCAAAGAAAGATCCAGCAACTCTCTTTCCTTTACAACATCGCCTGTCAACTGGATTCCAGCAAGAATATTCAGGAGCTGTTCGGTTCGATATATCGGGGCCTAAAAGAGATAATCAACCTTGACTTCTTCTACCTTCTGACACGGG
Source organism: Candidatus Zixiibacteriota bacterium (assembly GCA_030605835.1). Classification (GTDB taxonomy): domain Bacteria; phylum Zixibacteria; class MSB-5A5; order DG-27; family DG-27; genus DG-27. The sequence goes on along the minus strand of JAUWHO010000005.1, from coordinate 8,564 downwards.
AGAAGGAAAGCAGGGAACTCACATACTCTTACGGTGAGGATTCAAATGATGACAATTTCGACTCTCTAAAGAAAGCTCGAATCTCCTTCGACTCTGAAAGTTCAGCTGTTGAACAGGATGCCGATATAGATGAGATGAAAAGGAGGGTGTATAGATTTTTCACAGAGGCGCTCCCCCTGCCTCTATCCCGGGAGAAGATCTTGGTAATTCCGGTTGGAGCGGGTGAGAATTTGCGGGGTCTTTTGTGCCTCGGCGGCTATGGGAATCCCAGCTTCTCTCAGGAGAGCGAGCATCTCCTCTCCATCATCACCTCCCAGGCGGTCTCTTTTCATGAGAGGCAGGAAGGCATCAACAATGTCACCAAGTTGGCCACCATGGGAAAGATGGTCGCGGAGATCTCCCACGATTTGAAAAGACCGCTGACAAATCTGAAGGGGAGCCTTCAGATTTTGGAAAAGAGGAACCGGGACAAGTCGGAGGTTAAGGAGTTCTGCAGCATCGCTCAGGCGGAAATCGACAGAATGGTGCAGTTGACCAGGGAGATTCTGGACTTCTCCAACCCCAAGAAATACGGTCTGGTCTCTAAAGACTTATCCCAGCTCATAGAAAAAGCGGTGGCACTGTTGCAGAGGGACTTCGCCGAGAAAAAGATCAAGCTTGAGCGTCATTACCAGCCCGACCTTCCGGAGGTGCTGGTTTACGAAAGCGAAATCTTAGAGACGATTCTGAACATCCTCTTGAACGCTCTGGAAAGTGTGTCTGTTGGGGGGAAAATTGAGATCCGGTTGGAGAAGGTGGATAGAGCAGACAAGGGAGGGAGTTTCTCTCAGATCTCGATTTCCGACACCGGCGTTGGCATCCCGCCGGAGAATATCGACCGCATCTTCGAACGATATTTTACCACCAAGGAAGGAGGAACCGGTCTGGGGCTGGCCGTGGTGGAGAGAGCCATGACCGCTCACGGAGGATTCACCGAAGTGGAAAGCCAGCCCGGGGTGGGAACCGCCTTCAGGATTTATCTGCCGCTTGAGAGACCAAGGCCATGAGAAAAGAGAGCGTTAAAGTTCTGGTTATAGACGACGACCCCAAGGTCCCCTGGATTCTCTCGGAGGGTCTGGGAGAGAACTACCAGATCATTTCCGCCCGCAACGGGGTGGAAGGGATTCAGATGGTGACCAAAGAAAAGCCGGAGCTGGTGCTCCTGGATATCAAGATGCCGGGTCTATCGGGAATGGAAGTCCTGGATAAGGTCAAGACCATCGATGGCAATCTCGATGTCATCATGCTTTCCGGACACGGGGACACTCAAAATGTTGTGGAGTCGATCCGTCGCGGCGCCTCCGAGTTCATCAACAAGCCTTTCAACATCGAGGAGGTGGAAATCCATATCCGCACCGCCCTGGAGAAAAACCGCCTCAAAAAGGAAGTTACTAGGCTGAAATCGAAGCTCGAGGCTAAGTCCGCTTATGACACCCTTATCGGAGATAGTCCCCAGATGCTCGCGGTCAAAAACGTCATCGAACAGGTCGCCGACAGTGAGCTGACGGTTCTCATCCTGGGGGAATCCGGCACCGGCAAGGAAATTGTCGCCCGGATGCTTCACGCTCTCTCCAGTCGAGCTCAGAAACCTTTCACCAAGGTCAACTGTGCCGCCATCCCCAGGGAGTTGTTGGAGGCGGAGCTTTTCGGTTACGAGAAGGGAGCTTTCACCGGCGCGGTGAAGAACAAACCGGGCAGGTTCGAGGTCGCCTCCACCGGCACGATCTTCTTAGACGAGATCGGGGACATGCCTCTGGAACTGCAGTCCAAACTTCTGCAGGTTCTGGAGCAAAACGAGTTCATCAGAGTGGGAGGGTTACAGACCGTCAGGGTGGACGTCCGGATTGTCTGTGCCACCAACAAGAACGTGGAGGAAGCTCTACAAAAGGGGATCATCCGTGAAGACCTCTTTTACCGCCTCAACGAGATAACCATACAGTTGCCGCCGCTTCGGGAGAAGAGCGAAGACATTCCGCTTCTGGTCGACCATTTCCTCCAGAGATATCGCATCCTGTATGAACGGGACTTCCTGGGCTTATCCCCTCAGGCCCTGAAAGCTTTGAAAGAGTATAGCTGGCCCGGAAATGTGAGACAGCTGGAGAACCTCATAAAGCAGATTGTGGTTAGAAACGACGAAAGCATGGTTTTCGAGCTTTCCGAGAGGATCGCAACGGAAACCTCTTCCGGAGGGCCGGAGCCGCCCTCTTCGAGAGCAGAAGGGGAGCTTTCGCTGAAGAGGAGGATAAGCGCTCTGGTGACCCAGGAGGAAAAGAAAGTCATCTCAGAGGCCCTGAGGCGAACCAACTGGAATCGCCGCAAGGCTGCGAAGCTTTTGGAGATAAGCTATCGTTCCCTGCTATACAAGATTAAGGACTACGGAATCGTCAGTTAGGTCGGAAAGAGGCGCAGAGAAGTTGACAGAAGATGATCTTGGTTATAGATTTGGAAAAATTTGTTTCTTTTCTCTCGGTCCGGACCCTTAAGCTGTTCTTGGTCGAGGAACTGAGCTGAGGGTGTCTGTTGTTACAGTATCAGGAAGTGAAAATGATAAAACGGAAAACAGAGGTTGAAGGGAGACAACATGGAAGAAAGGGAAAACCTCTCTTTCGGGGAAGTCCCGGAGCGATATTGCTCCGAGGATAACCTGGATGATTTTTTCAGGTCCTTCAAGCATTTCGGTCTCAGGGCCAGACAAGAGTTGACACGTGCCGAAAGATATTGCGAATATCTCTCCTGTCTCACCATCACCATGACCAGCAGTGGCAGGATTAGCGAAGCCGCCGAGATTCTCAACTATCACAACCAACAGGAGATGCTGGAGGGTCTGCGGCGAGTCATCAAGAGGTCGATTCGACAGACCGACGTTGCTTCTGGCTTCGACGAGAACCGGATCGCCCTGCTTTTAGTCGAGACCCCCAGAAACGGTGCCAAGGCTTTGTCGAACAGACTTCAGGAAAACATTCAGAATTTTCTGCTCTCGAATGTTGCCTCGGAGGAAGACTGGAAGGTCTCTTTCACGATTGTCTCCTTCCCGGACAACGTCAACACCAAGGAGGACTTTCTGGGGCAGCTCGACGGCCTGGCCTCCGGACCAGAAGCCCAGCCGCTCTGAGAGACTACCGAGGTCTTTTCTCCGCACCGATAGCCGGGTTGCTCCAGCCAACCTGTCCAGAATCAACCCCTTTTCGTTTTCGTCGGAAGACCCAATATCATTTGCAATCAGGTAGAATTCTTGTTATAATCGAACTTCAATTTTGGGATATGTATGGTGTTTAAGAAAATCGTGACGGTCGGAGCCGGCAACGTGGGGAGGGGATCTCCTGGGTAGTTGCCTCCACCGGCACGGAGGTGATACTTATCGATAGGACCGATGAATTGGTGGAGAAGGCTATGAGAATCCTCTCCGAAGAGATGGATAAAAAGATCGAGAAGTGGGGGCTGACGGAGGCGGAAAAGAGAGCGATACTCTCCCGGGTGCGAGGCTCCATCGACATGAACCATGCCGCCGAGGTTGGTATAGTAATCGAGGCCACGCCCGAGGATCTGGAGCTTGAAAGGAATCTTGTCGCCAAAGAAGAGACTTCGGCGATGAAGAGGAGAGTTCATCTGTGGTGAGGAGTGACCCGGAGAGATGTCCTAAGTCCAACTTGCGGTCCGCTCCACGAACGTCCGGTGCAGAGCAGGAGAATCACCAGGAGATGTTCAGAATCATCTCTCGTACATATTCCAATCGCGCGGCGACATTGAGGTAGGGAAAGAAGTGAATCAGTTGAGCAGGTGAGGGAGTGTTTCTTCGCTTGGAGAGCTGCTGCTGTGGATGGTTGGGAAGTGGGAGGAGGGGTGGGGAGGAAAGATTTTGGTTGCATAAGAGTTGGAATTTTGTTATAATGTTTGATTTTGTGGTCTGGAGGTTACGTCGTGAAAACGCGCGATGACGCCGAAGAGAGAATTAGAGATTTGGCTTCCACGGCGGTGGAGGGTGACGGCTTCGAGTTGGTCGACGTGAAGGTCACCGGTTTTGGGGCCAGAACGGTGGTGAAAATCATCGTGGATCGACCGGGAGGTATCCTGTTAGAGGAGTGTGCCTCGGTTTCCAGACAGCTTTCTTCGCTTCTAGACGATGCCGACCTCATTCCGCATCGTTACAGTCTGGAGGTGTCCTCGCCGGGACTCAACCGCCCTCTGGTGACACCGAGGGACTTCCGGCGACGAATCGGAGAAATCATAAGGGTTCGTTGCCTCAAGGCCGACGGCGAGGAAACCGAAAGCCAGGGAAAACTCATAGATTGTAAGGAAGAGCAGATCCTGATCGAAACCGAGACCGGAATCGAGACCGTTCCCCTTGCGGCTGTTAAGAAGGCAAAGGTAGTAATCTCTTAGTCGGGAAAGGGTATCCCTGATGAGTTTTGAAGTACTGGAAACCTTAAATCAGATCGCCCGAGAGAAAAACCTGGAGTTGGATTACGTCATCGAGACCTTAAAATCCGCCCTGCTGGTGGCGGCCAGGAAGAAATTTGGAACTGGCGAGAACCTCCAGGTTGAGCTCGACCAGCGCACCGGGGAGATAACCGTTACCGCCATCAAGAAGGTGGTGGAGAAGGTGGAAGACCCGACCACGGAGGTGAGCGTGGAGGAGGCCAAAAAATACGACGAGAAGGCCGAGGCCGATGATGAGATGGAAATAGACATCCCGTTTGAGGACTTCGGACGCAACGCCATAATTGCCGCCAAACAGATGATGACGCAGAAAGTGCGAGAGGCCGAAAGAGAAAAGATCTACGAGGAATATGAGGGCCGCCTCGGCGAACTGGTAACCGGCACTGTCCAGCAGATCGATAAGGGTAACATCATCGTGAATCTGGGTCGAGGTGAGGGAATAATACCCTTGAAGGAGCAGATCCGAAGGGAGAAATATCGTCAGGGTGAACGTGTCCGGGCGATAATCACGGACGCCCAGAGAACCGCTAAAGGTCCTCAGATCACCCTCTCCAGAGCCAGTCCGGAGTTTTTGTTGAAGCTCTTCGAACTGGAGGTGCCCGAGATAGCCGAGAAGATCATCGAGGTCAAAGCCGTGGCCAGGGAGCCCGGCGAGCGTTCAAAGGTAGCGGTGAGCTCCCTGGACAGCCGGGTTGACCCGGTTGGAGCCTGTGTCGGAGTGAAGGGGATGCGAGTACAGAACATCGTCAGAGAGCTCTCCAATGAACGTATCGACATCGTTCAATGGAGCCCCCAGCCCACCATCTTCGTTACCAAGGCTTTGGCTCCTTCCAAGATAGTCGACATCGATCTTTTCCCGGAGGAGAATCGGATGACGGTGGTGGTGGACGACGAGAAGCTCTCCTTGGCCATAGGAAAAGCCGGGCAGAACGCGCGCCTGGCTGCTAAACTGACCTCCTGGAAAATCAACATCCTCTCCGAAACCGAGTATAAAGCCATCAAGAAGGCAGAGGAGGAGGAAAAGATCGACATCGAGGAGATGACCACGGTGGGCAAAAAGATCAAGTCCAAGCTCATCGAAGAGGGGATTGAGACGGTGCAGGAATTGCTCCAGAAGTCCAAGGAGGAACTTCTGGCCATTGAGGGGATTGGCCCCAAAACCCTCGATAAACTGCTGAAAGGGGCAGAGAATCTTATGAAAACAAGACAGGCGGAGAACGAGAAGGAGGAGCAAGGAAAAGCTCCTGCGGAGACTGGAAAGCAAGCTCAGGAGGCTTAGTCCCTCTCTGCAGATGGAAACTGTGTTGGAGTCAACTGACAAGCTGGGGGCGGAGATTTCAAGCTCTTCTGATTTCCGGTCGTGAGGAGGAAAAAGATTGGCGAAAAAGAGAATATACGAAGCCGCCAGGGAACATAAGATCTCTAGTGAGGCTCTGGTAAATATCCTTCGGGAGCTCGGTTTTCCGGTGAAGAGCCACATGAGCACCATCACCCCGGAGATGCATACCGCGGTTGAAGAGAAATTCGCCAAAGAGCGTGCTGAGGTCAAAAAGGAAATAGAGATCAAGAAAAGGAGGCTGGAGGAGCGAAAGGCGACCGCGGCCCTCAAAAGGAAACCTGAAGCCGTCAGGGAGCGACCAGGAAAAAAAGCGGTCGCTTTGGAGGCCAAAAGAAAGCCTGAAGAGCCTCAAAAACGCATCAAAAGGGGGGCGAGGAGGGAAGTCGACAGGCTTTCATACCAGAAGGAGGTCAAGGAAAGCGTCAAGAGGACCATCTCCCGGATGGAGGGGGTAAAGAGACCTAGGAGACATCGCACTCGCGAGGCGGTCGAGACGGAGGCAGTCGCACCTGAAAAGCTCCTCAAGGTGACGGAATATATGTCGGTGGCGGAGCTCGCACAGGCGATAGGGCTCAATCCCACTCGGATCATCGCCAAATGCATGGAACTGGGGGTAATGGCGACTGTCAACCAGAGATTGGATCTGGACACCATCTCCACGGTGGCGCTGGAGTTCGGCTTCAACATCGAAGAGGAGAAGGAAGTTGGATTGGCAGAAGAGGTCCCGGAGCAGCCGGAGAGGTTGGAGCCTCGGCCTCCGGTGGTGACCATCATGGGACATGTCGACCACGGCAAGACCTCTCTTTTGGACTTTATTCGAAACTCCACCATCATCGCCGGAGAGCATGGTGGCATTACTCAACATCTCGGTGCATACGAGGTTGAAACCGAAGAAGGTGGAAAAATCACGTTCATAGACACCCCGGGACACGAGGCCTTCACCGCCATGAGATCCCGCGGGGTACAGGTGACTGACATTGTGGTCTTGATCGTCGCCGCCGACGACGGGGTTATGCCTCAGACGATAGAGGCCATCGACCACGCCAGAGCCGCCGGTGTTCCCATAATTGTTGCCATCAACAAAATGGACCTGCCCAATACCGACAGCGAGGCGGTGAAGACCCAGTTGGCCAAACACAATTTAGCCCCGGAGGAGTGGGGGGGTAAGACCATCACTATTGAGATGTCCGCTAAAACCGGTGCCGGGGTCAAGCACCTCCTGGAGATGATTCTTCTCCAGGCGGAGGTGTTAGAGCTTAAGGCCGATTCTCAGGCTCCAGCCTCCGGCGTAGTCATTGAGTCCAGGATGGACCGAGGGCGAGGCCGGGTGGCCACGGTTCTGGTGCAGAAGGGAGCTTTGCGGGTGGGAGACCCATTCGTCAGCGGGGATTTTCACGGACGGGTGCGGGCGATGTTCGACGAGAGAAATCGAATCGCCTCTCGCGCCGGTCCCTCCACCCCCACATTGGTGCTCGGTTTCTCCGGGCTGCCCACCGCGGGGGACAGCTTCAGAGTGGTTGGCGGTGAGAGCGAGGCTCGCGAGATAAGTCTGAAGCGCCAGAGGTTGCGTCGGGAAAAGGAGTATCGCGCCCCCGAGGGACTGACCCTCTCTCAAGTTTACGAGCAAATCAAGGAGGGTCAGATGAAAGAACTCAGGTTGATCATCAAGGGCGATGTAGACGGCTCCACCGAGGCCCTCTCCGACACCCTGCAGAAAATCCCCTCCCAGGAGGTGCGGTTGAACATAATCCATCGTGGGGTCGGCTCCATAAACGAAAGCGACGTTCTGTTGGCCACCGCCTCTCAGGCCGTCATAATAGGCTTTCACGTTCGCCCTGATTTTCGCGCCCGGCAACTTGCGGAGCAGGAAGAGGTCGATATCCGTCTCTACAACGTCATCTATGAAGCTGAAGCTGACATAAGAAAGGCTCTTGAGGGTATGCTCGAACCGGAAATCAAGGAGATCTCCACCGGCAGTGCCGAAGTCAGAAATATCTTCAAAATCTCCAAGCTGGGATTGGTGGCCGGTAGCTATGTTCGTGCCGGGGTGATAAGAAGAGGTTCTAAGGCCAGGGTCATAAGGAATGGGGAAGTGATCTATGAGGGGGTGATCGGCTCTTTGAAACGCTTCAAGGACGATGCCAAGGAGGTGAGCGCCGGATTCGAGTGCGGGATTGGGCTGGATAACTTCCAGGATTTGAAAGTCGACGACGAAATCGAAGCCTATCAGTTGGAAGAGATCGCTCGCACCATCGATTCTGGAATGTCGATCAAAACTTAAGGGCTTCTATGGTTATTGGCGTCTTGAAACTGGAGCTGTATTTCCCGGAGAGCGGCTCCTTGAAATCCAAAAGGCAAATCTTAAAGAGGATAAAAGACCGCACCCACAGCCGCTTCAACGTCTCCATCTCGGAGGTCGACAACGGTGATCTCTGGCAGAGAGCCACCCTGGGCGTGGCGGTGGTAAGCAAGGATCAGAGATATGCGAACGGGGTCCTGTCCCGGATCGCTGACAACGTAGAGCGTGAAGACGCCACCGAAGTTATAGACATTACCATGGAGTTTTTCTAACAGGTGCGGTCCCTTTGCATGCAGACGTGGCAATGAGCTTCAAAAGATCCGATCGGGTCGGAGACCAAATGAAAAGAGAACTCTCCGACATCCTTCAGAGGAATTTCAAAGATCCTCACCTCGGCTTCGTCACCGTGACCGACGTCGAGGTTTCGGATGACCTGGGTTTTGCCAAAAT
>JAUWHO010000040.1 GCA_030605835.1 Candidatus Zixiibacteriota bacterium | reverse complement strand
AATGGGCGCACCGCTGTCGGCAACGACTCTTTCGGTGCCATCTCTGGCCACAAGAACAGTATCGTTGGCAAGCCCCACAATCCCGCCAGTCTCAAATACCTTCTCCACCGGATTCTCGCAGCGCTTGCGGGTCTTCTCATTGATTATGTGAAAGACCTCACTGAGAGGTTTTCCCACTGCCTCTTTTTGTGTCCAGCCAGTGAGGTCTTCGGCGGTTTCGTTAATGAGGACAATCTGTCCATCCACATCCGTAGCGATAACCCCATCTCCGATACTTCGCAGAGTAACGGCAAGGCGCTCCTTTTCGGCGGCAAGGACCTCTTCGGCCTGCCTGCGTCTCGATTCCAACAGATTCAACAGACGGACACAAAGCCATCCGACAAGAAGGACAAGCACGGCTTCAATGCCGATTTCGACCCAATTGACAGGCGTGATGGCAGCGCTGAAGAGGAGGTGAGGAAGGTCCAATACCTCATTCAGGAGGATGGTAATTCCGACAATAGCAAAAGCGCTGACGACTGTCAGCCGAAGCCCCCCGAAAATCTTTTCCTTTGGATTTTGAGACAACATATTACAGTAAAACCGGTATGAACTACAGGCCCCCTTTTTTCTGTTTGTCGGCTTTTAGGGTGCGTCCTTTACTCCGAGCTGTTCAATAATTGAATCTGAAACTTAGAGAGTCAGAGATCGTATGGGTTAAGTGCCTGTAGGCACTAACCGATTCAAAAAAAGATTCCTTATCAAGGAACTTTTCGTTATATTTCTTGTAGAATGGAGTGAAATATGAAAGCGAAGGACAAGAAAACCGTTGGTCTCTCACAGGTCAGCGATCGGGAGCTGATGACCTACGTCCGGGAAGGCAACTTAGGAGCCTTCAACGAGCTGGCAGAGCGCTACAAGGTGAGACTGTACAACTTCATATACCGGGTTCTGCCGGAAAGGGAGGAGGCCGAGGACATTCTCCAGGAGACCTTCCTGCGGGCTTATCGAGAGAGAAACAGGTTTGACCAAAGGTTCTGCTTCTCCACCTGGATTTACACCATTGCCCTGAATCTGGCCCGAAGCGAGTATCGCCGCAGAAAGCGCTGGAGGATGGTGCGCCTGGGGACCTCCAGAAATGAAGGGGAGTTAGAGTTACCCGACCCCAAAAACCACCAGGAGAGTTTCATGCCCTTCATCGAGAAGGCGATCGAGACCCTGCCTCCGGAATACAGAGAGGCTTTCATCCTGAGGGATGTCAATCGACTCCCTTATGAGGAGATCGCCCAGATCCTCTCGGTGCCGGTGGGGACGGTGAAGTCTCGCATCAACCGTGCCCGGCTTTTGATGAGGCAGAGGTTGGAACCCTTGAAGGAGAGCATCTATGAACTGTCGAAAGGTTTACCGGAATCTATCGGCATATCATGACAAGCTTCTTTCCGAGGAGAAAGCCCGCCAGTTAGAACAGCACTTGCGGGAGTGTCCGGAGTGTATGCAGAAGTGGCGGGAGTTCTCGGAGATCGTCAAAGCCGCCGGGTATCTCGAGGTCAGGAAACCTTCTTCGGGTTTCAACCAACACCTGCTCGAAAAGGTCAGCTTACTGGGGGCAGCAGATCAGGAAAGCTACGAACCGTCCGGCAACAAGAGGTGGCCGGCTTATGCTCTCGTTTTGGTCGGGATGGCAGTAGCGTTCATGGTTTTTCTCACCTTCCCTCATCTGAAAAAGGGGGAGTCCCATTCCCTTGCGCAGGCACCGAATCAAACCCCCACCCTCTATGACGAACTCGAGCTGGATGGTCGGACCTTCACTTATCAGGTATCCGAAGGCAATGACAGCTCGTGGCGACTCTTCGAATTTGACAATGCGGATGACTTTGGGACTTTCAACCCTGAGACATTCAGAAGAGAAGCGAAAGTCTACCGAAGATATGTTCTGCCGGTGGTCGATATCGAGGCAGGAAACTCCTATGCTGGGGAGTCATATCTCCTCACGCCGGTTGCCTCTTCAGGGATGCAGTCAACAGACGTAGTATTCTAATGCCGGATCGAGGGCTGGCTTATGCAGGGTAGGTTGGAACCTGAGCACGTGAGATTTGAGTTCCGGCTACCCTTTTTGAATTGGTCAAGTGGCAAGAAAGACCGACATGAACAGAGCTTCGAAGATCTGCTGGGCAATTCTGGGGCTGTTGGTGCTGGGTTTCTCCGATATAGGCTCATCCGCCGCGGCTTCACAGAATCTTTTGGATTCGCTGAACTCTGAGACTGCCAGGATAGTCCGAGAGGTTAGGCCCTCGCTGGTCACGGTAGAGTCCTACCATCAGCAGAGCAGTCCGACCTCAATACATGCGGCCGTCGCCACCGGCATTCTCTACACTCGCGATGGCTATGTGATCACTGCCGCCACTCTTGTTCGCTCCAATCGAATCTACCGGGTCCGAGATCACCAGGGGAGAGGTCATCGAGGTAGACTGATCGGCACCGATTACGAGACCAATTTGGCGGTGATAAAAATTGAAACTACGGATTTGTTTCCCGCCAAGTTTGGTGATTCCCGAAAGGTCAAGGAGGGCTCCTGGGTAGCGGTATTGGCTGATGGATACGAACTCCCCAACTCTGTCTCTCTGGGGCTTTTCAACGGGAGGCGCACCGCCGATGGAATGATGCAGTTGTCGATAAGCTTAAGCCCGGCCGCCTCCGGCGGGGCGGTAGTGAATTCCCGAGGCGAGGTCATCGGCATTTTGACTGCCAAGGGATCTGAGATCGTGAGCATCGCCCCCCAGAGCTGGATTCCTCCGCAGTTGGGCGACAGGTTGTGGAAAAGGCTTGAGACTTCAACATCGAAAAACCGCACCACCTCTCACTCTGGCAATTTGCCCCCAAGCGGGAGGTACCATCTCTCCCTTCCAACCTCCGGGGTGGCTTTGGCGCTCCCCATAGAGCTGGTTGAAGACATTGCCGAGGACCTGATTGAGTTCGGAGAGGTGCGCAGGGGTTTTTTGGGCATCAGCCAGATTAATCTCACTCCCCAAACAAAGAGGAGATACGAACTGCACCAGGGGGTGGTCATTACCAAGGTTGCCGAGGGGAGCCCCGCCGAAGGCAGTGGGCTGAGAAACGGAGACATCATTGTCCACTTCGACGGGAAACCCGTGGATGGAACTCAGAAACTCTTTACCCTGGTTAGGTCTTCCAAACCGGGCAGGAAGGTGAAGTTAGAGATTGTGAGACAAGGCAGACCACAAACTGTAGAGGTGGAACTGGGACAGATCCCCGAAGCCTACCGCCCTCAAACGGCAAGCCTTAGCCCTCCGGGGCGGTTTCTCTTCGAGCCTGAATTGGGAGATCTCGCCCCTCTGCGGGATGAAATGAAATCGGAGAATCAGCGCCTGCGGCGTCAGGTGGAATATTTACGCCAGCAACTACTTCAGATGCAGAAGGAACTCAAAGAGGTCCAATCTCAGTTAGACGGCGATAAGGGTTTTTAACACACACCTTCCGTTTCGGAATCACTCCGATCTTTTAGAACCAGCATAAAGCGCAGAGAGTCATTATCACCGGCCTCGTTGGAGAGGATCATTCTGGATGCGTAGGGCGGTGGCTTTATCACCGCTGACTTCCGGGTCGGATGAATTCCAACCCCTAGGGGTTGTCTTTTCAAAGACATCGGAAATAGTATGAACCGAAAAAGTTGCTCCAAATAGATTGCTTTTCCGTTTCTGAAATATGTAGATTGAAACATTCACCTTTTCAGAGGTTTTTGCCTAAAGGATTTTTGAAGTGACCAAATGCAACACTTGAAGGTTCCCTTGGCGGTGCTTCTCAGCCTTGCCCTTTCCATTCTCCTTCTCCTTTTTCCACCCCTCCAGAGCCGAACGGCGGTTAAACCCTCAATCGAAGGTGAACCCTTGGGTAGAGGTGTAGACTTCGTCTACGAAAAAATCATCTTAGAGATAGAACATCGAGAGTTAACGGTGACCGGCCTATATCGTTTCCGGAATCGTTTTCCCTTCGAGGTCACCCTGCCTATGCTCTATCCCTTCACGGTGGACGAATACCAGGATTTCCCTCACCAAATCAGCGCCAAGAGCATCACTGCAGATGGAAAGCAACCCTTAGAGTTTGCATGGAGGCGGAACGACAATGCGATCCGGCTGAATGTTAGCGCCGAAGGGAAATCGAGCGCTGAGATGAAGGTTACTTATTCCCAGAGGTTGAAAGGAAAACAGGCAAGATACATCCTGACCACTACCAAAGCCTGGGGAAGACCGTTGAAGTCCGCCGACTACCAGCTCATCCTATCGGAGAACTTGAAAATCAGCTCCATAAGCTTTCCCTTCGACCGGACTGAAACCGTTTCGGGAAAGAGGTTTTATTTTTCCCACAAGGAGAATTTCATGCCGGATGTGGACCTGATCATCAGGTGGGAATAATCTCCCACTGGTTCTCTGACCTGTGATCAGTTTTCACCAACCAGAACGGCTTGGAGTTCTGCCTGCCACAGCAGGCATACAGCCCACCACCAGTTCCTGCAGAAGAGCCAGTTTCGTGTCGGGCACCTTACCTCTTCCAGTGTCCTTTCACCCAGACCCAGCCTCGAGGGGCTTGCTTCCAGTGTCCCGACACCCAGACCTTGCCCTTAGGTTTGGCTACCCAGTGTCCTGAAATCCAGACGTAGCTGTCGGTGTGCCGGTTCCACGCCCAGTGTCCTGAAATCCACACCGCTTTTGGATGTGGTTGGACGGATTTCACCTCCACCTTCAGAGAGGGTGGTCCTTTATGCACATAGACCACCCTGGAGGCACAACCACCTGAGAAAAGCAAAAACAGGCTCACGACCAGTATTGAACCGACAATGGTTCGAGCGGCAGTTCTCATTTTCTGCTCCTTTCTTCCTCTATTTCGACAGAGAGCTCCCGAAAAGGTTTAAAGGCAAGTGAGGTGTTCAGCTTTTCACCATTACTGAAACAGGCAACATCAACATATTTGTGCATATGAGTTCGACCGGTGGAGCCAACGGTTTCTTACTGGACGCTAATATTGAGGTGGTGAAAAACATCACGCTGTTGTACAGTGCAAGCTAAAAAGGCGGGAGCAGTCAGCTTTCACAAATAGAACGCCATGTTGAGAGTTATGAATTGGCCAGCTCGCCTAAAGCCCTTCACCATAATCTGTCGATAACTATGATTGAAAGGATGCCGGCGGTATGGTTTCAGTAGGTCGCACCGCCTTCAGGTTCTTGCACAAACTGAGCACAAACGGAGACGGACAACAGGACTCTTAAGATGAGAACACCCTTCAAGAATCTCGCATTCTTCTCTTTTGCGGTGTTACTTGTTTTCCTGGGGTGCAGCAATTATTCCGACTTGCGACTTCGCCACGATTGCGAAAGGCTCTTCTATTCTGCGAGTAACGAGTTGGAACAGCAATACTTGCTCCAGACTGGAAGGGACTCCGCGATCGATCAGGAGGTAATAGAGGGTTTCAGAAAGGTGGTTGACCGCTTCTGGGAGGAGCGGCTCACAACCGATGTGTCGGGCTTGAGTCAGGCCCAAGAGCAGGCCTGGTATCTGACCGGAAAGGCTCATCTCAAAGTTGGGGAACTCCACCTCGAAAACAACGCTTACCTTGAGGCCGAGAACGAATTCAGGAAGATACCCGACAGCTACCCTTTGAATCCTTACCAGTCCGCGCGCTCTCTCTATTACTGTGGAATCATCGCTGAACTGCAGAGAGATTACCGGAAAGCCCTCAATGATTACCAGCGGATTCTGGACGACTACCACCCAACCTTAGAGGATCAAAAGACGCCGGAACCTTTGCTGGTGGGAGTTCCGATTCTACGAGCCGAGGTTTTCAGAAAAAAAGGGGAGATCGAGAACTACCGTGAGGAGTTGGACAAGGCGCGATCCTATTACCGCCGGCTCTACAATGAAAATCCTGAAGCCTTGCTGGCGGCGGCAGCTTTGGGGAAGATAGCCTCTACCTACCTTCTGGAGTCTGAACCCTCTAAGGCGATTGAGACTCTCTCGGAGTTGAAAGATGAGCAAGGGAGGTTTCCCTCACCGGTGATGCTTAGAATAGCACAGATATACTTAGACCACGCCAGAGACTATCGCGCTGCAGAAAGCGCTTTTTCAAAATATCTGAACCTTTACCCTGATAGCGACGAGGCGGTTTTGGCTCAGCTTGGCCTGGGGTTGAGCCTCTTTCACCAGCGCGAGTATAAGAAGGCCGCCAACAAATTTCTCAGCGTGGAGAAAAACTACCCCCGAAAGTGGCCGCAGATCTCCAAAGCGCACTTCCTTTACGCCCAGTGTTTCGAGAAGATGGGAGACTGGCAAAGAGCCCTGACTGAATTCAATTGGGTCAAGATCAATTTCCCCGCTACCCTCGAGGGTCTGGAAGTGCCTTACTACATCGCTCAGCACTACGAGAGATCTGGAGAAAAGAGGCTTGCCCAAGACTCTTTCGAGAAGGGGATTGAATTCTACCGCAAGATAGTGGATACCTATTCGAAAACCTCGATCGCCCCCATCGCTCAAAACTACGTAGCCAAATCCCTTTTGGCCCTGGGCAGATGGCGGGAGGCTGCTGAAAGCTTCAAGGCTCTGGCTGAACGTTTCCCCGGCTCTCGGCTGGCCTCCGCAAGTCTTCTTGCCGCCGCCGACATCTACAGAGTGAAGCTGAACGACAAAACCTCAGCCGCAAATTCCCTCAGAGAGTATTTGGAGAGATTCCCCCATTACCCTCAAGCTGACCAGCTGCAAAGAGAAATAGAGTCGCTGGAAGCTTAGGGCAAAGGACAATCGGATTCATCCCGGTAGAGCAAGATCTTATCATAACCTGTAACCATCTCCCCTTACCAAAGCAACCGGAGAGCAATTCATTATTTCCGGTTCTGCCTGAAGTTAAGGTAATTTCAAACTGTGCCTGCATCGTTTTCTCTGAAAGAGCAATTGGCGATGATCACCCTTCTCCTGGCCGTCGGTTCGGGAAATCGACGGCAACACGGAACCAATACGTCGGGTTAGAGTTCACTAAGAGACCACGGATTCACATTGATGGAGGCAACAATGGCTATCGAAAGGATTCTCATTTACACCGCTCCAAACTGAGCTGATTGTCAGGCGGCGAAGAGGTTCTTTTCGCAGGAAGGTCTCACCTACATTGAAAGAAATGTGGAGAAGGAACAGGTGAGGCAGGAGGTAAAAGAGAAGCATGGAAAGATGCTCACTCCCACCATTGAGATAGGGGAGAAGGTGTTTTTCGGCTTCGGCGTAAATATGAAGGAGATCTTCAAAGAACTGGGAGTGGCCACATAAGTCGCAACTGGAGGTGATCAAAATGATGTGGTTCGGCGGTGGCTGGATGATAATATTCTGGATTGGTCTGATAGTGGGGGCGTTTTTTCTGGTGAAATACCTGGTGGACCAGAATAGGAGTAGCTCAACTGGTAAAGAGTCCACTCCCCTTGAGATTTTAAAGCGGAGATACGCCTCCGGAGAGATTACTCAAGAGGAGTTCGAACAGAAAAAGAAAGACTTAATAGGCTATTGAGGAAACAGATGGAAAACATTTTGATCGTGCTGGCAGTCGGTGCGCTCCTCTTCTTGGTGATGCGATCTGGAGGTTGCTGCGGTGGTTATCGTAAACCCGATGATGAGCGACAAGACACCCAGAGCCGGGAAGAAAAAAAGCAAGACAGCTGTCATCTACGTTAGGTGAGAAGTTGAAAACAATCGACCCAGTCTGCGGGATGGAGATAGAGACCTTGGAGGCGGTGGCACACTCCCAATATCAGGGAGAGACCTATTACTTCTGCGCCGAGGTCTGCAAGGAAAGATTCGACCAGAATCCAGAGGGCTTTCTCAAATCACAAGACAGAGAGGAAGAATCCTCCCGGAAGCCAAAACCTGAAAGTCGCGGAGAAACCCGAAAGCTGACCCTCCCGATCTCAGGAATGTCCTGTGCTTCCTGTGTGGCAAAGATCGAGAAAGGTCTCAGCTCCCTGGAGGGGGTGATAGATGCCGGCGTCAATCTTGCGACTGAAAAGGCCACCGTTGAATATAACCCCTCCGAAGTCGGGCCCAAAGATTTCAAGGAAGCCATTGAGAACCTGGGTTACTCTCTCAGGGCAGAAAGGGTCGAGCTTCCGATCTCCGGCATGTCTTGCGCCTCCTGCGTGGAGAAAATCGAACGCTCTCTCAAAAGACTCAGCGGAGTTTTGTCCGCCTCCGTCAATCTCGCAACTGAAAGGGCGACTATTGAATTCATACCTGGAGAGGTTTCTCGTTCCGATTTCAAAGATTCAATCGAGACTGTGGGATATAAGGTGTTGGAGGTGGCACCAGAGGAGAACGCGGTCGAAGTTGAAAGAAAGGTAAGGGAGCGAGAATACCTAAAGCTGAAAAAAAGATTCATTGTCGCTGCAGTTCTGGCCACCCTGGTTTTCATCGGCAGCCAACACCAGATTTTGCCTCTTCTGGACACAATTCCTCAGAGGACCATGTTTTATTTTCTTCTGGTGCTCACCATCCCGGTTCAATTCTGGGCTGGTTGGCAGTTCTATCGCGGCTTCTGGCTGGCATTGAAGCATAAGAGCGCGGACATGAACACCCTGGTGGCAGTCGGTACCTCGGCAGCCTTTCTCTACAGCCTGGTGGCGACTTTCTTCCCCGGAGTCTTGACCTTTGCGGGCCACGAGGCCGTGGTTTACTATGACACTGCGGCCGTAATCATCACCTTGATTCTCTTGGGGAGGCTGTTGGAAGCCCGCGCCAAGGGGAGAACCTCCGAGGCCATAAAGAAACTGATGGGGCTGCAGGCCAAGACTGCCCGAGTTATAAGAGATGGCGAGGAAATCGATATCCCGATAGAAGATATGAGAGTCGGTGAAGTCGTGCTTGTCCGCCCCGGTGAGAAGGTTCCGGTGGATGGAACCATCATCGAGGGCTTCTCGGCCCTGGATGAATCCATGCTCACCGGCGAAAGCGTGCCGGTGGACAAGACCGTCGGAGACGAAGTCATCGGAGCAACTATGAACAAGACCGGCAGCTTCAGGTTTGAAGCAAGAAAAGTCGGCAAGGATACGGTTCTGTCGCAGATAATAAGGATGGTTCAGGTTGCTCAGGGCTCCAAGGCCCCCATTCAAAGGTTGGCGGACAGAATCGCAGGCATCTTCGTTCCCGTTGTGATCAGCATTGCTGTCGTCACCTTTATCGTCTGGTCTCTCTTCGGCCCCCATCCAGCATTGACTTTTGCAATGATAAACTTCGTGGCGGTTCTGATTATAGCCTGCCCCTGTGCCCTGGGATTGGCAACGCCCACAGCCATTATGGTTGGAACCGGAAAAGGGGCAGAGATGGGTGTCCTCATAAAAGGGGGGGAGAGCCTCGAGACCGCCCACAAAATCGACACCATCGTCTTCGACAAAACCGGGACTCTGACCAAGGGGGAACCAGAGGTGACCGATGTTGTCACCTCCGACAATTACACCGAAGAGGAGCTGTTAAGATTTGCGGCCTCCGCGGAGAGGAGCTCCGAGCATCCTCTTGGAAAGGCAATCATCGACAGAGCTAAGGAGAAGGGGATTTCTCTCGTGGATCCGAAGAATTTCAGCGCCCTTCCAGGATTCGGCATCAAGGCCACTGTCGATGGCAAAGAGGTCTTGCTCGGCAATCAGAGCATGATGGAGAAGGAACAGATCGATCTGGCTAAATTGTTCTCTGAGGTCGAAAGGGTAACCTCACTGGGGAAGACGGCGATGTTTTTAGCAGTCGACGGGCAAGCGGCGGGCCTGATCGCCGTCGCTGACACCTTGAAGAAGGATTCTCAAGAAGCAGTCCACTCTTTGCGCGAGATGGGACTTGAGGTGGTTATGATGACTGGTGACAACAGGAAAACTGCCGAAGCGATCGGCTCGCCGCTGGGAATAGAGAGAATCTTATCGGAGGTTCTGCCGGACCAGAAGGCCGACGAGATTAAGAGGCTTCAGGGTGAGGGGAGGTTGGTCGCAATGGTCGGAGACGGCATCAACGACGCCGTCGCTCTGGCTCAGGCGGATTTGGGAATCGCCATCGGAAGCGGGACCGATGTTGCCATGGAGGCCTCCGATGTCACTCTCATAAAGGATGACCTCATGGGAGTTGTTAAAGCAATCAAGCTCTCTCAGAAGACTATGAAGACCATCAAATGGAATCTTTTCTGGGCGTTCGCCTATAACACTGCCGGAATCCCCATCGCCGCGGGCTTGCTTTATCCTTTCTTAAGAATATTGTTGAACCCTATGATTGCCGCTGCGGCGATGGCCTTCTCCTCGGTGTTTGTGGTGACCAACTCTCTACGTCTGAGGAAGGTAAGACTGTGAGCGACTGGAGCCGTGCCGCTGCGGTTGTATAACAATTCCTGGCCTACTCCACAAAGTCAAAATCCCCCATCTGAAGCTTGCGCAATCACCCAGCTATCGTTAATTTCAAAACGGCGTGATTGTTTTTATCGCCTTGAATTCTGGAAACCTGAAGGTTTCTGCTACGCTAGAACGATAGGACTGTGGCGGAAAGCTTTGGCTTTCCATTCCCTCTGATAGAAGATGGGTCGTTGCATCAACTGTAATAGAGAATCTCCGACCATCTCTGAGCCTCTGAGCGTTTGTTTGAGGTGCATTCGTGAGCACTTCGAGGATATTCATCCCCGCATTCTGAAGGTCCATATCGAGAGCAGAGAAGCCTTCAATCTGCCAACCCAGCCTCCCCGAAAAGAAGGTCACAGGAGTTGTGACCTTTGTGTCAACCGATGTCAAATCGAAGAGGGCAACGTTGGATATTGCGGAGTGCGCAGGGGAAAGGGTGGCGACATCATCGGCGGCGGTCCGGAAGAGGGAACTTTAGACTGGTATTATGATTCCCTCCCCACCAATTGCGTCGCCGACTGGGTCTGTCCCGGAGGCAGCGGAAGTGGACATCCTGATTTCTCATACTCCTCGGGACCGGAATATGGTTACAAGAACCTGGCGGTTTTCTATAAGGCTTGTACCTTCAATTGCCTCTTCTGTCAGAACTGGCATTATCGCCAGTCAACGTATGCACGGAGATTCATCACCAGCTCCCAGCTTGCCTCCAAGGTTGACTCCCGAACCGCCTGTATATGCTACTTCGGTGGTGATCCCACTCCCCAGGTGCGGCACGCCATAAGAACTTCAGAATATGCCCTGAGGGATAATCCCGACCGTCCTTTGCGCATTTGCTGGGAGACCAACGGAAGTGTTAGCCGA
This sequence comes from Candidatus Zixiibacteriota bacterium, assembly GCA_030605835.1. Lineage (GTDB taxonomy): Bacteria > Zixibacteria > MSB-5A5 > DG-27 > DG-27 > DG-27. Next base: position 3,335 of record JAUWHO010000040.1, on the reverse strand, counting down.
CCTTATCTCAATAAAATGGCGGAGCTCTCACTGAAATCCGGAGGATGTGTCAAGTTCGACCTGAAAACCTTCGATGAGAAATTGAACCTGGCGCTGTGCGGAATTGCAAACAAGAGGACATTGGACAACTTCGCCTCTTTATCAAGCCTCATTAAGGAGAGACCAGAGCCACCTTTACTTGTTGCCAGCACCCTCTTAGTTCCAGGATACATCGATGAGGAGGAGGTGGGGAAGATCGCCCAGTTCATTGCCTCATTGAGCCCTGATATACCATATGCTCTTCTGGGATTTCACCCTCACTTCTATATGTCGGATTTACCAACCACCTCCCGGAGCCATGCTGAAGCGTGCAAGGATATTGCCGAAAAGAGGGGATTGAAGAACGTAAGAATCGGGAATCTGCATCTGTTGAGGCAGGATTAATCGTTCATCTATACAAAGGATTTGCTTTTGGGATTTTGAGGCTTATCTTTGTCGCCACTTGACTGAGTTGACAGGACCAAAATGCAAAAGCCTCACATACTTTTCATCCTGATAGACAGCGCCCGCCCAGACCATCTGGGTTGTTACGGTTACTCCAAGAACACCTCTCCATTCATGGACGAGTTTGCCAAATCGTCCACCCTGTATGAGAACGCCATTGCTCCCGGTGCCTGGACTCTCCCCTCGATGGCCTCCATCATGACCGGACATTATCTGCCGGCCTCTCAGAGGGCGATAAAGTTTTACACCAAGAAGCTCGAATTCCTTCCCGAATTGCTCTCCCGGGCGGGATACGAGACCTCCTGCGTCTCCTTCAATCCCTGGGTAAGTTACGATACCGGCTTTGATCGCGGTTTCGACAAATTCTACTATTACAATAAGAGGAATTTCTTCAAGGTCCTGGATTACGGAACCATTGCGAAGCTGTTTCTACGACCGAAGCAGGTTCCCCTGGTCCTATTTATGACCGAGCAGGCCAAGAGGTTCATCCGGAGGAATCACAAGAAGGGCCCAACCTTCACGTATCTTCACTACAGCGTTCATCATCCTTATTACACCCCCAAGCGGTATTTCAACCTCTTCGACAATGGCGAGACCTCCGCGGAGGATTACAAGAGGATTCAGAACTGGCAATACCGCGACATGGGGATTTTCCTTCGTGAGACCGGAAAGATCTCCAAGGTCGACCGTCGTGCCCTTCTGAACCTCTATGACGGCCTCATCTTTTACGTCGATGAACATATCCGGGAGTTGATTAGCTTTCTGGACAAGATCGGTATCCTCGACGATACCGTGGTCGTAATCACTGCCGACCACGGTGAGTTCTTCGGAGAATACGGTTTCATTTCTCACGGTTTTTGTGCCTTAGAAGAGGTGGTAAAGGTTCCCCTGATTATTCGCCATCCCAAATTGTTCTCGCCAGGCGCGAGGGTGGACAAAGTGGTCTCAACCATTGACCTTTTCACCAGCCTGGGGAAGATGGCGGGCGCCGATTTCGATCCTAAGAGATTCCAGAGCGAGGATCTGAGAGAAATCGATAGCTCCAAGAGGGAATTCGTTCTGACCCGTCACATCATTGCCGCCAAAGGGGAATTCCCCGACAGGGAGGCTCTTAAGAAGAAGTTTTCGCACTTAGATTTTGACCGTTACGAGGGAGAGCAAATCGCCATGCGGGGCGACAGTTGGAAATTCATCTGGTTCGCCAACGGCAATCGTCTTCTCTTCGACCTGACCTCTCCTCGGGGCGAAAGAGAGAATCTGGCTGAAAAAAGCCCAGAAACAGTGAGAGGCTATGAGGAGAAACTGGAGTCGGTTTCGGGTTTAATCAAATACGATGAGAGTGGAGAAATCTTCGAGTTTGAGGAGGCCACCAAAGACCACCTGCGGGCTCTGGGCTACCTGGATTGAGATCTGCAGGCGGCTTGATTAGATGTTATAGTTCAATCTCCGGAATAAGCCTTTTCCTTTGCTCGCAATCCGTTCCCGTCAATGCTTCTCATGGTCAAAGGTTTCTCTTCATAAAACCTATGACAGCTTCGACTGCAGCTATCTGGTTGCTTGCGGTCTCTTCATCTGTATCCCCTCTCAAACTGTGATCGCCCGCAACATAGACGATCTCCGGCTTTTCCGGGAGAGTGTTCACCAAGGAATCTAAAACCTCGACGCGGCAAATGGGGTCAGACTTCCCCGATACTATCTGTACCGGGATCTTCACATCCGTAAGCCTCTGGGCTTTAGGCCAGACGCTATAGGGAGGACGAGCTCGATGAAGTGCGAAGGTCAGGATGATCAATCCCTTCAAGCTCTGGTCCTGACGGGCTAGCTCGATTCCAACCAGAGCACCGATCGATTTGCCACAGATGAAGATCTTGTCGTGGTCGACAAAGTCCAGTGCCTTCAAGTAGTCTATCGCCGCTGACAGCTCGTCCTTCTCGCTGGTGAAGTCAGGGGAGGGCTCCTCACCTTTCGTGTAGAAATCCCAATCGAAGCGCAGACAGACGAAGCCGTTTTGGACACACGCCGCAGCCAATTTCTCAAACAGAGAAAGTCGCATGTGATAGCCCTGACCGGGAGCAATCACAATAGCGGGAAACTTCGCGCTGCCTGCAGGCCTATCCAGGATGGTTTCCAATTCAACTCCACCGGGAGTTGAGATCTTCAAACGTTCGTCTCCTGAGCCGCACGAAAGCAAGAACATGATCGAGAACAGCAACACGAATGCGAAAAGGAACGTTATTCCTCTCATTCAACAATCCCTCACTAACTCTGCGGTTTCCTGTAGTGAAATCAGGAATGAGAGAGGGTGCAATGTCACCAAGGGAATCATGAACTTCGAGTTTGGTTACGCCTCGCAAGGCTGAGGAGTCCCCTGTCAAAGAAGTATATCTGCAGACCCATTAAGAGCATGCCTATATCTCTATAGAGAAGACTCAGGCCGTGCTTTTTCGCGAGCGGTGAAACCGTGAAACATCCGCAGGTGATGTCCACACCTCGGAGGACATTGTAGGCGATAGCAACGATGAAAACCATAAGCATAACATTTATGAGAAGGACGCTGCCTCTCGTGAAGATACCGAGGATCAAAAGAATCCCCGCGAGAAGTTCGGCCCAGGGTAGAACCACCGCTAAGACGTTGACGAGGGAGACAGGCAAGATTCGATAATAAAAAATAGCTCTGGCGAAATCAGCCGGATGAACGATCTTGTCTATACTGGCGTATATGAAAATCGCCCCCAGCGCCAGCCTGAAAAGCATGGTCGTGTACTTACCGGCGAGGAGGGTCTTGACGATGTTCATCTTTAGGGATTTGGACCTTTCGAAGTTGGCATACCGGCATTCACCCACCCCTCCCA
>JAUWHO010000010.1 GCA_030605835.1 Candidatus Zixiibacteriota bacterium | reverse complement strand
CCTCGACAGTGGTGATAATCTTGAGATGTTGAGGGAGTTCTTTCATGAGAAGTTTCCCATAATACCGATCTCAGTGGAGAAGTTAGTGAACCTGGGGGAGTTCAAGGCCGGGGTGCTGGAGCTTCTGCAGATCATTCGCTGTTACACCAAGTCGCCCGGCAAGGAGCCGGATTACGAAGACCCGGTAATCTTGAAGAGGGGAGAGAACGTTTTAGATATGGCTCGTGAGATCCACAAGGATTTCGCCGAGAAGCTCAGTTGCGCTCGCATCTGGGGCAAGAAGGTTTACGACGGACAGAAGGTCCAGAAGGACTATGTTCTCTGTGACGGGGACGTGGTGGAATTCCATATTTAACCCTCCCCGATTTATCATTTTTGGACAAATGGTCATACGAGATTGATGCGTGTCCACTTCTGCAAGCTCACCGTCGGCGATAACACGTTGACGAAGAAGATGAACCTGCTCAAGTAGAGCAAGGACCTGCTTGTAGCGCAAGAACGCTACTGGTACTCATCGCTTTTTTGCTGGGGCGAGAGTTGGACTCTCGCCCCCCTCTGTCGCTGAGGTGGGAGTTGAACTCCTACCCCGATTTCTCGTGGGATGAATCCCAGCCACTACGGATGGCGTCATTCACAGAAGCTGAGAGGCGAGTGCCGTTGACTTGTTTAACTTGTGGAAAGCTAAAGCTTCCTGCTACCAGGCCACATCCAAATTCAGATCTTTCAAAAACAGCCCTGAGTGGAAAATGCAGAGAGGTTCAAATCCCGGTGAAAAACAGCTATCCTATTTTGCGAGGGGCGGGGCCGTCGTATTCGTAGTTGGTGTCCCCCAAGCGGCGCATCGGCCTGAACCTGGTGGTCTCCTCGTAGATGTGGGCGATCAAGCCTGCTACCCGGGAGAGTATGAAAAACCCTTTTCCCAATCTCCAGTCGAAGCCCATATCAGAGATGACCGCTCCGATGGCGCCGTCGACGTTGATTGGCAGCTTCGTTCCCTTCTGAATCTCGAACTGTTTTTCCGCCTCCCTGGCCAGCTGCATATGGCGACCGGCGAAGTTTAATTCATCGGCAATTTCGAAAAGCTTTACCGTCCGAGGGTCGGTGGTGTGCAGACGGTGCCCGAAGCCGGGTAGCCTTTTCTTCTTTGACAAAAACTCTCTGACCAGCTCGGCACCTAACTTGCCCACTTCCTCGTCTTTCGAAGCCCACTCCTGCAATATCCTGGCGCATTGCTCGATGGCGCCGCCGTGGACATCCCCGATCGCCAAAACCCCGGCGGCGACGGCGGCGTTCAAGGGATTGCCGCCGGAAGCCACGGTTCGAGCCGCCAAGACTGAAGGTGGTGTCACCCCGTGGTCAACGGAGGAGACCAGGATCGCCTCCATCATCTTGGCTTCGGCGTCATTGGGCAACTCCCCCCTCAGGGTCAGAAAGATCGTCTGGGCGAAGGTCAGTTTCTCCATCAACTCGGTGATGTCGTAACCTCGCAGACGGATTTTGCCGGGTTCGATATCGGTTATTGCAGTCGGCCATTTCTCGGTAGCCAATTTTACCTCCTAAGCTTTTTAAGTTCCGAACCATAATAAATCGACCTCCATCAGGTGTCAATAGCGGTGCTTTTTGCTTGTAGTCACTGTGCCACGTGGCGACCGTCCTCCTGACCTCTATTTACAAATTGACAGGAAGAGAACAATCACTTTTATTGAAGCGATTTGGAAGTTATTCACGGTGCTGTTTCATGCCCACATTCGACGGTTGTTAATAGAAGATTTCATTGATAAGAAAGTGTGAGCAAACATGGCTGGAAAAACTGTAATTGAAAAGATCCTCGCTAGAGCCTCCAAACAGGAGGTCAAGACACAAGATCGCGTCTGGGCAGAGATCGATATGGCGGTGGTCAGGGATTTCGGCGGCCCTAATGTGGTTTTGGAGTTCGAAAAATTCACCAACGGCGGCAAGGTGAAAGACCCCGATAAGATCGCCATGACCTTCGACTATCAGGCCCCCGCCAAAGACCTGAAAGTTGCCCAGAATCAAGCTCTCTGTCGGGAGTTCGCCAAAAAGCAGGGGATCAAAAACCTCTTCGACGTCAATACTGGCATTGGGCAACATGTCCTCTTAGAGAGGGGGATGATTAGGCCCGGTTCGGTGGTGGTCGGCACTGACAGTCATATGAACCTCTTGGGAGCAGTCGGCTCGTTTGCCTCCGGAGCGGGAACGACTGATGTTGTTGCCGTCTGGCATTCCGGGCAGTTGTGGTTCCGGGTGCCCGATACGATCAAGATCACCGTCAAAGGGCAATACAAAAAGCCAACCTCGGCGAAGGATTTGACCTTAAAACTCCTCAAGGAGATCGGCACCGATAAGCTGAACTATAAATCGGTGGAGTATTACGGGGAGACGATTGACAATCTCTCCCTGGCGGGACGATTGACCTTAGGTAGTATGCTGACGGAGGCTAACGGCAAAATCCTTTTCATCAAACCGACAGGGGAGACGCTGGACTTCTTGAAAGAGAGATGTGGCGAAATCTCGATCGTGGAATCGGATAAGGATGCTTCATATCAAGAAGAGATTGAGATTGAGGTCAAGGGTTTGGTTCCCCAGATTGCCTGCCCTCACACGCCGGACAACGTCGTCCCGGTGGAGGAGGTGGAGGGGCGTTTCTTCAACGAGGGTTTCATCGGCAGTTGCACCAACGGGCGTTTCGAGGATTTCAAAGTAGCCGCAGAAATCATAAGGAAGGCCGGGAAAATTCATCCCGATGTCAGGCTGATAGTCGTTCCGGCGACGATGGAGGTTGCGCGGCAGATGTTGAAGGAAGAGCTCTACGAGATCTTCATGGATGTCGGGGCGATGGTGGCAAATCCCGGTTGTTCACTCTGCACCGCCGGTCATCATGGAGTCTTGGGTAAAGGGGACATTTTGCTTTCGACCTCCAACCGGAATTTCCTCGCCAAACTTGGGAAAGGCGCAGAAGTCTATCTCTGCAGCCCGGCGACGGTAGCGGCTTCGGCGGTAGAGGGAAAAATCACGGATCCGAGGAAACACGTCTAAGTGCAGGTTACGGACGAGGGCGTCCGCAACCAACAGATAGGCTGGCATAGGGCGGTGAATTTGTCACCGCCACCGGTAAATCAGGATAGGCGCAATTTCACCTTGAGAAGGTAATGAAGGGAACCCTCGTAAATACTGCCACCGTCATTGTCGGCTCCGGTATCGGTCTCTGGGTCGGACACAGGCTGCCGGAGAACATCAAGAGAATCGTCCTGCAAGCAATGGGCCTGGTCACGATACTACTCGGCATTCAGATGGCGCTGAAGACCGAGAGTGTCCTGATCTTGATTGGGAGCTTAGTCCTGGGTGGAATTACCGGGGAGCTTTTGAAAATCGAAGAGGCGTTAGAAAAGGTGGGCGAGTATCTAAGAAGGAGAGTCAAATCGGAGTCGGGGAATTTCGTTTTGGGATTCGTTTCCGCTTCGCTTCTTTTTTGTGTTGGCCCGATGACAATTGTCGGTTCTCTGGAGGACGGGATGTCGGGAAAAGCCGACCTGCTCTACATCAAATCTGTCCTCGATGGTTTCGCCTCATTGATCCTTTCCTCGGGCTTGGGAATCGGGGTTCTTTTCTCGTTCCTTACAGTGCTGTTCTTTCAAGGAAGTTTGACACTGCTGGGAGGTCAACTGCAGTTTCTCCTGCGGGAGAATATCATAAACGAGATGTCGGCAGCAGGCGGGCTTTTGATCGTCGGGATAGGTCTCCAGCTTCTTGAGATTAAGAAAATCAAAGTGGCGAATCTCTTGCCGACATTACTCTATGCGGTGGTTCTTGCTTATTTGAAAGGTTATATCTAATTTGATAGAGAATTCCCAGCGGCAGAGGCCACTGGGCTACCCTGGTTTTTTCACCGACATAGGGTTTTCCACAGGATAACAAGTTTCGAAAGTAGGGAAATTATGTTACAGAGGAAACTGTTAGATCTAAGGCCGGATCGTATAAAGGAGAAAGTCGGCTCAAAAAGCAAGGTCTGCCTGCTCTCTTCCAAGCTCATTTTCAATGCCCTCAAAGATCAAGCCTGCATAGTGATGGCGTGTAATACTCGCATCAAGCACGTCATCCCCGGGATTATGAGGGCGGCGAAGGAGCTGGAGGCCGTGGTCGCTTACGAGTTGGCCAAATCAGAGTGCAATCTTCAAGGTGGTTACACTGGGATGACCCCTGCAGATTTCTTCGAGGCTGTCGCTGACTACGCCGAGAGGCTCAACTACACCGACCCCTTCTTCATCCACGGAGATCATCTCACTGTGAAAACTAACAGAGAAGAGGAGATAGCTGAGACCGAGGAGTTGCTGAAAGCCGAAATTGATGCCGGGTACACCTCCTTTGCCATCGATGCCTCCTTCAATGAACTGGAGGACAACATCACCGTTACCTCTCGATTGGCAAAACACGTGGTCGACCTTAACATGGGGCTGGAGGTGGAGGTCGGGGAGATAAAATCTGCAGGAAGTGAAGGTGAGATCACCACCGTCGAAGAGGCCACCTCTTTCATCAACGGACTGAAGGAAAACGATATCTTGCCCAATCTCCTGGCGATAAACAACGGCTCCAAGCACGGAAACTATCTGGAGGGAGAAAAGATATTCATCGACCTGGAGCGAACCGGCGAGATTTACGAGGCCATCAAAGATGATGGGATCCGCATCGCCCAGCACGGCATCACCGGGACGCCGCCTCACCTTTTAGGGAGATTTGCAGACTACGGAATCAGGAAGGGGAACGTCGGCACCGAGTGGCAAAATGTCGCCCACCAAGGGTTACCTCAGGATCTGGTGGAGGAGATGGGAAAATGGGCAAAGAAAGCCGGAAAGGACATGAAATTTGCCAATAGGCAATTCAAGCAAGAGATCGACGATCTACCTAAAAAACATTTAGAAAAGATCGCCGATTTGGCTTACGAGAAAGCAGGGGAATTCATAATTGCCTTCCGCGCTAAAGGAACCGCGACGTTTGTTGCGGAACAGATTGTTCGCCAGCCTTGATGATACTCTAAAGAGGTAACAGGGAACAGGTGAGAGGAAACAGGAGACCGGAATAGGTCGGGTATTCTTGCCCGACAAACTCTCTGACAATCCTAGGAAAGAGATTCCTATCCTAGAGTAACCATCCCGAGGGAATAGAAAAGCCGCCGGAGGAGAGCTCCGACGGCTTTTTTGCGTGTCTAATGAATCCTGAGAGCTTATCTCAGCAAGGTCATCCTTTTGACCTCGGTGAAATCTCCGGCAGTGAGCTTGTAGAAATAGAGGCCGGAAGAGACCTCCGAGGCATCCCACACGACTGACCTGTATCCTGAATGCTGTTTGCTGTTTGCTAACGTGGCCACCTTCTGTCCGAAGAGGTTGTATACCTCCAGCTTGACATGACCGCTCACCGGAAGCTCGTAGCTGATCACGGTGCTGGCATTGAAGGGGTTGGGGTAGTTGCCTGAAAGGGCAAACTCGCAGGGAAGCTCACTGGACTTTCCCTCCAGGAACGACCCGGTGAGAACCCAACCGGCCTCACCAGCTTTGGTTAGCGGCCCAGCCACAACCTCAATCTGGAAGTAGGAGGAATCGACCACGGTCGAAGGGTAATCCCCACAGTAGGCAACATAGTCGTAGAATCCCAAAGGCGCCAGATTAGGCACACGCTGATTGAAGTGGGCACTACGGGTTTCCCCGGGATCAAGGTAAAAGTCGTAGAACTCCTTGAAGGGCCCATAGACTTCTTTCTGCGGCCCGATGGCGACGGTCCAGGCATCCGTTATCTGGGGATCCTCGGTATTGTTGATCAGGGTTCCGGTGAAGCCAAAGCTGCCACCTTGCGGCACTGTCACTGGAGGATCATCAGGTATTATCTCGATGGAGACGTCCGGTTGCGGTGCTTCGCCAACCATTCTCAACAGCCAGAAATCGTTACCACCTCCACCGAAAGAAGAGGTTGCGCCAGACACGATATACCCGCCGTCGCTGGTCTGCTGGACGCATTCAGCTCTATCGCTGGCACTCCCTCCGTAGGTACGTGTCCACGAGGTATCACCGTCGGCATCGGTCTTGATCAGCCACACGTCAAAGCCACCTGCTCCGAAGGAGTTGGTACAGCCGGCGATGGCGTATCCGCCGTCGGTCGTCTGCTGGCTGGAGTAAGACCTATCATCGCCGCTCCCGCCATAGGTGCGGGTCCATAGAGTATCGCCGTAAGTGTCGGTTTTGATCGACCAGACGTCCTTACCGCCGGCACCGAAGGAATCTTCATAGCCAGCGAGAATATACCCGCCGTCAGTGGTCTGCTGAACGGAGTAAGCGTAATCCCAGCCAGCCCCGCCGTAACTCTGTGCCCAGAGAAAATCGCCGTTGGCACTGATCTTGACAAGCCAGGCATCGACCAGACCTGCCCCGAAGGAACTGGTATAGCCAGCGACGATGTAGCCGCCGTCAGTGGTCTGCTGAACGGATTCAGCCTTCTCGGTGCCACTGCCCCCGTACGTACGTGTCCACAGCGCATCACCGTTGGCGTCGGTCTTCACCAGGTAGAAATCGTAATGATAGGTTTCGTAGGAATAGGTATAGCCGACGATGATATACCCGCCATCGGAGGTCTGCTGGACGCAGTGAGCCCTTTCCTTGCCAGTGCTCCAGCCGTACGTACGTGTCCACAAGGTATCGCCGTTGGCGTCGGTCTTCACCAGGTATGCATCCTCATAACCTGCACCGAAGGAATCGGTATAGCCAGCGATGATATACCCGCCATCGGAGGTCTGCTTGACGGAGTAGCCATAGTCGGTGGCACTGCCTCCATACGTACGTGCCCACAGGGTATCACCGTTGGCATCGGTCTTCACCAGGTAGAAATCCCTACCACCTGCACCGAAGGAATCGGTATAGCCAGCGACGACATATCCGCCATCGGAGGTCTGCTGGACGCAATAGCAGTAGTCCGTGGCACTCCCCCCGTATGTGCGTGTCCACAAGGTATCGCCCGGTTCCTGGGCAAGCGCCGTTGACGCAAATAGCAGAACTAGGATTAACGCTGAAATGAGGACTCTTTTCATCACAAACACCTCGCATTGTTGTCAGGGGCGCGGACTGAACCGCACCCCAAATCACTCTTACTTGACTAGGATCATCCTCTTGCTTTCGCTGAAGTCTCCGGCGGTGAGCTTGTAGAAGTAAAGACCCGAGGAGATCTCGGAGGCATCCCAGGTCATAGATTTGTAACCCGGCTCTTGTTGCCTATCTACCAGCGTGGCCACCTTCTGTCCGAAGAGGTTGTATACCTCCAGTCTGACGTGGCCGCTTACCGGCAACTCATAGCTGATTACCGTCTGGGCGTTGAACGGATTAGGATAGTTGCTCAAAAGCGCAAACTCGGAAGGAAGATCAGTAAACTCTCCCTCCGAGAAAGAGCCGGTGAGAACCCAGCCTAAATCCTCTCCGCCGCTGGATGCACCAGCGATCACCTCAACCTGGAAGAAGGAGGAATCCATCACCGTGGAGGGGTAATCTCCGCAGTAGGCGATATAGTCGTAGAATCCCAAAGGCGCGAGATTTGGCACCCGCTGATAGAAGTGAGCGCTGAGGGTCTCATAGGGTCCCAGCTCTAGATTGCTCAAGTCCTTGAATGGGCCGTAAGTTTCCTTTTGCGGGCCAACAGCCATCGTCCAGGCGTCAGTAACCTGGGGATCCTCGCTATTGTTGGTGAGGGTTCCGGTGAAGCCAAAGCTGCCACCTTGAGGCACCGTCACCGGAGGAGGATCATCAGCTATTATCTCGATGGAGAGAATGGCTTGGTGGAAGTACAACGCGCCAATGTCAGCTCTGGTGCCGTCGGGGTCCAGAGGGGATGCGGGGTCACCCGCATCTATGCAGGGTGAACCCCACTGCAAGTGGAAGTCTCCGTTTCCGGGATCGACGAAAAGTGGGTCCTCATCGATATTTCCGGTTCCTGACCAGCCGCCTTTAATGTCGCTATAGGTGACTACGAAGGTGCCTGCAAGTTCATCCTGGTACCCGGGCGGGGCATAATTCTCATACACGATAGTGTTGGTCACGATCGGAGTGGCACGACTACTGAAAATCCCACCGCCGGTGCCCAGGTCTGCAACCGAATTTCGTGTGATGGTGTTGTTGATGACCTCAAAGGCGTAGAAGCAAGCAATCCCGCCGCCGTTATTTTTTTCGGCTATATTTCCGGTGATGGTGTTTTTTACAATGGTGCTGTTGCAATTGCTCCAGATTCCGCCGGCCGCCACGTAGGCGTAATTTCCGCTGATGTCATTTTCGCTGATGGTGACAACAGGACCATCTTTGCAGGAAATCCCGGCGCCGTGGCCCAAACTGGGTAATTGCATAGCGGTATTACCGCTGATGGTGTTGTTAGCTATTGTTATGTTTGAAATACCCTCACAATGTATTCCACCACCACGGGGACCGGCCAAATTTTCACTGATTGTGTTGTCGGTGATGCTGACATCGGACTCAAGGCAATAAATCCCGCCGCCGTAATTGACAGCTGAATTTCCGCTAATTCTGTTGTTGGTTATCGTGGGGTCAGAGCTCACCGAGTAAATCCCGCCCCCGTTCTCGGCAGATCCATTCTGAATTGTGAATCCCACGACCTGCGCGGTGCTGTCTTCGCCGCTTTCAAAGATAATGACCGAAGTCTCTTGGTTTCCGTCGATTATGGTGCTGGATACATAAGCTGTATCCCCGGTCATCAAAAACAGCGAGGCTAAGACCACATTATGCCCGTTGAAGTTAAGGTTCTCAAAGTAAGTGTCGGGCTGCACCAGGACGGTGTCACCGTCCGCCCCGTGGTCTATCCCCTCCTGTATGGTGGGATAGTCCTCGGGGATGTTGATGATGGTGGCAGAAGCCGTCAGCGGCAATAAGAGGACCGCTGATACTAGAACTGTGAAAAACACTGACCTTTTCATTTCTACCTTCTTTCTCTTTCCCCGGCAAACCGGGGACTCTCGGTTGATTGTTTCAGCTTTCTCCGATGCGCGAGCAACCTCCTTGTGAATCTATTTGCATAGAATCACCTCCTTAACCTTTGAGAATGTGGTAATCTTCAGCCTGCTCCCAGAATGTCTCAAACAGTACCTTTAAGCCTTTCGCTAAAGAGCGGTGTTCAACAATTTGTGTGGTGAGAGAGATCTGCTTGGAAACCGGGTCTTCCAACGCCAACATGACAATTCTCTCATCAAAAATAGCCATTTTCATCGGCAACTCTTTTATCACCCGCGCCTCTTCCCCATGCTTGGCAGCCGTATCTATGGTCTTAAACCACCATTCGATTTCTTCTTTGTCCTTTGGGATCTCATAAATACCTCTAATTCTTATTCCCTGTCGGAGGGGCTCAACCTGTTGCGTAAAGTGTTCTTCAATCCTTTCTCTGGCGCCGGAATATGGAGGTTTCACAAAAGCTAAGTGCTCTTCCCTGGTTTCCGCGATCAGCTGCACAAATTTCTTATGCATCTGATAAGGGTCTTTTATGATTTCAATATATTCGAGAGGAGAATGGTCAGAGAGACCCTTTTCATACATCGGGACAAGACTATTAATCACATCGTCGGCATCAGATGACATCTTCTTCTTTTTCAATACAAGCTTCCTTTGCTCTTCTTGAAGAGTTTCAAGTTCGGTGTCTATTTTACGCTGAGTGCCGGGCAGTAATGCTTCCTTAACGGCTGTAGGATTCGCAGCGCCATATGTCTTGAATCTTCCCGGTCTGAGCACACAAAGCCCCTTAGTCAGTAGAGTCTGTAGGGTTTCGTAGACCCTGGCTCGAGGTATGCCCGCGAGGTTGGCGACCTCTGTCGCAGTCAGGGTATTCCTTTCGAGCAACGCAAGGTAAGCCTTGGCTTCATAGGCGTTAAGGCCCAGGGCTTGAAGACTGCTGATAGAGGTAGAGTTTTTCGTAGGAGGTCTCCAGAGTTTACTACTACTATATCACACCGGATAGTAGTTGCATGTCCAAAATAAGGCGCGCGCCATCTCTTGTCAAGAAAAAAAACACGCTTTTTTGAACTTTTTTCAGATATCTTGAGATCGGTCAAGACCCAATTATCGGGCACAAACGTGGCACGCAGACTAACGGTCCTTGCCCCTCTCCGCGAAGAAAGAGAAAGGGCAGGAGTTGAACTCCTGCCCCAGTGAGTGTGAAATCTGTTTAATCTGCTTAATCTGTTGTGAATGTTACTTCACCAGTATCATCCTCTTGGTTTCGGTGAAGTCTCCAGCGGCCAGCTTGTAGAAATAGATGCCGGAGGAGACCTCAGAAGCATCCCAGGTGACCGACTTGTAGCCTGCTTCCTCCACTCCATTCACCAGAGTCGCAACCATCTCGCCGAGGAGGTTGTATACTCCCAGCTTGACGTGAGCGGTTGTCGGAAGCTCGTAGCTGATCACGGTGCCGGCATTGAAGGGATTGGGGTAATTGCTCAGGAGTGCAAACTCGAAGGGGATATCTGCCACATCTCCTTCCAGGAAGGACCCGGTCAGGACCCAGCCGCCTTGGCTTGACCCAACACCCTCAACAACCTCTATCTGGAAGAAGGAGGAATCAACCACCATCGAGGGATAATCCCCGCAGTAGGCGATGTAGTCATAGAATCCCAAAGGCGCCAGATTAGCGACGCGCTGACTGAAGTGAGCGGTGCGGGTCTGGTAAGGCGCAAGCCCCAGATTGTGAAACTCCTTGAATGGTCCGTAAACTGCTTTCTCCGGCCCGACCGCCATCGTCCACACATCGGTAACCTGGGGCTCCTCGGTGTTGTTGGTCAAGGTTCCGGTAAAGCCAAATCTTCCACCTTGAGGCACCGTCACCGGAGGAGGATCATCAGGTATTATCTCGATTGAGACATCGGGTTCCGGGGCTTGGCCAGCAATTCTCAATAGGTAGAGGTCCTTCTCGCCTGCCCCGAACGAATCCGTATAACCGGTAACGATATACCCACCGTCAATGGTTTGCTGGACGGAACGACCATAGTCCCAGCGAGTCCCCCCGTAGGTGTGTGTCCAGAGGGTATCGCCGTTGGCATCGGTCTTGACCAGATAGAAATCAGACTGGCCGGCGCCGAAGGACCAGCTATAACCGGCGATCATATACCCACGGTCAGTAGTCTGGTGCACTGACCGACCTTCATCGCGGCCGCTGCCGCCGTAGGTGCGTGTCCAGAGGGTATCGCCATCGGTATCGATCTTCAACAGGTAGAAATCCATGCTGCCCGCACCGAAGGATTCGGTATAGCCAGCGACGATGTACTGCCCGTCTGCGGTCTGTTGGACCGAATAGCCTTCATCCCATTGGTCGCCTCCGTAGGTGTGTGCCCACAGGCTATCGCCGTTGGCGTCGGTCTTCAGCAAGTAAAGATCTGTATCGCCTGTCTGGGAGGAAGCGGTACTACCGGTGACGATATAGCCGCCGTCAACGGTCTGCTGGACGGAGTAAGCACACTCATAGTCATCCTCCGGTCCATGGGTGCGTGTCCACAAGACACCGCCCTGAGCATCGGTCTTCACCAGGTAGACATCCATAATACCTGTGCCCCAGGGGTCGTTGTAGCCAGCGATAATATACCCGCCGTCGGTGTCTGTTGGACTGATTGGCCTTCATCACGGTCACCCCCGCCGTAGGTGCGCGTCCAGGTAGTATCACCGTTAGCATCGGTTTTCACCAGGTAGACATCGTAATTGCCTGCACCGAAGCTCTTGGTCCTGCCGACAACGGCATACCCGCCGTCAGTGGTCTGTACCGCGGAATAGCCATAGTCCAGGTCGCTCCCGCCGTAGGTGCGGGTCCAGACAGTATCGCCTAAAGGGTCAGTTTTCAGCAGGTAGAAATCATAATTACCGGCGCCGAAGGATTTGGTGGTGCCGGCGATGATATACCCGCTGTCAGCGGTCTGTTGGACGGAATAACCATAATCAAGGTCACTCCCCCCGTAGGTGCGTGTCCACAGGGTATCGCCCGGTTCAACGGCGACCGCTGTTGACACCAACAGCAGACCCAGAACGATCGTCAAGAGGTTTTCTCTTTTCATCACAAATACCTCCGAATCGCGGAGGGCAGGGACTGAACCCCACCCCCAAGCACGGTTATTTGGCTAGCATCATTCTCCTGGTCTCACTGAAATCAGCAGTGGTCAGCTTGTAGAAATAGAGACCCGAAGAAACCTTTGAAGCATCCCAGGTGACAGACCTGTATCCTGCCTGCTGTTTGCCGTTCACTAATGTGGCAACTTTCTGTCCGAAGAGGTTGTACACCTCCAGCTTGACGTAACTGGTTGCCGGCAACTCATAGCTGATCACGGTGCTGGCATTGAAGGGATTGGGATAATTGCTCGAAAGGGCAAACTCAGAGGGAAGGTCAGCGAAATCTCCCTCCAGGAATGAGCCATTCTGAACCCAACCGCCCTCACCGGCTTCGGTTGGTACGCCGGCGATGACCTCGAACGGGAAGCAGGAGGAATCTATCACCGTGGAGGGATAGTCCCCCACGTAGCCACAATAGAGGTAGCCGTCTCCCACCGGTGCCACATTGGGAACTCTCTGGTTGAGATGAGCGCTGCGGACCTGATCGGGGCTGAATCTCACATTGTTGTAGTTCTTGAAGGGTCCGTGCCACCCCATCCCCGGGACGTAGGCCATGATCCAGATGTCGACGTATTGAACCTCGTCGGTGTTGTTGGTGACGGTGCCGGTGTAGCCGAAGGATCCACCTTGTGGAACCACAACCGGCGGATCATCAGGGACAAGCTCAATGCTGACAATCGTACCTTCAGTTACGATTACCTCCTCCCGTGGGGAGTAATGGCCCCAGCCGGTGCGGTTGTGTCCCCGGACTTGGTAATAATAGGTTCCCGGAGTCCTGCCGGTGACCTCGTAATAGTCCTCGGTGATATTGTCCGACAGCGTGATGACGTTATCGAAAACGTCCACCGGGTATATGTCGTCAATGTACATCCCGTAGCTGGTGTATCCGGCGTCGGTCTCGAAGCGGAAGCGGACCTGGAGATATTCACCGGCGTAGGAGCCTAGATTGTAGGTCTTCAGAGACCAGGAGGTGTTGCTGCCGGTATAGGTATCCAAAATGTCCCAGTTGTAACCGTCGGTGGAGACCTCCACAAAGCCGAAATCGTAGTTAGTCTCTATCTGATACCAGAGGCGGAAACTAAGCTGGGTGCCACTTTCAACCTTGATGGGAGTCATGGAGGTCATGGTGGCGTTGTAGCAGTTGGCGTAGCCGGACCAGAAGCTGTAATTCCCACTGTAAGAACGGGAGCTGGATCTGGAGAAGCTCTTGAAATGCCAGTTGCCGGAGCCGGACTCGGCGTCGTCGGTGATGGTGGAAGGCCCGGTCATCTCCTGAAGCTCGTATTTATCGGGAAGGGTATCTCCGGAGGTTATGTTCCAACTGACGGTGTAGTTGCCACTCGGAACAGTTCCGAGGGAATCGATAGCCGGTGGTCTGACTCTTACCATCTGCCAGGGATTGGCGCAGACGTCGGCGAAGAAAAGGTTAACCGGTAGCATCTCCTCGCACAGCGGGATGATCCGCGAACCGCCGGGCCAGAACGACTCCCCGATCTCCGGGGTGAAGGTGAAGGCTCCCGTTCTCCCGTAATACCAATCCTTGCCGTTTCCGTTGGAGTTATAGAGCACCTGCCAGCTACAGCCGCGCCGGTAATTGGAGGGCAGAAGCAGTTCGACCGCCTCCTCCCCGAGACCCACGAACATGTCCTGATCCGGGGTGAAGAAGTCGTCATAGCACCACGGAGAGAGGAAGTAGTAACCATAAGTGTGGTCGTCCATCACCGTGGCGAAGTTGTGTTCCATGGCAAAGGTGCTGCAGGCCTGGTTCTCCGGTTCCGAGAAGGCATAGGGACCGCGGTAGGTATTCGACCAGGGATCGGGACTGGAACCATAGTTGTCGTATCCCCACTTGTAGCCCCAATTGCGGTTACAGTCCACGCCGTAGGAGCCGCCGCCGTTGTTGCGGCGATTCTTGCGCCACATACCACCCCCATTGGGGTTGGTCTGCTCGTTGTAGAGATAACCATCGGGGTTGACGCAGGGTATGAACCACAACTGGCGTTCATCCACCAGATGGGTCACCTCCGGGTCTTCGCCATAGTTGTTGCAGAGATAGGCCATGAAGTAGAGAAGGTTCTCCATCGAGATCGGCTCCCGGGCGTGTTGCATTCCCTCAAAAAGGGCCTCCGGTTCGTCCTCCTGCTGGTTGGGATTGTCAGAGATCTTCATGGCGTAGACAGGGTTGTTTTCATGGCTGTAGCCTATCACAATCAGATCAGTGGTGATGTCCGGATGGTGATTGTGGAGGTTGGTCAAAGAGTCAACCATCTCCGAAAAGGAGGTGTAGGGTCCCATGTCGGCGGTTGCCAGGAACTGAGAGCTGTAATGTTTCTCTAAATCCTCAATCAGGACCCGGTAGTCCAGACCGGTTTGTTTCAGAAGCTCCATCTCCCGATCGTCTAAGGGAACCACTACCCTTTTGCCCTCGTCGTATATCATCGCATCCGAGGGATCGAATCCCATCCGCAAGAACTGTTTTAAGTCCTCCTTGGTTGGAGGGTAAACCTCCACCTCTTTATAGATGGTTTTCGCATAGGTTCCCCCCACAAACAAGACGGCAATCAAAAAGACCACCAACAGCCCCCACCTGGAAAGCTTGGCACTTCTTAAGGGCATGATTGCTCCTTTGGTTAGGGTTAGAGTTTAGCTTCGACAAAAGGATTCATGGTTTCGTAAGAGAGACAAACAAGGAGGTCCTTCTCTGGAAGTCCTTCAGACTAAATATAACATCTGTCTATAAAAAAGCAAACAATCTTTCGACCTACGATTGTGTTCCGAGCTAAGGGAACCGTGGAGTTCCCTGCGGAGGAGATTGTTTTTCAGCCTCGGCGCCCCTCAAGAAGGAAACAGGGAACAGGGGACCGGAAACTGGAAACCGGAATAGGTCGGGCATTCTTGCCCGACAAACTCTTTAGGAAAGAGATTCCTGTCCTGGAATAGCTATCCCGAGAGAATAGAAAAGCCGCCGGAAAATATTCCGACGGCTTTCCTGTTCAAGGAATTCAAGAACTCTATCTCAGCAAGGTCATGCTCTTAACTTCGGTGAAGTCTCCAGCAGTCAGCTTGTAGAAATAGAGACCGGAGGAGACCTCTGAAGCATCCCAGCTAACTGACCGGTATCCAGCCTCCTGCTCGGTATCCACCAGAGTTTCAAGCTTTTGTCCGAAGAGGTTGTATATTTCGAGCTTGACGTGACCACTTACAGGCAACTGATACTCAATTACCGTCCGGGCGTTGAAGGGATTGGGATGGTTGCCTGAGAGAGCGAACTCTTTCGGCAAGGCCTCCTGACTGCTCCCCCAGAATCCGTCGGTGTAGACCACTTCCCACTCATTGGAGCCAGATGTGGCGCCGGCCTTTCCGGTCACCTCGAAGTCGAACTCATCTGAGTCCCAGACATCGTCAGGATAATCTCCCACGTTGCCGGTGTAAGTGTAGACGCCAATAGGTGCTCCCATGGGGACTCTCTTGCCCACGGTTCCCTGGCCGCTCTGGTGGGGGCTCAGACTATAGTTCTTGGGTCCGTAAACGGGACCGTAGGGGTTGCCGTTGGGCAAGGTCACCATAGCCCAGTAATCGAAGGACTGGGACTGGCCGGTTTGGTTAGTGGCCTCCGCAGTGTAAGTCAGTCTCTCGCCGCGGGCAACGTAGTATTGATGAGGAGTGAGCTCAATGGTAACCAGTGCGCCCTGGGTTACGATCGCTTCCTCCCGAGGCGAGAAATTGCCCCAGCCGGTGCGGTTGTGGCCCCGGACCTGATAATAGTAGGTTCCGGGAGTTCTGCCGGTGACATCGTAATAGTTTTCGGTGATGTTGTCGGAGAGAGTGATGACGTTATCGAAAATGTCGACCGGGTGGATGTCGTCAACATACATTCCGTAGCTGGTAGATCCGATGTCGGTGTCCAGACGGAAACGGACGAACAGATTCTGGCCGGCGTAAGAGCTAAGGTTGTAGGTCTTTAAAGGCCAGGAGGTGTTGGTTCCGGTGAAGCTGTCCAAGACTTCCCAGTCGTGGCCGTCGGTGGAGACTTCCACAAAGCCGAAGTCGTAGCCGGACTCTATCCTATACCACAAACGGAAGCTGAGCTGGGTGCCGCTTTGTACCCTAAAGGGGACCAGGGAGGTCGTGGTGGCATTGTAACTGTTCTGATAGCCGGACCAGAAGCTATAGCTGCCACTGTAGGAACGAGAGCTCGACCGGGAGAAATTCTTGAAGACCCAGTTGTCGGAACCGGACTCGGCATCGTCGGTGATAGTAGAGGGTCCGGTCATCTCCTGCAGCTCGTATTTGTCCGGATAGAGGTCACCGCCGGGGAGAGTCCAGCTGACGGTGTAGTTGCCGCTCGGTTGGCTTCCGAGAGGATCGATGGTGGGCGCCCACACTCTCATCATCTGCCAGGGATTGTCGGCAATCTCAGCGAAGAAGAGATTGACCGGCAGCATCTCCTCGCAGAGGGGCAGGATTCTTGAGCCGCCGGGCCAGAAAGATTCCCCGATCTCCGGAGTGTAGGCGAAGGTTCCAAGATCGTGGAAGTACCAGTCGTTAGCCTCCCCATTGACGTTGTAAAGACACTGCCACGCAGTACCCAGATCGTAGTTGCCAGGTGAGAGCAGGCTGACGGCCTCCTCTCCGATGCCTCTGAACATCTCGTGCTCCTCACAGAAGATATCCTCGTATCCCCAGGGGAGGAGGAAGTAGTAGCCGTGGGTGTGGTCATTCATGGCCACCGAGAAGTCGTGCTCCAAAGCGAAATCTCTCACCGCCTGATTCTCCGGCTCTGAAAAGGCGTAAGGGCCGCGATAGGTGTCCGACCAGGTATAGGGACTGGAGCCGCGGTTGTCGTATCCCCACATGTAACCGTAGTTGCGATTCGGGTCGACGCCGTAGACTCCCCCGCCGTTGTCGCGACGGTTCTTCCGCCACATCCCGCCCCCACTGGGATTGGTCAGCTCGTTGTAGAGATAACCGTCCGGATTGAGACAAGGTATGAACCACAGCTGGCGGTTGTCCACCAGATAGGTGACGTCCGGGTCGCTTCCGTAGTTGTTGCAGAGATAGGCCATGAAGTAGAGAATGTTCTCCATGGAGATCGGTTCCCTGGCGTGATGCAGCCCGGTGTAAAGTGCCTCCGGTTCGTCCTCCTGCAGGTTCGGGTTGTCGGAGATCTTCATGGCGTAAACTTCGTTGCCGTCATGACCATAGCCGAGGACAATCAGATCGGTGGTGATGTTGGGATGGTGATTGTGGAGGTTGGTCAGAGAATCGACCATCTCCGAAAAGGAGGTGTAGGGCCCCATGTCAGCGGTCACCAGGAACTGGGAGCTGTAGTAGCTTTCCAGATCCTCGATCAAGACCCGGTATTCCAGACCACTTGATTTCAGAAGCTCCATCTCGCGGTCGTTTAAGGGCACTACCACCCTTCTGCCCTCGTCGTATATCATCGCATCCGAGGGGTCGAATCCCATCCGCAAGAACTCCTTCAAATCCTCCTTAGTCGGGGGGTAGACCTCCACCTGCTTGTAGATGGTTTTCGCATAGGTGCCCCCTACGAGCAAGACGGCAGTCAGAAAGACCACCAGCAGCCCCCACTTGGGAAGCTTGACAGTTTTCAAGGGCATGGCTGCTCCTTCGGTTAAGGTTTTGGTTTAGTTTTCAGCGAAGACTCATCATCTTGACAGATAACGTCAGGAAGTTCTTCAAAAACATCCCCTATTATAAATAAATATAATCTTTCATGACGAAAAGGCAAACTTTTTCTGGAACAAGCAGCGCCAGAGAGATCATAAACTGAGCACAAAAAGCGCTTGACAACTGCTAAATTCGGTTTATTTTGTTAGGTTATTTTTATTTGAAAAAACAAGTTTCTTGACATTTTGAGTCTATGGCTCTGGGGAAGTTGAAAAATCAAGCAAACGAGAGCAAAACCAACATCGATGTTAACACTCTCCTGCATGCAGCGTTCTGAATTGTTGTCCAAAAGATAATCTGTCGATGAATATTATCAAAGAAGTATTGTTCGATTTTGCAGACGAGGAAAGAATATGAAAAACTGGATGAGGAAGCTAGCCCGGCATTACCAGAAGACGAGGGATCTTTATCCCGAACAAAAGCTACTGCTTGTTTTCGATATTGATGGGACTATTCTGGATATGCGCTATATGATTTTGCGTATCCTTAAATTATTTGATAAGAGTCACTCCACCGCCTTTTTTAAAGATTTAAAGCTGTCTGACATTAATTTTAATGAAAATCAAGTGGAGGAACTCTTAGGCCAGTTGAAGATCCCAGGACAGCAAAGTAAGGAGATTTTCGACTGGTACCTGGAGCATCGCTGGTCTTCCACTTCGATTTTGGAGTCACATCGCCCATTTTTAGGAGTTGTGGAGGTAATACGGTGGTTTCAAATACAGCCCAACACATACGTTGGTTTGAACACCGGAAGACCAGAGTCCATCAGGAACGATACCCTGCGCTCTCTAAATAAGCTTGGTGAAGAATACAAGGTCAGCTTTACGGATGACCTCCTTTACATGAACCCATATGGATGGGATATGAAGGTCTCGGAGGGCAAGGTTGCTGGTCTGCGTCATTTTCAAAAGGGCGGTTATCGTATTTTCGCATTCGTGGACAACGAACCTGAAAACCTGAGGGCGGTCTCGGAAATTGATGAATACCGAGAGATTCTACTACTCCATGCCAATACCATCTTTGAGTCCAAGCGAAAAAGATTACCCGGTAGCACGATGAGTGGAAAGGTTTACGACATAACCGAGTTGATTCCCGAAAGGGCATTGCCAAGCCACGTGCAATTTGTTTGGCACGGTGCCAACGATGAGGCTAACCTCAGGCAGTTCCTCGCCTCCAACATACATTGGGCAGAATACGATGTGCGCATGGATCCGGATGGGGACAACTTAATACTCCGGCATGATTCGTTTGAGAGAACCCCCATGCAGGAGCATGAGGAGTTCCTTCTCCTAGAGCATATATTGAAACTACATAAGAAGATGGACAAGTCCTTGAAGCTTGACCTCAAGGAAGGGGGTCTACTGATCGACAAGATTGTTGAGGTGCTCAAGGCTTCCGGTTTTGATAGCTCCCAGTTATGGTTCAATGGGAATGTCGAGGTACTCCAGGAAGATCGTTTTCGTAAACTGGCAAAAGCTTATCCTAGGGCGATAAAGCAGTGCCCCATTGATTTCCTCACCCCGATTATATTGAGTGTTCCCGACAAAGCCAAGGAGATGCTCGATATTTTTAGAGGGTGGGGGATAAATCGCTTCTCCGTTAATTGGAAGACACCTTATATGCGGCAGCTTCTGGATCAGATAGATAAATGGGGATTTGAGGTTAACCTCTACAATATCCCTGACCTGGAATCATTCCTGAAGGCGGTTCTCTTGTTGCCAAGGTCCATTACCTCTGATTTCAATTTCCCCAAATGGCATTACTATGGTAGGGGGGCGGGGGAGAACCTGAAACATTACGAGTATTCAATTAGACGCTCCCCGTAAAGCGGATACTTCACTAATAATTCCTAGAAGCTTAAACAATAAAAGCTGACATTGACTTCAATACCTTCGCTGTTCCAGTGTTGCCAATCGCCCACATTTTGAGGGAGAATCTTGCTTCTCCCTAGTGATACTATCACCGCAAAATACAGAATCACTAATATGAACAATCTCCCCATCTGTCATATTACCTCGATTCCTTCACTGAATGCAGGATGAGGATTAAGAAGTTCCTGCCACACCTTGAATTTTGTCAATTTCTATGGTTCTATTCTCTCCCCTCTCTTCTCGCCAGGATTTGACAATATATGATACCCTATCCCCCGTTCGGTCTAACTTGACAATGCGAAGATTTGACATATTTTAGTCAAAAAGGAACAGTAGATTAAGTCCATGGCTTTCGGGAATCTGACTGCAAGAGAAAAGGGGGTTCTGCGGGCGCTGATAGAGCATTACATCGCCACCGCGGAGCCGGTCGGCTCCAGGGTTTTGGCGAACAAATGCAGACTGGGGGTGAGCGCCGCCACCATCCGCAATACCTTACAGGACTTAGAGGAGACCGGGCTGGTGAGTCAGCCCCACACCTCCGCGGGGAGGGTCCCCACCGACCTCGGCTACCGCCAGTATGTCGACACCCTCCTGAAGCCGGAAGTTCTCTCGACTGAACAGCAGGAGGCCATCCGCCAGGAGCTTGCCACCGAAGGCGGGAACATCGAGAGAATCTTAGAGCAGACTTCTCAGGTGTTAGGTTATGTATCCAAACAACTGGGGGTCACCATTGCCCCCTGCTTCGAATCCGGAGTGCTGTCTCGCATAGACATGCTGCCGGTGGCGGACAACAAGGTCTTGGTGGTGCTCACCATCAGGGGCGGTCTGGTTCGCTCCCTGCTTCTGGAGGTCGAATCCCGATTCACCCCCGAAGCCGCCGAAGCCACCTCCAGAGCTTTAACCGAGAGGCTCGGGGGCTTAAGTCTGGGGGAGATAAGAAAGACCATCCGCCAGAGGACCAAGGAGGTCTTCGAGGCCGACCCCAAACTGATTAAGATGTTCTTAGATTACTCCAGCGACATGCTGAAGGATATCGATCCCGAAGGTGTCCACCTGGGCGGCACCACCAATCTGGTCAACCAGCCGGAATTCCGAGACCGGGAGAAGCTCTTCTCCCTGATGAGACTGATAGAGACCCGGAAAACCCTGGTGGAACTGGTCTCCAGTCAGGGAATCAAGGAGGGGATCACCATAACCATCGGCAGGGAGGCGGAGTGCGAGGAAGTCGAGACCATCAGTCTGGTGACCTCCAACTACTCTGCCGGAGAGGTGAAGGGAACCATCGGGGTGATCGGTCCGACGAGGATGCCCTATTCGAAGTTAGTGTCGATCGTGGACTACACCGCCAAGCTCCTCTCGGCGGTGCTGTCGGGACCACAAAAACCTGGTGAATAGACTTGACCAAGAAAAAGGACAAGCGAAAAAAGTCTGAACAAAATCAAGGTAAGACAGAGCTAAGTCCAGACCAAAAGACCCAAGGGGCCTCCGTATCGGAAGCGGAGGTCAAAGAAGAGCTCTCCTTAGAGAAGAAGCTGGAGGAGGCTGAAAGACTCCTGGAGGAGAGGGAGGATCGCTTCCTCCGTCTGGCGGCGGAATTCGACAACTACAAAAAGAGAGTCTCGCGGGAGTTCGCTTTAGTTATAAGAGGTGCCAACCAGGATCTGATCTCTCAATTGCTCCACATCCTGGACGATTTCGAACGCGCTTTGGAGAGCGCCAGAACCACGGATGACTTCGAGAGCTTCCATAAAGGGATGGAGATGATCGACTCCAACCTTCAAAACCTCCTGGGGCGTTACGGTCTGGAGCCGATCGAGGCCAAAGGAGAAAGGTTCGACCCGGAGCTGCACGAGGCGGTGGTGCAGATGGCCTCGGAGGGGGTTGAGGAGGGAGTGATCTTAGAGGAGGTCAACAGAGGATACATGCTGAATGGGAAGGTGATTCGCCACTCCAAGGTGGTGGTCTCCAGAGGGAAAGAGAAACAGCCGACAGTCGCAGACGATAGCTCCGAGACCTCCGAAGAGCAGAACCAGCACCCCAGCGAGGGCGACTGATGCACAAGGTGGCAGCGCCAGAAGCTTAGAAACACTTTGAATCTGGATTCGAAATCCGTCGGGCTGGAAAGGGTTCTCCACTCCATTCTGGCTCTTTTTATTATCTGTAATTTCTTCAGTCTACTCGTCATTTTTGTTTCCCACCTCCGTTTTCCCTTTCCGCTGGAGTGGGTAGAGGGGGGAGTGCTCCATCATAGCATCAACATTTTGCAGGGGAAGCAGATTTATGCGGAGCCGAAGGCGACTTTCGTGGCCTTCCTTTATACGCCCCTATTCTACTACCTCGGAGCCCTCTTGATGAAGCTTTTCGGAGAGGGCTTTCTTGCCCTGCGGATTATTTCTATTCTGAGTTTTCTGGGAAGCTCGATTCTGATATATCGCATCATCTCGAACGAAACCAAAAGCAGTTTGGCCTCCTGGATCGGTTGCGGGCTGTTTGCGGCCTCTTTCGGCGTGGTCGGAAATTGGTACGATGTCGGTCGGGTCGATTCTTTAGCGATCTTTCTGATTCTCTTCTCTGCTTACACTCTGAGATACTATGCCGGCACCGGGGGAGTAGTTCTGTCCGCAGTTCTTTTCAGCGCCAGCTTTCTCACCAAACAGAGCGCTTTTGTCTTTCTCCCCTTCATGGTGATACCTATCTGTTTGAGTCGGAGGAGAGATGCTCTCATCTTCAGCATTACAAGTGTAGTAGTCTGTGCAGGCTTCCTCATGTTCTTGAGCGCAAAGAGTCAGGGATGGTCCTGGTTTTACCTCTTCAAAATCCCGGCCTCCACGCCACGTTCTTACCCAGTGCTCTTGACCTATCCGATCAAGGACTTGCTTGGAAATTTTCCTTTCCTCTTAGCAGTGATGTTATTCATCTTATGGGGTGGACATAACCTCCGAGGGGGCGAAGTTTTAGTTTCTTATCACAGCCACTTGGATTATATGGCCAAGGGAAGTATGAGCGCCCACGCTGCCGCCTTAAAAGAGCTGCCCAACGTTTATGACGCCGGGGTTCCTTTTAAGGGGATGCCAAAGGATCTGTATGAAGCCATTACTCAACGTCGTTACTCCGCCGTCATCCTGGACGACCGCGCCGAGACCGAGGTGGGGAACCTCTGAACAAACTTGATCTCGAAGTATTATTCCTTCTCGGAGGAGATTTACAGACCCGGAGAGCCTAAATTGAGATTCATCACCGGAGCCCAGAGCATCCCCAGATTTATCTACCGTCCCAAAGCTGCGAAAGTCGAGGAGAGGTAGAGCTGTTTACCCTGGAGGGAAAGAAATGGTGATAATCCAACCTGTCGGGAAGGTGGTATATGGCTGATTTCTGTGAGAACTGCGTTTTGTGTCAGAAGATCTTGAGCAGGGAACTTGAGAGTCATCCCCGCAAGATTGCAGATTTGGAAGTGTCAACTGCGATTCTGAGTTCCAATCAGATCTGTCGAGGTTACTGCGAGCTGATTTACAACAGAGGCCACGTCACGGAACTGTTCCGCTTGTCGACAGAAGAGCGCCGGCTGTTCTGTGAGGATCTAAATCGTCTGGCGGAGGCGATATACGATCGCCTCCATCCCCACAAACTGAATTATGAGCTTTTGGGGAACAGCGTTCCTCACCTGCACTGGCACCTCATACCGAGATACTTAGACGACAATCTCGATCCGCACTGGCCCATCTGGGACAAGAAGTACAAACCTGTAAAGATTACAGAGGAGGCGGCGGCGGAGATTATCCGTAAGATAAAAGAGAAACTCTAACGGAAATAATCGGAGAGGTAAAATGAATCTAACCGGCCTACATTTTCTTTTGACTTACACCTGCAACTACGAGTGCGACCACTGTTTCACCTGGGGGAGCCCATTCGCTAGCGGGACTTTTACTCTAAACGAGATTCGAGAGGTTTGCGATGAAGCTGAGAAGATTGGCACCGTCGAGATTATCTTCTTCGAGGGCGGGGAGCCTTTTCTCTATTACCCGATTATGCTCAAGGGGATGGAGATTGCAAAACAGAGGGGTTTCAAGGTTGGAATTGTCACCAACGGCTACTTCGGGACCGCTCTGGAGGATGCCACGGAGTGGCTTGTGGCGATAAAGAAAATCGGCATTGACGCTCTCTCCGTGAGCAACGACGAGCTCCACTACGATGACCCCAAAAACAGCTGCGCCACCATCGTCGCCGAAGCCGCCAGGAAACTGGGCTTGCCCGTCGACTTCCTGAATCTGGAGAAGCCCGAGGACTCACTGGAAAAGAGCATGAAAGAGAAGGGGGAGCCGATAGTCGGCGGCGGTGTGCGCTTCAAAGGCCGCGCGGTGGAAAAGCTCGTTGAAGGCCTTCCCCGGAAACCGTGGGATAGTTTCAACGAGTGCCCGGATGAAGACTTCGAGAAACTGGGGAGGGTGCATCTCGACTCTCTGGGTTATATCCACATCTGTCAAGGTGTCACCTTGGGTAATTTCAAGAAGACCCCACTTTCGGAGATAGTGAGAGGTTATCGCCCCCAATCAGAGCCGATAATCGGACTGCTCATGACCGGCGGGCCGGCAGAATTGGTCAGAAAGTACAATCTGGAGCACGAGGATTCATACATAGACGCCTGCCATCTCTGTTACGATGCCCGCTTGAAGCTCCGGAAGCGTTTTCCCGAGAAGCTGGCGCCGGATCAGATGTATGGAATCATGGAGTCATAATTGGGTTGAAAACTCACCGGTCTTTGGATATCTTCACCGCTGGGTGTCAATTCTGAAATAGGATGTGTCAAGGAGAGGAGCTTCAGTTTGTTCCCTTTGAGCGAATTCTACCGAAAAGATAAATTGTCCTAAAAGGAATACGGAAATGAAAGCTGTAGTCATTACCACTCTGGTCTTCATGGTCGCTACCATAATCTTGGGTGGAGTCTTGGATCTGGTTCAGGAAAAGGTCAACGCCGCTGATTACGAGACCAGCAGCATACTCTTCAAAAAGCCCTCTACCAATTTCCCTCTGGTGTTGGTTTTAATAAGCTTCATCATCAGTTTTGTGGTTGTTTACCTTTACTCCAAAGCCCTGCCACAGTTGCCGGAGAATATCTACTTGCGTGGGATATTGGTGGGTGCTTTTCTGTTCTTGATCGGCGATTTGCTTAAGGATTGCATCGTCTATTACAAGATAGCTATTCCGGGAGCCATTGCCCTGGGGCAGATTATCGTTGACCTCCTGAACCGCCTCGGGAGCGGTCTGGTTCTGGTCTACACCTACCGGAGAGTGACCAGAGGCGAGAAAACCGAATAGGGAACAGGAAACAGGGAACAGGAGATAGGAGATAGGGAATAGGGGACAGGTAACAGGGAGAATAGACGGGGTATTCGTGCCCCGGAGCCGGTCCAAGCTCGGGCAGGGGTATAACCCCTCTCGATTAACGAAAGCTGAAAGTGGAACATCCTGAATTCATTGGCTGTCATTTGAGCTTAGTGATACCGCAATTCAGCTTCTGAGGCCTATTTATGCAGACCGATGAGATAATAGTGCTGTTAGTATTCGTGGCCGTATTTGCTGCTATCATTATCTATTTTCATATGAAAGGTAAAAAATACCAGCCGTTATCAGAGAGGCAATCTCTCCCAGAGGCTGAACAATCCCCCAAAGCTCAATCATGTCCTAGCTGTGGTCCAGCGAGGCTATCCAGAGTGAAGCTTTACGCTGATATGGCTTATGTCCTGGCGGCGGTTAAGAAGTTGTGGGATGCCGGCTTGATGGATTTCACCCTGGAGGAGTTGGAGAATGTGCTGGGGGAGAACTTCGCGCGTCACCAATTGTCAACAGAGGTTGAACAGGTGATGTTGCAACTGGAGGCGCAGGGAATTCTCTCGGTCAAGAAGACCGGTTTTTACACTGCGAACCATGAGATCATAGAGGAGTTGGAGGAAGAGATAGAAGAATTAACCAGGAGGGATTGAAGGAGATAGGAAATAGTATATAGGGGACAGGGAACAGGAAGCAGGGAACAGGAGATAGGGGACAGGGAATACTCTCCAGCTGGGGCGGGAGTTGCACTCCTGCCCCCTTCAGCCGAATAGCCGGGGCGTTTGTGTCCCGGAGCGGCTGTAATCGCAAGCCGTTTTTCTCCTTGACAAAGATAGACTTGTAGTCATATTATTGCTTCCGGAGGTGATGGTGCCTCAATCGTTGAGATCATAGGCTGAAGCGTGTTCTCTCTCAATTCAAAGCTTTTTTTCATACTCGCCGGAATCTCGGTGGCTCTGATTATCGGCACATCCTGTGGGGAAAAAGAGTCCGCGGAAAAGAGAACCACCATGGAGGTGATGCTGAAACCGTATTCGCCTCCAGCGGATGGAAAAATCACTGCCGTACAGGCCGAAGCCTTTGCCGGTGCCTTCTTGGGGCTTTTGCAGTTGGATGTCAGATACTCCCGCAAATGGGGAGACTTTCTCTCCCCCGACAGTTTGTATCTCGCCAGCCCCGATAGCAGCTTCGCAAAACAGCATCCGGAGCTGACCGAGAGAGTGCAGCAGTTACTGGAGGCCAAGAACCGGGAGAGGGCAAGGATATTATCGAAGTTTGGTCTGACCGACTCCGAATACGATTGGATCGGAACCCAACTCTCCTCCGCCGAGAATCGAGAGATGGCCGAGCTGGTGGCCTCCAGGCTCAAGGGTTGAGACCGCCTAAAAAGAGGAGGATATCGAAACTCTCGAATCCGCTATACGTAGAAACAGATGTCCAAATCAGAAGGAGATAATTGAGATGAAGCTATCTAGCCACCAGGTCGGAGATGTGGCAGTGTTGGAACCCAAAGGAAAAATCATGGGGGGACCGGACGCCACCTTGTTGCACGACCACCTGCACGACCTCATAAAAGAGAACAAGAAGAATGTGGTTATCGATCTGGCCAAGGTCGACTGGATGAACTCCACCGGATTGGGAATCCTGATATCCGGCCTGACCACCTTGCGCAACAATGGCGGAGAGTTAAAACTCGCCAATGTCACCGAGAAGATCGAATCTCTCTTGACCATTACCAAGCTGATCACGGTGTTCGAAAACTATGACTCGGTTGAGGAGGCGGTGGGTAGCTTTTGATGATGCTCTCCTCTCTGGGATAGACAGAAGATATCGATTTCGAAGGTAGGTTGAGAGAGCCTACCTTTTTTGTTAAGAGGCAGTTTGAGACTCATCTCTCTTCAGTGAGCTCAAGGAGACGCTCTCAGGAGCTGATCTTATGCCCGAAGTTCAGAAGAGTAAGAACCGCATCGTCATTCCCAGCTCCCAGGACTATCTGGTGGAGGTGGACAGATTCCTGGAGACGAGACTGAAAGAGGCCGGCATGAACGAGAGTGATTTAGCCGATGTCGCCATCTCGGTCAGCGAGGCCGTCAATAACGCCATCTTCCACGGCAATAAATGCGACCTGAAAAAAAAGATCACGGTGCGGGTGAAGGTGGAGAGTGGCACCGTCGAAGTGCAGGTCGAAGACCAGGGAAGGGGCTTTGACCTCTCTGAGATCCCCAACCCGGTGGAGGGAGACAATCTCTTAAAACAGGTCGGAAGAGGAATTTTCATCATCAAGTCTTTGATGGATCGGCTCGACTTCTCCTTCGCACCTGAAGGGGGAACGATCTTGAAGATGTATAAGTCCTTTCAGACTACGAGGAGATCAAGCTCGTCAGAGGCGGGTCTGCCTCTGGCAGAATAGCCTTTGTCGACAGGGTCGGCTGAACATGAATCTGGAAAGTATAGTCTCGATCGTCTATTACATAAGCGGGATCGTTCTGTTGCTTCTGGGGATAATCATCCTGAAGGAGAATCCCCGGGGTAGGGTCAATCGCATCACCGCCTTTATGCTCTTCTGCGCCGCCACTGGCCCCCTTCTGGGAGCCTTCTACCAGACCGCTCTGGAACCCTCCTCCCGGCTTTTGCCGCTGTGGTTTTACAATCTCTTTTTCGTCTGGGAGCTTTTCTTTCCGGCGCTGGTGCTTTTCTCCATGACCTTTCCGGTGGAGAGCCCCTTCCGCAAGAAACATCCGCGGGCGGTCTATGCCCTTTTCTTACCTCACATTTTGCACCTTTTCCTGACGGTTCTCTTCTCGGAGCCGGACAAGATTCTGTCCCTGTTGGACACCAGCGCCGGCACCCCGGTGGCCAACGTCCTTTTCGAGTATCTCACCTTCCTTCTGAAGCTGGTGACGATTCTTTTCGGATTTGCACTGGAGGTGCACGAGAAATTCTTCTCCTTCACCAACCTTTTATACGTTCTCTTGGCGGTGACATTCCTCTATAGAGGCTATCGCCGTATGCCGGTTCCCAGCCTGAAGCGACAGGTGCGAGTGATCATTTTGGGCGTCATCTCCGCCGTGGGGCTGTATGTTCTGGCGGTGATAATCCCCACCATCTTCGGGCTCCGTTTGAAGCTGGATCTGAAATATACGCTCATCATATTGGCTCTCCTGGTGGGACCCGGCTCTATCGCCTGGGCGATCGTCAAGCATCGCTTCTTGGATGTGCGGCTCATCGTCAGGCAGAGCTTGGTCTATTCTATCTCCTCCGGTATTATCATTGGTGGTTACCTTTTGATCTTGAGGCAGTTTGGCAACCTGCTTGCGAACATACTGGGTCAAAAGGTCCCCTTTCTGGAAGTGGTATTTCTGGTGGTGGCGCTGCTTTTCTTCCAGCCGATCATGAACAAGGTCAACGACTTGATCACCCGGCTCTTCGTCGCCGGACGAGGCGATTATCGCAACATAATGGAGCGCTTCTCCAGGGAAGTCATCACCCTGCTTGATTTCTCCGAACTGGTGGAAACCATCCTCAGCACCTTCAGAGAGGAGCTGCAGGTGGAGACCGCCTCTGTTGCGGTGTTCACAGACGAATCCGCCTCTGGCGGAGAGGGCGTGATGAGACTCTACTGGCGTAAAGAGAGCTACACCGAGGCCACGGAGCTGGAGGGCGACCGGGACTTATGCCAGGCTTTGACGGAAAAGGGAAGGCCCACCTTCGTGGAAGAGCTGCCGGTCAAGGACGATCCCTCCCCCCTTCACAGAAAACTGCAGGAACTCGACAGCTTTCTGCTTGTGCCCCTGATGGAGAAGGGCAAGCTGGTCGGCTTTCTGGGATTGAGCAAGAAGGTCACCGGCTTCCGCTACGCCTATGAGGAGCTGACGATGCTCGCCATCCTCGCCAATCAGATTGTGGTGGCGATGAACAACGCCACACTCTATGCGGAGTCGATCGAGAAACAGCGTCTGGAGGAGGAGCTGAACTTAGCCCGACAGATTCAGATGGACCTTCTGCCGAGATCGGATCCTGAGTATTCCAATCTCGAGATCGTCGGCTACACCAATCCCTCCCGCAGAGTGGGGGGGGACTACTACGATTACCTTCTCCCCGGAGACGGAAGGCTGTGTCTGGTAGTGGGGGATGTGACCGGCAAGGGAGTGGCGGCCGCCCTGATGATGGCGCGACTCCAGGCGATCCTTCACAGCGAGGCTGGAAGGTCAAAGGAGGTAGAGGAGATGGTCGCCAATCTGAACAGACTTTTGGTCCAAAGCGGCACTCAGAACCGCTATGTCACCTTCTTTTTCGGAGAGCTCGACACCGAAACTCTCTCTTTCAAGTATTGCAATGCCGGACACAACTACCCCATCCTGATTCGGGAGGATGGCACCATCCAGTATCTTGAGACCGGGGGTTTGATTCTGGGTGCTTTCGAGGAGGCAACTTATACTTCCGGGCAGTTGGACTTAAAGCCCAACGATCTTTTGGTTCTTTACACCGACGGGATCACCGAGGCGTTGAACATGCAGGAGGAGGAGTTCGGGGAGAAGCGATTGCTCGAGACTCTCTGTAAGCTCAGGCACCTCCACGCCGAGGAGTTGAAAGACCAACTGATCTCCGAGGTCAGATCTCACGTTCAGGATTTCCCTCAGTACGATGATATGACACTGGTGGTCTTGAAAGTGAGCGGGCCTTGATTGTTGTATAAGTCAACTGGACGCCAAGTCCGGATGTTTTTTGCTTGACAAAATGAGAGACGGCTCTTATTATTGATTTCGTACGCATTGGAACCTCCCGTTCCCTCTGTGTCCCTTTCGGGTGCAGAGGGAGCACTTTTTTCTTCCACTTTCGAACACCCGCTTCGGGGCACGAATGCCCCGGCTATTCGGCAGAAAAGGGCAGGAGTTTAACTCCCCATACGGGTCAAACCAATGCCCCGTTGATTCCCGGTGGCGGCCACCAGAGGTGGCCCGTCTTTGGCGGGAGGCCACTGGGCTACCCTCTGGTGTTGTATATGGTGAACCGTAGATAGGGAATAGGTCTCCCCAGGCGGTGCTTTCCAGCCCGGCAACACGGTCTAAGCCTCTTGCTGTTGGTATCGGACGCCCCGTCCGATACCCAAAAGGTCACGGATGAGGGCATCCATGACCAACAGGTCGGTCCGGGGCATGAATGCCCCGTCTATTCCGAGGTGTTTATTCTATTTGAGTGGACGAAAACGTGGATAGGCTGGGCTTTGCCGCTCAAGGCCTGCCCGAGGGCAACAGAGTTGCCTAAAGCAGGCAAGCCCGCCTGAGGCGGGCAGGCGGAACAGGCCCTCGCTGACAAACTCAGCAAGAGGGATGATTGATCCCCCAACAGAAGAAAGCTCCCAATTTGGCTTGAAAACGGCTTAAATTTTCATATCTTTGACACGATTTTAAAACTGTATGAAAAGAAGAGAGAAAGTAGAGATCGAGCGTCCCAAAGTCAGGCGCACCTGGGACGGAGATCCAAGCACCAAGGTGAGGGATTCATCCAAATGACAAAGGAACAACAAGAGAGAATAATTAAGGAGCTCCAGCCAATCATTCGGGCGATAAAGAAAAATAGGTACAAAGACAAGGAGTGATGCATGGCCTATTGTCGGTAACCTCTGAATTTGCAGCGGTGCGAGGAGTTTCCGGCTGTTGGTCATCCTGCTGTCACGTTGTCTGTAGTTCACCATTTCCCTTGGTTCCCCCTGAATTGAATTTCGCTTTTCAGTTGACAAATTTGCCAAATCACGTATTTCTTAGATGTTTAGTTGAATAGCCCCCCAGCGGTGTCCATCTGGACCGGGAGAGTCACGGTGAACTCAGAGGGTATCGCCCGTCCCGTTGTGGCCGTGCACAGAATCGGGAATCCGCTGGGGGCAATCTTTTACAGTTTGCCTTGAAAACCGCTTAATTTTCTGTATCTTTCAGACGATTCTGAAGATTGTATGAAGAGAAAAGAGAAAATAGAGATCGAGCGACCTAAGATCCGCCGCAGTTGGGACAGAAACCCTGCAACCAGGGTGCACGAACCCACAAAGGTTTACAATCGTAAAAAGGAGAAAACGGTTGTATTCAAGCCTGAAGATGAGTCAGGATTGCACCAGCCTGCCGGGGGCGAGTCCGACTCTGTCGCAATGGAGAAGAGATACCGCTATTGTCCTTACTGTGCCACTCCCTTGGAGGAGAAGTTCTCCGACGACCGCCACCGCTGGGCCTGTCCCGACTGTGACTTCGTCTGGTATAACAACCCCGTCCCCGCCTGTGGCGGTGTCATCCTCAAGGAGGGCAAGGTCCTCCTGGTGAAGAGAAAATATGAACCCCGCAAAGGGGGGTGGACTCTCCCGGCCGGCTTCATGGAGAATGACGAAAGCCCGGAAGACTGCACCAAGAGGGAGCTCGAAGAGGAAACCGGCCTGAAAGTGGAGGTCAAAGACATCTTCGGAGTGTATGAGGCCGGAGACGATCCCCGCACCAAGGTGGTCTTGATTCTCCACAACGTCGAAGTGGTCGGTGGGGAGCTGAAACCCGGAGACGACGCCTCCGACATCGGCTTTTTCTCACATCAGAAGCTTCCCGCCAATATCGCCTTCAAAGCCCATCGCCGAGCCCTCTCGAAGCTGTTTGGTAGACCGGTCTAAGCTGACGGCGAAGTCACCCGAATATGAACTCTCGCATCCTGGCAGTAGATTACGGGGAGCACAACTTCGGCCTGGCCATCTCCGACCCCGAGGGGAGATTGTCTCTACCGCTGCCGGCATACAGAGCTCGAAACCAGAAAGAGCTCCTCCGACACTTGAGTGAACTCATCCGTTCCGAACAGGTCGGTCTGGTGGTAGTGGGCATACCTACGACCCTGAAAGGGAGCGAGAGCGCCAAAACCAAAGAGGTAAAGCTTTTCCTCCAAAAACTGAGCGTGGAACTCTCGGTGCCGGTAAAAGGTTACGATGAGAGATTGACCACCCAGGTTGCGCTTAAAAAAATGCGTCAGGCGGAATTCAGACTGAAAAGGCACAAAAGGAAAGTCGATTCCTTAGCCGCCGCCGAGATCCTGCAGAGCTACCTCGACTCCAGATGATCAAGCTCCTGGTAAAACTCCTGATCGGATTCATTCTGTTCTGCGTGGTCATCTTGGGCCACCTCTACTACCGTCCCATCAAAAGGGGTGAGGCTTTCGAGGAGCTGGATTACTTGAAGATCCCTCGAGGTCTAGCCCTGACCGAGGTGGCTTGCCTCCTCAGAGGCAAAGGCGTTATCGGGGAAGAGCCGAGGTTTGTCTTCTTCGGCCAGGTCTTAGGAAAGAGCAAGAGTATCAAAGCCGGCAAATACGATTTCTCGAAAACCAGGAGCATTGCCGATATTTACAGCCTTCTGGGAAAGGGCGGCAACGCCACCATATTCGTCACCATCCCGGAGGGATTGACCATAAAGGAGATCGCCTCCATCCTCAAAAAAGAGGTGGAGCTTGACTCCGCCGAATTCGTTTCCCTGGCTTACAGCGATACCGTTGCCCATCAACTGGGAGTCGAAATCGAGAGACCGATGTGGGCCATTCCCGGACTGGAGGGTTACCTCTTTCCGGACACATACAATTTCTACTGGGAGCAGAAACCGAGGCGCGTGATCGAGATCATGCTGTCGAGGTTCAACCAGGCTTTCGTTGACAGCTTGCGGGAACGTTGTCGGGATTTGGGTTTCACGCCTCATCAGATCGTCACCCTGGCCTCGATGATAGAGAAGGAGACCGGCTTGGCTCAGGAGAGACCGTTAATCTCCGCAGTCTATCACAACCGTTTGAAAAGAAGGATGCTTCTGCAGTGCGACCCCACGGTGATCTATGTCCTGCCGGATCTGGGCCGACCGCTTTATACTAAAGACCTGCAGGTGGATTCACGTTACAACACTTATAGATATCGGGGTCTGCCGCCGGGGCCGATCGCCAATCCGGGCATGGCTTCGATTAGGGCGGCGCTCTATCCCGCAGAGGTGCGATACCTCTATTTCGTCGCCAGGGGTGACGGCAGCCATATCTTCTCAAATACTCTCAGAGAGCACAACAATGCCCGCATCCGGGCGAAGAGAGCCCGCCGAAAGTCGTAATCAAGCAAACAGCAAACAGTAGACAGTAGATAGCAGATAGTAGGTAGGCGGTAGTTGAACTGCTGGGCATCAAAGGGTGGGGGTACAACTCCCACCCTAGCTATTTGTAGACACCGTAGCCCTTTGTGGGCACCCCATAGGGGTTGTCCTACGGATCGGCCTGGATGTGATTGACGCCACAGAGGTGGTGGCCTGGGAGTGAGTGTCTATTTCAAAAGGATTGTGCCGGTATGCGCGTCCAAGGTGACTTCGGAGACGGTCTCTCCTTCTAACGTCCTGAAATCTCCGCCCAAGTAAACTGTGGCGGGGCTTTCGGTGGGGTTGACAATCACCCTGCCCTCCTCAAACTCCCTTTCGTAGTGAGAGCCGTTGCTTTCATAAGGATCTAACGGTTCTCCGAGGTCAATCTCCCAGTAGTCAAAGTAAAGGCTCATATCACTGTAGGGGTCTTCGGGGTCATGAATTGTGGCGGTATAGTAGCAGGAATCCCCCATACCCATCAAAAAGGTTGTGAACATGAAGAGCTCGTAATCCCGCAATCGCTCTTGACTATTGACGACGTCTTTGTGGAACTTTATCACAGCTACGATGGCCTTCTGTCTTGATTGGACATCGAGCATCATCTCGACGTTATCGATCCATGCCTCTTCAGTAAGGTATCTGTCCAGCGGCCATCGCGGTGGCCCTCTGAAGCCTTCGGCAGCGACGCCGTCAGATGTCTCCAGAAAACGATACGGTTCCTCCTCGAAGTAACCCGAGCCCCTCTGGATGTTGTTGAGCACCAGAAGCTTGTCCGGCCCCAGCGCCTCCTTGACGCTGAGCACAATCTGGTATTGGTCATCCCGGTATTCCTGGGTGGTGTAGGGCTGCCCGGTTCTGGTGTTTATACCGGTGAAGTCGGGATCCAGTTCATTCACCATCTTGACACAATCCCCCATGATGCCGTCGTAACCCTTTTGAGTCACGAACTGGGTGGCCTTGTCAGCAAGATAACCCCTCCAGCCTTCGCTGCTGGGGTCCATCATCATGCCAGTTTCAGGCCCGTGTGTGGGGACCGGGTTACCGTTTTCGTCCCTCAGGATCCATTCAGGATGTTCATCAAGGACTCTTTGGATGGAGCTGTCCCCGTGTACTGCGGCGAAATTAAGATACCTGAGGATAGTAATCTCGGGGTTGACCTCCCGGAGTCGGGCCATCTGGGCCGTTGTAAAGACCGTCTTTGCATCACTGACCGCCCTGTACCTGGTGGCGATCTCAACCAGATCATCATCTGATAGTGTATTGGAGGGTTGGTTATACTGAACGATGATCGGCATGCTGCCCGCTTTTCGGTCGGGTGGGTCTGGCTCTGGTTCCGGATCCCCCTGGAGCTGCAGCTCTGGTTCTGGCTCAACTGGCTGCTTGCTGCAGGATTGAGATAGCAGTAGAAAAAGGCCCAGGCTCAGCACCAGGATGGTCTTATAGATTATGGGGAAGCACCCTTTTGCCTTCATCTTTCGAACTCCCGCGACTCTTTACAGGTTTCTTATGGCGGATACTCACGGCTGCCCCGAAGTTCATATTCGCAAACCCTGTTCCCGTTCCTGTGGACTATTCCGGCTTTCGTCTATCTCGTTGGGGGACAAGGCGTAAAGTTAGGCGATAGGGCGGTGTCCGCTGAATCTCTCGCCTCTGGGTTGGTGGTTGTTAACCCCAGAGTATTGAGTCTTGCCAAGTCAGAAGCCTCTGAAATCAAGCCGAGCGCAGCCCAGAGTTGGCTCATAGCTCTGTTGCCCGTTAGATACTGAGGACACAGATTCTGACACTGCTCCGGAATGTGCGGATTCTGAACTTCACATGCCGCCCCAGGTTTTCCACGGGGGTTGTACCACCGCCTGATTGTTGCTGTCGGAAGGAAACTCCCGACAGCGCTGGTAACCGTCTTTGGTTTTGGGCATCGAAGGGGGCGTCTCAGACGAGCTCCTGCGAGTCGTACGACCGTATGGCTGATACCAGCAGTCGAGGAGGCAGGTGGAAAGCTGGGTTAGAAAACGCAGCCTATTGAAGCAAAACAAACAGCTCAGAATCGTTGTCCTTTTTGCTGGGCTTGTCAGCCAGAGGCTGATCTGCTTGACTGCTTTGGGCGACCCTGCTGCCCTGGAGCAGGCCTCCGGCTGAAAACCCCAGCCTATCACTCAGAGATTGCTCCAAAGAATGGCCGGGCATTTCTGGTCATCTGTCAGGTGTTATTGCCAGCTTGCATGCCCGTGACCATAGTTGTCGCCTACCTCAAGCAAATAATATAGGCACCTCTCTGCTTGCCGTCAACCTCCTGTATTTAACATTCCTCCCAAGTTTCCGATAAAAGAATACAGGGCAATTTCGGGCAGAGGGGGGTATAGTCTGCCCCGTAATGTGGTTTGATTATGTCAAGGAAACGGACAGTCTATTGTCCACGGTGGCTCCTGGGAAGCCTGCTTTTAACCTCATTCGTCCTTTTTCTGAACGGTTCATGCTGGTCACAGGCTGAGGAGAGCGGGACGATACCAGAAGGCTCCGGGGGATTTGAGATTGTGTCCCACCCCCCGGGGGCGACGGTCCACTTCTCCGGGGAATACGACCTGGTGGCCACCACCCCCTTTCTGGTCAGACACCAGCTTGTCGGAACGTACTCCGTCAAAGCCACCAAGCCGGGATACGAGACTTACTCGCGGAGACTATCCTTCCCCCAGGCGAGTCAGGGTCGATTGACCATAAAGCTGAAATCGAGAACCCCCCTCAAAGCCGCCTGGAGGTCACTGATCCTGCCGGGCTGGGGACAGTTTTACTCCGGGGAGAAGACCCGGGGCGTGATCATCTCCACCTTGGGATACGGAGCAGTTCTGACTTCAGTCATAGCCGAACTCCGCTATCAGGATCGCGAAGACAAATATGAGGTGGCGCTTAGTGATTACCAGGCTGCCAGAAGCATCGAGGAGAGAAACCGACTCAGGCTCATCTTAGAGGATAAACACCAGAAGGCTTACGATGCTGAGACCCTGAAACGCAATCTGCTGATAGTGACCGCCGCAGTCTGGGCATACAATGTCATCGACGCTCTCGTTTTTTTCCCGGACCAGAAGGTGGACCTGCAAGTTGGAGGGGACTTCAGCTTAAAAGAGGGAGAGTTGACGGTCAAGCTATGCAAGAGATTCTGAGGAAAAGGTTCAATAGCGTTGTTGCAGTCGCCGTTCTCTTTCTGGCGGTTGGTCTGGTCTCTTCCCTTTCGAATTGCGGGCGTAAGCTCGATCCTCTCTCCTCCGAGGAGGGGGTGAGCGATCTGCCGCCGACTCCCCAGAATCTGACGGCGCTGGTGGGCGATCGGTCGGTAAAACTCTCCTGGGAGGTCTCAGATAGCAGCACTTACCGGTTCAGAATCTACCGCTCCGACTCCAGCAATGCTCACTCGGAGTTGGTTGACTCCACCGCCACGAGGGAGTTTACCGATAACGGTCTGGTCAACGGTCAAAGTTACTTCTATCAGATCTCCTGTGTCGATTCCTCCGGTTTCGAGGGTTACAAATCCAGGCGGGTTGAAGCCGTCCCGGACGCTTTCGGGGTTCTGATCGAAAACGGCAGCGAGTTCACCAACACGATCGCCGTCACCTTGAGCCTGATAGCTCCCCCGGGCACCGATCATGTTATGCTCTCCAACGATTCGACCTTCACCGATGGAGTCTGGATCAATTTCGCCTCCACCCGGAGCTGGTTTCTCACCAGCGGCGACGGCGAAAAGAGGGTCTATGCCAAGTTTCGGGATCTGTTGGGAAATCCGACCCTCTCTCATTATCACGATTCCATAACCTTGGACACCAAGGCCTCAATCCTGAGGGTTAGTGAGAACTCCGGAGGGGCGGTTCTGCAAGTTGGCGACACCCTGCATCTCCTCTTAGAGAGCGGGGAGACTCAAGGGGAGGCCAGCGTCGACATAGGAGAACTAGTCACCGGCATAAAGCTATACGATGACGGCAGCTTCGGCGATTCTGAGTCTGACGACGGAATCTACGAACACGACTACGTCATTCCCATCGGCCTGGAGACCGAAGATGAGCCGATCGTGGGGCATTTCATCGATCGAGCCGGGAATGTTGCCACCGATTTGGTCGGCACCGGCGCAGTGACGATCCGAAACCCTCCCGATGCGGTTCACCTCTTCAAGCCCTATGCCCCTCCAGAGAGTCGAGGGGTGATCATCCTGCACTGGTCGAGGTCGAACGACGAGCAGTTCGCCTTCTATTCGATATACCGTTTTACCTCCTCGGGAGTGGATCTGAACTCCACCCTGGTGACCTCCCTCAACGATCCCAGCACCACGACTTACACCGATTCCAACCTGGTGGAGGACATCTACTACCACTACGTCGTTTACCTCTTCGACAATCACAGTCTCTACAGCGCCTCCAACGAGGACTCCGCCCGCACCGGCAAGAATTCACCTCCGGAGCCTTCGGTCCTCTACCAACCTTACGGGGAGAACTGGTGGACACTGAACCTCTCCTGGAGCCAGAACGAAGATGAAGATTTCGCCAACTATCAGCTCTTCAGGGCGGAGCAGAGCGACTTCTCTGACTCGATTCTAATAAAGGTCTTTGCCCCTCGGGAGAGCACCTATTATAAGGATTCGACCCTGGCCGGGGATTCGACCTACTATTACCGGGTGATGACATACGACCAGGGGGGACTCTTTTCGGCCTCCAACCTGGTTTCCGGCACCACCCTGGAGAATACACCCCCGGAGGCCTCCATACTCTTAACTCCCCAGCTGGTCAACTCCGATTCCTTGAAACTGACCTGGAGCTTAAATGATGAAAACGATTTCGAATCGTACCGCCTATACAGATTAGACGGGAGCGACACCGCCAGCGTCGGCGACGATGACCTTTTGCTGACGATAGAAACTGACCAGGACAGCGGGGAGTTTATCGACCCGGATTTGATCAAGGGACAGAGTTACTGCTACCGGCTTTACACCCACGACAAGGGAGGACTGTCAAGCCGCTCCAATGCCGTCGGATACTCCGTACCCCTTTTCAGGAGACAGGGGAGAGCAGACAGATAACGGGGAAGAGTAGACAGCAGACAGTAGACAGTAATTAGTGGTAGTAGATAGGTATTTGAGGCGATGCAGGTTGGAAAGCTGGGCTAGAAAGCCCAGCCTATTCGGGGGGGGGGGGGGGGGGGGGGGGCACGACGGGGGATTCTTCCGGGGTATCGGCCCCCGGGCCCGGGGGGTGGGCCGGGCAGAGGGTGCCTAAGGGGGAGATTTGGCTGGC
>JAUWHO010000026.1 GCA_030605835.1 Candidatus Zixiibacteriota bacterium | reverse complement strand
TCTGTCCGCTGGACTATTTAGGGGTGGTTTCCACCTACCCAAAACTCAACCAGAAGGTCGACTTAGTGGACTTTAAGATCCAGGGCGGTGGACCGGTGCCCACTGCCCTGGTGGCCATAGCACGTCTTGGAGGAAAGACGGCCCTAATCAGTAGGATCGGAAACGATCACGAGGGACGACTGATCAAAGAGGAGCTCGAATCCGAGGGAGTTGACACTGATCACCTTCTGGTGGATAGAAGAGGCCGCAGTCTGCAAGCCTTCGTCTGGGTCGATCGACAAAGCGGAAAACGGACGGTCGTACTGAACAACACTAAAAGCTCTGAAATCAAACCAGAGCAGATAAAGGCAAGCCTGTTCAAGAAGGCAAGATTTGTCCTTCTTGACGGACGGGACCGGGAGGCGAATCTTCGGGCCTCCAGGCTCGCAAAAAGATACGGCTGCGGGATCGTTATCGATGTCGGCAGTTATCGTCCGGAGGTCAAACCTCTTCTACCTTTCACCGATTATCTTGTGATCGGGGAGGAATTCTCTTTAGAGTTCACCGGGACTAAAAAGGTTGAGATGGCGTTGGTCGAGCTTTATCGAAGATATAAGCCTCGAGCGGTTGTGATTACTCTGGGAGAGAGGGGAGCTGTTGGGACCACGGACGGTTCGATCTTCAAACAGAGCGGTTTCAAAGTGCAGGTGGTCGATACCACCGGAGCTGGAGATGTCTTCCACGGAGCTTACATCTACGGTTTGACAAGACAGTGGGAGGTGGCCAAGGCGGTGGAGTTTGCTTGCGCCTGCGCGGCCATGAAATGCACCGCCCTCGGCGGCAGGACCGGTATCCCCACCTACAGAAAGGCACTGAAATTCTTGCGGAGCAGAAAGACAAATTTCAGATATTGAAAAGACCCGTCTGATATCCGCATAATTCCACTTCCCTAAGAAATTCAGCTTGAATTTTCCCGGCGATAATATTTCTTTGCAGAATCAACTGCCATGGTGTAGTTTCGTTTACTTGTGCCGTTGGATGTTCACATCTGACGGAAGCTTTTTACTCCGATGACGACGTTTCTCTACCAAATTGACCATTACCTGTTCGTCCTCATA
The DNA here is from genome assembly GCA_030605835.1 of Candidatus Zixiibacteriota bacterium. GTDB lineage: Bacteria > Zixibacteria > MSB-5A5 > DG-27 > DG-27 > DG-27. Next base: position 17,475 of record JAUWHO010000026.1, on the reverse strand, counting down.
AACAGCAAACTGGCGAACCCGGTTTTCGATTTCCTGATGCCGATCATCACCGACGGGGTTATCTGGAGGTATCCGATCGGTTTTGCGGCTTTGCTTCTATTCATCTTTGGAGGCAAAAAGGGGCGACTGGCAGTCCTTTTCGGGGGGATTCTGATCTTGCTTTCGGACCAAACCTCCAGCCATATCTTAAAGCCGATCTTTCACCGCATCAGGCCCTGTCACGTCGTGGAAGAGCTCCGACTGCTGGTCGGCTGTAGCAATTCGGTTTCCTTTCCCTCCTCGCATGCCACCAACAACTTCGCCGCCGCGGTATTTTTCTCCAGCAAGTATCGTAGAGCCGCTCCCTATCTTTTCACGATCGCGGTTGTGGTCAGCTATTCCAGGACCTACGTGGGGGTACATTATCCTCTGGATCTGGTGGGTGGAGCCATTTTGGGGATGTTTTGTGCCTTCGCGGTGGTGGGATTGGAACTGCAGGTTCTGCCTCTTTTTTCAAAACGGAAGGAACCTGTTACTCCGGCTCAGGAAAGAGAAGAAGATGTCCAATAAAACCTATTCCCTCCCCAAGAGATGTTGCCGTTGCCTGAGTGAGGACATAAGCAGAAGGATCAAGATAAAAGGCTGGGGTTTCGGGACCTTTTACAGCATCGAGGTCCCGGTCTGTAAGAGTTGTCATCAGAGAATCAAGAGGCGGGGTTGGACCTATTATGCCATGCATTTGATTTATACCTTGCTTTATGTCCTCTTCGCGATTACGAATCCGATTGGCCCCTGGCAATTAACAGTGATCGCATACTTCTGGCTCTACTTTCTGGGATTGGTTGCTCTTTCCTTCATATTGAATCTCACTCCCTTGGGCAAGCACAAGCCAGCGACGCTGAGATTCGGTCGCATCAAATTCAGAAACCGGCAATACGAGCGGCTGTTCCTGGACATGAACCGGGAAAAGATGATGTTCAAGGAATAACCGAGCAGCTGGAGTTGTCAAGATGCGATGGTGGGCTGAAGCTCATAGAGTCGTCCGATACGGATCGGCATGGATGTGATCTTCCGCTACTAGTAGACTCTTGTAGCGGAAACCTTCAGGTTTCCAGTTGTAGTTATAGGTCTTCGCAGTCAAGCCGATCTTTTTGCAGGAGCCAATCCCTTCCGCGGTAACGATTGGGTCATTCATTCAGCAGAGACAAGTTGTTGCTTTCGGGGTCTCATTGATGTATTATTTTGTTTTACAGCGGCGCTGATTCAGGCTGCTGTGAGAAATCAGAGAATTTCAGTTATCAGATAGAGCCACACCATATGTTGAAAAAGATTCTGGTCGCAAATAGAGGCGAGATCTCCGTCCGGGTCATCAAGGCCTGCAGAGATTTGGGCATCCCCACGGTGGCGGTCTATTCCGAAGCAGATCGAGCCGCCCTCCACGTTCAGCAGGCCGACGAGGCCGTCTGCATCGGGCCTGCCTCTCCGCTTGAAAGCTATCTCAACATCGACAATATCATCTCCAGTGCTAAAGAGCGTGACTGCGATGCTATCCATCCCGGCTATGGCTTTCTGGCGGAGAACCCGGAGTTCGCAAAGAGATGTGAAAAGGAGGGAATAGTCTTCATCGGGCCCAGGGGGGAGACCATCCAGCTTCTGGGCAACAAGATTGAATCTCGAATACTGATGAAGAAGGCTGCGGTTCCCATAATCCCGGGAATGGAGGCAACCAGTGAAGATATGCCGGGCTTCAAGAAAGCTGCCAGAGAGATCGGCTATCCGGTTTTGATAAAGGCCTCCTTAGGAGGCGGGGGCAAAGCGATGAAGGTCATCGAGGACGAGAAGGACTTAGAGTCCGCAATCGAATCCTCTAAGAGAGAAGCTCTCTCCGCCTTCGCCGACGACACCCTCTATTTGGAGAAATTCCTGGACAGACCGCGGCACATCGAGTTTCAGATCTTAGCCGACAATTACGGTAACACCATCCACCTCTTCGAGAGAGAATGCTCCATCCAGCGGCGGCATCAAAAGATCATCGAGGAGACTCCCTCCACTGCCTTGAACAGAGAACTCCGGAAGAAGATGGGGGAGGATGCCGTCAGAGTCGCAGAAGCGGCCGGATATTCGAACGCCGGGACGGTGGAGTTCCTCTTGGACCAGAAGGGGAATTATTACTTCTTAGAGGTCAACACTCGTGTGCAGGTGGAGCATCCAGTGACGGAGCTAACCACCGGAGTGGACCTCGTGAAAGCTCAGATAAGAATCGCGAGCGGCGAAAAACTCTGGATTGGGCCGGAGGATTTAAGGCAGCAGGGACACGCCATCGAATGCCGTATTTACGCCGAGGATCCGGAGAATGGCTTTTTGCCCTCTGCCGGGAAGATTCTCTTCATGAGGGAGCCATTTGGTCCCGGGATAAGGAACGACAGCGGCATCTATTCCGGTTTTACGGTGCCGGTTTACTACGACCCGATCCTCTCGAAGCTTCTGGTGTGGGCCGGAGACCGCAATGAGGCCATAAAGAGAATGGAGATCGCCCTGTCGGATTATATCGTCCTGGGAATAAAGACCAACATCGCTTTTCTGCGTGACATCATTGTCCATCCGGAGTTTGTCTCCGGAGAGACGTATACCAGCTTTCTGGATGACCACTTCTCCGGATATCGGACCGATAGCGACAGGAGGAAGTTCCTGTCGCAAGCTCTGGTGGCTGCCAGTCTGATTCCGACCGGGACGGTGGCCCCTAAGGCCGTTGGGAAGAAAGAGGAATTTATCACCCCCTGGCAGACTCTGGGCAGTTGGCGGGTAGGCTGACGTCATCGATCCTGCGATCTGAACAGATATGGAACACGAACTGAGATTTGGCCAAGAGTGCTTCAAAGTAACGACTGAAGGTAAAGGGGGTAAGCTGCGGGCCACCATCGGGGACGAAACCTACGAAGTGGACCTTGAGAATATCTCCGAGAACTGTCTATCTCTGTTGATCGATGGTGTAGCTTACACCGCTTACGTCGCCAGAGAGGACAACAAGAGGTTTGTCCAGATTGGGGAGGAGCAGTATCTCTTCGAGGAGCCGGAGGAGGAGGCTTTCGGAGCCATTGGGGGAGCGGCGGCTCAGTTGGCGGAGACCGGGATCGGTCCGCCCATGCCGGGTAAAGTCGTGAAGCTTTTGGTTAAGGAGGGGGACAGGGTGGAGGTCGGACAGGGCCTGGTGATCGTGGAGGCGATGAAAATGGAACACGAAATCAAATCCACAATCGAGGCCACCGTCAAAAAGGTGAACTTCTCCGCCGGCGACCTCGTCAATCTGGGAGACGTCATCATCGAACTGGAGCCAGCCGCTATGAGTTGACAACGCTGGCACTTCAGAGCTGGTCTGCCTCCTTGCGCCGCGATTGATTCATTGCCTCGGTATTGAACCGCCTATCGAAAGATCCGCAAGAGCCGGGACAGACCCAGTTTCCTCTTTTCGAAATCAAGAAGGCCTCATAACTGAGCCATTAAGACTGTTCGGGCTCCAGTCAATTCTGCTTCTGTCTTTAACAATTTCCGAGAGAAGCCGGCCTGGCTCGGTCTGCGAGCCTGACGGAACGGGGGACGACCAGCTGGGTCAGTTTTCCAATAAACTTGCCCACAGCGAAACCGATACTCTCTCAAAGGAGAGGGTATGCTTCTTGCAAACATATTAGAGTCGATAGGTGGTACTCCACTTATCAAGATAAACAGGTTGACCTCCCCTGAGGATGCCACCTTGTATGCGAAACTGGAGGCATTCAACCCTTGCGGTTCAGTCAAGGACCGAATCGGGGTCTCGATGATAGAGATTGCCGAAAGAGAAGGAAAGCTCAAAGCTGGCATGACCATTGTCGAGCCCACCTCCGGCAACACCGGTATAGCCTTAGCCATGGTGGCTGCAGTCAAAGGCTACAGGACAGTTTTCACCATGCCGGAAACCATGAGCGTTGAGCGCCGGGCGCTTCTGAAACACCTCGGAGCTGAGCTAATCTTAACTCCCGCCGAGAAGGGGATGAGAGGCGCGGTCGAGAAGGCAGAGGAGTTGGCTTCCCAAGAGGGGTATTTCCAGCCGCAGCAGTTCAAGAATCTCGCCAATCCCTTGATTCACAAGCTGACGACGGCGCCAGAGATCATTGCCGATCTCGGTGATCTGAATTTAGACGCTTTCGTTGCCGGGGTCGGCACCGGTGGCACCCTCAGCGGCGCCGGTGCAGTTTTGAAGGAGAGGTACGGTTGTAAGGTCATCGCCGTGGAGCCGGAGGACTCGCCGGTCCTTTCCGGAGGAGCTCCGGGGCCCCATCCGATACAGGGAATCGGGCCCGGCTTCATTCCGGAGATCTACGATCCTACGGTTGTGGACGAGATCGTCAAGGTGAGCAGTGAGGAGGCCTTTGAGATGGCCAAAGCTCTGGCAAAACAGGAGGGAATCCTGGCCGGTATTTCCTCCGGTGCCGCCACCAGCGTGGCACTTTCCGTCTGCAAGAAGCTGGGCGTGGGCGCTGTCGTAGTCACCATCCTTCCCGATACCGCTGAAAGATATCTGTCGACCGAACTGTTTTCAGATTGAGGCTGTATGTTGACCACAATTGAGGACATCAAGGCCATCTATCGCAACGACCCTGCCGCCAGGGCCCTGGAGTTTCTGCTCTATCCCAGCTTTCATGCTGTAACGCTTCATCGACTTACGCACCTGCTCTGGAAACTTGGTCTTCCTCTGATTCCCAGGCTGGTCTCTCAGGTGAATCGTTTCTTTACCGGCATTGAGATTCATCCGGGTGCTGAAATCGGCAAAGGCTTTTTCGTCGACCACGGGGCGGGAGTGGTGATCGGCGAGACCACCGAAATAGGCGATTGCTGTGTCCTCTTTCATAATGTAACTCTGGGTGGGACCGGCAAACATCACGGCAAACGTCACCCCACCTTGGGCAACAATGTCCTGGTGGGCACCGGTGCGATTCTGCTTGGACCCGTAGATGTCGGCGATAACGTCAGAATTGGCGCCAACTCTTTCATAATAATGCACGATGTCCCCTCCGACTGCACCGTTGTCGGCACCCCCGCTCGCATTGTCAGAAGGGACGGCTTCGAAGTGGACGAAGAGCTGCCCCGAACTGAACTCCGAATCTCGACGCTGGTGGCTACCGATTAAACAACTCTGAGGGAGCTTGAGAGTATTGACTTTCGAATTAAATATTTGTTATTTAATAAGGGGCGGTATGCTAGCACGGAAGTATTGTGCATTTAGGGAAAACTAAGGGACGTGCGGATAGTCTCAGAAGGGCAGGATAAAAGAAAGGAGACGCCGGGTTGTGGTGGTTGGAGCATAGGCATGCATACCGCGGCAGGGATGAAGGCGATTTGGAGGCATAAACGGGATAAGACGTTTATGTGAGGTTCACGTAAGTGCCAGGAACAATGAAAGCTTTGAGCGACGCCAATTTTGAGTATGTCCTTATCGAAAGAAGGAGATGGAGATGAGTCTAGTTGTTTCCCTGAGAATACCCGACGGAATCGTGGTAGCTGCAGACAGTCTTGCCACCTCACACACTTTACTTGAATTCGCTGCTCCAGAGGTCGAGGTGCAGTGCCCTCGCTGCGAGGAGAAGATAAGTGCCAGCGAGTTCCACTTCGCACCTGTTCCCATACCCTTCTCCGCTTCATCTTTCACTCAAAAGCTTTTTGCTTTGAAGGGCAAGTTCGCGCTCAGTTCTTTTGGGTTGGGTATCCTGAACAACAGAAGTATCTACTATCACATCAAGCAATTCGAACGCCTGAACGAGACTGGCCCAGAGCTCAACAAAACTGTGGATGCTATTGTAGATTACTTCGAACAGCAACTGGTCGAGCAGTTCCCAGGCTACAAGCAGGACGCACCTAAGGACCACTATCCCCTGGGGATGCACTTAAATGGTTATGAGTACGTGGAAGAACAACCGATTGCTGTGACTTATGAGGTGTACATTGGGCGTGAGAATGTCGTTCGGAGAAACGACGTGATTGGCTGCACGATCGGCGGAGACCTGAGAGTTGTGCAGAAGCTGTGGGAAATCGGCAGAGAGGATGCGAGAAGAGCTTTCAAATACGGACTGTTCTCTTTGCAGGACGCGATAGACTTGAGCGAATTCTTAATCAATGCCACGAGCACTTCCCAAAGGTTCGCGAACGAAGTCTCTACCGTCGGCGGGGAGGTCGACATTGCTCTGCTGACGCCTTTTCATGATTTCCAGTGGATAAAGCAAAAAACCCTCATGGAGAGAGTAGAGAAGACCAGATTGGAGGCATAAACCGAAAAACGGTAGGTTTAGGGGTTGGAGAAGAACGATGAAACAACAACCAGTGAAGAAAGATCAGTATTCTTTTGTTTCGGAGTATCCTGTCATGGTCAGAATGCGCGCCAGTCAATTACCCTATCTTAAGGGCGTTTCTACCTTGAATACCAACGACGCAACAGCTGATGCCATCTTAGATGAAATCCTGAGAAAGTACGCTGGAGCGTGGAGACGTCTGAGCCAAATGTGAGATATCTCACAGTCGGGGAGATTGTCAAGGCAAACCGAAACATCATCTTGCATAACGGTGGTTTCGTTGAAGATGCCGGCAGGTTGGCGAACCCAAATGGCCTTGACTATGTTGTTGACATAGTAAAGGCAAAACTAGGCGAAGAGGAACTTCATCCTTCTATACCGCAGAAAGCAGCAGCATACGCGTTTCACATTATTACAAGGCATGTTTTTTGGAACGGAAATAAGCGTACAGGGATGGCTTGCGCATTTATGTTCCTCCGATTGAATGGTTGCCTCCTTTCAGAATCAGTTACAGAAGACGAAATCGTAGAGCTTGCTCTCAGTATTACTAAGGGGGGAATTGATTTGCGGGGCGTGGCCACTTGGATTCATGAGAGATTGCAGTAGTTGCCAATACTTGCGCCACTATCAAGCTTTCTGCATTAGACTTTCAGTTTAGATATATCAGAATCTCAGCTCCATCCAGATTCCCAGCTCCCGGACGTGGTGTTTGGTGCCCCTTTTCTTGTCGTTGGTGTCGGTCCAGCGCATGCTCATCCCTCCGGTGACGGAGTTGGAGAAACTGTAGCTCGCCTGGGGCCGCAGAGAGAACTCGATCCTATCACTTTCGGTGTTGAAGGGCTGGCCCGGGCGAGCGGTCTTGGAGACGCTGTGAGAACGGGAAGCATCCAGGTTCAAGGTCATGGTGCTCTGAAATCTGATTCTGCCGAAGAGAGGCAGCTTTATCCCCTTGGGAGATTTGAAACTGTACGAGAGACCGAAGTTGACCGAATTGTTGGAGTTTTGGGTCGTCACCCCGGAAGAACCGGGGCGCAAATCCTCGCTTTTGCTCTTGCTCTTCTCCATCCTGAGTGAGGTCCTAACACCGTTCTTCCCGTTCAAGGACCACGAGAACAGCGGCGAAAAGCGGGTGGAGACATCCTTTTTGTTCAATTGTTCGGTGTCGGGATTGGAGGTCTCATCCACCTTCTTCGAGTATCCACTTGAGATGGAGGAGCTGGAGGCGATTTTCTGGAGAAAGCCGATTTTCTCCATCCCGGTCAGGCTTATGTTCAGATCCGGGAAGGTGGTGCTGACGGTCCGGGTCGGCTCCGTGGTCGCTCTGGTGGTATTGTCGCGGCGGGAGTAGCTGATATCCACATCCATGGAGCTGAAGGGCGAAAAGCCAGAGCGGAGGCTGTAACTGTCGGTGAAGGAGCGAGAATCTCTCTGCCCCCTTTGTTCCACCAGCTTCCGGGGAACTCCCGGGTCCTCCTTGAAGCCCAACTGATACGCCAAGCCGGGTCGCTCCATCAGTCCGGAATAGGCGAAGCTTTTCTGGCGGCTGAAGGTACCCCTTACGGGGTCTACGTTTTTGGCGATATATTTCAACCTCTCCCAGATCCATGCCGGGCTCCCAATAAGGTGTTTTTTCTGGGGCTCTTCCTCTTCAGCCTTTCCACCTCTGCTGGTGGGGCGAGCTCCCCTGAGAATATTCTGCCAGTTGAAGGAGACATCTACGCTTCTGGTGGTGCTGTTGTCGATGGAGCGGGTGCTGTCGGGGTGTTGCCTCAGATCGGAATTCTCGTGGTAGCTGGCCGAATAGGTGAAGCGGGTGTCGAAGAGGGTGATCAGTTTCGGCTGATAGGACAGATCCGCCGACTGGGTGAAGTCGAACTCCCGCCCCAATTTCAGCTTTTTGGGATCCCAGGAGAGCTGGAAGTCGGGACCTGGACGGATGTCCCTTTGGCTTTTGGCGGTGTAAGTGGTGCGGATGGACTTCACCGGGGAGTAAGTACTGCTTAAGTTCAGGGTAAGATCTCGATTGTAACTGTACGTCTCGGTGCCGGCTCTGCTCAAGGAACGGTTCTTGGTGGAGCTGACGGTCCCACCGAATTTCAGGCTGGAGGGGAAATACGACAGTTCTTGATCTGACAATTTCTTCAACAGGAAGATCGATTTGGTCCAGCCGAAAATCGAGAGTGACTTCTCCTTGCGAGGGGACAGATCGTAGTTGCCGGTGAGGGTGTACCTAAACAGCTTGGAGGAGGCGATGGTGGGATTCTGGCTCTTAGACTGCGACCAGGAGTAGCTGGTGCTGATGCGGTTCAGAGTCAGGTCCGTCAACCAGTAGGCGCCCTTTCTGCTCATGCTTTCGGAGATGTTGAAGGTGTAAGTGGTGTTCTCGGTCCTCTCCGAGTGGCGCAGCTGTTCCGGCAGGACGATGTCCGACCCGGGCTTGAGCCGCGGCAGCTGCAGGGTGTTCGACCACGAGCCCGACACCGGTAGGCTCACTCCCCAACTTGGGGGCAGGAACTTGTGAAGATTGAGGCTAGTCCGCAGCTGCCTGGAGGTGGTGATCGAGCCGGTACCCTTCTTGCTCAAAAGGCCGTGGAAGTCGGCCCCCACCCTCTGGTAGCTTGCCGAAAAACTTCCCAGATCCGCAAAGCGCGCCGAGACCGACATTCTCCCGGCCCAATCGGCGTTATCCCTGACGTCGGTCACCCGCAGTTCGTTGAGCCACACCTCTCCGGTTAAGGGTCTTGTGGTGCTGTCCGCTACCGTCACCCCGACGATGAACCATTGTATCTTCGATAGGGAGGGATCCCCGTGCACTCTGTAGCCGGTCTCGAGGTCGAGAGTGTCAGCTTGAGAGAGGGGAACGGTGTCGGGGAGGTTCATCAACATGTAGTTTTTGAGGGCGGTAATCTCCGCGAAATCGATCTCCATGAAGTTGCGCTCATCCCAGGGTTGAGAGGGATCTGAAGAGACATAGAGCGGGGTGCGGGCTTCATAGTAGTTTAAGGTGTCCTGACCCATGCGGAAGAAGAAGCCCACATCCTCGGGGGCGAAATCGCCCAAACCGGCCACGAACATCGTCATCTTCCCGTAGTTGGTGTAATCCTCAGCGGAATACATGAAGCGATAGGCCTTGGCGGTGTGGCCGGGATAAAGGTTCTCGTACTGCAGAACCAAGGCCTCCTCCTTCTCCCTGATCCTGGTGGAGCGGTCGAGCTCCCCCTCTATCCCCGGCGGAGGGATGTAGTCGGCGTTCTCGTGGGTATTCTTGGAGGTGACCCCGAAGCGCATCCCCAGAGGCGGCGAGAGTGAATCCGCAGGGGAAATCCCGATTTCCTGCCACTTGTTCCCCACCAGTTCGATCGTCGCAATTGAGATCCCGGTTAAGTCCTCGGCAGCGGAGAGCCACAACCTGGCAAACTCGATGTAAGCCCAGTTGGGGTTCCCGACCTTGTCGTAGAGGAGAGAATCCTGTATGGGAACGCGGTAAAGCCGCCAGCCGGTGGAGGTCTCGTCCGCCAGAAACTCTGGGTCGGAGAGGTCTATAGAGAAGTGGAAGTAGCTGTCCTCGGTGTCCAGACCCCCGTTTTTGTTGATGTCTTCGGTGTCGGGTCGGCGACCGCGGTCGGGGTCCTCGCGGTTATTCTCGGTGCCGTTGATGCGGGAGTAGTCTCCTTTGTCGTCGTAGTTCCAATCGTCCCCGCTGGGGTCAGGATTGGTGTTGGGGTCATATCCCGGCTCGCTGGTGCTGAAGAGTCCGTCCAGTCCAGTATCCTCATCGTCATCGAGAATCCCGTCGCGCTGACCGTTGCGGAGTTGATCTTCAGTGTCCAAGATACTGTTGGCATTGAGGTCCTCGCTGATTCTGCCCAAATCGACGTTGAGAACCAACCTCTGGGAGGGACTATCCGGCTTCAGCCAGATCTCTAAGAAACGACTCAACGTCTGGTCCTGAGCTCCCACGAAGAGGGAGCGCATAAGCCCCGCCCAGGATGTCGAATCCTGGGGAAAATATTTCACGATCAGGACGTTGGTGCGGTTGTCGGCCTCCCGCACCTCCTTCTCCGGCCAGATGTCGGTGATCCGTATCTGGTCGTAAGGGTTATACCACCACAGCGGAGCCCTGGAGCTGTTGTCCTTATCAGTCGGAGGTGAAGAGATGGTCCAGGCTCCCCGCCGGATGGAGAGGTCATTCCAATCCCGGCTCCCCTCGAAGTCGTCGATGTAGGCCTCGTTTCGAAGGTTCGGCTTGGGACGGCTTTGAGCGAACTCTGCGGAGATGTCCACGCTGGAGGGAGCTTCAGTCTCCACCAGAGGCAGCGCATCCACCATCCTGGTCAAGAAGCTCGGCTCGAATTTTAAGGAGAGGTCGGTGTCCCAGACGAGGTTGCGGCTGGGCTCTCGTCCCACCCGAGGGCGATGCTCTCCGGCGGTCTCCTTCTTATAGAGCGCGGTCGCCCCGATCCAGCTGTTCTCCTTGAAGTTGTACACCGTTCGAATCCCGAAGAGGCTCTTCTTCTCCGGCATGAAAAATGGGGAATACTCGTAATCGACGGAGATGTTGGCGTTGGGGTCGGTGGCCTCCTCGGTGAGGAAGGTGATCTGCCCGAAATCGTAAGAGATATTGTAGTCCTTGCCGCGAACCAATCTACGGCCGTTGAGCTTCACCACCTCGGAGCCCTCGATGATGTTGGTGTGTCCCAGGGAGTACCGCGTTTCCCGGGAGCTGGTCTTGATATTGAGATAATAGCTGCTGTTCTGCTGCGCCTCCCCGGAGCCCTCTCTGCTTTCGTAGATCTGGGGAACCCTCACCTCCAGAGTGTCCCCTGGCTGGCCGGTGAAGCTGTAACTTGTGTTGAACGGGGTATAGTGGGGAAAGATCACCACTCCGTGGTAGAAGTCTACCCACTGGTAGTCCACGATTCCGTCGGGGTTGGGATTCCCGGCTTGGTCTTTCAAATCCAATCCCAGTATCTGAATGTAGGGGATGCCATTCTGTTCCTCGGGATCGCTTTCGACGTTCTCCTGTCCCGCGGTCCCCTTGTATATCTTTAGGTCAAAGCCCTCCCGGCTGATTTTGGTGCCTCCCAGAGAGTAGACGTTTCTCCACTCGTAGCCCCAGGTCTGGAAGTCGGGGTTGGGGTTTTCAGGCTTGATCAATCTTAGAACCAAAGTGGTATCCTGAAGCAGGGTGGTATCCGGTTTGTAGTCGAGGTTCCCGGCGATAATCGTATCGACCACACTTCCGACTTTTCGCACCTTCTTGAGGTAGGCCCCAAGTATGTCTCCCGAGGAGAGGGAGCGGTTCAGGATCACGTAGAGCTGCTGGTTGGTGCTGTCGATGGCGACCTCGTAGTCGAGGGATTCCAGCCGGCGGAAACGGTTATAGTCGAACTCCACCCGAGTTCTCTCCACCTCGGAGATATTGGGGGTGGAGTCGGGATTGACGCTGGCTATCCCGTGGAGGTCGTTCTGTTTGATCTGGTAGTCATGGACGTAGAGCTCCAGCTGTATCAGGGAGTCGTTGCTGGTGAAAAGCACCGGGTCGCTGGTGGGCTTGACCGGGCTGGTGGGACCGATATAGAAATAAGTCCTCTTCAAATACCCATAATCCCGCACCGGCCGGGTCTCGGTTTGGGCGCCGGCGGTGAAGGTGGTTTTCTCCGTGGAGCCCTTCTCCTGGCTGGTGATGGCGGTGATGTCTAAGTTGCCCACCTTGGCGGTGGCCTTGATCCCGAAAAGCCCCTGGACGCTCTCGGAGTAACCGACAAACTGGGTGTTGGGCAACGAGAGGTTGGTGTTCCCCATCTCCACGCTCTGGACGATCTCGTCCTCCTCCCCCTTGTAGCGGATCTCGATGCGGTTTGCCAGCTCGGTATCTCTCTGGCTGTCCTGATCGACCTTGACGGTGACCTTGCTCCCCACCGTCCCGGTGATGGTGAACTTGGAGGTCTGCTCCATGTGCAGTTGGGGGAATTTACTCTGGCGCACCATGGCGGTGGATTGAACACCACTGTCCCACTCCGACCTGCCGGAAAACGAGATTCTGCGGTAGCCGCTCACTCGCAGGCCCGGGCCTCCCTCCCCGATGATGCTCCTCACCGCCTTGGGAAATTTTATCGGGATTTCGTATTTGATTAACCCCCCCGCTTTTTGCTCTTCCTCTTTTGTGAGGGCGGACTTCAAATCCCCTCGCCAGGCCTTGTCGAGCTCGTGGCTGTTGTGAAGGGGAATGTATCTGTCTAAGGGGAGATAACTGTCTTGGTAGAGACTGTAAGGGCCGGTCTTTTCGCTCAAGGTCACCCAGCCGGTTCCGTAATCTGTCTTAACCTCTCTTGAGAGGCTCAACTTGAGCTTGAGGTAGGGAACACGGCGATGGATAATGGAGAGACCATAGGTCTTTTGGGCCTCAGTGAAGGGGAGATATCTGATCTTCTGTGTATTCAGGGAGGCCTTCAGGTTCTGAAAGGAGGTGTCCGGCTCCTGAGCGCTGGCGCTGCCACTGAGCTGGATAAGAAAAACCGCCAGTAGCCACAAGATGGGCACAATCTTGACGGAGGAGGTTTTTTGCCTCAGAAGAGTCATTGTCGAAAGGCCTCGGATCCTTGCGGATCCGAACGGACTTTTCCCAATCAGGTCTTATAAATTTTTAGCTATCTCCGATAATACCTCCTCCTACTTAGATAGTTCGACAGCATCTCAATGGACTATAATGGACAACTACTTATACCAGTTAAGTGGCGTCTGGTTCTTCCCCAAGGAATACTACCTCGGGCTCCAAAACGAATCCGAATTTCTCTCTGACTCTGTCTCTCAGCATCCCTGCTAATTCCCTGACCTCGGAGGCCTTGGCTCCGCCGCGGTTCACGATGATGTTGGCGTGCCGGTCAAAGACCGCGGCATTGCCCACCGCCATCTTTTTGGCGCCCACCTGCTCTAAGAGTCTCCCGACAGGTATGGTCTTGCCTTTCTCTTTGATGTTTTTGAAAAAGCAACCTATAGAGCCCTGGTTCTGAGGATGTTTTTCCCTTCGAAGCGTACGGATTTCCTCAGCTTCTCTTTTCACTTCCTCAGCTGTTTTCTTCTCCAGACGAAAAGAGGTGGAAATCAGAATTTCTCCGTTTCTCTTGAGCTTGCTGGAACGATAACCGAACTCGAAATAGTCGCGGTCGACAGTTTCTAATCCTCTGTCGGGGTCGAAAACCACGGCCCTTTCCAAGAGGTCGCCGATCGATTTTCCGAAGGCTCCGGCGTTGCCGAAAATTGCGCCTCCGACGGTGCCGGGGATCCCAGCCAGAAACTCCAGTCCCGAAAGTCCCAGCTCGGCGGTTTTGTCCACCAACTCATTCAACGAGAAGCCGGATTGAACTCCGGGGTTGTCTCCGTTGGTCAGGAGCGCCGCACATCCATTCTTGATCACCAAGCCCCGGAAGCCGGCGTCCGACACCAGTATGTTCGAGCCACCTCCCAGGATGAAGAACTCTATCCCCAGAGAGCGACTGACTGAGACCGCCTTGATCAATTCCCAAGGGCTTAGAGCCTCGAAAAAGAAGTCGGCGGGTCCGCCGATCCTAAAGCTCGTGTAGGGTGCCAGGGGAACATTAAATCTTACTCCTTCCCCAAGGCCTTCAAGCAAGCTCTCTTTTGTCTTCTCCCGGGACTCCATTCTCCAAGAAAAAATAAGTCTTTCCCCTCAAAAAGCAAGGTTTTTTATTGAACTGTAGTGAGTTGTAACAGATTGAGAATCAACCGTTCCTGCTAAGAGACGGGTTTTTACATAATCGGACAATTACCTCTGGGTCCGAATCCCCAATCAGTAATTCTTGACGACACCGACTCAACACCGCTCAAACGGATATTATTTCCGCGGATTCTAAGGCCCCTTTGATTTGCTCCTCTATTTTCAATCCACTCTCGATCTGTTCTATGCTTTCGAGATCAGCTTTGGTCTCGGGGTGTTTGTCGATGAAGAGAGAACAGCAATCGCTGTACGGCAGAATTGAGGTTTCATAAGTGCCGATCTTCTTTGCCATATCGACTATCTCTTGTTTGTCGTAACCGATGAGGGGGGCAAGGACAGGATATTCCGCTTTCTGGTAGATGACAGTCAGATTCTCCAGAGTCTGAGAGGCGACCTGACCCAGGGAATCGCCGGTCACCAGGCCAGAGGCCCCAACTCGTCCAGCAACCAGATTGGCGATTTCGAACATCACCCGGCGATAGACGATCATCCGATATTTGCTCGGAATGACGGCAATGATCGCCCTCTGAATCTCCTCGAAGGGAACCAGATACAGTTTCGTCTGCGGTTGATACCTCTGCAGAATTTCGACAACCCGTTTGGCTTTGTCCTTGGTTATGTTTGTCACCTGGGTGAAATTGTAGAAGTGGAGATAGATTATCGGGCTACCCCGTCTGAGCATTCTGTGGGCCGCAACCGGGCTGTCGATACCCCCGGAAAGGAGAGCCACAAGCCGACCCGCCGATCCCACCGGCAAACCTCCCGGTCCTCGGATCTTTTCGCTGTAAAGGTAGGCCTCTCTCTCGGCGACCTCAACGCTGAAGGTGACCTCCGGGTTCGTCAAATCCACGGGCCAGCCTCTCTGGTTCAACACCTCGCCCAGAATTCTGTTGACCTCGACCGAGGTGTGAGGGAAGCGCTTGTTGGAGCGCCTGGTGTCGATTGCGAATCTGCACGGCTGATGTGATTCCGAGAGCTTCAGGAGGTGCTTTTTCATCTCCTCTACGTCTAATTCCGAAGTGGAAGCAAAGGAGAAATATGAAATCCCGGGGATGAGCTTCAGTCTCTTCCTGAACTCCTCTTTGTCCTTCTCGGCCTCTGAAGAGATTACGACCCTCTTATGCCCCCGCTCGATAGACTCGTATTGCAGCCCCTTGAGAGCGACCCCTATGTTGTCCACCAGTTTCCTCTCGAAGAAGCTCCGGTTCTTCCCCTTAAGACCGATTTCTGCGTAGTGAATTACAATCATACTGATTGGTAAATGGTGCCTGCCCGCCCGGAGGCTCTGGCAGGCGGGAATAGTAAATGGTTAATGGCAAACAGAACGGCTGTTTGGCTCCCCAGTTTCTGGGTTAACACTCCTTTCAATTCAAAAAAGACTCCCATGGACAAATATAGCAGATTGACTTCTTGAGTCAATTCTGGTGTTGACTTGCTGCCTCTCCATAAAGAAGAGGCGGGGAAGCGTTCCACGCCTCACTGGTATGGTCGCAACGAGTATTCTTATTGTAGCGGAAACCTTCAGGTTTCCACAGAGAGTTGTGGCCAAGGGATGGAAAGCTAAAGCTTTCCGCTACTTCACCAGGATCATCCTCCTGGCCTCGGTGAAATCCCCAGCGGTCAGACGGTAGAAGTAGACGCCTGACGAGAAGTCCGAAGCATCCCAGATGATGGACCTGTAACCTGGCTGCTGTCGCTTCTCCACCAAGGTTGCCAGCCTCTGGCCCACGAGGTTGTAAACCGCCAGAGTTGCCTGACCACTGGCGGGCACTTCGTACTCGATGACCGTCATGGCGTTGAAGGGATTCGGGTAGTTCTGCGAGAGCGAGAATCCAACTGGATTCTTGGACTCGCCATCGGACTCAACGACGCTCCCGTCTCCAGTGACGCACACCAGATAGACATCATTGTAACCTGCGCCAGAAGACCAGGTCTGACCTGCAATGATATACCCGCCGGCGGAGGTCCGTTGGACCGATTTGCCGTAATCATTACTGCTCCCCCCGTAGGTTCGACTCCAGAGGGTGTCGCCGGAGGCGTCAGTCTTCAGCAGCCAGACATCCTCAGCACCTGCGCCGAAAGACAGGCTATAACCTGCGATGACATACCCGCCGTCGGGGGTCTGCTGCACGGAATAGCCGTAATCATTACTGCTCCCCCCGTAGGTTCGACTCCAGAGGGTGTCGCCGGAGGCGTCGGTTTTCAGGAGCCAGACATCATAACCACCTGCGCCAAAGGACCCGGTCACACCTGCAACGATATACCCGCTGTCGGAGGTCTGCTGCACGCAATAGCCGTTGTCATTATTGCCCCCCCCGTAGGTGTGGGTCCAGAGGGTGTCTCCGGAAGAGTTGGTCTTCACCAGCCAGACATCATAAGCACCTGCGCCAAAGGACCCGGTCACACCTGCAATGATATACCCGCTGTCGGAGGTCTGCTGGACGGACTCCCCCCAATCCGAACCGCTCCCCCCGTAGGTGTGAGTCCAGAGGGTGTCGCCGGAAGAGTCGGTCTTCAGGAGCCATACATCATAACCACCTGCGCCAAAGGACCCGGTCACACCTGCAACGATATACCCGCTGTCGGAGGTCTGCTGCACGGAATAACCGTAATCACTACTGTCCGCCCCGTAGGCGCGAGTCCAGAGGGTGTCGCCCGAGGAGTTGCTTTTCACCAGGTAGAGATCTGACTCGCCTGCCCCGAACGACTCCGTCTGACCTGCAACGATGAACCCGCCGTCGGAGGTCTCTTGGACGGAATAACCCCGATCATTACTGCTACCCCCGTAAGTGCGGGCCCAGAGGGTGTCGCCGGAAGAGTCGGTCTTCAGGAGCCAGACATCATAGCCACCTGCGCCGAAAGACGATGCACCGCCTGCAACGATATACCCGCCGTCGGAGGTCTGCCGGAGACACTCACCCCAGTCGTTACTGCTCCCCCCATAGGTGCGGGTCCAGAGGGTGTCGCCGGGATCGGCGGCAGTCGTGGACACGAAGAGCAAAACACACACAATCGCCAAAAGCATTTTCTTTCTCATAGTTTTCTCTCCTCTCATCAAGGTTTCAGGGTTACAGCTCCAAGATGAACAGCTCTTTCTTCTGGTTGCTCTCACATCCTCACAAGACAAAGCATACGGCCCTAGGAAGTTCTGGCAAACTGCCAGTGCAAGCCGCAGCTATGCACCTCGTTTGCGAACCCTGTTGCTCTGAGGACGGATGAAAAACCTCATAAATAACATACTCTCTCATCCCTTATCTGTCAAGGCTTTTTTGGGCAAGCAAAAAGCGCCCGGGAGGAACCCGAGCGCTTCTTTGACCTGTTCCTGAATACAGGTTACTTGACCAGCATCATCCGCTTGGTCTCGCTGAAGTCCCCAGCAGTTAGCTTGTAGAAGTAAATGCCGGAGGAAACATCCGAGGCATCCCAGGTTACGGAGCTGTA
>JAUWHO010000018.1 GCA_030605835.1 Candidatus Zixiibacteriota bacterium | reverse complement strand
AGTCGGAGGTTCAAATCCTCTCGCCCCGATTTTATTTGGGACGAAGCCCAATATTGCAGCAAGTATCACCGGCTTTGGATAGCACAAAAGAGTATGTCCACGTGCCGTCAGGTGTTTCCACCTGACGGAAAACTGTCGGGACGGAAACTCCCGACAGCACTGGAATGAGTGCTTACGGTTATGGATAGCACAAAAAAATACATAGGCGTGATTGGGGCCTCCAGTTGTCCTCCGGAGATCTACAAGCTTGCCGAGGAAGTCGGGTCTGAGATTGCCAGAGCAGAGGCGACATTGATCTGCGGAGGATTGGGTGGAGTTATGGAGGCAGTCTGCAAAGGAGCCAAGGAGCAAGGAGGCATCACCATCGGAATCCTGCCGGGGGTGAATAAGCACGAAGCCAACCCCTACGTTGACTTCCCGGTGCCGACCGGTTTGGGGGAAGGGAGAAATGTCTTGATCGTCCGCAGCGCCGACGTTTTGATCGCCATCTCCGGAGGCTACGGCACTCTCTCGGAGGTGGGATTTGCCCTGAGGTTGGGGAAGCCTCTGGTCAGCTTAGGAAGCTGGGATGTCTCCGATGAAATCCTCAAAGCAGAAACCCCCAAACAGGCTGTAAATCTGGCTTTGACGCAGCTCAAGAAGCTGGAGTATGTCTGAGCTGGCCTCCGCTCACATAACTTTCTCCGGAGTAGTCCAGGGTGTCGGCTTTCGCTACACCGCAATTAGAAAGGCCACCCAGTACGGGCTCAATGGTTTCGTCAGGAATTTGCATTCCGGAGATGTCGAAGTGGTGGTGGAGGGGGAGAAGGGGTTGATTACCGATTTCGTGAAAGAGTTGAGAGTGAGTCTCTCTTATGCCCACATTACCAACGTTGCGGTGGAATGGGGCGAATACACTGGAAACTACGTAGACTTCAGAGTGAGATTTTAGACCATGCAGAACGAGAAATTAAAAAGCCACATTCGTGATGTCCCCGATTTTCCCAAACCCGGGATCGTTTTCAAGGACATAACCACTCTACTTCAGAATCCCAAGGCCTTCAGGGAAACCCTGCAGGTTCTGTATGACCGATACAAAGGCAAGGGGATTGAGGTGGTGGTGGCTATCGAGGCGAGAGGGTTTGTGATTGGCGGCGCTTTGGCGCAGATGCTGGAGGCAGGTTTCGTTCCGGTCAGGAAAGTCGGTAAGCTTCCGTATGAGACCCACAAGATGGAATATGAGCTTGAATACGGGACCGACACCCTGGAAATCCACACTGATGCGGTCCAAAAGGGTCAGAAGGTGTTGGTGGTGGACGACCTGTTGGCGACCGGGGGGACGCTGGCGGCCACCTGTAAGCTGGTGGAAATGCTGGGAGGGGAGGTTGTGGAAGCGGCGGTTCTAATAGAGCTTTCCTATTTACATGGGCGTGATAAATTGAAGGGTTATGATCTATTCACCATGGCAGTCTATGAAAGTGAGTGAGTTGGTGAGTGGTGAGTAATGCGGTGACCCTTTTCTTCTCAGGTATCTAACGTTCTTGCCAGGTATAGGACGAGGGCGTCCTATACCAACAGGAGGGGGATTCACAGCAGGAAGGCGATTCACAGCCACGCCAGAGGCGGGCAAGCAGATTAAACAGATTAAGCGGATGGGGCTTGTTTCATTGACAGTGCTGTTGGAAATCCCTCGGCATCGCGCCCGTCAGGTGGAAACACCTGACGGCACGGGCTGGAAACCTGAAAGCCATACGGCTCGTATGAGTTTTCGCTACATAGACTGCTGGATGTCGAATGTGGGTATTCGACACTACGGACGATTGGCGGTGATGGGTTTGCCAGCTTACCGTATGTGTAATTACCTGGCCGCACGCAGCTGGGGTGGGGGTTGAACCCCCACCCCTAAGGGACAGGAGTTGAACCCTGCCCCAGCTGGAATATGTTCCCTTTTTACTGTTGCCTGTTTGCTTTCTGGGAGCGGAGAAGTCTCTCTACGAGGTTGATTTTCTCTTTTGCCTGCGAGAAATCGGGATTCAACCTCAGGGCCTTTTGCAGATTCTCTCGTGCCTTCTCCAAATCCCCGGACTTGGCCCAGGTCAAAGCGATGTTAAAATAATAGACCGGATTCCCGGGGTCGTTTTCGATCGCCCTCTGCATTAGAGAGAGAGCGGTCTCGTGGTCTCCGCGGAGGTCATAACAGAGGCCGAGGTTCTCCCAGGCCTCTGCGAACTCAGGTTTCAGCTTGGTTGACTCGCTGAAGTCATCTATCGCACCCTGGAGATTGCCTGCGGTCAACTCGATTATGCCCAGATTGAAGTGAGCCTTGGCCTGAAGCTCAGTCATCTCCGTGGAGTAAGGCAAGTCTTCGCTATAGATTGTCGATAAGTCGTAGCCGGAGAAAGTCCCTCTGGGAGAGAACGATACCAGTCTCAAATACGCCTCTTTGGACTCTTCCAAATCCTCTTGCTCCTGATATATCTGTCCCAGAAGCAACAAGATGTTGCCGAAATCGGGAAACTTGTCCAAAGTGGATGTCAGAGTCTTAACCGCCTCATCGGCTCTTCCCGCCTGCCTCTGCGCCGAAGCCAAATTGTAATATGCGGCCTCGTAATTCTCCTTCAAGCTGATGGCGTTGCTGGCATATGATTCCGCGGCGGCGTAGTCACCTCTGAGCCTCGACAGCACCGAGAGATTATTATAAGTTTTGGCCTCGCCGGGATCGACCTCTATCTCCCTTTTGAATTCCTCTTCGGCCCTTTGATATTCCCTCTGGGCGAAATAGATGGTGCCGGCGTTTAAGTGCACTAAGGGCTGAGCCGGATTCTCGTCCGAGGCCTTTTGGTAACTCTCCAGGGCTTTCTGGAGGTTCCCCTGACGTAGATAGGTATTGCCTAGATTGAAATAGGCTTGAGAGTAATTCGTAGTGCTCATCCCAGCCCAGTTAGTGTTTACCACTGTCCCCAGAATCAACAGAACAGTTAGAGCACAGCTGAATTCCCGGACTTTTTTCTCCCTCAAAGTCTCCCACAACCAGAAAAACGCTCTGCCGGCAAGGAGTATCATGAAGGGCAGAATCGGCAGGCGAAACCGGGCGGTGACGAAAAAAGCGATCACCGAGAGGGAATAAAAAAGGACGAAAAAGATTGTTATGTTTACCTTTCTTGTCCGTTTGATTCTGTTAATAGCGAGGAGGAGAAGGCCTAAAAGCGCAAAAGGACCGATGAGCTGAAACCCAAGGGGGAGATAATTAGTTATAGAAGAGTAACGTTTCGCGAAGTAGAGGTCCTGATTGTTGGAGATCTCGAAGCTGTTTGTGAAGAGGTAGAGCTTTCTTGAGAGGAGCTTTAAGAACTTAGTCGGTTCCTCAAAGACAAAATCTAAGCCCCGTCGGTAGTAGAAGCGAGAGACACCGGAGGGCTTGAGCAGCTTTCCGGTTTCTTGCTCGGCCAGAAATCGAGCATCACTATACTCCCAGGTATTGCCGAACTCCGGGAGATTGGCGGTGCCCCCGTCGGAATGAGGATTGTTTCCAATGTAGAAATTGATGCCTCCCTGAGAGGCGATGAGGACGAAATCCTCACCAACCAGGAAGTTTCTCAGAGTCACCGGAAAGATCAGCAAAAGTGCGCCCAACAGGAAGAAAAGCGCAGCAGAAAGAGCCCTTCTCAATTCGTTTTTCTCACGGGAGAGGAGGTAGATCCAGAGCCAGACCGCCGGAATGAAGATCAAGATGTTGGGGCGGGTGATGGCAGAAAGACCCAATAGCGCCCCGGCCCCCAGCCATCTCCACCTGGAGGAGTCCAGACTACAAAAGAGGAGGTAATAGATCAGGATAAGATTCAGAAGCATCGCCAGAGAGTCTAAGAGAAGCTCGCCCTCGAAGTAGATGAAGACCCAGTATGAGGCACCAACGAAGGCGGATAGAAGGGCGGTTCTCCGGTCGAAGACCTTTCTGCCTACGAAATAGATGAGGAGTAACGCCACCAAGCCCAAGAGGTGCTGAAAGAGTCGAGGCACCAAGTAGTTGTGACCGAAAAGAGCGTAAATCCCAGCCAGAAAGTAGGGGTAAAGGGGAGCACGGAAAAAGGTCCCTTCTCCCCAGAAGTCCCCGGACGTGATCTCCTGTGCCCAGCGGTCGTGATAGAGAGAATCGATGGAGGGGGTGTCGAAGCCGGGATTGTTGGCGCAGCTCTGATAAAGATAGACTCCCCGAATTGAGGCAGCCAACAGAATGATGCTCAAAAGCAAGCAGATCTTCCGGAGCTTTTCTGACATTCGAAAAAATATAGCTGCTGACTGATATTTAGTCAATTAGACGGTTGAAAATGGCTGCAGAGGATTTGAATGAAGTTGCACAAGACAATCTCAAAAGGGGGTGATAGATAGAAGATAAGGTGGGACAACGTCGTGGGAGGGGAGTTAACTGTTGGATTCCAACGTCATTTGACGACGCCCCGAGGGAGTGAGGCTGACTTGTCCTGCGGCACATAATTTGCCCCAATAAGGAGCCTGCAGCGGGCTTGTCTGAGGGGAAAAAGGTCTTGACTTATAAGGATTATGACTTATCTTAAAACGATGGTGGAAAGAAAGTTAGGTAAGCGAGATTAGAGAGGTCACACCCGGCTCACCTCTTGATACTCAGGCAATTCGCGAGCCGTAAGGAGGAGGTATCATCGTCTGAAGGAGTTTCTCAAGTTAGTTAAGATTTGAATTCTGGTTTTCAATCATCAGCTAAACCACTTGGAGGAAAGCAATGCGAAGTCACGTCAAGTTGCTGTTTTCGATAGTCTTAGTTTCAGTGTTTCTCATGGGAGGCAATACTTTCGCCAGGGAGCTTATCGGAGAGACTCCGGACGGCTCCAAGTACATTTTGGACAAGATGCTGGTGACCATCAAGCCCGGAGAGCCGCTTTTATCCACTGAGAACTTTTCCTCCGGGATTGCGCTCTCCGGAGTGGCGAGCCTGGATGAGCTCAGCTTTAAACATCTTGTCACCAGGATCGAACCGTTTTATCCGGGGAAGCTGAAGTCGCCCATCCTCAAGGAGTTCATGGATAGGCTTTACATCTTCACGGTCTCCTCCGGAGATGATATATTCGACGTAATCGCCGATTATCTCCAGAATGACTGCCTGGAGTGGGTCGACCCTTACATCGTTCCGGAGCCGGATTACGTCCCCAACGATCCTTCCATAGATGACCAGTGGTTCTTGGAGAAGATCCAGGCTTACGAGGCCTGGGACTATGTCCGCGGGGATAAGACCAAAACCGCAATCATTGGGATTTCCGACACCGGGGTTTACTGGTATCATCCCGACCTGGAAGACAATATGTGGATAAACGAGCTGGAGGATATCAACCATAATGGCCGTTTCGATAACTTCCCCGAATCCAGCGGCGGTGACCTGAATTGGGAGGATGATGACGGCAATGGCTTTGAGGACGATGTCCTCGGCTGGGACTGTGCCTATAACGACCCCGATCCTGCGGAGGAATACCCCCAGCATGGGACCGGGGTTGCCGGAGATGCCGCTGAGGTGACCGACAACATGGTTGGAGGTGCGGGAATCGGTTTCTCCGCCAGGATCATCGCTGGCAAGGGCGCCAATTCCTCCGGCCAGCTGGTCGCGGTCTATGCCGCCATCACATACTGCTCCGACCAGGGCGCCGACATCGTCAACTGCAGCTGGGGCAGTGGCAGCTACCAGTACACTTACCAGCAGATTATCAACAGGGCTTACGACAACGGCACCCAGGTGGTGGCCTCCGCCGGCAACGAGGCCAACAGCTTCTTGCGTTATCCCGCCTCCTACGAGCACGTCATCTCGGTCGCGGCGACGGATCAGAACGATCGCAAGGCCGGTTTCTCCAGCTGGGGAGACTCGGTGGACGTCAGCGCGCCGGGGGTAAACATCTACTCGACTTGGGCCGAGAGTGGATATGCTCGCATGAGCGGTACCTCCATGGCCGCACCGATCACCTCCGGAACTCTGGCGTTGCTTGTAGCTCAGGACAGCACCAGGGGACCGGATGAGCTCACCCAGATCATCAAGGCCACCACCGACAGCATTGACCACTTGAACCCCAGTTATCGTGGCCAGCTGGGTACCGGGCGAATCAACGCTTACAGGGCCATCGGTGGCGATGACTTCCCCTACTTCGTGATCACCGAGGTGGAGACCAACGAGGTCTCCGGAGACGGCGACGGGGTCTTGAATCCCGGCGAGTCCGGGGAGATAATTGTCACCCTCTTCAACTCCGGTGCGGATGGCATCAATGTGGTTGGTACTCTGCGCACGAGTGGGAATCTGGTGGTAACAGATTCGGTCACGGAGTTCGGCCTCGTTCCCTCCGGGGGAGGGGCCAGCAACGCCTCCGATCCCTTCCGGGTCACAGTCGATGAGGAGGCCTTGATGGGAGAGGTGCCGATGACGCTGCACCTCAGCTTCGATCCGGATGGAGCGGTGGACCGCTATTTTGATGTTTTAGTTTCCCTCTACCAGAAAAACTGGCCGGTCACCCTCTCGGGTTATATCGAGAGCTCCCCGGCGATTGCAGACATCGACCAGGATAATTACTACGAGATCATCGTCGGATGTTATAATGACTCCCTCTACGTCTTCAACCCCGATGCCAGCCGCTTCGACGGATGGCCGGTTCGCATGGGCGGTGATATTCTCGGAGCCCCCGCAGTTGGAGACTTAGACGGAAATCCCTCGGTGCTGGAGGTGGTCGCGGTGGACAAGAGTGGCGGTCTTTATGCCTTCAGCTATGATGGCCAACCTCTGAGCAGTTTTCCGGTGGCGTTGAGCGGGATGGTTTTCTCCTCTCCGTCGCTGGGTGATTTCAACGGCGACGGCATATTGGAGATTGTTGTCACTACCTACGAGGGTTCGTACACCGGTCACCTTTACATCGTGGACGGGGCTGGGGCGGTGCTCATGGATACAACCGTGGGCTCGTTCTGGGGTTCGGCGGCGATCGGGGATTTAGACGGCGATGAGGTTAACGAGATCGCCTGTGCCTCCTTGGACTCGAACTTCTATGTCTTTGAGGCCGACGGTGGTCCCGACGGTTGGTCGTACAAATTCGAGGACAAGATATACGCCACCCCGGCCATAGGTGATATCGACGCCGACGGTGATCTGGAGGTGGTGATTGCAGACAACAGTGGCAGAGTGGTGGTCTTCGAGGGGGACGGCACCATAATGAGCGGATGGGACAATGTCTACGCCGGGTCGGGCCAGATCAGGTCGGCTCTGACGGTCGCCAACATCGACGATGGCCCTGAGCTGGAGATTATCATTGCTTCTTACGACGACTCCGTCCACGTTTTGGACTACACCGGAGACAGGCACCCGGGCTGGCCTCAGGCAGCCGATGCATACATGACCTGCAACCCCATAGTCTGCGACCTGGATGGCGATTCCCGGAAAGACATCATTGTGATAGATGGCAAGGCCAAGATCTATGCCTGGGGTGAGGATGGCGAGCTTCTGCCCAATTGCCCCATTGACGTCGGGTCGGTGAGCCTCAACGGCAGTCCCGCTGTCTTCCACTTGGAAAGGGACGGCGATCTGGAGATAGTCGTAGGGCTGAAGGACATCGAAAATAACCTGGCGGTGATCGACTACAAATATACCGCCAGCAAGGATCTGTTCGAGTGGATCTGCTTTGGTCACGAAGAGGCTCGCACCCACAACTACGAAATCGAGTACGACTATCCGCCCACCTCCGCCTGGGAGGGGACCACACCGGAGCTTCCCTCGGGGTTCAGTCTGTCTCAAAACTACCCCAACCCGTTCAACCCCACGACCATAATTCACTTTGCGCTCCCGGTTCAGAGCCAGGTTAGGTTGAAGGTCTTCAACCTCCTCGGTCGGGAGGTGGTGACCTTGGTGGATGAGAGACTGTCGGCCGGTTATCATCAGGTTGACTGGAAAGGTGAGAACGGCTCTGGGGCTTCGGTTTCGAGTGGGATTTATTTCTATCGCCTGGAAGCTTCTGATTTCACTCAGACCCGAGGAATGTTGCTTTTAAGATAAAGTCGAAAATGGGGAGGCGGATTGATTATCCGCTTCCCCGGTTTGTAACGAAAGGGTGTTGAAAGCTCAGCTGATGGTAATTCGTAGCAATTCAGAATAAAATTCAAAAGGGCTCAGGTATATGAGTCTTTCCAAAGGAGGTGAAGCAAAGCAAATTCAGTTTCTGTTCGATAGTCCGAACCAATAACCAATTAACGTTTCAGGAGCAAGACAATGAAAAGGCTATTAGTGTGTTTTCTGGCTGTGGCATTTGCCCTTTGGGCCGGCAATTTGTTTGCGGCCAGCAATGTCGGCGTGAAAAGCGATCCCCCGCTCGTCACCGGTATGGGAGGTCCCGACGCTTACGGTTACACCTGGATTGACAACGACTCTGCCGGTGGCCCGACATTTAACTGGATTGATATTACCACCAAACCGGGAGCGGTGGAGGTGACCCGGTTTCTGGGGGACGACAACAACTGTGGTCCCTTCGCTATCGGGTTCGACTTCAACTACTACTGGTATACGGTGGACGAGGTTATCATCGGTTCCAACGGATACGTCTCCTTTAGCGACAACGACAATTACGCCCACCCATTCTCTTTCCTTCCCAGCGAGTCGAGGCCCAACAACCTGTTGTGCCCCCTGACCGGAGATATCGACTTCACTCGCGGGGATCCGGAGTGCTGGTATTGGTCCAACGGTCAGGACAGCTTCGTGGTCTCCTGGATAGAGGTTCCGGAGTTTTACCCGGACCCCAACGCTGACGACAGCATTCACACCTTCCAGTTGATCCTCACCCAGGCTGACAGCAGCGTCTATTTTATGTATGGAGAGCAGAAGGGTCACTTCGAGGGTGGCAGCGGTGAATATGTCATCGGCATCGAGGATGTCAGCGGCACCGTGGGGTTGCAGTATTGTAAAACGGGCATGCCTTTCGAAAACGTATTCCACGAGGACTTGGCCATCCGCTTCCACGCCGACCCGGATCCGACCTTTGAGTTCTACGATCTGGGTGTTTTGAACGCCATGTCGGTGGGTTCCCTGGCGGAGGTTTACTACTCCGGAGATGAGGTGACCCTGAAGGCGGAGTACAAGAACAACGGTACCCACACCCAGACCGATATCGAGACTCGGGTGATAGTGCGTGATCCCGAGGGAACAGAGCTGATGAGAGATACCATCATCATCGCTTCTCTCGATGCTCAGGAATCGAAGTGGGTGGAGTATTCGCGGAAGTTGACCACCACCATAACCGGGGAGTATGCAATAGAGTTCCGGCTCTATGTGATGGACGAGGTGCTGAACAACAACCGCAAGACTTTCGAGCTGCGGGTCTTAGAGTTCAACGGGCTCGGAACCGAAGCTGTGTTCTTGTGGGATGACACCACCCTCGAAAGCTGCAGCTCCTGGCAGGGCGATTCGGGCGGTTATGCGAACGAGTTCGAGGTTCGCGGCGATTATGCCTTCCTGATAAAGGAGGCTCACATACCGATCCAGGGCGCCAGTGGCGGTTCCAGCGGCGACCTGATAGTCCGCATATACGAGGAGGACGAGTTCGGCAACCCCGGCAACATCGTCGCGGAGAGGATTCTCTATATCCCGTGGAATCAGTATTTCCAGTGGACGTACATTGACTTGACCAGCGATGACATAGTCGTCAACCCCAACGAGAAGATCTGGGCGGTCGGAATCCACGCGACAGAAACCACCTTTACATTCTGCCACGATGCCACCTACACCTCGCCGCGCAGCAACCGCGGCTTCGAGTTCACCGGGATGGTAGCTCCGGACCGCAACCGGGAGACCCAGGATGTCGCTATAAGGCTTCTGGTGGAGTGGACAGACATTGTCGGGGTGGAGGATGAGGATTACGCTGGAGGCAGGTTGCCGGACACTTACCTGTTAGCTCAGAACTACCCGAATCCATTCAACGCCAAGACATCGATCACCTATCAGGTGCCGAAGGCCTCGGATGTGAAGTTGGAGGTTTACAATCTCGCTGGTCAGAAGGTTGCCACTCTGGTGAACGGTATTCAAACTGCTGGTCAGCACGTGGTCACCTGGGATGCCTCCGAGGCAGCCTCCGGGATTTACTTCTATAAGCTCTCCGCCGGAGATCATACCTCCTTGAAGAGGATGACATTATTGAGGTAAACGACTTTAAACAATCTTTTCAGGAGTGATTTAACGATGAAAAGAATACTGATGGCCGTTTTAGCCGCTACCTTTATCCTCTGGGCGGGTAGCCTATTTGCGGCCAGCAATGTCGGCGTGAAAAGCGATCCCCCGCTCGTCACCGGAGGGGGAGGCCCCGACGCTTACGGTTACACCTGGATTGACAACGACTCCGCCGGTGGTCCCGACTACCAGTGGGTCGACATTACCGCCAAGCCGGGAGCGGTTGAGATCACCAGCATGATGGGGGACGATAACGTCGTTGGTCCCTTCGATGTCGGTTTCGACTTCGACTACTACTGGTACACTGTGGACCACTGCTACATCGGCTCCAATGGCTATATCTCCTTCACCGACAACGACAACTATTCCCATCCCTTCAGCCCTCTTCCGAGCGAGTCGAGGCCCAATAACCTGTTGTGTCCTATTGCCGGCGACATCGACTACAGCCGTGGTGACGGGGAACTGTGGTACTGGTCTGACGGTCAGGACAGCTTCGTGGTCTCGTGGATAAACGTCCCGGAGTTCTTCGCCGACCCGAACACCGTTGACAGTACTCACACCTTTCAGCTGATTCTCACCAGGCCCGACAGCACCATCTATTTTATGTACGGTGAACAGCACGGCAGCTACAATTCTTCTGGAGTGACTTACGTTATCGGCATAGAGGACGTCAGCGGCACCGTGGGGTTGGAGTACTGCTTTGGCGGCATGCCTTTAGGAAACGTGTTCCACGACAGCCTGGCGATCCGCTTTCACGCGGAGCCGGATACCCTCTTTGAGTTCTACGATCTGGGGGTTTTAAATGCTATGTCGGTAGGCTCCCGGGCAGAGGTTTACTACTCTGGAGATGAGGTCACCCTGAAGGCGGAGTACAAGAACAACGGTACCCACCCCCAGACTGATATCGAGACTCGGGTGATAGTGCGTGATCCTGAGGGAACAGAGCTGATGAGAGATACTGTCATCATCGCTTCTCTCGATGCTCAGGAATCGAAGTGGGTGGAGTATTCGCGGAAGTTGACCACCACCATAACCGGGGAGTATGCGGTAGAGTTCCGGCTTTACGTGATGGACGAGGTGCTGAATAACAACCGCAAGACTTTCGAGCTGCGGGTTTTGGAGTTCAACGGGCTCGGAACCGAAGCTGTGTTCTTGTGGGATGATACTATCCTCGAAGAGTGCCGTTCCTGGAACGGTGATTACAGTGGCTACGCGAATGAGTTCGAGGTTCGTGGTCCCTATGCCTTCCTGATAAAGGAGGTGCGCGTGCCAATCCAGGGCGTGGCTGGTGGTTCCGGTGGCAACCTGGTAGTCCACATAGTGGAGCAGGATGAGTTCGGCAATCCCGGCAACCTCATCGCGGAGAGGATTGTCTATATCCCATGGAGTGAGTTCTTCCAGTGGAAAATCGTAGATTTCACGGACGAGAACATCATTGTGAACCCCAACACTAGAATATGGGCGCTCGGGATTCATGAAAGCCAGAGTACCTTCGCTTTCTGCGCTGATGGTACCTACGCCTCCCCGCGCAGTAATCGCGGTTTCGAGTACACTGGAATGTTAGCCCCTGATCGTCATCGTGAGACCTCCGACGAGGCAATAAGGCTGCTGGTGGAGTGGACGGAGTTCGTCGGCGTGGAGGATGAAGACTACGCTGGATCGAGGTTGCCGGATAAGTATATCCTGGCGCAGAACTACCCCAATCCTTTCAACGCCAAGACTTCGATCACCTATCAGGTGCCGAAGGCCTCGGATGTGAACTTGGATGTTTACAATCTCAGTGGTCAGAAGGTTGCCACTTTGGTGAACGGCATCCAGACTGCGGGTCGCTATTCGGTCATCTGGAATGCCTCTGGCGCATCTTCCGGGATTTACTTCTATAAGCTCACCGCTGGAGATCATACCTCCATGAAGAGGATGGCACTGCTGAAGTAAACTGTCTTTCAAGGACAATCAGAAACCCCTCCCTTGTTTGGGGGAGGGGTTTTCTGTTTTTGAAGGAGAAACCCAGCTTGAGACAAGCTGGGCTGGGCTACCGGGGACAACCTGGGCTACGGGGTCTTTTTGTGATGGATGATCCTCGTGCAGGGCTGCCGGGCAGGTCCACACGGATCCGTAGGAAATGCCCGACCTATTTATTCTAAGAAACTCGTAGGGGTGGGAATTTATCCCACCTATGGTTATGCGGGGATGAATTCCCCGCACTACGATTTGAGTTGTATTCTGGAGGAGAAGCCCAGCTTGGGACAAGCTGGGCTACGTAGGACAAGCTGGGCTACAGCGGTTATGGGGACAAGCTGGGTTACGGGATCACGGTTTGGGTGATGAGATTACGGTTTGGGTCATGAGATTACGGAATGGGAAAAGACCTCTCGCTGCAAGTGGGTCGCTTTACCTAGTCGAGGAGACTACTCCAGCATCGGTATCTCTATGTTCTTCTTCTTGGCGACTTCGATGGCCTCTTTATAACCGGCATCAACGTGGCGGGCAACTCCGATTCCGGGGTCGTTGGTGAGCACCCGCTTCAAACGTTCCTCCGTCTCCTTAGTCCCGTCGGCGACGATCACCTGCCCGGCGTGGATTGACAGCCCCATCCCAACCCCGCCTCCGTGGTGAATTGAGACCCAGGAGGCTCCCGAGGCGGTGTTCAACAACGCGTTCAGAAGAGGCCAGTCCGCTATGGCGTCGGAGCCATCCTTCATCCCTTCGGTCTCACGGTAGGGGGAGGCGACAGAGCCGCAATCGAGGTGATCTCGACCAATGACGATGGGAGCGGAGATTTCCCCCTTTGCGACGGCGTCATTTAGGGCCTTGCCGAACTTAGCTCTATCCCCGTAACCGAGCCAGCAGATCCGAGCAGGCAGCCCCTGGAATTTGACCTTCTCCTGCGCCATCTCTATCCAGCGGGATAAAGCTCTATCCTCCGGGAAAAGTCTTAAGGCAATCTCGTCGGTCTTAGCTATATCGTCGGGGTCTCCGGAAAGAGCGACCCAGCGAAAGGGACCTTTGCCCTCACAGAAGAGGGGTCGAATGTATGCGGGGACGAAACCGGGGAAATCGAAGGCGTTCTCCACTCCCGCCTTTTGAGCCTGACCGCGGATATTGTTGCCGTAATCGAAGACCACGCTGCCGGCTTTCTGGAAATCGAGCATCGCCCGAAGGTGTCTGGCCATCGACTCATAGGATCTCTTTGCGTATTCTGTGGGATTTTTCTTTCTGAGGCCCAACGCCTCCTCCAGGCTCATCCCGCCGGGAACGTATCCGTTCAACTCATCGTGGGCGGAGGTCTGATCTGTCACCACATCTGGAGTGACGCCTCGCTTGACGATCTCCGGGTGGGTGTCGGCGCAGTTTCCCACCAGCCCGATGGAGAGGGATTTTTTCTGCTCCTTAGCTTCGAGGACTAACCTGAGAGCTTCATCCAGCTCGGTTGCCATTTTATCGCAGTAACCGGTGTTGAGTCTCTTCTCGATTCTGGACTTGTCCACCTCCACACAGAGGATGGCGGCGCCGTTCATAGTGGCCGCAAGTGGTTGTGCTCCGCCCATGCCGCCCATGCCGCCGGTCAAGACAAACCTGCCGGAGAGGTCGTCTCCGAAATGTTTCTTCGCTACTGCTGCCAGAGTCTCGTAGGTCCCCTGAAGGATCCCCTGAGTGCCGATATAAATCCAACTGCCGGCAGTCATCTGTCCATACATCATCAGTCCCAGTCTGTCGAGCTCCCGGAACTGCTCCCAGCTGGCCCAGTTGGGAACCAAATTGGAGTTGGCAATTAGGACCCTCGGAGCCCAGGGGTGGGTAGTGAAGACTCCGACCGGCTTGCCGGATTGCACCAGCAGGGTCTCGTCATTTCCCAGTTCCCTCAAACATCTCATTATGGCGAGGGCACACCTCCAGTTTCTGGCGGCCTTCCCGGTACCTCCGTAAACAACCAGCTCCCTGGGGTTCTCCCCCACCTCTTCGTCCAAGTTGTTCAGAAACATCCTCAACGCCGCTTCCTGTTGCCAGCCCTTGCAGCTTCTGCTTTTCCCCCGAGGTGCCCTCACGGGAGTGTAGGTGAAAGGTTTTGCTCTGGTTTCAACTGCCATTGGGATTCCTCTTTCACGAAGTTCCAGACTGCTCTCTTCCCAAAAAAGTAACTCTGGTATCATCTAAAGTCAACATAAATTGCCCCTCCGTCAGCTGTTCAGAGCTTGCCAGGAGATTGACTTTTGATTCGCCGTGGTTTTATTATGAGCTGTTATGTCACAAGGAAGAGAGGGAGATTATACTGAGCTTTTGAGGGGTGAGGCTCTCTCTTCGGGAGCCGCGCTCTTTGGCGTGGCGGAGATCAACTTGGAGACAGAGAGTTTCCACGAGGAGATCAGAGAGGCGGCAAGGGAGCTCAGGTATGGCATCTCAATGGCGGCGGTCTTGTCTGCACCAGTGCTTGAGACTATAATCGACAGACCGACCCACGTCTACAAGACCCATTATCGCCACACCAACATGTTTTTGGATAACCTCGCCACCAGAATTTCATCCAGAATCACCACGTTCGGCTTTGATGCTCTGCCAATTGCAGCCTCTTACATCGTTGATTGGAAAAAGCAGACCTCTCACCTCTCCCACAAACGGATTGCTCAACTGGCGGGATTGGGGTGGTTAGGGAGAAACAATCTCTTGGTCAATCCTCGCTTCGGATCGGCGATAAGGTTGGTCACGGTGTTAACCAATATCCCCTTGAATCCAGATCAGCCGATGAGTGGGGATTGCGGTGAGTGCAAACTCTGTCTGGAGGTCTGTCCAGTTGGAGCCATCAAAGAAAGACCGGAGGAGTTTGACCATCTGGTGTGCTTTGAGCAGCTTCGCAAGTTCTCCAGAGAGGCGAACTTCGGGCAGTACATTTGCGGACTCTGTGTCAAAGTCTGCAGGGGAGACAGTGGGCGAGATAGGGAAGCCTGAGAAGGTCAAGCTTCTTTGTGGTTTGATTCTCTCCGAGAACATATCCTACGAGGAGGTGAAGGCAACTTTGGCGGCTCCGTTCGGCCAGATCGATCTGGAGACCGAACCGTTCCCGTTCGATTTCACTCGGTATTACTGCACAGAGATGGGTGAGAGTCTGAAAAGAGCCATCTTGAGCTTTGCGAACCTGATCGATCCCGGAGATCTGGCGGAGATAAAGATTCTCACAAATCGTATGGAGGCACGGTTCGGCGAGGTAGTCCCCGGTCAATTGAAACGGAGAGTGAATATCGACCCCGGCTATCTGGAAGCCAGCAAGTTAGTTTTGGCCAGTACTAAGAACTTCTCCCATCGCATATATCTAAAGGGGGGGATATTCGCCGAGGTGAGTCTGATCTTCAGACAGGGTCGGTTCGAGGAGTTGGAATGGACATATCCCGATTATCGAACAAAGAGGGTGAAGGATTTCTTGCTGAGAGTCAGGGAACGATATTTGTCGCAGTTGAGGTGAGACCCCATCAGCGGTAGCCAGCAAGCAGCAAACAGTAGACAGCAGACCGGGGCCTGAATCTGTCCCTGAACCGCAAGCTATGGACTGTGGACTCAACCCGGGATGTGGTTGCGATCAGTAAGCGGATAGAAAGAAAGAGGCCGGTTAGCCGGCCTCTTTCTTGTATCTCAGTTTGCGCGAAAGTTGTTCAGGGATTGCGAGTGACTTTGGAACGACCAGAGGAGAGTTGAGGTGTCGATCCCCCGTTACTGTAAATTGATGGCGTTTCCGAGAAATGCAATCTGACGGTGGTGGGCATCATCTCACTAATCTGCTTCTGCTTGATGTAGCTAGGCATTGGTTGTCTGTAAATCGACGGCGGTTGTGAGAAAAACCATCCGAGCATCAGGGACATCACCTGGTTAGCCTGCTCTTGCTTAATGTAGTGGAGGGGGAAGGCGAAGTAGGAACATCTGTAATTGGGACCCTGTCGGCGCGTAGCTACCGGCCAGCCGTGAAAGCTGGAGCCTTCTGGTTCGCCAGAGATGAATTTATACAGGGTTTCGGAATTGCTGCCCCTGGAGAACCGTTCCACACCGGGGAGTTTGGTGGTATCCCAAGCCTCGCCGTAGAAGATCCTAGCCACCTGGGTTGAGTCTATCGACAAATCGGGGAAATCGCTGGCGGAAGCAGAGGCTCCTATGAACTCCTGGGTCTGGAATAACGGACTGGGTATCCACCTTATGAACCAACTGGTCTCGAGATCGAGGTAATCAGCCGCCAATAGGTCACTTTCGAAAGTTTCCTCGAAATACCAGAGCGTGTCTGTATTATGATACTTAAAGCACTGTCTCCCGACAATCCACACCATCCCACCCGCCTGCAAATACCAGCGAAGCTCTTCACAGGGCTTATCCTGTTGGATGGCGAAACGGTACCCCTCGTTGACTACCAGCAAGAGTTTATAGTTGAACACCTCCGAAAACGGGATTGGATCTTGATTGGCCCCACTGGGCTCACTGAAGAAGGCGACTTGAGTTGCAGAGTCGATCCCCGCAGACTCGAAGGCGCGATAGAAAAACCCCCTCAGGGAATCGGGAACAGTCTCCTGACCCTTCCTGTAGATGGCGTGCTGGTCGTAGCGAGAGAGGTCAACAAAGGCGATGTCCGTGGCCAAATCCGGGTCGCTTATGAAAAGCGGTTCGACTACGTGCATGAGGCCGATAGCCGCGGTGGGGTCGGGAACGAAGGCGTCATCGCGAGCTCTGACCATAAACAGATAATAGCCACTGCGAAGACCCGCCATGGCCACAGACTGGTCTGTGACCCATACATCACTGGCGGTGGAATCGTAGGACTCATACCTCACCCCATTGTTAACGTATATCCCCACCTGGGCGGTGTCGATGTAACAGGTATCGTGCGGACCGTAAAGTGCCCAGTGGTATTCGAAGGGGGGTTGGTCTCCGGGGTAATCGATGGTATCTGAACCAGACCACTGGAAGGCTATTCCTCCAAATTCGTCGCTCAACTCTGGCAAGCAATAGAAGATTGGAAACGAATCACCGTCACAATGCTCGAAGCGGCTGTAAGGTAGAAGATACCATCCTTCGGTGGCCGGCGCGTGGTTATTCCTCGAGAGAGTCCGGAATTTGATGCTGGAGACTGCCTGGTCGTCATCTAAGGCGCGGAGGAATATGTATTGCTTGATATATACATTGGGGTCAGTCGAGGCGTATAACTGGACGGTGTCCTGGGTGCCCTCCACCGCTATCCAATCGGTGATGGTGTCGGGGAAGTCCTGTGCGAAATCGGCTGGTGAGACTCCGCCGAGGTCGGCGTCCCTCACAACAACGTATTGGAACTCGATTATGTAACCGTCGATGTCGGTTCCGTACCAGGCCACAACCGGATTATAACCTAGAGAAGAGGAATCGTTGGGGACGTTGGCGAAGAAAACCACCGGGGGAATATTTACATAGGCAGTCCCTTTCTTCTTCAAAGAGCAACCGATCAGTAATGCCAGAGCGATGGTGATCGCGAAAACTACCCCCAGCTTGAGATATAAGCTATTCCTGGTTAACATCTAAAGTGTCCTCCTGCAACCGCTATTGCTCAAAACCTTAGAATGAGAAACCTAAGGAGAAGCGGTGCACCTCCTTAAGCCAGCCGAAGTCGTGATATCCGTAATCGGCTTGCAGAGTTACTCCCGAGAGCGGGATTTTCGCTCCGGCTCCGGCGGTGAAACCGCCTCCGGCATCATCTTCGAATCTGTTGCCGATCCTCAAGGCGACCATATCGTTGTACCAGTATTCCATCCCGGTGTTGTATTTCTCCAGGTTGTCGTTGGGATGGGAACCTTGGACCGCAAGCACCACCCGGTGAGAGCTGTTACTGACAGCGTCAATGGCCATTCCGAATTTGAAGTCCATCGGGAGGGGGTAGCTTTCCTCGATGAATTTCTTATCCGAGCCGAAATTCGCTATCACCATGCAGATCTTGAAATTCCTGAAGCCGGTTTCATAGAGAGTGCCGACATCTGCACCCCAGCCGACGGCCTTCTCTTCCTCCAGGAACTCCCCGATGTATTTCACGGTGATGCCGACCGAGAAACGGTTGGTAAGGCTGGCGGCGTAAGAGACGCTGGCGGCAATGTCTCGGGCAGTGAAGGTCTGACCGTTGCCTCGTGGGTAAGTATAATCGGTCAACGGCATATCACCGGTCGACAGGTAGTAAAAGCCGAAACCCAAGGCCCCCAGGAGCTGTGGCACCGGCAGGGTCAGAGCCGCAAATTCATAGTTGATATCTGCAGGGTAGTCAATGTGAGTGAGCATCACCTGAGCCTGGGGGAGGGTTGCGATCAGGGCCGGATTGTAATAGACCGCGGAGGCATCGTCGCAGTTTGCGATGAACGCCTCCCCCATCCCCACCGCTCGCGCCGACACCCCGATCTCCAGAAACTGTCCTCCGGCGGTGCCGACTTTGGCTTGCGCGAAAGCCAGCTCCGAGACCGACAACGTCAGAAGAATCGCCAGGCCGACGACTGTGATCTTCTTCATATTATTCTCCTAACTGTCTCAAATCACTTCTTTTCCACACCGATTCTATTTGATGATAACGAATTTGCCCAGGTAGTTTCCGCTTTCGGACTCCACCGCGAAGATGTACAGCCCCGAGACCACCGCTTGGGTGTTGCGGGAGATCAGGTTCCACTCAGCAAACTCCAGGGTCCCGGGGAGGCTGCGATCATACTCGATGGTGTCCACCAAATCCCCATCCAATGTGAATATCCTGATGGTGCACTTCTCCGGCAGGTTGCCGAAATGGATTCGCCGATCCCAGGGAGTCCAACCCGAATGGTCGGGATCCTCGAAACCGGCATCGGTATATCCGCCATCTATTCGGTAAGGATTGGGAAACACAAATACCTCCCCGGTGATGTCCTCACCGGTCGCGGTCGGATACAACAGGGTAGCGTTTATGGCCTTGGACGATTCTATCGGGGATAGCTTGGTAACCGGGTTCCCGTAGTCAAAAGAGGTCACCGCGAAATACAACGCCTGGCTCTCTAAAAGGTCCTTGAACTTCTTAGAATACCACCTCACGTTGGTGGTGTCGCCGGTGATCTCGTCAACATAGATGGTGGTGGAATCCAGTATCACATCCTCCAGGTCAGGATCAAGCTCCAGATCGATGCTGTCTCCAAAACCTATGTTAAAACTGTGAGGCGTATACAAGGTGTCATATCCCCCCTGAGGCAAGGGGGCATAGGGCGGGTATTTGTAAAAGTCAATGTTCGGATGTTTCTCCTTCAAAGCCTCATAGCGAATCGGGGGCTTCTTCCACTTCTTGAGTCTGCCGGATTCATGAAAAATCGAGTCATAATCGATGTAGTCGTATGCCGCCAGAAGGTCGTAATCGTCCAGCCGTCCCGTCTTTGACCAGTAAACTTTGTAGCCCTCGAAATCGTTGAGTCCGCTGAAAGTGTCATTCTGGTTCTCTGACTCCAGACTGTTCCAGATTATGGTGACTACTCCGGGCGAGACTTTGAAGGTTAACGCCGGTGAGGGTGGTGGCGGCGGTCCCGCGAAATCTGGAACCCCGTCGCCCTTGATCCAAACGGTATCACCTTCGGCGTTTAAAACGAATTCGCCGCGAGTGCCATCACCGTCGGTGTCCACCCCGGGGTTGTCGTAAACCCACCCCGCCCAGGTGGCGTTGATGGCGAAATCGGCGAAGTCTAGGCGGGAGTAATACTCGTTCACCAGAGCCTCGTCGTCGGGACTGTCTATGAAGGCGTCGGCGTCATCCGGGCGGACGTGAAAGTCGGCGCCACAGATGTAGGCCACGGTTACGATGAGGGTGTCACCCGGGGAAATCTTTTCAAAGGGTCCGAAGGAGTATGTATAACGAGTGTCGTAGCCGTTGGCCAAGTCTTTGGCATTGCCCGAAGGTGATAAGGGTGGCAACCAGCCTTCGCCCTGGTGATTCAAAGCACAGGTTATCTGGTCGTAGTCGAACTCGCCGTTGGAGATGGCGTAGTATCTGCCGGGGTCTCCGGTGGGAGTCCCCATGTTCCCATCCTGGTATATCCGATAATTGTCGGCACGCTGTGGTCCCCAGTCAAAAGCGGCGTTGGTATTGGAAATCCACCAGTTGAAGCCGATGGTTTCTGAGGGGGAACGTACTACCCTCACCCCAGAGACTCCACGACAGCTCCTGTAATCCCAGACTCCACCGGTGGGGTCGCCGTCAACATCGGCGATATAGCCGGTGAAGATCTCGAGGGAGTCAATGCCCTCGATGGTCGGGTACTTCTCCAGAAAGCCGGTCATATCGTCCTGGGCACCCGGAGAACCGGCGCCACTGTGGGCAACATCGGCATCGACGTGGAAGGCAAGCCAGAGATTCTCCAGCTCCTGGTTTCCGATGTTGGTGACCTCGTAGTCTAAGAGCAAGAAATCCTCGGCATACTCGTAACTCCAGCTGTAGCTCTTCTGGACGATCTCCACCCACAGGGGTTTGTGGATGCGCTGATCGATGGGATCGACCTCCACGAAGGAGGCGGTGTTGGTATCAGTGTAAGTGGCGATGAAATCCTCCTCGGAGATGGCCTCAATCCCGAACTTGTCCCCCTGTGGGGTTCCCGCGGAGCTGCTGTCGATCTGATTTGGATAGATGTCGGTGCGATTACGAGGATAGGCGCTCGGTGGCCTGGTGGAGCGCAACCAGATCTCGCCGGTGATCTTGCCGGCCTCGTCTGGATACATCTCCCGGATGTCCCACCAGCCATCGGTGCCGCAGGAGATCAGGGTGTCGCCATCGACGATGGCCCCGATCCAAAGGGCGCATTCGAAGAGATACTCGATGTTTGATCCCGCCGGGAATTCACACGAAGGGGCGGCTTCCAGGGTCTCGGGGTCGATGTTCTCCCCCATGAAACTGCCCAAAAGCCCATTGTTCTGGATTGTAAACCAGAGATTGGAGATGCGGTGGGTGTAATTGAGCAGGTTGGGGGTGCCGGTCACTTTTTCCAGACGGAAGGGGCGCTCTTTCTGGTCGTTGGTGCGGGCGGGCAGAACTGAAAACTGTCCCCAGACCAGAAGGAAAGCTGCCGCTGCCAGCAACAAACTTCCGATTTTCAATTTAGTTTTCTCCATCTACTAACTCCAGATATTTC
Organism: Candidatus Zixiibacteriota bacterium; assembly: GCA_030605835.1. Taxonomy (GTDB): domain Bacteria; phylum Zixibacteria; class MSB-5A5; order DG-27; family DG-27; genus DG-27. The sequence continues at coordinate 18,410 of JAUWHO010000018.1, read as the reverse complement.
GTTCAGCGGATATGCTCAATGGCCGGGGCGGTTGGTTTCTCCCTCCCCGCCCCGGCTTCATGACTTCCAAACTAGAACGACATGCTCAATCCCACCTTGATGTTTCTGCCCGGTCCCCAGTGAGTTGGATTGGCGTCGTGCTCCATTCCGGTTATAATCAAACCGTCGCTGCTCAAGAACCTGGTATCGGGCCGACCAGTATCGGTGTGAACCGTAAAGACGTTTTTAGTGTCGAAAACGTTGGTCACCCAGACTATGAAGGAGTAGTTAAAGCCTAAGGCCCCGAAATCCTTGTTGAAGCGGAGATCCATGTTCGAGCTGCCGGGCATCCTCATGGAATTGGGGATAGGAGCTTGTCTGCCCACCAAAACGACCTCGGGATGACGTTCCCCAGGAGTGTAAGGGAAGCCGGACTTCAACTGCCACAGAAGGTTTAATCCCCAATTGTCCGGGATTTTCAGGGGGCCTAATCTGGGACTGTCACCCCTACGCACCCGGAAATCGGTGTTTATGGTCAACTGATGGCGGATGTCCCAATCCAGGGGGAACTCCTGAATGGGGATCTCCTGGTTGTTGGCCCGCAGGTAATAGTCAGCAATGTCGGTGGAGCTTTTACCGAAAGCCCAGGAGTATTCGTAATCGAGGCTGCCGGTTAAGTACTGACCGTAGCTTTTGGTCAACTCCACCTCGAAACCTCGGGTGCGAGCATAATCGTTGTTGGCGTACATACTCGGCTGGAAGACCGTGGTCCCGAAACCCTCGATCGCATTGATCAGTCCGTAGTAATCCTTGTAGAATCCAGAGATGTCCAGTTTGTAGTTGTTGCCGACCTGATAGGCGACCCCGATTTCATAAGCGATGGTCTTGGTGTAGTCGAGGTTGACGTTCCCCACTATCGGCAGTGCTCGCCCAAAGGTCTGAGTGGCCCGGGCGTAAAATTGAGAAAACGCTGGAAGTTGATAGAAATGCCCGTAGTTGAAGTAAATCTTGGCTCGGTCAGTAATCGGATAAGAGATCCCCAGTCGAGGTGAGAACTTGTTCTGTTGGTTGCTGACGGAATCGTGGGAACCGAATTGATACTGGGCTTCCTCTTCTGGGATGTCCCAAACCTCCGGAGCCTGCTTGAAGAAATCGTAGCGCAGGCCGACGTTGGCAACCATGGCTCCGTAGACGATATTGTCCTGGATATAGACCGCCCCCTGTTCGGGGGTGCGGGTGAAGAAATCCCTGAAGGTGCCCTTATCAGACCAAAGCTCGGTGGTGTCGGGAACGCCACCGTAGTAGCTGAACGGGTACCTTAGATCCTCCATGCGGACGTTGTTCCACTTATATTCGAACCCGCTCTTGATCTCGTTTTCCGGGGTGAGCTGGCTGGTGATGTCGAACTTCAAGGTCCAGATGGTGCTCCTCTTATGAGTGTAAGTCATGCGGCGGTCGAAACCGAAGTCGAAGAAGAGATCCCGGGGATCCCAGCGGCCGTTTCCGTTCAGATCGACGTAAGGCTCTCCGAGGTCATACTGTAAGTTGGGAGGATCGTAAACACCATTGCCATTCAAATCCTCGAAAGGGATGCCGGGACTCCAAGGGTCGTTTGGCCCATCGTAGCGGCCGTTCCCGTTCAAGTCGTCCGCGAAGGTGAAGATGTCCACTCCCTCGTCGTAGACGCCGTTGCGATTGACGTCCTCGAAAGGTTCCCCGGCGGAACGGTCGCCGTCGAGATATGGCTCAGGGTCGTCCGGCTCATAGACGCTTTCCCGCTCGGGGTCGAAAAGCCCATTGCCGTTGGTATCATTCAGAAGCTCGGCCTCGTCCCAGTAACCGTTGCCGTTTTTGTCAGAGTATGGTTCGCCGAAATCGTACTGTCCGTTCCCGTTGGCGTCCACATACGACTCCGCCGGATCCCACTCACCGTTGTTGTTCGCGTCGGTGTAAGATTCCCATTCATCCCAGAAGAGGAAGTCGCCCGGAACAAGACCTCCGGGCTTGTGCTCCGACTCGATAACATACCTCGAAATCAGAACCTGGTAGAAGCTGTTCTTGAGCCAGCCCGGAGTGTGTTTGAAGGTGAGCTGATGGACCTCCCCGTTCTGGGTGTAATGAGGGGCGGTGGAGGGAGTATATCTGAAGTCCCAGTCCCAGACGGTGTTCTCCTGCCACTCCTTAGAATACTTGAAGTCGAACTTCATGTTGGGCCGGAAACCGTAAGTCACCTTCGCGAGAGCGTTGTAGTAGTTGTTCTGCCTGTTGGGGACTTTGATTCCGAACCAGTCCCACATCTGCTGGTTGTACCCGAAACTCTTCCTGGTCGAGGGAGTGTCATATTCATTATAAGGCTTGTAAGTGTCTGTCTTGTCAACGGTGAAGGAGAGGTAATAAGCCATCCTCTCTCCCGGCCACTCTAACCCCATTGTTGGCAGCAAAACATCAGAGATAAGCGGGACCGGTCCAGAGAGATTCCAGTCAAGCCGGTCGCTGTTGAAAGAATACTTGTTCAAGGAGGGGAAGCCCAGATCGTCAGTATAGTATTCGATGCGCCCGCTGGTGCGCTGATTGGAGCCCTCCTTGGTGACCAAATTCACCACCGCCGACGAGACGTTTCCATACTCGGCGCTGAACCCGGATTTGATGATGTTGATCTCCTCGATGTTGGAGGAGGCCACATTCATGGATATGTGGGGTGGCTGCTGCAATTGCTGGCGCTGCCCGGAGGAGTCCTCAATACGGGGATCCTGGGTTCTGGGGGCGTTCACTCCCAGAGGGTCGTTGACGTCCACGCCGTCGATCTGAAATTTGACCTCCCCGGCTCGACCCCCACGAACGTGCAGCTGATCCCCTCTGCTGACGAAACCGACCTCGGTGGCCAAAATGTCCTGAACGTCTATAACCGGGAGTTTCTCAATGGCGGAGGCACCTATGCTGCGGTCGTTCTGGGTTACCCTGGCCTCGATTACCGGCTTTTCGGCGATCACCTCCACTGTCTCCATCTCGATCGCTTCGGAGGAGAGCCTGAAATTGATGGTGGTGGTCTTGTCGATGTTGACCTCGACATTGGTCATGACCATCTTGGTGTAGCCCACGGTGCTGGCAGAAAGCCTGTAGACTCCGGGAGCGACGTTCAGAATGACGTAGTTGCCGTCGAAGTCGGTGGCGGCACCAATCTTGGTGCCCTCGATCATCACCGCCACCCCCGGCAGACCCTCTCTGGTCTGGGCGTCTGTCACCCGGCCGCTGATCTTTCCCGTGGTGCCGGCGAAAAGCCCCAGACACCACACCAGGACTAGCAAAACTGCCAGGGGAGGGATCGATTTCTTGTGAAAGTTGGTAAATAGTTTCATGGTCAAACCTCCAGAGATTTGAATCGAAAGTTCACATTCCCACTAAAGAATTTATGTCGAAGGACCCGTTATTCACCATCAAGCTCAACTATGTAAGTTTGAAAATCGAAAGTCAAGTATTTTTTCATCACCCTCTTACGAATTCTAACAGTTAATAGTTCGGAAGGGACAAGTAAGTCCTGAACCGATTGTGAGGTGAAATCCCCTTATAAACCGAGGCCATCGAATCCTGTCGAATCCGAACCATTAGATTTAACGTTTATCCCTCAGAAAAGGAACATTTTTTCGGAGGGGAAATCGCTCAATCTTTTGGAGAAAATCGCACTACCTGGACTCTTCCAGCTCTTTTTTTCACGAGCCCACAGGCCCAAAGGGGGGGCAGCTCAGGGCGGGAATATACAGCTCCGCAGCCGAGATTGACTCCAACACCATCTCCATGAACGAGGTGGGCGTTATCCTGACGGGAGATTTGGGGAAAACGGAGTTGAGGAATAACGTTTTTGAGAATAACGTCTACCTCTTAGGACAGAGGGTATTCGTCCTTGACAGGGAATTTCAGAGCGCGGGATACAAGACATTTGAGGGGGGGCGGATGACATCGCCTCCGGCGTCTATTCTTGCCGACTCAGTGCCCAGGGGATAGATGGCGATAAGTTTATGAAAACCAAGAAAATAGTCCTCATCAAGTAGCCTGCAGACCTCCATAAATCGTTGACAATTCCCAAAAGTGCATTAACTTGAGATAGGGGGATTTGAGTTCCTTGCGTGGACTTCGTGCGCTGTAAGGAAATGGGGTAGCTTGAAATGAAAAAGGCATCATTCTCGGTTTTCCTTCTTCTTGTTCTCAGCAGTTTTGCCCACTCTGAATTGAACATTGAGCTGTTGGGGATATTGGAGGGGGAGTATGACGGAGATCTCTTTGGGCGCTGCGTGACTAATCTGGGAGATATCAACGGCGACGGGTTGGTGGTTTTTGGGGTAGGAGCAAGCCATTATCCAGGTGGGGGGTGGGAAGGTCGAGTCTACATTTGTTTTGGGGGTGAGCCGATTGATTTAGAGGTGGACATGATTTTGGATCGTCCATCAGGTGTTGAGTTCTTTGGTGCGCAACTGGCAAGGATCGAGGATATAAACCATGACGGTGTTGGCGAATTTCTTGTGCATACTATCGAGTATATGGGAGATGAAGGCTTTGTCTATCTTTATTACGGAGGAGAGCAACTGGATGATGAACCCGACATGGTTTTTCACCGTCCAAACATTCATTATTTTGGCGCTGGGATTGAGTCTGGGGATGTGAACAATGATGGTTTCCCGGACCTGGTAGCAGCCTCGGGTGGTGATGACAGCATGTTTGTCTATCTTGGGAGTGAGGAGATGGACACGGTTGCGGATTTTGTGTTGACTGGAAACCAGGTGGGAATGGATGGCATAGCCATAGGGGATGTCAACGGAGATGGCTATGATGACATTGTTGCATACGGAACGAAGGAACCTTACGGCTGGGAGACCTTGCTATACTTCGGGCGGGACTCCCTTTACTCTACCCCTGACCTTGTTATTGACAGGATTTTCTCCAGAGGCGGAGTTGGAGACGTAAATGGCGATGGTTATGCGGATATCGTAGCTTGGTACCGGCTTTATTTTGGTGGTGAGGTAATAGATACCAGCAATTACCTGGCTCTGCCCAAGGCGAAGACTAGCGGGAGAGTCGGAAAAGTGAACAAAGACCGTTACGGTGACATAATAGCTAGAAATAGCGATCCTTCAGGCTTCTGGACACAGGCTCACATGTACCTCGGTGGATCTGAGCCGGACAATGTCCATGATTGGTCTTCCTTTACAACCTCTGACAATTTAGGCTATAGCATAGCGACAGTGGATATGAACAATGATGGAGTGGATGAGTTCATATTAGGAGATCCCTATTATCTGAACGACAGCCGGCGTGGCGCCGCATATGTATATAGTGGTGATACGACCACAACGTTTGTGGTTGACGATATTGTGGGTGGTTTGCCAACTGAGTTAATTTTAGAACAGAATTATCCTAATCCCTTCAACAGCAGGACGGTTATCGAGTTCTACATCACTGGCGGTGCCCCAGCACCTTCAAGTCTGAGGATATATAATTCAAGAGGGGAGCTTGTAAAGACGCTCCTTGAGATGCCATTAATATCTGGGAGGTACCATTACGTCTGGGATGGAAGGAATGATGTGGGGGAGGAGGTTTCGTCGGGGATCTACTTTTACGTGTTGAAGATAGGGCAACAGAGCCAATTTAGGAAGGCTTTACTGCTCAAATGACTCAGGGAGATAAGAGACATGAGAAGGATCGAAGTATTAATGGTGGTTTTAATAGGGCTGTCCGTGATCCTGGTTGACCACTTCAGTAGTCAGGCAAGTGACAACTACCCTATTCTGACATACGGTCCTCCTGCCAACGGCGAATGGACTAATCCTCCTTACAACAATAGGTTTTGGCCCTCGTTTGGTCAGATGGACAGTTGCGGCCTGGACGGATTTCTGGCGGCCGCAGTGTGGGAGGAGGATTGGGATTCTGTCGAGGCCCACTCCTTTAAGGTAATCCAGCACTTATCAGACTGGTGGGTGATTGAAGGACAGACTGGCATTTATGAGGCAGACCTAAAATGGATAGATGGCAGGGTACCTCCGAATTTCACTGGTTATTACTGCTATGGTGGCACTCATCGTGTCGGACGTGAGGTGCGCGATGTGACTGGAGGGCCTGAGCAACGTGCTATCAACGGCTATGCTTGGAAAGCTGACAGCAGTCTTGATACAGCCGGATATGTTGTCCGGCGCCTGAAACAACCATGGGCTAACGAGCTGGGTTTGAACGGTCGGGAGGAAATAGACACTTGCCTTTACTTCTATGCTATTTTTCGGGTGAAGACCGATGACATCACTCCTTGTTCAGGTTTCTTGACTTTCTATGCTGTCAGAGAGACACCAGGTCAGAACGATACTCTTTGCTATGATTCGTTAGTAGTGGACCGTTCAGAGCTGGCGCCCGCGAACATATACAAGGATATCATTCTGTCTTTTCATACGGATAAAAGGACCTTCCGCACCGCTTGCGGGTACAAGAGCTACAACATAAGGTGGAACGGGGTTGGCAAGGTTTGGATTGACCGCGTTACAGTTCACGATCCTTTGGCTTATAAGAGCATTTACAGGCGTGCTAACGATGAGACCGTTGATACCCGGTTGGCTAACTATGACAGTAAGGTTTATCGCTGGTCTTTGGTGGGCGAGCCCTGGCCGAAGGAGTGGCCGATTTCGGAATACTGGAGACAGTATCTGGATTCCGTCAATGCGAAACCAGCCTATCAGGATTATCCAGCAATGGCAAAAGCGTTTCCTTATAATTTCCAGGACACTTTAAAGGAATATCTGAGTGCTGTGCAGCTAGACCAATTGCCGCTCTTTATCTATCCTTTTAACAGCTCTATCCCCGAAAGCAGCCCAGGAGTACAAGAGGCCTTTGATTCCCTGGCCTACAAGTTAGACCGCTCCAGGGCGGTATGCCGTGGCTCCCTTGGGCGTGATGTCGAGCTCGTTTACATCGCCCAAACTTTCCAGGAATACAACGACAGCGGGCAAGTGGGCATTCGGTACCCAACTGCTGCCGAGCAGGAGGCTTTAATCTGGATGGGTATGGCCCACGGTGTCGATGGAGTAGAATATTTCACCTATTCCTCCTGGTACGTCACGGAGGACTTCTTTAAGGCGAACCCGCCTGTTGATGATGATCGCTTTCACTATTGGATTGATAACACGCATTGGATAGCCTGTATACGCGGGCTGTCTTATTACGATCCCGATTCCTCCCGCTATCGTCGCGTAGAGCCGAGCTGGTATGCCGTACAGAGAGTGAATCGGCAGCTCAGTGCTCTGGACAGCATCTTGAGCGATTCCACGGCCTGGGATACGGTATTCACGTGTGGCAACTTGCAGCGGTATTTCAGCTCCTTTGAGAGCGACAAATATACAGCAGACTCAGCCTATGTGGAAATCGCTACTTTCGAGCATGAGAAGGTTGATTACTTCCTTCTCCTCAACCGGCGTTGTCTCTCCACGGAGGCGCAGGGCGTCCGCGTCGAGCTGAACTTGGCTGGTAATCAGTATTACATCATCGGCCTGGAGTACTTTGAACGTGGGGATTCCGCCTCCTTCACAGACACCACATACAGTGGCAAGCTGAACGGGAAGATACCATTCAGCACCTATTTGGCCCCGGGGCAGGGAAAGTTCTTCAAAATTATTGCTGCCCAGGGGTAAAGCTGAGAAGTTTCCCATACGGCAATTTGACTTATGCGGGCTGGGGTTGTCTGAGGCTGGGGTCTTTGAGCGTTTTCTCTTGACAGATACGAATTTGATATTATCATCATTTGAAGGGCTCTGTCTGTCTTAATTGCCAAGTGCTCAGATTTTGAGCTTTGAGGTCGCGATGAGAAGCGTTGGGGTTATCCTCATATTCTCCCTATTGATTGTATGTAACACTGCCTGGGCAGTTGAGGTCTCCGGTGATGTTTGGGGAGTGTGGACAAAAGATAACAGTCCGTACTATGTGGTTGGAGAGATTCGGATACCGTTCGACTCTACTTTGACGATTGAGCCCGGAGTGGTGGTGAACTTTCAGGGGCACTATAAGTTCGTCGTACGTGGTTCGGCGCGTCTGTACGCAGTGGGGGTGGAGACTGACTCGATCTACTTCACCGCCGATGATACTACCCTCGGGTGGCATGGTCTCCGTTTCATCTATGGAAATGACCGCTCGAAGTTGAAATACTGCCGCATAGAATATGGCAAGGCGACCGGGACTTACCCTGACAATCGTGGTGGAGGCATACTCTGTTACTATTCCAGTCCGAGAATAACTGACTGCACCATTCGCTGCAATTCCGCGATCCATGGTGGTGGAATAAATTGCGAGCGCTCCGCGGCAGTCATAATGAGGAATAGGATATCTGATAATAACGCGACGGGCAGCACGTCCCCGCACGGAGGCGGTATCTATTGCCTTCGTTCAGACCTGCTCATAAAACATAACCGTATCACTGACAATTCGGCAGGAGACGGTGGAGGCATCTATTGCTTTTCCGAGTCTATCCCAATCATAGAAGGCAACATTATCAGCGGGAATACGTGTCTTTCTCGAGGCGGAGGGATATACTGTGAGACTTGTTCTCCAATCATCATCAATAACGTCATTACTGAGAACAGTGGTTACGGTGGCGGGATTTATTGCTATAATACAGATGCAGCAATAGACAACAACATTGTCAGTGAGAACTTCAGTTCCCGCGATGGGGGTGGTATCCACTGTTTCTTCGCTCGTCCAGTCCTACGTCACAACCAGATCGTGGGGAATGTTGCCGTCAACAACGGAGGCGCCATTTATTGCTCACTTCGTTCTAAGATAACTCTGATCAACAACACTATCGGTCGCAATATGGGATATAACGGAGGCGGCATATATTGCCATCGTGAATCCAAGGTGACGATGATAAACACGATCCTTTGGGCAGATTCTGCCGACGGCGGTGTTGGGTCGGAGGTTTATTTATCCTCCTCCTTTGCCCCTTGCACGTTGACGGTCAGCTATAGCGATATAGATGGTGGGGAGGGCAATATCCACGTTGAACCGGGAAGTCAGCTTTTTTGGGAAGAGGGAAATCTGGAAATCGATCCTCTGTTTGTGGATATGTGGAGTGCTGATTTCAATCTCAGATGGCGTTCCCCTTGTATCGACAGGGGAGATCCGGACGGCGGTTACAACGACCCGGATGGCAGCCGTGCCGACATGGGAGCGCTGTTTTTCGATCAGGATGTCCCAGGACTGGTGGAGCTTTACCCTCACGACTCGCCCATGGTTGTTCCGCCGGAAGGTGGCGAGGTAGCGTTCGATCTGTGGGGATTCAGTTTCTCGCAGCGCCTCCGTCGTGTTGATATCTGGGCCTACCTTTTCGTTCCCGGTTTTGGTCGATATGGCCCCCTCCACAGCTATGAGAATGTCCCTATCGAGCCTGACGACAGCCTGGGAGCCAACGATCTCACTGAACATCTTCCCGGGAGTGCCCCTGCAGGCAGCTACACTTACGTAGTCTATGTTGGGCAATACCCCAACTCCATCACCGATTCTTCCTATTTCAGCTTCACGAAGGTTGGCGCGATTGCTTCAGTTGCGGGCGTCTGGCCTTTCTGCGCATCGTGGCTTGTGGGAGACCTGACGGGGGGCGATCTTCCTCTCAATTTCGCCTTGGAGCAAAACCACCCGAATCCTTTCAACTGTCAAACGACGATAGGCTATCAGTTGCCGGTCTCTGCGCACGTCAGGTTGGAGGTGTTTGATTTGCTGGGGCAGAAGGTAGCCACCTTAGTAGATACGGAGCAGGGAGTCGGGCACTGGTCGACTGGCTGGCGAACTTCCGGTGTCTCTTCCGGGATCTATTTCTACAAGCTGACCGCCGGCAGCTTCACTGCGACCAAGAAGATGATGTTGGTGAAGTGAGGTAAGTAGAGGACTGGGGACAGGGGACCGGAGACCGGAGACAGGAGACAGGAGACAGGGAATAGAAGAGGACCATCGAAGTTACCTGGTGCCCTGATGCTGGGAAATTGTAGTGTTAGGTGTATTTACCGTCAGAATGGGCTTTCAGTCCATGGCATTTACCGTCGTTAAGTAGTGCAAACTCGCTGAAGTTAAGTCATTTTTTCAATACTCTCGGTGAAGTCGCCGATTATTCTACTAAGCACTTGACTTTCATAGCGAGGTAAAATATTTTTAAGGAAAGTTGCCGGAGTAGCTCAGTTGGTAGAGCGGAGGTTTTGTAAACCTCTGGTCGGGGGTTCGAGTCCCTTCTCCGGCTGAGATGGGGATTGCGGATTGAGGGGAGGAGAGTTGCGGTGGGCCCCTAACCCCTGTTTCCTGTCCCCTATTTCCTGATTAGGGAGGGGTTCCCGAGTGGTTAAAGGGAGCAGACTGTAAATCTGCCGGCGAAGCCTTCGGAGGTTCGAATCCTCCCCCCTCCATTTTTGAGTCAACAGAGGAAAGCTATCCAGAAAGTATCTGCGGGAGTAACTCAGCTGGCTAGAGTAGCAGCCTTCCAAGCTGCTGGTCGCGGGTTCGAATCCCGTCTCCCGCTTGTAGAGAGCAGGAAATAGGAGTTAGGCGATAGGGAATAGCGTAATGCTCAACACGTGCTCTAGCATCGATCTTAGACTGGAGCCGAGGTTCTGACGGTCACTTTCGTTTCTGCCTCCTGACGATCCAGCCTCTTTGCGCAGTCCCCTCACAAGACTAATAGAGACAAGAGCCAAGTCGGCGTAGTTGGCGCCTCCGCCAGATTGCTTGGGGTGGGAGTTAACTTATCTTTTTCTTCTTCCAACCACCCCTTTTGAACCAGAAGACAATCAGCACCCCCTTGACGATCGAGGTCAGTGTGATTGCCCACCAGATGCCAACTACTCCCATCTGCAGGTGGACGCCTAAATAGTAGGCAAGAGGAATACGCAGAATTGACCCCGGCACCGAAATCGCCATTGGAGGTATGGTATCGCCGGCACCAATGAAAGCTCCCTCTAAGACGACCTCGAACCCCATGAAGATTTGAGAGAGAGCTAAGATCATCAGGTACTGGCTGGCGATTTTTGTCACCTCGGGGTCGGCAATGAAGAATGAAGTTATGTGCTTCGGCAGGAAAAAGAAGATGATGGAAACTGCAAAAGTGAAAAGGGAGGTCATTCCTACCGTTGTCCAGGCGCCTTTTTCAGCCCGGCCCGTTTCTTTCGCGCCCAGGTTCTGTCCCACAATGGCGGAGACTGCGATTGCGAATCCGAAACAGGTCATGTACGAAAATGATTCCGCGCGCTGCCCCACGCCCAAGGCGGCCACCGCCTCGGTTCCGAAGGTCGCCGTAATCCTCGCGATGAAGAGATAGACCACCGAGAACAGAATCCCGGAAAGCGATACCGGCAGACCGATTTTCACGACTTGAGTTATGACCTCAGCTCTGGGAAAGAACTCTCTGGAGAACTTCAGCGGTAAGATGGATTCTCTCTTCTTTAAGAAGTAGAGTATGAGTAGACAACCGAATACATAGGAGAGAAGAGTCGCTGTTGCTGCTCCGGCGGTTCCCATTGCGGGGAAAGGTCCAATCCCGAAAATCAATAGGGGGTCAAGGAGAATGTTCCCCCCGACCGCAATTAGAGTCACAAGCATGGGGGTCTTGGTGTCGCCGGAGGCCTTGAAGACTGAGAATAGGACTTCCCAGAAGAAGATGAAAGGTGTCGCGCAGAAGATGATCCGTAGGTAGATTGTTCCCAGCTTGCTCACCTCCGCCTCAGTTCCCAGAAGCTGGAATACCTTTGGGGAGAGATAAAGGCCCAAAAGCGCTATCACTATCGAAGCTGAAAGGGAGAAAACTATCGCCTGTCCGGACACGGTAGAGGCTTTCTCATTCTCGCCAGCACCGATGTATCTGGAGACCACTGCCAAGGCCCCATCGGCGACCACCGCACCCAGACACCTGATTATCCAATACACGTATCCGGCAGTGATTACGGCGGCGAGTGCTGCGGCTCCCAGTTTCCCCACCCAGAAGGCATCGGTGATGTTCAGGGCCGTCACCGAAAAGAGGGAGGTTATCGCTGGCCACGCCAAAGCGAGGATGTGCTTGGGGATACTTCCAGCGGTTAGGTCTCTACCGATGCCTTTCACGACTCTCTCTGTTCTCCTCACCCGATATTAGGTTAGGAGACTTTAAGGTTTTCTCTCAGGAAATCAAGCACAAATTTGCCAATGGCCACCGGCCACTGGCAAATGGTTAATGGTTAATGGTGAATAGTGAATAGTGAATAGTGAGTGGTGTCTCGACGTTTGACCGGGAAGCCCGAGAATTACAGTCAGCCATCGCATGAGACCGTTCCTAAATCAGCATCAGAAATCTGACGAAACGATTCAGGCAACAGAGGGAATTTACTCCTCTTTTTACTGTTGACATTGGATGTTATTTCCATATATTTGCAAATCGTTGAATTTGATTGGTCTGGTTTCGATACTGTCTGAAGATAGATTTGCACTGATAGGTTGTGGGTGGAATAGTTCTTTTATTCACAGGAGCAAGCAATAGATGAGAAAATCCGACGCCTGGCGCATAATCCTAATACTCTCACTCTGTCTGATATCTCTTTATATCCTTTATCCCACCTTTAAGTTTTACAGTATGGATATAGAGGAACGGCAGGCTCTGCAAGCAGATGATCCCAGCAGTTACATCCCCCTGGAGAAGAAGGCTCTGAAATTGGGTCTGGATCTGCAGGGGGGGATGCATATCGTCCTGGAAGTGGACAAATCCAATCTCACCGCTGATGAGGCCAGGGATGCCCCGGAACGGGCTTTAGAGATAATCCGCAACCGCATCGACCAGTGGGGAGTCACTGAACCGCTGATCCAGAAGCAGGGGGAGGATCGCATTGTTGTGGAGCTTCCCGGCTTGGAGGACCCGGAGAGGGCTCGGGAGCTTATCGGTTCGACGGCGCTCTTGGAGTTCCGTCTCCTGCCGGACCCGGAGGTGACCCACAGGACGGTGCTGGTAATAGACTCTGTTTTAGCACAAATTGAGAGGGGAAAAGGCCTGAAGCTAACCATGGAGGAGGAAGTTGCACCCTCCGACACCTTAATTCCGGCGGTAAAACTTTTCGCCGAGGAGGACGACTTAGGTTTTCCCCTGGACGAGGAAGAGACCTCCCGGCCTTTCACGATGCTTCTGGACCCGAGGCAGACCTCCTATGCGGTGCTCGTTGAGGATGTCCCTCTGATAAGCAGATATCTTTCTCTGGCGGAGGTCAAAGAGATAATTCCGCCGGGGACGGAGTTCACTTTCTCCACCCGTACTTACGAGATCGCCAACCGCAAGTTCAGAGATCTATTTCACATCAGGAAACGGACGGAGCTTTCCGGCAAATACCTCACCGATGCTCGCCCCGGATTCGACCAGTGGCAGAAGCCGGTGGTGAACTTCACCCTCACAAAGGAGGGAGGCAGGATCTTTGCGGCTCTCACCGGTGCCAACATCAAAAAGCCTCTGGCCATCGTGCTGGACAGCCGGGTCGAATCCGCCCCCACTATTCAGTCGAAGATCCGGGACCGGGGGCAGATCACAATGGGTGGAAGTGCTACCTTTGATAACGCCAGGGACCTGGCGGTGGTGTTGCGGGCTGGCGCTCTGCCGGCCCCGGTGAAGGTAATTCAGAACAGCGTAGTCGGTGCCACTTTGGGCAAGGACTCCATAAACAAAGGAAGGACCTCGGTAATGGTCGGAGCCCTTCTAGTCATATTCTTTATGCTAATCTATTACCGGCTGTCCGGTCTGGTGGCCGATCTAGCACTGTTTCTGAATCTGTTCTTCCTTCTGGCCTCCATGGCGGCGCTCAACGCCACCCTGACCATGCCCGGGATCGCTGGAATAATCCTGATCGTGGGGATTTCGGTCGACGCCAACGTTCTCATCTTTGAGAGGATTCGGGAGGAACTGCGCACCGGGAAGACCGTGAGAGCCTCCATCGAGGCCGGCTATAAACGCGCCCTTCTGACCATCGTTGACTCGCACGTGACCATCATGATTACCGCACTTTTCCTGTTCATCTTTGGAACCGGACCGATCAAGGGATTTGCGGTCTCGCTGTCTTTAGGGACTGCGATCAGTCTTTTCACGGCCTATGTGATTACCAAGACTATTTTCGACATCCGAAAAGGGTACAAAACTTTGAGCATATAGCGACGGAGTCGCCTAAATAAGGAGTGGGAATGCTTCGGATAATCGGCAAAACCAACATCGATTTCATCGGAAAGAGAAAGGTTGCCTTTGTTTTCTCGGGGGTTCTGATGGTAGTGGGACTCTTCGCCTTTGTTCTTCTCCTTTTGGGAAAGGGGAATCTGGGGATCGATTTTGCCGGGGGGGTGATGGTGAGGGGTTCTTTTGAAAATCCGGTCTCGGTTTCGGACCTGAGGGGCAAGATCAGCTCCGGTGGTTTTACCGATGCGTACATAATCGAACTAAAAGGATCAGACGCGCCCCCGAACTCCTTTTTGATTCGGACCAAGGTGCAGGTAGCTGAAGGCGAGCTTCTGGGGGACAAGTTGCTTTCTGCCATGAGAGTGGGCTTGCCGGATAACGAATTCACATTGGATTCTATCGACGATATTGGTCCTGCGGTTGGAGAGACCCTTCAGAAGCAAGCACGTTGGGCGATACTGTTGTCGCTGCTCGGTATACTGATATATATCTGGATAAGGTTTGAGTTCCGTTTCGGAGTTGTCGCCACCGTGGCCACCTTCCACGATGTGTTGACGGTGCTGGGCATATTCCTGATCCTGAATAAAGAGATCTCCCTTTTAGTGATTTCGGCTCTCTTGACTCTGGCGGGGTATTCGCTCACGGACACGGTGGTGCTTTACGACCGCATCCGTGAGAATCGTAAATTGTTTAGAAAGAAAGGAGGAGATTTTGCCTCCACCATCAACACCAGCATAAACGACGTTTTATCCCGGACGTTGATAACCAGCTTGACCACCCTCTCAGTGGTGATGGTCCTGCTCATTCTGGGCGGGGAGGTGCTTCACGATTTTGCTTTGGCACTGATTATGGGCGTCATCATTGGCACCTACTCCTCGGTCTTCGTTGCCAGCCCGATAATAGTAGAATGGGAGAGGCGTTCCCCAAAGAGGCTCAAGTAAGTCAATTAGGCTGAGTTCTGTCACGGGCTCTTGAGGCCTCCTATTATTGCTATCCGATTCTCTTTCGATTGAACAACGACAGTTTCGACGACGGCGGAGGGGTGGGACCGGAGAGGTTGCCAGAGAGAAACAAAAACATTAAGAGGTCCCGATAAGAGATTGAAACTCTTAAGTTTAGCTTGACGAGTTGTTGCGCCTTCGTAAGAAGGCTTTTTGGTTTCTGCATTTCAGCTACGAGCTCATCTGTTTGCGGTGATAAACTTCCTGAGCCGGAGGGCGTATAATTCCTCTGGGGTTCAGTGAAATAGGGAACTGGAGAAACTCTTTTACAATGAAGAGAAAGCTGGCATTTCCTATTGTTCTTCTCATAAGTCTTTTCTGCGCGAGTTTGGTTCAGGGGGGGGATACGGGTTTCACCATCGCTAGGCTCAAATATGGCGGTGGTGGCAACTGGTATTGGGGATATTCAGCAGTGCCAAACATGTTGAAGTTCCTGAAGGAGAACACCAACACTGAAGTCAACGAGAAGATCGTTAGCGTATCTCCGACTGACGAGGATTTCTTCTCCTATCCCTTTCTCTTTTTGACCGGACATGGATATATGAGGTTCACGGAAGAGGAGGTGGAGAGATTACGAACCCATCTCACCTCCGGGGGATTTCTTTTGGCTAACGATTCTTACGGCCTAATCAATGACTTCAAGAGGGAGATGATGAGAGTCTTTCCCGACAAAGAGTTGGTAGAGCTTCCATTCACTCACGGGATTTACAATTGCTATTGGAAATTCCCCAATGGCTTGCCCAAAATCCACAAGCATGACGGCAAGCACCCACAGGGATTTGGCATCTTCCACGAGGAGAGACTGGTAATCTTTTTCGCTTATGAGTCCGACATCGGGGATGGTTGGGAGGACCCTCAGGTCTATAACGATCCTCCCGAAAAGAGAGAAGCGGCCTTGAAGATGGGCACAAACATTATCATCTGGTCGTTACTGAATTAGGGGACAGAGTCGCCAGAAGGAGACTGATCTAAGTTGAAAGACCGGAAAGAGAATTTACCCCAACCTCTGAACAGCTTCTTAGCTGAATTCGGGAGATACCATCTCTGGCTGAAACTGAGCTATGGATCTCTGATTCTGCTGTCCCTGTTTCTCATTTGCCTGATCATAGGATTGACCTCGGGAAGCCTTTTTTACCTTTCCTCAACAGCTCGACTGATCTATCTGGGGCTCTGTTGCCTGGTGGTGGTCACGGCCCTGTCCTATCACCTTGCAAGACCGATTTTGGGGCGCGAGAGCCAGGAGCAGTTGGCCTTAAGGCTTGAAGATGCCTTCCCGGAGCTTGAAGACCATCTCATCGCCTCCGTGGAGTTGGAATCCCGCTTGACTGAGAATCCCGAGAATTACTCCACCGATCTGATACGAGCGATAATCAAGAAGGCTGCGGAGCTCGTCGGAGGGATTGATCACAGGCTGGCGGTCGATAAGCGTCCCGTCTTTAAGTGGGGAAAGATCTCGCTCGGACTGGTGGGTCTCTCTGTGCTTTTAGTGTTTCTCTTCGCGGGAGATCTCAAGAGCTCCTTCTATCTTTTCTCACATCCTTTGACGGAGATTGAGCGACCGCCTGACTTCATCTTCGAGGTGTCTCCCGGCGATGTGGAGGTCTTGAAATACGAGCCTCTCCTGGTAGGTGCCAAAACTGTCGGGAAAAGACCGGAGGAGGTCGAGATTCGCTGGCAGAACCAGGGTTCGGAGACAGTCTTCAAAGAGAAGATGGAGCCGAAAATGAAGGCTCAGGGCGATTCTTCGGACTACGACTTCTCTTACGAATTCAAAGAAATTCGCCGTAGCTTTAGCTATCGACTGGAAGCCAGAGGGGAGAGGTCTCCTCTTTATACTGTAAACGTTCTGGATCCGCCGAGAATTACAGGACTGAAGCTGACCTTCCGTCATCCCCGCTACTCCGGAATCCCCACTGTTGTGGTCGACCAGAACGATGGCAATATCGTCGCCCTGGTGGGAACGAGAGTCACCATCCAGGCCTCCTCCAATAAGAAGCTCGAAGGTGCCAAATTGATTTTCAAGAAGGGCGGAGTTCACCAGATGGAGGTCAAGGGTCAACGGGCGGCAGCTGAGATCAAGGTCAGCAAAGAGAATTCCTATCACATCGAGCTGGCGGACGGGTCGGGGAACGTCAATCCGGAGCCGATCACCTATAGAATCACCCCGCTTCAGGATGCTTATCCCACGGTGGAGATTACCTCTCCCGGCGCCAACGTCGATCTGAACGAGACCAGACTTCTGCCTTTCAGTTTCGAGGCTTATGACGATTACGGTTTTTCCGACCTGGAGCTTCATTATTTCCTGGAGAGCGAAGGGACGAAGTCTCCGGAGTGGAGTCTGAACATTCCAGTGGGAGAGAAGGGAAGCACTCACCTTTTATCGGATTACAACTGGGACCTTACCAATCTGGGGATGATCCCGGGCGATGTCGTCACCTATTACCTGAAAGTCCATGACAACGATCTAATCTCCGGTCCAAAATCAGGGCGGAGCCAGAGCTTCACCGCCCGCTTTCCATCTCTTGATGAGATTCTGAGCGACCTCGATATCAGGCGAGAGGGGGAGGTATTAGACTTAGAAGAGGTTTTGAGGCAGGAGAGACAGCTCCAGGAGAAACTAAGAGAGTTCTCAAGAGAGCTGCGCCGCAATCTCCCTGAAGACTGGCAGGAGAAAAAGGAGCTGGAGTCAGCGGTCCAGAAGCAGGCGGAGCTCTCCCAGCGCTTGGCGGAGGTTGCGGATCAGATGGAAGAGAACATCAGAAAGGCGGAGGAGAACCAGTTGAACACCCTGGAGATGCTCTCCAAGATGATGGAGGTGAGACAGCTCTTAGAGGAGATCGCCACCCCGGAATTGAAGCAGGCTTTGAGGCGCCTCCAGGAGGCTTTGGAGCGGATGAAACCTGCAGACCTCCGAAGGGCTCTGGAGAAGTTTCAAATGAACCAGGAGGAGCTGCTTCAGAATCTGGAAAGAACCCTGGCTCTCCTAAAACAGTTGCAGGTGGAGCAAAAACTGGATGCCTTGACACAACTAGCGGAAAAGCTACTCAACGAGCAGAACGATATCAATCAGAGCTTAGAGTCCGCGGAGACATCGGAAGAGCAAAAACAGTTGGCTCGCAGAGAGGGTCAACAGGGAGAGGATTTCCAAACCTTACAGAAGCAGTTCGCCTCCTTCCAGAGCAGTTGCCAGCAGAGCGGAATGGTTCCCCAGGACAACTTGGACGAGATGCAGCGGAAATTGGACTCCGGCG
>JAUWHO010000014.1 GCA_030605835.1 Candidatus Zixiibacteriota bacterium | reverse complement strand
CCCCCCCCACCACGACGGAATAGACGGGGCATTCTTGCCCCGGAGCCGTTGGCTGTGCATGTCCGTCAGGAGAGAAGAGGGTTAATTCGGAGGACAGGGGACAGGAAACAGGGGACAGGGAAGAGGTAACAGCAGACAGGGAACAGGTAACGGGAGATAGGGAAATCATCGCTGGTGTGCTCTGTCAACTGTGAACCGTGAACTGTGAACAGTCAATCAACCCGGGTAGCCCAGTGGCCTCCCGCCAAAGGCGGGCCACCTCTGGTGGCCGCCACTGGGAATTAACAAAGGAGCGGAAACCTTCAGGTTTCCAAACATAGCGACAGCAGACAGGGAACAGGAAACAGGAGATAGGAAAGTCATCGCTGGTGTGCTCTGTCAACTGCGAACCGTGAACTGTGAACCGTGAACCAATTCATCTGGATATTCTGGGGGACGATCAGGTCGTTCACCTCTTTGCGCCTGTTTACGCCTTGGGTGGTGTTGGCGCTCCTGCAGGGAATCCTACTTCTCCTGCTTTTTTATTTTCTGGTGCCACCGGTGGACAAGATCATGGTTCCGGTTTTGAAATTGGTCTTCGGGGATCGGTTTTTCCACTTCCCGGGAAGTCTGGTGCTCTTGCCGAAAGCTTTCTACTACGGAAATCTCCTCCTGGGGATCATAGCGGGAAGCTTTTTGGGCGGAGTTGCCGCTTATCTATTTGCCGGTCACTTCTCCGGAGAGAGGGGAAGTCTCAGAGAGGGTCTGTCGCGGGCATTCTCGAGGTATCCGAGCCTAATTCTTCTCTGGGCAGTGGGGACTCTGCTGTTTGTGCTAATTCTGGTCTTCCCCCAGAAGCTGTTTTCGTCTCTGGTTGTGGGCTCCCCACGGCGAGCCCTGGCGTTGCAGGTCGGCTCCTTCACCTTAGCGCTGGCGGCGGTCACCTTCTTCACCTACGCCTTCATCTCCGTCGTCCTGTCGCGGTCGAACGTCTTAGACTCCATAAGGGAGAGCTTTCAGTTGGCGCGGCGGAGGTTCCTCTCCACCTTCTTTTTCGTCTCCATCCCGTTTCTGATCCACCTCCCCCTCGATTATCTCCTCTCTGACCCGGAGGTTATAGTCACCAAGTTCAATCCCTACCTGGTGGTTTACCTCTTAGCGCTGGCGATAGCAGTTTCTCTTTTGAGCAGCTTTCTCTTAGTGGGGAACCTCACCCGTATGTATCAGCTGACCAGGGGGGAGAGCTTTAGATGATTAGTGCGACGACCGCACTCCTTTTGCTGTGCGCTGCGATCACGCTCGCATCCGGCGTGGCGCTTCTGCGCAGATTTCGGCCGCTGCGGGAGGCAGTCCCTCTGGGGGCGGCCTTGATCTTCTGTTCGCTTCTGCCTTTCGGCTTCTCTCTGGTGACGCTCGAGAAGGGGGAGCTTTACTCCTGGGGACTTCTTTTAGTGCTGCCGGGAGTCTTTTTGTGGATAGCGTTTTTGTCTCTCTTTGGAGCTAGTCTCGGACTCGGAGTCGGGGGGAGAATATCCCCCGCCTGGAAGAAATACTTCTTCTTCAATCTCGCATTGGCATTGATTGTTCCGCTTCTCTATATAATCACGAATTATCCCGGCTATAAGTATCTGTATGAAGGCGGCGGCTACTTACTCTTAACTGGATCGGCGAAATATCTCTTGGGCTACCTCCTTTTGGCGGGGGCGCTTTTTCTCGTCAGATTCGAAGCTCTGTATCGTTCCTCCGCGGAAGAGGAGAGGAAACACCTCAGACCTTTCCTTCTCTTCAGCCTGGTGCACATCTTCCCTCTGGCCTTCCTCGCCTGCCTGGGAATACTCTACGGAGCCATCAGCGGCAAAATGATATTGATGGGCTCGCTCTTCATGGGAGTGAGTTCTCCCTTCATGGTTGTGGAGAGTCTCCGAAAACAGTTGCTCACACTGGAGGTGAAGATCAAACCTCAGGTGGCATATTCCTCCGGTGCCATCTTGGTGCTGGGGCTGTATCTGATTCTCTTGGCGTTGGTGGCGGAGGGGCTCAGAAGATTGGGGGGCAACCTGCAAAACCTCTTCACCTTCTTGGGGGCGCTGGTTTTATTCTTTCTCCTTCTGGCTCTGCCGCTGTCCTCTTCCCTGCGGGGAAGGGTATCGAGATTCGTGCGGCTGAACTTCCTCTCTTCCTCCCGGGACTACCGCCGGGAGTGGTCGCAGCTCTCCGATTCTCTGGCCACTGCAACCGAGGTCGAGAATCTCGCCCAGACTGCCTGCAAAACCCTGAGGGAGTTCTTCGATTGCGACTGGGTAGCATTTTACCTCTTGAAGGAGGGGGAGCTGAAGCTCGGGGCCAGCCGGGGCGAAAACCGGCCTGCTTTAGATTTACCTGTCAGTCCCGTCGCAATCGATTGGATTTTTCGTCATGGCAAGGCGGTCCTCAGTCCAAACCTCCCTGATGAGATCGGATTCGACCAGGAGTTTGCCCCAGCGGTGCTCTCTCCCCTTCTGGTCGCAGGCCAGTTGCTGGGCCTGGTATTTCTGGGGAGAAAAAAAGACGGGAAGGATTACTCCTTCGAAGATCTGTCGCTTTTGGACACCTCCTGCAGGCAGATCGCGGTCGCCACTCTCCAGAGCCTCACCTGGGAGAGGCTCTCAGAATCGGAGAAGTTAGAGTCCTTTCACCAGATGGCCTCCTTCGTCCTCCATGACCTCAAAAGCGCGGTCTCCACCCTCTCTCTTCTGGTGAGCAACGCCTCCAAGCTGGCCTCCGACCCGGAGGCCTACCGGGAGGGTATCGATTCCATAAAGAGGGTGAGCGACAGAATGAAAGCTCTCATCCACAAACTCTCCTCCGACTTGGGAGAAGGAAAGCCCCATCTCCGAAAGGTCGATCTGGTTCCGATAATTGAGGCGGTGCTGAGCCAGACCGAAAGTCACAACGATGGTGGGGTGATGGTGAAGAGAAACTTCTCCTCCCCGGTGGTGGTCGAGGTCGATCCCGAGATGATGGAGAGGGTTATTCACAACCTCATCGTCAACGCCTACGAGTCGATGCCCTCGGGGGGAGAGCTTGGCCTCTCGGTTTTCGCCGAGGGGGGCAAGGTGAAGCTGTCAGTAAAAGACAGCGGAGCAGGAATGTCGGAGCAATTCATCAGAAACCGGCTCTTCAGACCGTTTCAGAGCACCAAGAGGCGTGGCCTGGGGATCGGCCTTTATCAATGCAGAAAGCTACTTGAGAGTTTCGGCGGGAAGATAGAAGTTCGAAGCAGCTCCCATCGGGGAACGGAGTTTCTCCTCTGGCTGCCTCTGGTTTCCGAAAAGGAAGGCGGGGAGGTTCCGGTTGCAGCGGTCCGGGACGAGATCCCCTCCGGCTGAAAACTATGACTGCAAAAAGCAAAATATTGATCGTCGATGACGACCCCGGAATCACCTCCCAGCTGGAGCTGGCCCTCTCCGGAGAATACGAGATCTCTACCGCCTCCGATGTCAAAAGTGGTCTGGAGGCGCTCAAAAACGGCTCCCCGAATGTCGCCCTCCTGGATGTGGCCCTCTCCGAGAGAGCCGAGGACCGCGGCGGCTTCGAGTTGCTCAAGGAGGCCTCGAGAATAAGCCCCTTCGTGAAAGTGATAATGGTGACCGGGGTGGGGGAGAAGGAGTGCGCCTTGGAGGCGGTGCGACTGGGAGCCTATGATTTCTACTCCAAGCCGATCGAGTTGGAGGAGCTGAAAGTCATCATCGCCCGAGCCTTACACCTCCAGAGTCTGGAGAGAGAGAACCAAGAGTTGGCAAGGAAGCTCTCCCAAGGCTCCAGATTTCCGGAGCTATTGGGCAACTCCGAGCCGATGAGAAAAGTCTTCCGGTTGGTGGAGTTGGTTGCTCCCACGGAGGTGACGGTGCTCTTGACGGGTCCCTCCGGCACCGGAAAAGAGCTGGTGGCGAAAGCTATCCATCGAGAAAGCCCCAGAGAGGAGGCTCCCTTCATTCCCATAAACTGCGGGGCAATTCCGGAGACCCTGCTGGAATCGGAGCTTTTCGGCCACACCAAGGGGGCTTTCACCGGCGCCCACCGCGACAAGATCGGCAAGTTCGAGCAGGCAGACGGGGGCACCATTTTCTTAGACGAGATTGGAGAGCTTCCCGCCTCTCTGCAGGTCAAACTCCTCCGTTTCCTCCAGGACCGAAAGATCGAAAGATTAGGCGGCACCCAGCTTAAGGAACTGGATGTCCGCATCATCGCCGCCACGAATCAGGACCTAAAGGAGGGGATCTCAGTCGGTAAATTCCGCGAAGACTTATTCTACCGATTGGCGGTGGTCTCAATCGAGCTGCCTCGCCTGAGAGATCGGGGGGACGATATCTACCTTCTGGCTCAACATTTCCTGGAACTCTTCTCCGAGAAGCACCAACAAAGAAATGTGAAGTTCACTCCCCAGGCGCTGCAGCGGATCCGGCACGACCCCTGGCCGGGGAACGTCCGGGAGCTGGAGAACAGAATCCAGAAGGGGGTGATCCTCTCAGACGCCAACAGAATCACCGCCGAGGATCTGGGATTTGAAGTCTCTCCAGAGCAGCTTCAACCCAGGACACTGAGCCAGTTTCGGAGCCAGGCGGAAGCCCCCTTCATCAAACAGACGATCGACAGAAATAGCGGCAACCTCTCGAAAACTGCAAGAGAGCTTGGGATCTCTCGCACCACGCTGTATGAGCTCCTAGAGAGATATGAGATTTCAACGGGAGGTTAGCCGTTATTGGTTATTGGTGAGTGGTGAGTAGTAGGCAGTAGGTAGTAGGTAGTAGATAGGGATTAGGGGTTGAGGGTTTCGATTGAATTTGCTGGTGATGCTGGCATAACCTGTTCCCGGTCTCCTCTGTCCTGTCTCATACGTTTGGAGGGGATTTCTGGCTCGGCGAAGGAGCTTGACAAAAGCTCACGATTGGCTTAAATTCATAGGTTAGCAGCGGGTTTCTCCATTTGAGATGAACGCGGATATATGACCAGAATCTTAGGAATAAGTGCTTACTATCACGACAGCGCCGCCTGTCTTTTAGTGGACGGGGAGGTCACCGCCGCCGCCCAGGAGGAGCGCTTCAGCAGGAAGAAACACGACCCCCGCTTCCCCCACGGGGCCATCAATTACTGCCTGAAGGAGGGGGGGATAACTGCCGAGGGGTTAGATTTCGTCGCCTTCTACGATAAACCCTTCCTGAAATTCGAGCGGCTCCTGGAGACTTACCTGGCTTATGTGCCTCGGGGATTAGTCAGCTTTCTGACATCTATGCCGGTCTGGTTGAAGCAGAAGCTGTGGATCTCAGAACAGATACGAAAAGAGGTCGGTTTCAAGGGGAAGATGGTCTTTCCCGAACATCACGAATCGCACGCCGCCTCCGCTTTTTATCCCTCCCCCTTCAAACGGGCGGCATTCGTCACCATGGACGGGGTGGGAGAGTGGACCACCACCAGCTATGGGGTCGGCAGCGACAACGAAATAAGGATTCTATCGGAGATTCACTTCCCCCACTCCCTGGGGATGCTTTACTCCGCCTTCACCTACTATACCGGCTTCAAGGTCAACTCCGCAGAATACAAGGTGATGGGGCTGGCCCCTTATGGTGAACCCAAATACGTTCAGACCATCTTGGATGAACTCCTCGACCTGAAGGAGGACGGCTCCTTCAGAATGAACATGAAATATTTCAACTACTGCGCCGGTCTGACCATGACCAATGGTCACTTCGACCGTCTCTTCGGGGGAGCTCCCCGTAAGCCCGAAAGCCTGGTTACCCAGAGGGAGATGGACCTGGCCAGATCCCTCCAGGAGGTCACCGAGGAGGTCATGCTGCGAGTAGTGAGACACGTCAAGAAAGAGACCGGGGAGAGGTTTTTGTGTCTGGCAGGAGGCGTGGCTCTGAATTGTGTCGGCAACGGCAAGATCCTGCGCAGCGGGATCTACGATGATATCTGGATTCAGCCCGGAGCCGGCGACGCCGGTGGAGCACTTGGAGCTGCCCTTCTCACCTGGCATCAATACTTGGGGAAGGAGCGCCAGGTCGAAGAAAACAAGGACAAGCAGCGCGGTTCCTTCTACGGTCCTCATTTCAGCAACGAGGAGATAGAGATGTTCCTCCAAGAGAGAAACATCCCCCACCGCAAGTTAGAGGACGACGAGCTCTTAGACACGGTTGCGGAGCTTTTGGCCTCCGAGAAGGTGGTGGGATGGTTCCAGGGCCGGATGGAATTCGGTCCCAGGGCTCTGGGAGCCCGAAGCATCATCGGGGATGCCCGTAGCTCCAAGATGCAGTCGGTCATGAATCTAAAGATCAAATACCGGGAGTCCTTCAGACCATTTGCCCCCACGGTCCTGGAGGAGGAGGTCTCCGACTACTTCGAGATCGACCGCAAAAGCCCCTACATGCTTTTGGTGGCGCCGGTGAGAAAGGATATCCGCCGGGAGATGGAGGCGACGGAGAGGAAGCTCTTCGGGATCGATAAATTGAACGTGGTGCGGTCCACCATCCCGGCGGTGACCCACGTCGATTACTCCGCCAGAGTGCAGACCGTCAATCGTCAGGACAATCCCCGCTACCACGATTTGATCGAGAAGTTCAGGGAGAAGACCGGCTGCCCGGTTATCATCAACACCTCCTTTAACGTCAGAGGCGAGCCGATCGTCTGCAGCCCGGAGGATGCTTACACCTGTTTTATGCGCACCCAGATGGACTATTTGGTCTTGGAGAATTTCCTTTTGGACAAAAAAGAACAGCCGGAGCTTGAAGAGGACAAAGACTGGCGCAAGGAGTTCGAGTTAGACTAACATGAAGATACAGATTCCCTGGAAGAAGTCGGCCACCGTAAAGGAGCTACGCCAGTTTGCGCTGGTGATGACCGGCGGTTTGGGGGTGATCGGAACTATCGCCCTCCTCAAGGGGCGACCGGCAGCCCCATATCTTTTGGCCATTGCGGGCCTATTTCTGCTCCTGGGGATTCTCTTCCCCAAGATCTTGAGATGGCCTTATGCCCTCTGGATGGCCTTCGCCTTTGTGCTGGGTCAGATAGTTACCACCATCATTCTGACGCTGCTTTTCTTTTTGGTGATGACTCCGATGGGCCTTTTAATGCGACTCTTGGGGAAAGACCTTCTGCAGAAGAGGTGGAAGAAGGTGGAAGTTTCTAGCTACTGGATGCAGAGAGAGGATTATACTGTCGAGAAAGATCGTCTGTTGCGGCCATACTAGTTGATTATTGGGAGCGAGCATCTATGGGTAAGCTGAGCATGCTGAAGGAGATCTGGGGTTTTCTGCGAGCGCGGAAGAAGTGGTGGTTGGTGCCGATCATCCTGATCTTCTTACTTTTCAGCTTCGTGATGGTTTTCGTGGAGGGTTCAGCGCTGTCACCGTTCATCTATGCCATCTTCTGATTCTGTCTTGACCAGGCGCGACGGTCCCGAGGCTCGGGACTGTCTTTTCTTATATAAAGAAAGTGACCCTGAGATTCGGTCGTTTCCCTTGAACCGACTACAGACTATGAGAGCTTATATTCCCTGCGGACAAAACCAGCCCAATACAGAACCGCGAGCAAGGGAGGCCAATTCCTAAAGCTTGATGAGGAGAGGATGAAATTGAAAAAACAGCTTGCTAACCTTCTTCTACTTCTAGCGACCTTTCTTCTTTCCATTCTGGTGCTGGAGATAGGACTGCGGCTGTTTTTTCCTCAGCCTATGACCAAGGCAAATATCGATCCGGATCTGGGGTGGTTTAACACCCCTAATGCCGAGTTCACTTACACCCGGCAGGAGTTCACAAACACGGTCAGCTACAACTCCTTCGGGTTTCGGGATTCTGAGCATTCCCAGCAGAAACCTGCAGGCGTTTTTCGGATCGCAGTCCTCGGAGATTCTTATATGGAGGGCGGCCAGGTTCCTTTGGATTCCGTATTCTCCAAGGTTTTGGAGCAGACCCTTCGGGATAGAGGCTATGATTGCGAGACTCTGAACTTCGGTGTTAGTGGATACGGGCCCGACCAGGAGCTGGTGCTTCTGAAGAAATACGCTCTCCAGTTCGACCCCGATCTGGTCATTCTCTCCTTCTCGAAAAACGATGTCAGCAATATCCTCATCACCGAGATATGCAGCTTGAATCCGGAGGGGGAGCTGGAGATCACCCCGGTAGAGGCTCCGCTGGGCTCTAAGATCCGAGCGTGGTTGTGGGGGAACTCCCACCTTTTCGTCTTTCTCAATGTCCGCCTCCCGAGACTGGCAGCTCTGGGGATGCACAAGAAGGTGATCAGGAAGGAGTATGATTTAGGGATAAATCAGGGGTTGAGGGAGATCCTCAATTCGCATCAGGACCTGGACGGCCGCTTAGTTCCCCTCTATGCCAAAGAGGAGGACCCTCGCCTGGCTCCCGCCAAGAGGCTGACTGAAGCGATATTGTTGGAGATATATAAACAGTGCCGGGAGCGGGAGGTAGGATTTCTCTTGCTTATCAATTCCGGTCGATTCCAGCTTCGCCCCCGGGAGTGGCAGCAGCGGTTATCCCGTGTAGGACTGGACCCGGAGCCGTACGACCCCGACGCCGTCGACAACTGGCTTCTGGAGTTCGCCGCCGGGGAGGGCTTTGCGGCCTTGAACTGCGCCCCGCGTTTCCGGCAGCTGAAAGCCGAGAGGAGAATCAAGCTCCACTGGGACATCGACGGGCACTGGAACAATAACGGTCACCGGGAAGCCGCCAAGTTGAGCGCTGATTTCTTGGAGGCTTGGGGATTTCTGCCGCCGAGAAGTTTGGTAAAGGCCTCAGATTAACCCCAGTCAAATTGTGAAGACAGTTTAGGAGGGAATCTCCAAGCTGGGGTTAGGCCTGGTTTGCAGTTGGAGGTTGAATCCTCTTGGTAGCACGGTAGATAGTCCTAAATGGTTCAATAGCATAACCCTCCTTTCGCAGATCTGAAAAGAGAGAGGGGCTTTTCTGCAATATCCATATCTCTTGACCAGAGGCGATAGCCTCTTGCCACTTTTCAATCGATTCCAATTGCTCTCTCTTGCCCCCCGCCACCTTAAGCAACCGTCCTACATTGATCCAATGCTCGGTAAACCAGCCGGTATTAGTCCTATGCTTTGTATATAACTCTTGAAAGGCGTAATGGTGAAAGAGCACTCCTTGGCCCCACTTTCCCACGACCAAATAGTCCGGGCTGGTAATTTTACTTACCTTAAGGACGGTATTCCGATACCCAACAAGCTCATGATTTTTCTTGCTTATCAACCTGAAGACTCGAAAACTGCTTATGCCGACAACCAAAGTTAGCACCACAAAGGCTACCAGCAAACGATTTGTCCGGCCCCGATTGGCGACCTTTCTCAATATGGTTGAGAAGAGGTGGAAACCCAACCCTCCAAGCAAGCAAAAAAGCGCATAAGTTGGCAGTTGTGTCGGGACATCACCAAACCTTTCTCCCAACAGGAAGTTGAACAGCCATAGGCCAAAAATGGCCACTCCAAAAACGTGGAGCCGCTTCTCTTTGACTAATTGTACAATGCCAGCCAGCAAAAAAGGTATATAAAGAAAGAAGCCATAGGCGATCTCCTTGCACTCTTTTAGTATAGCAGAACCTATATTGATAGGACGGCCGGCTGCGATCAGGAGACCTCGATCACCAAATAAGTAGTCATTGTAGTGGGGCAGCAGCGCCACTGTTAAGATCACGAACGTTGTTGCCCCTAATTGTAACAGCGCCTTTTTACGAGCTCGGAGTATTATCAAGCAGGGGACAGCAAATATGGAACTGGGGGCGATCAGGGTTGACAGAGCGAAAGATAACCCCGTAAGGACAGGTTTATTCAAAAGCCACAATTGCAGAGCTAGCAGTAGAAAGAAGGTCCCTGTCATGTATACTTCTGCATACAGCGCATTCCTGACGAAAATAAAATTCGTGGCCCAAAACAAACTGGAAACAACAGCGAGAGTCTGTTTCCGGCAAAGGGTCAGAGTCATAAGGTAGAGCAGTGATATGCTTAGTGCGCCAAAAAAGCAATTCATAAGGTTCAAGGTATAATCGTTGGAGCCTGGAAGGAGAACTGTGAACGCAGCCCCCAGCAGATAGTATCCCAGGTGGACTGTCCTCTGAGAAAAATCAAAACTGGCTATTTGCTGCGTATATAGAGCCGCATCGCCATTTATCAGGGCATCCGGGGTCAAGCTGGCAAATACACCGAAGCTAATGAGCAAAAGCATGATCCCGATGAACGTCGTTTTCTTTGAATAACAGGTCACCAGGGAGTCAACAAACAGGTCAGACGATTCTCTTGTTGCTTTGATGTACTTGCTGAACCTCAACACTACAGACCTTATCATTGCTTGCTTTATTTCGATTGTTGCTGAGAAATCAAATGACGCCTAGGGCATTTATATCCGAAATAGGTTCAAACAGCCTCCCTTGAGCCAACGGTTACTTTGACTCCTATATGTTTGGCCCGTTTGTTTTCAAATAGACCCTCAAGCGGGCTTCTTATAGAGGCTGTACTATGTATCCTCAGATGTGTAAGCCTTTGTTTTCTTGACCTATAGGGTGTAAGTTTCTAAAATTCAAAGTGATGGATTCTTACGCTTCACCTTTTCTAGGAATTGGGCTTTTGACAGATTTGGCTGTTTACCCTCCTCAAAGTAACATAAATACACTCTTGGGCTTTAATTTCTTTTAATATTATACTAATCTCTC